>NZ_JBNPVW010000003.1:0-922078 GCF_050434125.1 Nocardia sp. GP40 | reverse complement strand
TCCCATTCCGAACCCGGAAGCTAAGGCCACCTGCGCCGATGGTACTGCACTCGCCAGGGTGTGGGAGAGTAGGACACCGCCGGAACATCCTTTGCGAGAAGGGGACCCATTCGTGGGTCCCCTTCTCTGCGTTGACAGGGCTTGACAAGCCTGTGCCTCGTGGACGGCGCATTGTCCACACGTGATTGAATCTGAAGGTAGGCGGGTGCGAGAGCCCGCAGGCCACACGCGGGTGCGTGCGCCGCGGCCGGGTATGAGCCAGGGACAGAGAAAGGGACCACCGTGTCGGAGCACAACGACGGTCGCAAGCCCTTCCGCCGCAGCGGGCCCGGCCAGGGTGCGGGCGGCTTCGGCAAGTCGTCGCACGACCGGTCCGGCGGCGATCGCCCGAACGAGGGCCGATCGTATCCTCCCCGCGAGGGGCGCGATCGCCCGCGCGGCGACGCGGAGGGCGGTGGGGAACGCCGATCCGGCGGATTCCGGCGCTCCAACCCCGATCGACCGGGCGCTGATCGCGGCAACTCGGACCGCACCGATTCGTATCGTGGGAGCGGCCAGGACCGCCGTGAATCCGGGGACCGCGACGGAGGGTTCCGGCGCGGCGCCGGCAGCGACGATCGCGGTGGCTTCCGGCGCGGCGGCTCCGAACGGGATGATCGCGGCGGTGGTTTCCGGCGCGGATCGGACCGCCCGGGGCAGGGCGACCGGGGTGGGTTCCGGCGTGATGACCGGCGCGATCAGGGTCGGCCCGGCGGTGACGATCGTGGTGGTTTCCGCCGCGATTCGGATCGTACCGGCGGCGATGACCGCGGTGGCTTCGGTCGCGGTGACGACCGGCGCGGAACGGGCGACCGCGGTGCCGGGCGCGATGATTCGAGGCGCTCGGATCGTCCGGGCGGTTTCCGGCGTGACGACAGTCGACGGGACTCGCCCCGTCAAGGTGATCGCCCGAATTATGACCGAGCGCAGGGGCGCGGCGATCGCCGCGGTACCGAGCGTCCCTACGGCGACGACCGCGGGCGTGCGGAGTCCGGTCGCGGTTCCGATCGCCCCTACAGCGGTGACCGGGACCGTCGCGGCCGACCTTACGGCGATCGCGATCGCGGCGACCGTCCTTATGGGGATCGGGATCGTGGCGACCGTCCTCATGGCAACCGGGATCGTGGCGACCGTCCTCATGGCAACCGGGATCGTGGCGACCGTCCCTATGGCGATCGGGACCGCGGCGACCGCCCCTATGGCGATCGGGATCGTGGCGACCGCCCCTACGGCGACCGCGACCGAGGCGATCGCGACCGTGGTTTTCGTCGCGATGACGCCGATCGCCGGTCAGAGGGCAGGGGCCCCGGGGGCGAGAGCCGCGAGGGCTTTGCCCCGGACCGCCGCCGCGGCGGCGAGGGCGCACAATTTGCCGGTGGACCCCGCGGTGGCGATCGCCGGCCGCCGCGTCCCGAGGAGCCGGCGCTTCCGGACGACGTGCAGCCGACGGATTTGGAACCGAGCGTACGGCGCGACCTGCTCAGCCTGGACAAGGGCAACGCCGAAACCGTTGCACGCCATCTGGTGATGGCGGCGCGTCTGCTCGACGAGGATCCCGAGCTGGCGCTCGAGCACGCCCGCGCGGCGCGGCAGCGGGCCGGCCGGATCGCGGTGGTTCGCGAGACCGCGGGCGTCATCGCTTATCACGCGGGGGAGTGGGCGGAGGCGCTCTCGGAGTTGCGTACCGCGCGCCGGATGTCCGGCGGGCACGGCCTGCTCGCGGTGATGGCCGACTGCGAACGCGGCCTCGGCCGGCCCGAGCGCGCGATCGAACTGGGCCGTAGCGACGAGGCACGCCAGCTCAGCGGCGACGAGGCCACCGAGCTGCGCATCGTCGTCGCGGGCGCCCGGATGGATCTGGGCCAATACGATCAGGCGGTCGTGACCCTGCAGACTCCGGAGCTGGATCCGGCGCGAGTCGGCCCCGCCTCCGCGCGCCTGTTCTACGCCTATGCGGAGGCACTGCTGGCCGCCGACCGCGCCGACGAGGCCCTGACGTGGTTCCTCAACGCGGCCGCGGCCGACGTCGACGGCGACACCGACGCCGAGGAGCGCGCCGACGAGCTGGCCGCCGGAGAATACACCGATGACCTCGACGAGGGCGAGATCGTCCCGGGTGGTGTAGGCCGAGACGACGAGCCGATCCCCGGTGGCGTCGGCCGCGAGGAAACCGACGCGAACGCCGCCGAAACCACCTCCAAGCCGCCCGAGACCGATGGCGAATAGCCTCTGGGGCTACGGCGGCCGGTGTAGCGAGGGCGAGCAGCGCCGCGCCCTGCGGTTCGGTGTCTCGAGAGCGAGTGGCGCCGAGGGGCCGCTCGGCGTGTGGAGGACGGGGGAGGTGCGTCGGGCTGACTTGTCGGGGTGGCTCGCTACTCTGACCGCATGGTCAGTCCGGAGTCGGCGGTGCGCCGTGTGGAGCGGGAGATAGGGAAGCTGCTACGGCAGTATGGGTTCGACGGTTCTGGGAATTCGTGGGTGCGGGTTGAGCCGTCCGGTGTTGCGTCGGTTTGTCGCAGCCGGGCGAGTAGTACCTGGAGTGGTGGTCAGCAGTCGGTCAGCTTCGGGCTGGGGTTTAGCGTCACACCGGTTGAGTGGTGGGAGTTCTCGAACTGGCGGGACGCGAGATTCGATCGTCCGCCGACTCCGCTAGAGCGGGCCGAGGGGCCGCGACTACTGGATCATCAAGGCTTGCCCGCTGAGGCGATGAGGCTGTGGTCCATCGGGATCGATCCGGCGCAGCAGCCGGAGCGGCATGCGCTGCAGGCCGATGTCAATCTCGTCCGGGCGGAGTTGCCGTCGCGGGTGCATACCTATGCGCGGCGCGCGCTACGACTGCTGCAACCGGGGCGATACCTGGAAGAGCTGCTGGCTCAGCCGGGAGACGGCCCGGGCCGGTGGGAGGCGATAGCCGTGCTGCTGTCGGCTCAGGGACCGAGCCCGCAGCTGGACGATGCGTGCGATCGGGCCCAGGCGTCCTTTGCGGCACACGGCGCTACAGAGTACGGGGATCTGGTCGTCACCTACTGCCGGTCTCGGGTGGCCACCGGTTAGGTCCGGCCGCCGTCGCCGATAGCCGGCATCACAGCTGGCAGGCCGTGGCCTGGTGTGTGTCGTCGCCCGGCAGGCTGTCGGGGTGCCCCTGCGGAGAAGGACGGGGACAGTCTGCCCGGCGAGGGAGCGCGAGGGTCGGACCGGTGGATCAGCCCGCGTACTTGTCGACGAACGTCGCCAATGCGTCCAGCTCCCGGAGGCTTTCGGCCTCGGGGATCGTGTCCAGGGTGAGGGTTACGCGTTCCACGCCTGCTTCGGCGTAGGCGTCCAGGACGGCCGGGTTCGGGGTGCCGGTCGTGATGGCGTTGACGGGGAGGCCGGAATCGCGGAATCCGGCGAGCTGGTCCGCGATCGCGGACGGATCGGCCACACTCAGGGGGATCCAGCCGATGCCATGCTTGATCGCCCGCTCGGCCGCCGACGGGCCGCCGCCGAGGAAGATGGGCGGATGGGGGCTCTGGATCGGCTTGGGCCAGGCGTAGATCGGATCGAAATCGATGAATTTGCCGTGGAATTCGGCCTCGTCCTGGGTCCAGATCGCGCGCAGGGCGGCGAGCTGCTCGTCGACCAGCGCGCCGCGGGTGCGCGGATCGGTGCCGTGGTTCTCCATCTCCTCCCGGTTCCAGCCGACGCCGACGCCGAAGACGACGCGACCATTGGACACTCGGTCCAGGGTGGCGACCTCGTTGGCGGTGTGGATCACGTCGCGCTGGATGAGCAGGGTGACGCCGGTGCCGAGGATCAGCCGGTCGGTGACCGACGCGATCGCGGCGAGGGCCACGAACGGGTCGTATGCGCGGTAATACATGCGGGGGAGATCGCCGCCGCCGGGGTACGGAGTCTTGCGGCTCACCGGAATGTGCGAGTGCTCGGCGACGAACAGCGATTCGAATCCGCGCTCCTCGAGCGCGCGCCCCAGCACGGGACCGGAAATTCCCTCGTCGGTCAGAAAGGTGTTGATGCCAATCTTCATATGAGCCGGAACCGAGCGCCAACTTCGAATATTCCACGGCCTGCGGACGGTGGTTACGGGTGCAGGACCTCGAATCCGCACCCAGTAGGCTCGGCCTGTCCGGGCGGCCTCGCCCGGCGGAGGCAGAAGGTGGTGCGGGTGCTGTGAGGCTCCGGGATCGGTTCGAAGCGTTGCTGCTGGATCTGGACGGCACCCTGTACCGCGGGAATGCGGTGATTTCCGGTGCGCCCCAGGCATTGTCGGCGGGCGAGGGTGCGCAGGCGCTGCGGTATGTGACTAATAATGCGAGTCGCTCGGCGGCCGCGGTGGCCGCGCACCTGGCCGACCTAGGGTTCGCGGCTGCGGAGGACGAGGTGGTGACCAGCGCGCAGGCCGCGGCCCATGTGCTGGCGGATCGGCTGGCTCCGGGGGCGACGGTGCTGGTCGTCGGAACCGACGATCTGGCCGGGGAGATCGAGCGGGCAGGGTTGGTTCCGGTGCGCCGGTGGGATACGGCCGCGCCCGCCGCGGTGGTGCAGGGCCATTCGCCGCAGACCGCCTGGCCGGATCTGGCTGAGGCCGCCTACGCGATCCGCGCCGGTGCGTTGTGGGTCGCCGCCAACACCGACGCGACGTTGCCGACCGAGCGGGGCTTGGCCCCCGGCAATGGGTCGATGGTCGCCGCGGTGCGCGCCGCCACCGAGATCGAGCCGATCGTCGCGGGCAAGCCGTACGCGCCGCTGCTCGAGGATGCGCTGACGCGGGCGGGGACCCGTGCGGCCCTGGTCGTCGGCGATCGCCTCGACACCGATATCGACGGCGCCCGCTGCGTGGGGCTGGAATCGCTGTTGGTACTGACCGGCGTAAGCACCCTCGCCGACCTGGCCAAGCAGTCCGAGGATCGGCTCCCGGACTACGTGTCGGACAGTCTCGATGCACTGAATCATCCTGTGGTGCAGGATGATCCGGCGCGGGTGAGCGACGGTGACGTCGCCGATCAGGTGGCCGAGCGGCTTCGCCGCCATCCCGGACGCGCCATCGCGATCGTCTAGCCCCGCCGGCCGCGTTCGTCCCTGATCGCGTGGATCACCACGGCGATCTCGACGTTGATCAGGTCCTTGACGCGGGTGGCGTCCGCGGCGGTGGCGATCGGGGGGTGTTGCCCGTCGATGATGTAGCGGCCGTCGTCCTCGAGGTCCCGCCACTCCAGCCGACGGCGCGTGATGCCCTGCGGACCGAAAGCCGATGCGCCCTGCTCGATTTCGATGATCCCCGTCGAATGCGCCGGCGCGGCGAGGAATTCCTGCGCGCGGCGGGTGGGGGAGTCCTCCAGCTGATTGAAGTCGATCCGAGAGCGTCCGTAGGAGTAGTCTATATCGGGTTCTGTCGCGTGATCCGGTGTGGGCGTAGGGAGTTCGAGGTTACCGCCGCCGCCCCTCGGACATTTGGGCAGTTCGGCGGCGACGACATCGGCCAGTCGCACCGCCTCACACGGTGTGATAGTGAAACCGCCACTGTGCCAGAGTGTTTCGCCCGGCATCTGGCTAATGAGATACCCGTTGTCGCCGCGCCGCACGCCCAGCAGCCGCAGCCAGTTCTCGGGGTCGTCCGCCGGGGCGTTCACGCAACCGTATGTGGCGATGCGCAGGTCCGGCTGGTTGATCGTCTCGAATATCACGTCCATCGCCGAGCCGTGCGCGGACCGTATCCGGTCGCGTGCCGACCGGAGTTCGCGCCGATGGTCGTGCTCGAACATCGTCCTGCTGGTGTAGACCAGCGGAACGGGCAGCGCGTCGTCGTTGGACTCGCGCCACAGCGCGACGAATTCCTGATCGGTCAGAGTCCAGTGAGCGCTCATTCTTTGATCACCGGCACCGATCCGATGACGGGCTGGCCGAGAGCCTCGGCGAGATGCTTCGTCGACTCGAGATACACCGCCGACTTGCGTTCCTTCTCCCTGTCCTGGTTGCCGCGCGCGCCCGCCGCACCTGGCGATCCCACGCCGGAGTTCTGCGCCAGACCGGCGCGAGCAAGTGAACTCTCCTCCGCGGCAGCCTCTTCCGCGGCGGCAGCGCCGGCTCGGGGAAACAGCCTGGATGCCTGGAGAGCGTCCGATTCGAGCTGGGCCGCCTTGCCCAGGGCTCCTGCGGTTCCGCCCAGGCTGCCCGCCCCGCCCATCCCGGCGAGTCCGGGCAGTCCCGAGGCGAGGGCGGCGTCGGCGGCCGCGGCCTTGGCGGCATCCTCGGCGGTTTTCTGCTGGGCCTGTTGCTGCGCACTACCGAGCGCCTGCTGCCCTGCACCGGCCGCCTGCTGGAGTGCCTGTGCGGCCTGTTGCAGGCCGTCCTGTCCGGAATTCTGCCCTGGTGGTGGCACATTCGGATTCGGGGCTCTGTCCTGCAACGAGCGCTTCGAGGCTCCGGGGCCGTTCGGTGATTTGGTGCCCGGTGTGGGGGTATTCGCCCCCGGCGTCGCCGGAGCCGGAGTGGGGTTGGCCGGCGGTGGCGGAGGCGGTGGAGGAGGTGGGTTGTGTGCGGGGTTGGCGAGTCCCTTCGGTGGGGCCAGCCGTGGCATAGCGTTCGCGGCGTCGACGAAGCCTGGGTTGTAGATCGCACCCATCGCCCAGCGCGCGCCGTTCAGGATCTTCAGGTCCCTCTGGTACGTCGCCGAGTCGCTGGGTTTCGCCATGTCGTAGGGGGGCATCCAATAGTGGGTGTTCTCGAGCGTTAATTTCACGTTGTTCCGCAGATTGTCGGCGACGTTTCCCATATCCGCGACGAGCTGCTTTGACTCGGTACGATACTGGTTCATCGCCGCGGTCACTGTCTGCTTTGTTTTCCCTTGCCAGCCGTCGCTCATCATGCCGAGTATCTTGGCTGTGGTATAGCCCGTGATGACGTTTAGCTCATTGGCGGCCCAGTGCCAAGCGCGTGCGGTATTCTCGATGGGAGCGGTGCAGGTCGGAATCTGCTCCCCGAGTTTTTGCAAGATCTCCCAGTCGTAACTGTCGGCAGCCTCGTCGGGGTGCACGCCACGGCCGTCTCGCTGATCCGGCCGAATTGTCGGATCCTGGTCCCAGGGGAGTTCGAGTTTGGTTTCATCGGGTCTTATGCCCTTGTCGCCGATGCCGTCGGTATTACCCCAGGGGTTCGCCGTTGCACCCCTTTTGTTGTCGTACGAATTGGGAATGTATCGAGGTTCATCGTGACCTTCCGCGACACGGACGGATCTCCGAACCAGGGCTCATGCTTATTCATTGCAATCACTCCCCGCAGTGGGACACAGTCTGTGTGCCGCACCCCGCTGCACCGGTCGACGCCGGGGGCTCGGCACTGTGATCTCATGCTCGCGCGTCGTCCGCGACGAGCGGCAGACCTAGATTGCGCTGCCCACGATCATGGCGACCCTTGAAATCGGGGCCAACTCTCTTGTCGCGCAACGAGTGCAGGGCCGAGCCCGGCGAAAGCCGGTGCGACGCTACCGGCCCAGGATCCGCACCACCGCGTGGCCCACCCTGCGCCGCACGATCGCGCTGGTTTCATATGCGGCCGTAGGCAGTTTCAACCACCACGCATCGAGAAAGCGATAGTCGTCGGCCGGGGTCAGCCGCGCAGCCAGGTCGGGACGCTGCAGGTAGAGGTAGCGGCGGGCGCGGGCGGCGTGCATGGGGGAGGACACAATCGATATACGGTCCGCGTGTTCGATCATCGGGATCGTGAATTCGATGTTCTGCCAGGTGCTTTCGGACTCGGTTTCGGTTCGGATGGCCGCGGCGGGTATGCCGAGTACATCCCGCGCGTAAGCGGCCATCACCTCGGCCTCGGCCCATTGGTTACTCACCGGGCCGCCGGTGAAGATCACCGATGTGCCGGGGGGCATCGACCGTTCCGCGATCCGGCAGCGCCACGTCTGCAGGGGATGCGGACTGCCGTCGGCCTTGGCCGGATACCCCAGCACGACAACGGCATGCGTGCCGCCGGGGGGCAAGGGGCCGGGGATCGGGCACGGAAACCGCCGCGACGCCCGCCAATGCAGCCATTCGGACGCGCCGATCAGGACCGACACCGAGACCACCGCCGTGACCGCCGCACGCCAGAGGTTTACACCACCTGTCTGGGTTCGCACCTGGCCCATTGTGCCAAGGATCGGTCGGCTCTCCGAGGATTCGCGGTCGGGCCGGTGGTGCGCGCTCAGTGGGTGAGTTGGGGATTGTCCGGCCGGACCCGGCATTGGAACATCGTCTCCGCGGAGTTGTCCGGATCCATCATGGCCGCTTCGATATCGAGATGCGTGGCCGCGCGGACGACCGTGCCGGTTCCGCAGCCGAGCCAGGTGACGGTGACGCCCTCGGGGGTGCGGTGCTCCGGGACGATCGTGCCCTCGGACGCCCGGTCGGGCGGGGTCACGTGGTAGGTGCGGAGATCGGTGGCGGTGTTGTCGACGCCCGTCACCTCGAAGGCGAAGATCGCGACGCGTTCGCCGTCGGCGGGATGCCCGGACGCCCAAGGGTTGTCGTCGATTCCTCGTGGGTTTCCGATCGTTTTCGCGGTAATGGTTTCGTTCATGTCGCTCCTCGAGCGGGAAAGTGGGCGGCGGTGTCAGTGGGAGCGCTCGATGGTGACTTTCAGGTTCTTCATGATCGGCTGGTCGCTCTGGGTGCTGTAATCGCCGATCGCGCACAGCACATTGAGTTCGGGCATGTACCCGGCGGCACAGCCGCGCGGGATGTCGTAGGGAATTGCCTTGTAGCGCTGCACCGATCGGCGGCTGCCGTCACGGGCGATGCTGGTGATGTCGACCTCGTCGAACAGCTCCAAGCCGCGCTCGCGCATGTCGTGCTCGTTCATGAACACCAGGGTGCGAAGGTTTTTCACGCCGCGGTAGCGGTCGTTGTCGGAATAGATGGTGGTGTTCCACTGGTCGTGGGAGCGCATGGTGGCCAGGGTCAGCGTGCCCGGTGCGGTGGTGAGATCCGGCAGGTCGGCGTCGGAGAATTCGGCCCTGCCGGACGGGGTGAGGAAGATCAGTTCGCGGGCGGGCTGTTTGATCCGGAAGCCGAGCGGCAGGCGCACGCGGCGGTTGAAATCCTCGAAGCCGTCGAGGACTTCGGCCATGGTGTCGCGGATCCGATCGTAGTCCTCGACGTAACGGTCCCAGGGTGTATTGCTGTGCGGCAGAGCGGCTTTGGCAATACCGGCGACGATGGCGGGCTCGGACCGAAGGTGGTGTGAGGCAGGGGATTTCATGCCCTTGGACAGGTGCACCATCGCCATCGAATCCTCGACCGAGGTTTGCTGCAGGCCGCCGCGCTGCTCGTCGCGCTCGGTGCGGCCCAGGCAGGGCAGGATCAGCGCACGGGCGCCGTGCACCAGGTGGCTGCGGTTGAGTTTGGTGCTGACCTGGACGGTCAGTTCGCACCGCCGCAGTGCGTCGAAGGTGTAGGCGGTGTCGGGGGCCGCGAGGGCAAAGTTGCCGCCCATGCCGACGAAGACCCGCACGTCGCCGGCGTGCATGGCCTCGATGGTGGCCACGGTGTCGAGCCCGTGCGCGCGGGGCGGATCGATCCCGCACACCGCGGCGAGCCGGTCCAGGAAGGCCGCGGTCGGGCGGTGGTCGATGCCGCAGGTGCGGTTGCCCTGGACGTTGCTGTGCCCGCGAACTGGGGACGGCCCGGCGCCCTCGCGGCCCAGATTGCCGCGCAACAGCAGCAGATTCACGATCTCGCGGACGGTGTCGACGCCGTGCTCGTGCTGTGTGATGCCCAGGCACCAGCTGATGATCGATCGGTCGGCGTCGCAGTAGATGCGCGCCGCCTTGCGCAGCTGTGCCTCGCTCAGCGCGGACTGCTGCTCGATCTGCGCCCACGGCGTGGCCTCGACCTTCGCGCGGTAGGCCTCGAAGCCGGTGGTGTAGCGCTCGATGAACGCGTGGTCCAGCGCCTTGGGGTCGGTGCGGGACTCCTCGAGCACGGCCTTGGCGATGCCGCGCAGGACCGCGAGGTCGCCGCCGATGCGGGTCTGCAGGTTCAGGGTGCCGACCGGCGTGGATCGGAAGGTCGCCATCCGGGCGAATTCGTGCGGGATGATGGTGCGGCGCGAACCCGCCTCGATCAGCGGGTTGATGTGCACTATCTGCGCGCCCCGCCGGTCGGCCTCGGCCAATGCGGTCAGCATGCGCGGGGCGTTGGAGGCGGCGTTGACGCCCATGATGAACAGCGCGTCCGTGCTCTCCCAATCCTCGAGGTCGCACGTGCCCTTGCCGCTGCCGATCGCGGCCTGCAGCGCGCGGCCGCTGGCCTCGTGACACATGTTGGAGCAGTCGGGCAGATTGTTGGTGCCCAGTTCGCGGGCGAGCAGCTGGTACAGGAAGGTGGCCTCGTTGCCGAGCCGGCCCGAGGTGTAGAACGCCGCCCGGTTCGGGTCGTCGAGCTCGCGCAGCGCCCGGCCGACGAGCTCGAATGCCGTGGACCAGCCGATCGGCACGTAGGTGTCGGTGTCCGGGTCGTAGGTCATCGGCTCGGTGAGCCGCCCCTGGTCCTCGAGATCGTGATCGCTCCAGCCCGACAGCTCGGTGACGGTGTGCGCGGCGAAGAACTCGGCGCCGACGCGCTTGTGGGTCATCTCCCAGGTGACGTGCTTGATCCCGTTCTCGCAGATGTCCAGATGGATGCCCTTGATCGAGTCGGGCCAGGCGCACCCGGGGCAGTCGAACCCGTCGTTCTCGTGATTCATCTTGACGATGGCCAGTGGACCGAGGATCGGCTCTTTCTCCTGGCCGATCATGAACTCGGTGACCGACTTGGCCGCGCCCCACCCGGCCGCGGGATGGTCGTAGGGGTGGAAACTCGGCACCGCCCGCCCATCCTTCGCGCCGCTGGGCCCGGCATCCGCACCCGACCGGTTGGTGAAATCGATGGCCATCACAGTTCCCTTCGACGAAGTGCGAGGACAGGAAGTGCTTGCAGCGGTGGTGTGGTGTGCTCCGGCATGAGCTCGGTGCTAGCGGGCGCTGCCCGAGCGAACGAGCACCCGTCCCGCGTCCACCCGCACCGCCCACCGCGGCTGCGCTTCGGCGGCGGGACCGCGCACGGCGTGGCCGTCGGCGAGCCGGAAGACGCTCTCGTGCCACGGGCAGGCAATGCAGTCGTCGCCGACCAGCTTGCCCTGGTCGAGCGGGCCGCCCGCGTGCACGCAGGTCGCCGACAATCCGTGGATGTCCGGGCCGCGTCGCACGAGCACGACCGGGATGCCGGCGGCGCTCACCCGCAGCGGACCACCTTCTCGGACATCGGATTCCGCGGCGACGTCGGTCCATTCGGATACCGTCGGCTCGAACGCGGTGTGGTCGACGCCGACTCCACGGACGAGGGTGAGGTGCCCGCCCAGATAGGCCGCGCCGAGCGTGAACCCCACCCCGAGCGCGCTGAGCGCGATCCCGCGCCCGCGCCGCCCGCGCCGCCGTGCGATCCACGACACCGCCTGGCAGGTGGTGCCGGCCGCGTTGGCGAGGCCGTGCACGAGCCCGAGCCGCTGCTCGGGGCCGTAGCCGAGCGACCAGTCGTTGGCCCCCGTCATCGCCGTGGGCACCGCGGCGAGAATGCCGATGCCGACCAGTCTGCGGGCCTCGCGCGCGCCGGCCGGACCGGCGGAGGCATCGAGCAGGCATGCCATAGACCAGGCGCCGATCGGCACATCGGTTAACACCGGGTGCAACTTGTGTCCGAGCCAGGTGCCCGCCAGCGCACTCTGCGCCGCGTCGGAGCGCACGGCCTTGCGCACCGCCGCCGCGATCGGGCCGCCGACCCGGTCCAGCACGTCGAGTCCCTCGATGGAGGTGATCAGATTCGGCATCGTCGATTCCTTTCTCGTACCGGCCGATCGGGTGCTCGGATCGTGCGCCGCGGCGCGGGAGGTCGGTGTCAGAGAACGACGACGCGATCCTCACTCACCCAGCCGCCGAGCAGTATTCGTCCTTGCGCGTCGATGCTGGTGACGACGTGGATACCGGCCGTGTCCACGAGGGTCGTCCCGTGCCCGAGCCGTGCGGTCAGCGCGGTCGAGGCGGCCGCGATCAATTCCGATTCCGGTGTCATTCGTTTGATTTCCAGGAGCGTGTCCGACTTTTCGGCGGAGTACGCCCATACGCACTCGGTCCGCTCCGGCAGCTCGTCCGCGGTCACCTTCTCGATCAGCTCGACGTCGTCGATCCGATGGAGTACGGGGTCGCGGCCCGCGGCGGGATCCGTGCTCACCCAGCCGAAGTGCGCGGACTGTGCGACGGTGAATTCCGTGCCCGCGACCAAGATCGCGGTGACCGGGGTGTGCGACGTCGTGAGCCACCATCCCAGGGCCAGGCAACCGGCGGAGCTGCGGTCGAGCGGTCCGTCGGCGGCGAACAACTCCGCCGTTGCCGAACCGTCCCGTGGATCGTCGAAGATCACCAGGCAGTCGACCCCGCAGCGAGCGACCAGGGCCGTGGGATCGGTCTGCGTCACGTCGCGGCGGCGGATCAGGCCGATCGGGATGCCGCCCTGCCCGTCTTCCCCGGCGAACACCCGCAGGATCTCGATTTGCGCGCTGTCCCGTTCCGGAGCCTGCCCGGCGGCGGGTTCGGTGTGTTCGTGTCGGTGCCAATGCATCATGGGTGCGATGGCCTTTCCACAATTGTCCTGCGGTGGCCGGCTGATACGCGCCGTCGGACTGTGTGGCTGGGGCGGCATGTGAATCGCAGGGCCCAGCGGGGTGCGGATCGGGTGATACGGGTCGAGCATGCCATTGATCGGCGCCGCGTGCCGCGCTCTTGATCATAGGAGAACCCGAAGGGTGAGAGGTAGGTCCGATCGCGGCCCGTCGCCGGCCCCCGTCCGATCAGCCCGAATAATCACCACGGCGAATATCGCCCGATCGGTCGCGCCTATCAGGCGGTAGCCGACAGGTCTTGGACAGCGGCGCGGCATCGCCGAATACTGGTATCGAAGAATCCGAAGCCGGTACCCCGGCGTCGGCAGTGGCGCCGGCGTGATTCCGCACAGCGCGTACAGGGGGCCGGGTCACGACCCATTCGAAGCAGAGTCGATATTCGCGGTGCCAGGCGATGGCGATGGACGGAGAAAGCGGGTTGACTCTCGAGGAATATTCCGGCCACGATGCGCGGACCGCGCCGAATCCGATGGCGGCGGCCGACGGTGTGGTGCACGAGGTTATCGAGCAGATCGGCTGCTATCCGGCCGCCGGGACGGTCTTGCCGGGCGAGCTGCGTGCCTCGGTGGAACACAGCCTGCAGCTGGCGGTCGCGGCGATCGACGATCGGCTGGGGCGCGGGATCGACCTCGAGGACGCGCGGCGGACCGCGGCGCGCTGTGCCCGGGAGGGGGCTCCGCTGCCCGAGGTCCTGAAGGTGTACCGGGCCGCGTTCGTGGCGCTGTGGCGAGCCATTCTGGACCGCGAACGTTCGCGTTCGGTGCAGACCTGCGAGAAGCTGCTGGCCGCCGCGACGACGATCCTGCAGTTCGCCGATCGTCACGCCGACGCCATGACCGAGGCGTACCGGGAGGCCGGCGCCGGGGTCCGCATCTCCCCGCAGCGGCGCCGCTCCGCGCTGCTCGAGGCGCTGCTGACCGGTCACCCCACGCCGGAGGCGGGGCCGTGGGAGGCCGCGGCGCTGCTGGGGTTTCCCCGCGGGGCACACCACGTCGTCGTGGTCGCGGACACCCCGCGCGTGGCCGAGGAGAGCCTGCCCGACGTGGAGGAGAAGCTCGCGGCCGCGGGGATCGTCTCGGCCTGGCGGCTGACGCCGGCGCAGCAACTGGGGTTGGTCGCGCTGCGGGACGATGCGGTCGACACCGTCGTGCGGGTCGTGACGTCGACGACGGGAGCCCGGGCCGGGATCAGCCCGCTGTTCGACAACCTGTCCGAGACGCCGCGCGCGTTACTGCTGGCACAGGCGGCGCTGCAGACGATCCCGGCGAGGGAACCGGGGGTGCACGTCTTCAGTTCGAGTCCCCTGGCGGCGTTGGTGGTCTGCGCGCCGGGGGAGGGCCTGCGCCTGGCGAGCCGGGTGCTCGGCCCGGTCCTGGCGCTGCCCGCCGAGGATCGCGCGATGCTGATCGAGACCCTGTGGGTCTACCTGAGCAACCTGGGGTCCGCGGAGAACGCTGCCCAGTTGCTGTACTGCCACGCCAACACCGTGCGGTACCGGCTGCGGCGGTTGCAGGATCTGACCGGCCGGCACTTGTCGGACCCGTGCGACGCGGCTGAACTCATGGCCGCGGTGTACGCGTTGCGGCTCAACAACTCCGATCCGAATACGGATATCGCATTATCCCGCCGCGTCGAAACACTGTGACCCGCGCGCTATTTGTCCGCGCCTACCGAAGTCGTTGACCACGCGAACAAGACCATTTCCGGACCGCCCCGGGACGTTTCGCGCGTGCGTAGCGTTGCCCGTGCTCCGCGCACCGTTGTCCGCCCACGGACGGCGGTTCCCTTCGATCGGCGGATTGAGGAATCGAATGGCTAAAGCAGTCGGCATCGATCTGGGCACCACCAACTCGGCGGTCGCAGCGACCATGGAAGGCGGGCGCGTGGAGATCCTCGCGAATGCCGAGGGCGGGCGCACCACGCCGTCCGTGGTCGCCTTCACCGATGACGGTCAGCGCCTGGTCGGTCAGGTGGCCCGGCGTCAGGCGATCATGAATCCGGACGCGACGATCTATTCCGCGAAACGATTCATCGGTCGCAAATGGGACGAGGTCGACGACGAGTCGAAGATCGTGTCCTACAAGGTCGACAAGGGACCCAACGACGCGGTCCGGTTCGACGTCCGTGGGCGCAAGTACGCACCCGAGGAGATTTCGGCGCAGGTGCTGCGCAAGCTTGTGGACGACGCGAGCAAGGTGCTCGGCGAGAAGATCACCGAGGCGGTCATCACCGTCCCGGCCTACTTCAACGACGCACAGCGGCACGCGACCAAGGACGCCGGGAAGATCGCCGGGCTCGAGGTACTACGGGTGGTCAACGAGCCCACCGCGGCCGCACTCGCCTACGGCCTGGAGAAGAAGGGCGCGGAGACCGTGCTGGTCTACGACCTCGGCGGCGGCACCTTCGATGTCTCGATTCTCGATGTCGGCGACGGCGTCGTGGAGGTCCGCTCGACCAGCGGCGACGGTCACCTGGGCGGCGACGATTTCGACAAGCGCGTCGTCGACTGGGCCGCCGAGGAGTTCCAGAAGGACCAGGGGATCGACCTGCGCAAGGACGCGCAGGCCCTGCAACGCCTGTACGAGGCCGCGGAGAAGGCAAAGGTGGAACTGTCCACGACCACCACCACGACGATCAATCTCCCCTTCATCACCGCCGACGCGTCCGGTCCCAAGCACCTGAACCTGACCCTCTCGCGGGTGAAGTTCGACCAGTTGACGGAGTCGCTGGTCGAGCGCACCCGCAAGCCCGTCCAGCAGGCCCTGGCCGATGCCAAGCTGACCGCTCACGACATCGACGAGGTGATCCTGGTCGGCGGTTCGACCCGCATTCCGGCCGTCCAGGAGCTGGTGCGCCGGCTTACCGACGGCAAGGAACCGAACATGTCGGTCAACCCGGACGAGGTGGTCGCGATCGGCGCCGCCCTGCAGGCCGGTGTGCTCAAGGGTGACGTGGAGAATGTCGTCCTGCTCGACGTGACGCCGCTGTCCCTGGGCCTCGAGACGATGGGCGGGGTGATGACGAAGGTCATCGAGCGCAACACCACCATCCCGGCTCGCCGCAGCGAGGTGTTCTCCACCGCCGAGGACAACCAGACCAGTGTCGACGTGGTGGTCCTGCAGGGCGAGCGCGAGCTGGCGGCCGACAATCGCCAGCTGGCGCGGTTCCGCCTCGAGGGCATCCGCCCGGCTCCGCGTGGCGCGCCGCACATCGAGGTCACCTTCGACACCGACGCCAACGGCATTCTCAATGTCTCCGCCAAGGACAAGGACACGGGCCTCGAGCAGAAGGTCGAGATCACCGAGTCGGCGAACCTGATAGCCGAGGACATCGATCGGATGGTCGCCGAGGCGAAGGAACACGCGGCGGAGGACAAGACGCGCCGGGACGAAGTCGACGCGCGCAACCAGCTCGACGGCATGGCCTATCAGGTGGAACAGCTGCTGACGCAGTATCGGGATTCGGTGCCGGTGAACGAGAAGGCCCGTGCCGAGCAGCTGGTCGCGGACGCGAAGTCGGCCGTGGACGACAAGGCCGGGCTCGACCGGGTGCGTCCGCTGATCGCCGATCTGCAGCAGATCGTGCACACGCTGCCGACCACGGCCGCCGCGGCGCAGTCGGCGGCGGCGGGCGCGGGGAGCGGGCCGTCGGCGGGCGGTACGCAGGGTAGCGACGACGACGTCGTCGACGCCGACTTCACCCGCGAATGAACGCCGAGGAGACCGCCGCCGAGTCGACCGACACGGGTGAGCACGCCGAGGCTGCCCCGACGGCCGACGAGATCGCGGCGCTGCGGGACGAGCTGGCCACGACCCAGGACCGCTACCGGCGCGCCCTCGCCGACCTGGACAACTACCGCAAGCGCACCGAACGCGAGGCCGAGCGGCAGGCGGCCGCCGCCCGGAACCGGATGCTGCACGAATGGCTCGACGCGGTCGACAGCGTCGAGCGCGCCCTGCAGATGGAGCCGGGCGATCCCGGACTGAGCGCGGTGCTCGAGCAGATGAACGCCATCCTCGCTCGCAACGGCGTCGCCCGCATCGATGCCGCCGGCACCCGGTTCGATCCGCAACGGCACGAGGCGATCGCGGTGGTCCCGGTCGATGATGCCGCCGACCAGCTGATCGCGGAGGTCGCGCGCTCGGGCTACACGAACCGGGACGGCGAGATCATCCGGCCGGCGCAGGTGGTCGTCGGCAGGCGGAAGACGGACGGTGGCTGATGCCCGTCGGCTACCAGGACTATTACGAGACGCTCGGCGTCGCCCGGGACGCCACCGAGGACGACATCCGCCGCGCGTACCGCAGCCTGGCGCGCAAGCACCACCCGGACGTGAACAAGGATCCCGAAGCGGAGGACCGGTTCAAGCGGATCTCGGAGGCGTACGAAGTACTGCGCGATCCGGACAAGCGAGCGCAATACGACCGGCTCGGCGCCGATTGGCGTGCGGGACAGGATGTTTCCAGTGATCCCGGCTTCGGCGGGGGATACGCCGGGGACGTCCACTTCGGCGGCGGCGCCGACTTCAGCGATTTCTTCGAGCAGCTGTTCGGGGCCGGTCGTGGCGGCGCGCGGGCGCGCGGCCCGCAGGGCTCGGCGAGTTATCCGATGCGCGGCGCAGACCACGAGGCCGATCTCGACCTCACGCTCGCGGAGGCCGCCGCCGGCGGACACAAACACCTGAGTTTCGCGGACGGGCGCGACTACGACGTCCGGATACCCCCGGGCGTCCGGGACGGCCAGCGCATCCGGCTGGCCGGTGAGGGCGGGCCGGGCCACGACGGCGGCCCGGCCGGTGACCTGTTCCTGCGGGCCCGCATCGCACCGCATCCCCGGCTGCGCCGCGAGGGCGACGACCTGCACGTGGATGTGCTCGTCTCGCCGTCGGAGGCGGCGCTGGGCGCGAGCGTGCCGGTGCCCACGCTGACCGGGACGGTGAAGGTCCGGGTCCCGGCCGGCTCGTCGAGCGGGCGGACGCTGCGCCTGCGCGGCCAGGGCATGCCGAACACCCGCGGCGAATCCGGAAACCTGTTCGCCCACATCCAGATCGCCGTGCCCAAGCATCTCGACGACGAGCAGCGCGAGCTGTACCAGAAGCTCGCGGCCACGCACTTCGATCCGCGGGAGGAATCGGCATGACAGCACCCCGGACCCGGGCACTGGTCGCCGTGCAGCGCCTCGACGCCGACGGCACCCCGCTGGTGACCCTCGACGTCGTCGCGGTGGAGTCGGGTCTACATCCCGAACTCGTGCGCCGGCTCGTCGCCCTCGGCGCGCTCGACCCCGCCGGGAGTCCCGAACGGCCGCTGTTCCGCCGCGATTCCGCCGCCCGGCTCGCGCGGATCCAGCGGCTCCGGATCGATCTGGGCCTGAACTACGCCGGGGCCCTGCTCGCGGCGGACCTGATCGCGCGCATCGACGCGCTGGAACACCTACTCGCTCACCGGCATGCGGGATCGGAGAGGAACACCTGATGGCGCCCACCAATTTGACCGAGAAGTCGCAGGAGGCCCTGCGCGACGCGCAGGCGCTGGCGCTGGAGAACCACAACACCGAGGTCGGTGCCGATCATCTGCTGCTGGCACTGCTCGACCAGCCCGACGGCCTGGTGGGCCGGCTGCTCGACCGGGCCGATGTCGACGTCGCCACCCTGCGGCGCCGGGTGGCCGAGGCGATCGCGCGGCAGCCGAAGGTGTCCGGCACCGGCGGGTCCGCGCCGGTGCACACCTCGCGAGCGCTGAACGAGGTCCTGGTCGCCGCGGGGCGCGAGGCGGAACGGCTGAAGGACGAATACATTTCGGTCGAACACCTGCTCCTGGCGATGTGCGACAGCGGTAGCCGCAATCCGGCCGGGCGGCTGCTCGGCGAGCTCGGGGTCACCCGCGCCCGGGTGCTCGAGACGCTCGCCCAGGTCCGCGGCAGTCAGCGGGTCACCAGCGACAATCCCGAGAGCTCGTACGAGGCGCTCGACAAATACGGCCGGGACCTGGTCGCCACGGCCCGCAGCGGCGCCCTGGACCCGGTGATCGGCCGCGACGCGGAGATCCGCCGGGTCATCCAGATCCTCTCGCGCAAGACCAAGAACAATCCGGTGCTCATCGGCGAGCCGGGCGTCGGCAAGACCGCCGTCGTGGAGGGGCTCGCGCAGCGGATCGTGCGCGGCGACGTCCCCGAGGGCCTGCGCGACAAGACGATCTTCGCGCTCGACATGGGCGCGCTGGTGGCCGGCGCCAAATACCGGGGCGAGTTCGAGGAACGCCTCAAAGCCGTTCTGCACGAAGTGAAGTCGGCGGACGGGCGGATCCTGCTGTTCATCGACGAGCTGCACACCGTGGTCGGCGCGGGCGCGGCCGAGGGGTCCATGGACGCGGGCAACATGCTCAAGCCGATGCTCGCGCGCGGCGAACTGCACTGCATCGGCGCGACGACACTGAACGAGTACCGCCGCTACATCGAGAAGGACGCCGCGCTCGAGCGGCGCTTCCAGACCGTCATGGTGGACGAACCCACCGTCGAGGACACGATTTCCATCCTGCGCGGCCTGCGCGAGCGGTTCGAGGTCCACCACGGCGTGCGGATCCAGGACGCGGCGCTGGTCGCGGCCGCGGTCCTGTCGCACCGTTACATCACCGATCGTTTCCTGCCGGACAAGGCGATCGACCTGGTCGACGAGGCGTGCGCGGTGATTCGCACCGAAATCGACTCCATGCCCGCCGAACTCGACCAGATCACCCGGCGGGTGATGCAGCTCGAGATCGAGGAGGCCGCCCTGGACAAGGAGACCGATGCAGCCTCCCAGGAGCGGCTGCGGGACCTGCGCAAGGAACTCGCCGATCAGCGTGCGCAGGCCGACGCGATGACCGCGCAGTGGGAGTCCGAGCGCAGCGCCATCCGCAAACTCCAGACCCTGCGGTCGGAGATCGAACAGGTCCGGCACCAGATCGAGGAGGCCGAGCAGGGCTACGACCTCAATCGCGCGGCCGAACTGCGGCACGGCACACTGCCCGAGCTGGAACGCCGGCTGCACGGCGAGGAGGAACGGCTCGAGCAGAAGCAGGGCGGAGACCGGCTGCTGCGCGAAGAGGTCACCGCCGACGAGATCGCCGAGATCGTCGCCCGCTGGACGGGCATTCCCGTCACGCGGCTGGTGGAGGGCGAGCGGCAAAAGGTGCTCCGGCTGGACAGCGTCCTGCACGAACGGGTCGTCGGGCAGGACGAGGCCGTCCGGCTGGTCACCGATGCGGTCGTGCGCGCCCGCTCCGGGATCAAGGATCCCCGCCGGCCCATCGGGTCGTTCCTGTTCCTCGGGCCGACCGGCGTCGGCAAGACCGAACTTGCCCGGGCCGTCGCGGCGACGCTGTTCGACGCCGAGGAGAACATCGTCCGGCTGGACATGAGCGAATATCAAGAGCGCCATACCGTCAGCCGGCTGGTCGGGGCGCCGCCCGGCTACGTCGGTTTCGAGGAGGGCGGGCAGCTGACCGAGCAGGTCCGCCGCAAGCCGTATTCCGTGGTGCTGTTCGACGAGATCGAGAAGGCGCACCCCGACGTGTTCAACACGCTGCTGCAGATCCTCGACGACGGCCGGCTCACCGATTCGCAAGGGCGGACAGTCGATTTCCGCAACACCGTGATCATCATGACCGCGAACATCGGCTCGATGCATCTGCTCGACGGCATCGGCGACGACGGCGAAATCACCGAGAGCGCACGGGAATTGGTGATGAGCGAACTGCGTGCCCACTTCCGCCCGGAGTTCCTGAACCGGATCGACGACATCATCCTGTTCAAGCCGCTGTCGCTGTCGGAGATCGAGCAGATCGTGGATCTACAGGTCGCCGACCTCCGCCGGCGGATGGCCGATCGCCGGCTGAGCCTGGAGCTGACCCCGGCCGCGCGCGAGCTCATCGCGCGCGAGGGCTACGACCCCGTCTACGGGGCGCGGCCGTTGCGGCGCTTCATCTCTCACGAGGTCGAGACCAGCATCGGCCGCGCCCTGCTCACCGGCGACATCCACGACGGCGCGGTGATCACCCTGGACACCGACGACGACCGGCTGGTGACGCGCGTGGCCAACCCGGAGCCCGCCGAGGAGCGGCAGGCGGTCGGTGTATGACCAAGGCGCCGGCCGAATCTCAGCACATCGCGCCACCCGCGACGGCGTCCGCGCTGTTCCTGGTGCTCGAGATCGGCGCCGATCGGGCGGCGCTCGCGCGGGCCCGGGCGGTCCTGGCCGCCACCGATGACCTCGTCGGGGACATACTCGTCCGGGCCGGTGAAACCACCTTCGGATGCACGGCCGGGATCTCGCACCGGCTGTGGGAGCCGCTCACGCACACCGCCGCGCCTCGGGAACTGCACCCGTTCAAGGAGTTTCGCGGCGCGGCGCACGCGGCGGTGTCGACGCCCGGCGACCTGCTCTACCACGTCCGATCGGACTCGACGGATCTGATCGTCGAGTTCGAGAAGATCCTGCTGTCCCGGTTCGGGGATGCGGTGACCGTGGTGGACGAGGTGACGGGATTTCGCTACTTCGACGGTCGCGATCTGCTCCAATTCGCCGACGGCACAGCCAATCCGAACGGCGCCGCGCTGCTGGAGGACATCGTCGTGGGCGACGAGGATCCCGATCACGCGGGCGGAAGCTACGTGGTCGTGCAGAAATATCTGCACGACCTGGCCGCCTGGGAACGCGAGACGACCGAAACCCAGCAGCGGATCATCGGGCGCACCAAATTCGACAATGTGGAGCTCCCCGACGCCACCGCGGGCCAGAAGGCGCACAAGACCCTGTGCACCATCACCGACGACATCGGCGAGTACGACATCCTCAGGGACAACATGCCGTTCGCGGTTCCCGGCCGAAATGTGTACGGCACCTACTTCATCGGGTATTCGCGCCGGCTCTGGGTGATCGAGAAAATGCTGGAGCGCATGTTCCTCGGCGATCCACCGCCCCTGCACGACCGCATCCTGGACTACTCGACGGCCGTCACCGGGCTGAGTTTCTTCGCTCCGGCGCGCGGTTTCCTGTCCGGTCTGGACGGCTGAATTCGGGCACACCCCGCCGGGGTCCTCCACGCCCTCGGCGACGGATACAACCGCTCGTCGTAATGCCCACCGGGGCCGCAATTCTCAGGCGCCCGGCGGGCGCTGGACGCCCGGCCAGGCTTGCCGCCTGGAAACATCTACCGTGTTGTGTTCCATGCCTTGTGGACGAACTCGAGGCGGTTGCCGTCGGCGTCGCGCACGTTGGCGGCGTAGTAGCCGGGTGCGAAGTAGGTTCGATCGGCCGGTTCGCCTTCGTCGATTCCGCCTGCGGTGATGGCGGCGGCATATGCGGCGTCGACCATCTCGTTACTGTCGCAGACGATTCCGAGGTAGAGGCCCGTCTCGCCGGGTGTGCGCCGTCGCAGCCAGATGCTCGACCCGACCCGCTTGCCGGAGATGTAGTCGGCGTCGGCGATGCCGAACAGGTCGGGCACGGTGTCCGGCCCGGAGGAGGCGCTGTAGTTTCCGAACGTGCTCCAGCCCACGGGGGCGAGGGCTCCGAGATAGAACGCGAGTGCGGTGTCGATATCGGTGACGGAGATGTAGACGTGGTCGATCATTCTGCGTCCTTCCATGCGGAGGCGTTGGCCTGGGTGAACTCGTCGAAGGTTCGTGCGGGGTGGCCGGTGATCTTCTCGACGGTGTCGTTGGGCCGGGAACCGTTGCCCGCTGCGATCGTTTCGGTCAGCCGCCGCAGGACAGCGCCGTACTCGGTCGGGATCCCGGTTGCCAGGACACCAGCGACCCAGGTGTCGCGGTCCGGGTCCTGGTGAACGAATGACCGGCCGGTGGCTCGGCCGATGATGGCGGCGGCGTCGGCGACGGTGAGGGCTTGCGGGCCGGTCAGGCTGTACTCCGCAGCGGCGTGCGCACCTGGATCGGCGAGCGTGTCCGCGGCGACGGCGGCGATGTCTTCGGCGTCGATGAACGCCTCGCTGCCGTTGCCGGTGGGTACGACGACGGCACCGTTGATCGGCCGCAGGAATGTCTCGCTGAAGTTCTGCATGAACCACGCCGGACGCAGAATCGTGTGGTCGAGCCGTCGGCGATCGATCAGGTCGAGTTCGACTGCCCGGGTGGCGACTTGCTCGGGCGCGTGTTCCATTCCGTAGGCGCTCAGGAAGGTCACGTGCTGGACCCCGGCGGCCTCGGCGGCGTCGAGGAACACCGCGACATCCGGGGCGAAGTCGGTGCGCAGGACAGGGGCCATCAGATAGATGCGGTCGACGGATTCCACTGCCGCGGCATAGGTTTCGTGGTCGCTCCAGTCGAAGTCGATGCCGGCGCCGGACCTCGCGGCGGTGCGGACGGCGACGGCGTGCTGTGCGAGGTGGGAAACGACGCGGGAGCCGGTCTTGCCGGTCGCCCCGAGGACGAGGATGGTGGGCAGGTTTCCATTCATGTCTCCAGCCTGTACCGCCTGTATGTGTGTATCAATGCGTGATCCGATCCGATTGCAACGCGATACGCTCATCCTGTGGACGTACTGCAGGACTATTTGGTGCGGGCTCGGGCGTCGGGCGCGGTGTTCGCGCGCTCGGTGGCGTTGCCACCCTGGGGGCTGACCTTGCCCGGCTCGATTCAGCTCTCGCTGCACACGGTACTGCGCGGCCATGCGTGGCTGTGGCTCGACGACACCACCGAAGCCCATCGCCTGTTCCCGGGCGACCTCGCCATCGCTGTCGGCGGGCGCGACCATCACATCGCCGACGAGCCGAATCCGGCGAGATGCGTGTCCCACGAACAGTTCTGGGCGCGGGGATCGATATCCGACGCCACCGATCCCGAGGCGTCGGTCTTCTTGTGTGGCGCCTACCGGCTCTCCGGTGATGTCGGCCGGAGCCTGATCCAGGCGCTCCCGCCCCTGCTGGTCATCCGGCCATCCGCACACGACCAGGTGCACGACGTCGTATCCCTGATCTCGCGGGAACTCCAGCAGTCGGCGCCGGGTAGCCAAACCGTTCTCGACAGGCTCCTGGACGTCCTTCTCGTGCTCGTCCTGCGCGCGTCCTACGACCAGAGCTCCACCGCGCCACGCTGGTACCGCGCCGCCGAAGATCCCCGACTCGGCCGAGCCCTCCGGGCGATGCACGAACGGCCGGACCGCGGCTGGACCGTCCCGCAACTCGCGCAACTCACCGCGATGTCACGTGCAACGTTCGCCCGCAATTTCGAGCGCGCGCTCGGCCAGACCCCGATGCAATACCTCACCGACTGGCGCCTTACCCTTGCGCGCGACTACCTCCTGGCCGGAGAACTCACCCTCGACCAGATCGCTCGTAAGACCGGATACACCTCACCCAACGCCTTCGCGGCAACTTTCCGACGACACCACGGCCTACCACCCGGTCGCTGGCGCGAGGCGAACACGGCAGAGCCTCGATAGCGCCGCCCGGTCGTCGTGCTGGAGCGAATCCTGGGAACGAAGTAAACACGTAGCCGGAAGCGGGGTTACCTCTGTGACCGACCGCGATCGGGTGGACTCGGCTCGGAATCCGCCTGGTACGTGTGTTCGAATTCGAACTCCGGTAGCGTTGTCGGCACCATGACTACGTCGACGTCGCATCCGCAGCAGCCGGGTCCCGGGCCCCGGCCGGGAGTTCCGTTGCCCGGGCAGCACCTCGGGGGCGCCGATCCGGCGGAATTCGCCGATCCGGCGGCGGTGCACGCGGAGGTCGAGGCGTTGCTGGCGGAATTGACTGCGGGACCGCGCGTTCCGGGGGAGCAGGCGCAGGATCTTGGGGTGAGTTCGCCGGGCGCCGGCGCCGAGATCACCCGCCGCGCCCACATCCTGGAGCAGGCGCACGAGGTCCTGGTTCAGGCCCTGACGACGGTGGACAAGATCTGAGGTGGCCAGGCGCGCTCGGGTGGACGCGGAACTGGTTCGCCGCGGATTGGCACGCTCGCGTGAGCATGCGGTCGAGCTGATCGGTGCGGGCCGTGTCCTCATCAACGGTACGGTCGCCTCGAAACCGGCCACGGCTGTCGAGACGGGTACCCCGCTCGTCGTGCGCGAGGAGCCCGACGAGGTGCAGTGGGCCTCGCGTGGTGCGCACAAGCTGCTGGGTGCGCTCGAAGCGTTCGAACCACAGGGGCTGACGGTGTCCGGCCGGCGCTGCCTGGATGCGGGGGCCTCGACCGGCGGATTCACCGATGTGCTGCTGACCCGCGGCGCGCGCGAGGTGGTCGCGGTAGATGTCGGTTACGGCCAGCTGATCTGGCGGCTGCAGAACGACGAGCGGGTGCGTGTCTTCGACCGCACGAACGTCCGGGCGCTGGAGCCCGAGGCCATCGGCGGCGAGGTCGAGCTGGTCGTGGCGGATCTGTCGTTCATCTCCCTGGGGCTGGTATTGCCCGCGCTGGCCCGCTGCTGTGCGGCCGGCGCGGACCTGCTGCCGATGGTGAAACCGCAATTCGAGGTCGGCAAGGAGCGGGTAGGCTCCGGCGGTGTGGTGCGGGATCCGGCGTTACGGGCCGAATCGGTGCGCGGGGTGGCGGCCGCGGCCGCGGAGCTGGGGCTGCGCACCCGAGGCGTCGTGGCGAGCCCGCTGCCCGGGCCGTCGGGCAATGTCGAATACTTTCTGTGGCTGAGTAAACGGAGCAGTGGGGCAGAGGTGGATGTGAGCGCATTGGTGGAGCGCGCGGTGCAGGAGGGCCCACAGTGACCGCCCACCACGCATTCCCGAGGAACCGGGAGATCCTGCTGGTGGCCCATCCCGGCCGCCCCGAACTCACCGAGACCGCGCACAGGATGGCGAAGATCTTCGACGACGCGGGCATCGGCCTGCGGGTGCTGGCGGACGAGGCGGACAGCACCCGGCTCGACTGCGACGAGACCGGTGAGCCGGACGGCTACCCCGTGCGCGCGGTCGCCCACGCCCCAGGCGCCGCGGTCGGCTGCGAAATGGTGCTCGCGCTCGGTGGCGACGGCACCTTCCTGCGCGCTGCCGAGATGGCCCGCCCCGCGCGGGTGCCGGTACTGGGAATCAACCTGGGCCGCATCGGATTCCTCACCGAGGCCGAGGCCGACCACCTGGACGAGGCGCTCGCGCAGGTCGTGCACGGCGATTACCGCCTCGAGCAGCGCATGACGATAGATGTCAGTGTCCGGGTCGATGATGTGGTGGTGGAACGCGGCTGGGCACTGAACGAGGCGAGCATTGAGAATGCCGTCCGCATGGGCGTGCTGGAGCTGGTGCTCGAGGTCGACGGCCGCCCGGTGTCGCAGTTCGGCTGCGACGGAGTGCTGATCGCCACCCCGACAGGTTCCACCGCCTACGCCTTCTCCGCCGGTGGCCCGGTGGTGTGGCCGGAGCTCGAGGCGTTGCTGGTGATCCCGAGCAACGCGCACGCCCTGTTCGCGCGGCCGCTGGTGACCAGCCCGGATTCGCGGATCGCGGTGGAAACCGTTGCGAGCGGGCATGATGCGGTGGTGTTCCTGGACGGCCGTCGTACCCTGGCGTTGCCGCGGGGCGCCCGGTTCGAGGCGGTCCGCGGCGCCGAGCCGGTGCGCTGGGTGCGGCTGGATTCCGCGCCGTTCACCGACCGGATGGTGCGCAAGTTTCAGTTACCCGTGACAGGCTGGCGCGGGCCGTCCGAGCGGACGGGCACGCAGGAGGCGCCCTGCGACGACGCGGCGCAGCCCGGGTCAGGCGGCATTGAGGACAGCCGAACGGAGAGCTCGAGTGCTGACAGAGATCAGGATTGACGGTCTTGGCGTTATATCCACCGCCACAGCGCAATTCCATGCGGGGCTGACCTGTCTGACCGGTGAGACGGGCGCCGGCAAGACGATGGTGGTGACCAGCCTGCACCTGCTCAGCGGCGCCCGCGCGGACGCCGGACGGGTGCGCCGCGGCGCCGCCCGGGCGGTGGTGGAGGGCCGGTTCACCGTCGAGGAGGTGCACGCCGGCGCCCGCGACGAGGTCGAGAAGGTGCTGGAATCGGCTGGGGCGCAACGCGACGACGACGGCAGCATCATCGCCGTGCGCACCGTCGGCAGCGACGGCCGCTCGCGCGCGCACCTGGGCGGGCGCGGCGTGCCCGCGGCGGTGCTGTCGGATTTCACCGCGCCGCTGCTGACCGTGCACGGCCAGAACGATCAGCTGCGGCTCCAGCGCCCCGATCAGCAGCTCGCGGCGCTGGATCAGTTCGCGGGCGAGTCGACCTCGGCGCTGCTGCGCAAGTACCGGCTGGCGCGGCGCACCTGGCTCGATGCCCGTAACGAGCTGCTCGAGCGCACCGCGCACAGCCGGGAACTGGCGCTCGAGGCCGATCGGCTGAAGCACTCCCTGGACGAGATCGATTCCCTCGCACCGGAGCCCGGCGAGGACGAGCGAATCCTCGAGGAGGTGCGCAGGCTCTCGGATCTGGATTCGCTGCGCGAGGCCGCGACCGCCGCGCACGATGCGCTGGCCGGTCCCGCCGATGCGCCCGGTGAGGGCTCGGGCGCGCTGGATCTGCTGGGCGTGGCGCGGTCGCGGCTGGAGTCGTCCGAGGACCGGGTGCTGTCCGAGCTTGCGCCGCGGCTGGGCGATGCGGTGTCGGTGGTGGTCGATCTGACCACCGAGCTGAGCACTTACCTGTCGGATCTGCCGTCGGATCCGGGCGCGCTGGATTCGCTGCTCAACCGGCAGGCCGAATTGAAGACGCTGACAAGGAAATACGCGCCCGACATCGACGGCGTGCTGGCCTGGGCGCACGACGCGCGCGGGCGCCTGGATTCGCTCGATGTCTCCGAGGAGGCCCTGGCCGCACTGTCCGCCGAGGTCGAATCGGCCGCGGAACAGGTGCGCGAGGCGGCGCGCAAGCTCACCACCGCGCGCACCAAGGCCGCCAAGAAGCTGGCCGTGGCGGTGAGTTCGGAATTGGGCGGGCTGGCGATGGGCCGGGCGAAGCTCGAGGTGCAGGTGCGGCCGGTGCCCGCGAGCGCGCAGGATTCGGCGCCGATCATGCTGGGCGGCAGCGAGTTACACGCCGGATCCAGCGGCGTCGACGAGGCGGAGTTCCGGCTCTCGGCGCATTCGGGCGCGCAGTCGCTGCCGCTGAGCCGCAGCGCCTCGGGCGGTGAGCTGTCGCGGGTGATGCTGGCCCTCGAGGTCGTGCTCGCCAGCTCCGAGCACGGCAGCACCATGGTGTTCGACGAGGTCGACGCCGGTGTCGGCGGACGGGCCGCGGTGGAGATCGGGCGGCGCCTCGCGCAGCTCGCGCGCACCCATCAGGTGATCGTGGTGACCCACCTGCCGCAGGTGGCCGCGTTCGCGGATACACATCTGGTGGTCGACAAGGTCGACGACGGTAAGGGCGTCAACAGCGGCGTGCGCACCCTGACCACCGAGGAGCGGGTCGTGGAGCTGGCCCGCATGCTGGCCGGTCTCGACGACACCGAGACCGGCCGCGCTCATGCGGAGGAGTTGCTGGCGACCGCTCGCTCCGAGAAGGAGGCGGTCGCCCCGGCGGCTGGCTGAAGCGTGGTTATTTCACAGCCTTGCGGGCCGCGGCCAGGAACGGGTTGATCAGGCCGCGCAGGGCCAGCTCGGTGAGCCGGTCCGGAACCGGGATCTTGGGCTCGGAGTCCATGCGGTAGGAGACCAGGGTGCCGCCGTCGGCGTCGGCGAAGGTGATGACGCCGATGTGGCGCTTCACCGGGGCGCCGGCCACGATCTTGTATGCCATCCGCTCGCCGGGCACCAGTTCGGTGGTCTCCTCGGTGATCCCGACGCCGCCGAGGCCGACCAGGTAGCGTGCGCCCACGCCCGAACGCTCGGTATCGCCGGGCTTGCGCAGGGTGAAGTTGATCGGCAGGTAGGCGTTGAGGCTGTCGCGTTCGGTGAAGAGCTTGTAGACGACGTCACGGGGCGCGGAAATCACCGCGTCGATGGTGGTGCTGGCCATGGTCGAGTCTCCTTCTGGGCGGGCCGAGCGAGAACAAGTTCCTGTGACTGGTAGTCGCATCAATGTGCCGTCGGCACAGCATAGCGGTAGGCCGATCGGCGCCTGTTCTGTCCGATGTGCGAACCGTCACCCTGCCGACCGTAAGGAATGTGACAGATCATGCGGCGCGCCTCCAGCAAAGGTTGAGAGTTCCGGTTAACCATCGGATGCCATGAGGATGCTGGCGCTGTTGTCGAGGACCAACGAAACGCTGCCGGGTCTGACGGGCATGGCCCGGGTCGATCGCAACACCCGGCGCCTGCTCAAGCGCGTGGGCCCCGGCGACATTGTGCTACTCGACGAGATGGACCTGGATCGGCTCACCGCCGACCGACTCGTCGCGGCGGGCGTCGCGGCGGTGGTCAACGTCTCCCCGTCGATCTCCGGGCGCTATCCCAACCTCGGGCCGGAGGTGCTGGTGGCCAACGGAATCCTGCTGCTGGACGCCGTGTCCAACGATGCCTTCGCCAAGATCAAGGACGGCGCCAAGGTCCGCGTGTGCGCGGGCGTCGTCTATGCCGACCGGCTCACCAAGAAGGAGCCCGAGGTCCTGGTGGAGGGCATCGAGCTCACCGAGGCGACCATCGCCGAACGCATGATCGCGGCCAGAAAGGGGCTCTCCGATCATCTGGAGGCCTTCGCGGGCAATACGGTCGAATTCATCCGCACCGAAAGTGCGCTGCTCATAGATGGTTTCGGGGTGCCGGAGCTGGAATTGACCATGCGCAACCGGCATGTCGTCGTGGTGGCCGATGGGCCCGAGCACGACGACGCGCTACGCGGGCTCAAGCCGTTCATCAAGGAGTACGCGCCGATCCTGATCGGGGTCGGGCGCGGCGCGGACACGCTGACCAGACGCGGGTACCGGCCCGATCTGATCGTCGGGGATCCGGAGGAGATCACCGCGACCACCCTCAAGTCCGGCGCCGAGGTGATCCTGCCCGCGGACACCGACGGACACGCCAAGGGCCTCGAGCGCATTCAGGATCTGGGCATCGGCGCGACGACATTCCCGTCCTCGGGGTCCGCGGCCGATCTGGCCCTGCTGCTGGCCGACCACCACGGCGCGGCGCTGATCATCACCTGCGGTGCGGCGGCGTCGCTGGACGACTTCTTCGATCGCGGCCGCCGCGAGTCCAATGCGGCCACCTTCCTCACCCGGCTCAAGACCGCGCCCAAGCTGATGGATGCCACGGCGGTCGCGACGCTGTACCGGCACCGGTCCTCCGGGTGGGCCGTGGCGCTGGTGGTGCTGGCCGCCCTCGTCGCATTGATCGTCGCGGTGCTCGCCTCGCATTCCGGTGGCGCGGCGCTGGATTGGGCCCTCGTCGCCTGGCACCACGCCAAGGGCTGGGCGCATCAGCTGCTGAACAGGAAACAATAAAGGGGGACAGTTGATTTCGCTACGCCAGCATGCCGTTTCGGTCGCCGGGATCTTCCTCGCGCTGGCCATCGGACTGGTGCTCGGCGCGCATTCGGGTGTGCTGGGTTCGTTGCGCCCGGGGCATGGCGATATGCAGCCGAGGGTGGATGCCCTGACCGCGCAGAACGCCCGGCTGGCCGGTCAGCTGGCCGCGTCCGACGCATTCCTGTCCGGCGCGGAGGCGCGGCTGCTGGGCGGTGCCCTGGCCGGCCACAGCGTGCTGGTGTTCAGCACCCCGGACGCCGACGGTGCGGATGTCGACGCGGTGAGCAAGGCGCTCACGGCCGCGGGTGCGACGGTGAACGGCGTGATAGCCCTGGCGAACCCGTTCGTGGATTCCGGCCAGGGCGACCGGCTGCGCACGGCGGTGACGAACATGATCCCCGCCGGGGCGCAGCTGCAGACCGAGTCGCTCGATCAGGGCAGCATGTCCGGGGACCTGCTGGGTGTGGCGCTGCTCACCGATCCGGGCGACGGCCACGAGCGCGCCACGCCCCAGGAGCGCGGGCTGATCCTGGACACGCTGCGCAGCGGTGGTTTCCTGAACTGCACCCAGGTGCGTCCCGCGCAGCTGGCGGTAGTGGTGACCGGCGAGGGAGCCGAGGCCGCGGAGAACGATCAGGGCTCGATCATCGCCCGGTTCGCAGCCGGGCTGCGGGGACGCAGCGTGGGCACGGTGCTGGCGGGCCGGGCCGGATCCGCGGAGGGTGTCGGTCCGATCGCGGCCGTGCGCTCGGACGACAAGTTGAACGCCGCGGTCACCACCGTCGACAATGTCGATCATGAAATCGGCAGGGTGACAACGGCTCTCGGGCTGAGTGAGCAGTTGAAGGGTGTGACCGGCCGATACGGCACGGGCGCGAAGGCGAACTCGCTGACCGTGGCCGCGATGCCCAGCTAGTGCGGCGCGGGCTGCATGATCGCCACCACAAACAACCGGATGGCCGCCTGACGGCGTTGACGTAACTTTAGGTACCAGATACATTTCGTTGCGAATCAGTTGCTGAAATCTGTCTGGGCCCGCGGTTACCCTGTCCGGCCGCCCATCGGCCCGGCGGTGGGAGCGGTTCGGTCCGAACCCTCTCCCCTCCGGTCCTGACTAGGAGGTTCGGCCGGGATGTCCGGTATTCCGCAGTCCGTGCGCGCTGTCGCGATCGGCTACGGACTGCTCGTAGCGGTGCTATTGCCAGCCGCCGCGTTCTGGCGCGGTGACGGCGGGGTGAGCTGCTGGCTCGTGCTGGCGACGGTGAGCGTGGTCGTGATCGGGCTCGGCCCCTGGCTGCGCGGGTCGCCGCGGCCGCGGCTGTGGGGGCGCGCCGCGCAGCTCAGCGCCATCGGGGTGGTGGCGGTGGCGCTGTATCGCATGGTCGACACGCAGGCGCATCCGCCGAACCCGATCGGATTCGCGCTGCTGGACGCGGTGCCCTATCTCTGCGCGGTGGCGATCGCGCTGATGCTGCTGCCGGGCCGGGCCGGGCGCGGGGCGTGGTTCGGCGACCTGGATCCGCTGGTGCTGTTTCTCACCCTTTTCATCGTCGTCGGGACGCTGGCGCTGCTGCTGTCCACGCCACGGCACCAGTCGCCCGCCGAGACCGCGGTGCTGATCACGTATGTGGTGTTCGACGTGCTGATCGTCGCGATCCTCGGCATGCATCTGCGGCGGGACCGCGACCGGCTGGGCGCCCAGGGGAACCTGGTGTTCGGTGGGGTGATGCTGCTGATGGTCGCCGCCGTCGGCATCGGCGCCACCGACGTGCGCGGCTACCACATTCCGCTGCGCCCGCTGCACGTTGCGTGGCTGGCGGGGCTGGTGCTGGTCGCGGCGGCCGCGCTGGTGCCGGCCCCCGCCGCGCTCACCGCTGACCCGGCGCAACGCCGGATCCACCGGCCCACCGGCACGGTGATCGTCATCCTGCTGGTTGGTCCGGCCCTCGAGCTGGTGGATCCAGGGTTCACGAATGTGGTCACCCTGCTGCTGGTCGTGGTCGTCGGCCTGCTGCTGACCGAGACCCGCCAGCGGATCGACAACGAACGCACGATCCGTCACGCGGCGGCGGCCCTGGCGGCAGCGCCGGACGTGCCGGACATTCTGTCGGTCACCCTGACCGCGGCGGTCCGCTGCGGCGACCGGCTCGATCGCATCGTGCTCTGCGCGGACGGGCCCGGCGGACTGCGGATGGTGTCCAGCGATCCCGCCGACGAGCACCGCGCCGGCGGGCCGGACGGAATCCGGCCCGCCGAGGCGATCGCTCTCGTCTTCGGCGACACCGGCCACACCATGGTGTATGCGCCGGTGGCGCCCGGTGAGGCAGCGCCGGTTGTGCTCGGCGTGGCCGGGAAGGACGGGGCGCCGCCACGCGCACGGGGCCTATTGGAGCTGCTGGTCGCGCAGGCCGGTCAGGCCGTGCAGCGGGTGGCGGTGACCGACCAGCTGACCCGCCGGGCCGGCGAGGAGTACTTCCGGACATTGGTCGCCAATGCCTCCGACATGATCCTGACCGTTGATGCGGACGGCGGGATCGGCTATGTCAGCCCCGGCGCCCACATCCTGACCGCCGGAAGCGATGCGGGCTCGGTCGATCTGGTTCAGGCGCTGGGCCCGGGCAATGCGCGCGAGGTCCGGGAGCTGTTGCGCACCGAGGCGGGGCACGGCGGCACCGGCGCTCCGTTGCATTGGCACCTGGCGGTCGGGCACGCCACACTGGAGGCCGACGTCCGGATCGCCGATCTGCGGGCGGACCCGCGGGTGGGTGCGCTGGTGGTGACCATGCGTGATGTCACCTCCCAGGCCCGCCTGTACCGCGAACTGCACCGCCTGGCCTTCCACGACGACCTGACGGGCCTGGGCACCCGGGCCGGTTTCGCGCAGCGGTATGCCGACGCCGCCACGGGCCCCGCTGCCGCGCCGCTGGTGCTGGCAGTCGACATCGACGGATTCACCGAACTCAACCAGTTGCACGGGCGCGCGGCCGGAGACCGGGTGCTGGTGGCGGTCGCCGAGCGCCTGGCCCGGGTGCGCGGATATGCGGCGCGGGTGAGCGGGGGCCGGTTCGCGCTGCTGGTCGACCCGCGCACGCCCGATGACGACGACGATGCCCCCGGCATACCGGACTGGGATGCGGATGCCGAGGCGCGGCTGCTGCACGAAACACTGTCCGGCCCACTGGATTTGGACAGTACGCGGATCTCGGTGACGGTGAACGTCGGTGCCGCCACCACCGTGGGGGTCCTGGACGCGGACGAGGCCCTGGAACATGCCGGGCTCGCCGAGGCCGAGGCGCGCCAGGATCGCCACCGCCGTTGGCGCGCATACGATCCCGCAATGCTCGCGGCGGTGCGTGAGCACGACGAACTGCGCCGGGACCTGGCCGCTGCGATCGCCGAGGACAGGCTGAGTGTGCACTATCAGCCGTTCGTCGATCTGCACACCGGCCGGGTCGTCGGCTTCGAGGCCCTGGCTCGCTGGGAGCACCCCGAGCGCGGTTCGCTCATGCCCGGGGACTTCATCCCGCTGGCGGAGGACACCGGGCTGATCGGCCCGCTGGGCAACTGGATTCTGCGCCGTGCGGTCCGCGATACCGCGGGGCTGCGCTTCCTGCCCGGCGGGGATCGAATTCACGTGTCGGTCAACATCTCCGCGCAGCAGCTGGCCGATCCGCGGTTCGTGGACGAGGTGTCCGCCAGCCTGCGCACGACGGGGCTGCCGCCCGGCGCGCTGGGCCTCGAGGTGGTGGAGAACTCGGTGCTCGACCACGACGGCGATGTCGCGGTACTGCGGGAATTGCGCGCCCTGGGCGTCGTGCTCGCGATCGATGACTTCGGCACCGGGCATTCCGCGCTGAGCTACCTGCTCGGCCTGCCGTTCCAGGCCCTGAAGATCGACAGGTCCTTTGTTACCGCGATCGACGGCGATCCGCGACGGGTGGGCCTGGTGCGCGCCATCGTCGCGATCGCCGACTCGCTCGGGCTGACGGTGATCGCGGAGGGAATCGAGACCGCGGCCGATCGTGCCGTGCTCGCCGACGCGGGGTGCCGGTTCGGGCAGGGCTTCCTGTTTTCGCAGCCGGTTCCGCTGGCGGACGCGAGGGAGCTGCTGGGACGAACGTGGCCGAGCGAATGCTGAATGATTGCCCGAGGGACTGGTGGTGCCACAGCAACCGATGGGGTTGATGTGACATATGTGTTCAGCGATCGCTCCGCAACCGCGCGTGCCGTTCGATTCGGTGCCGATTTCCGTGTTAACGTGAAGACCCGTGGGTCAATCACGGATTCCGGCGCGAACGGCTACCAAGCACATCTTCGTCAGTGGTGGCGTCGCCTCCTCTCTGGGTAAGGGCCTGACGGCCTCCAGCCTCGGTCAGTTGCTCACCGCGCGCGGTCTGCGCGTGACGATGCAGAAACTCGATCCCTATCTGAATGTCGATCCCGGCACCATGAACCCGTTCCAGCACGGCGAGGTGTTCGTGACCGAGGACGGCGCCGAGACCGATCTCGACGTCGGCCACTACGAGCGGTTCCTGGACCGCGAACTGTCCCAGGACGCGAATGTCACCACCGGACAGGTCTATTCGTCGGTGATCGCCAAGGAGCGGCGCGGGGAATACCTCGGCGACACCGTCCAGGTGATCCCGCACATCACCGACGAGATCAAGTCGCGCATCCTGGCGATGGCGGCGCCCGACCGCGACGGCAACGCCCCCGACGTGGTGATCACCGAGATCGGCGGCACCGTGGGCGATATCGAATCGCAGCCGTTCCTGGAGGCCGCGCGGCAGATTCGGCACGAGGTGGGCCGCGACCACTGCTTCTTCCTGCACGTGACGCTGGTCCCGTACCTGGCGCCGTCGGGCGAGCTGAAGACCAAGCCGACCCAGCATTCGGTTGCGGCACTGCGCAATATCGGCATCCAGCCCGACGCGCTGATCCTGCGCTGCGACCGGGACGTGCCGCAGCCGCTGAAGAACAAGATCGCGCTGATGTGCGACGTCGAGGTGGACGCCTGCATCTCCACCCCCGACGCGCCGTCGATCTACGACATTCCGCGGGTGCTGCACCGCGAGGGCCTGGACGCCTATGTGGTGCGCCGGCTCGGGCTGCCGTTCCGCGACGTGGACTGGACCGTGTGGGGTGACCTGCTCGATCGGGTGCACAACCCGCGTGAGCAGGTGACCGTCGCGCTGGTGGGCAAGTACGTGGATCTGCCCGACGCCTATCTGTCGGTGACCGAGGCGCTGCGCGCGGGCGGATTCGCCGCCAAGGCCAAGGTGAACATCCGCTGGGTGCAGTCCGACGAGTGCGAGAGCGCCGCGGGCGCGCAGGCGCACCTGAGCGATGTGGACGCGGTGCTCATTCCGGGTGGTTTCGGCATCCGCGGCATCGAGGGCAAGGTCGGCGCGATCCGCTACGCCCGCACCCGCGGCATCCCGCTGCTGGGCCTGTGTCTGGGCCTGCAGTGCGTGGTCATCGAGGCGGCGCGCTCGGTCGGGCTCGAAGACGCCAACTCGGCCGAATTCGAGCCGGACACACGGCATCCCGTCATCTCCACGATGGCCGATCAGGAGCAGGCCGTGGCCGGCGAGGCCGACCTCGGCGGCACCATGCGGCTGGGCGCGTATCCGGCGCTGCTGGAACAGGGTTCGGTCGTCGCGCACGCGTACGGCGCCACCGAGGTGTCCGAGCGGCACCGGCACCGCTACGAGGTGAACAACGCCTACCGCGCCAAGATCGCCGAGAGCGGGCTGAAATTCAGCGGCACCTCGCCCGACGGGCACCTGGTCGAATTCGTCGAGCTGCCCGCGGACAAGCACCCGTTCTTCGTGGCGACCCAGGCGCATCCCGAACTCAAGAGCCGACCCACCCGCCCGCATCCGCTGTTCGCGGCGCTGATTCAGGCCGCGCTGAAATACAAGGCGGCAGAACGGCTTCCGATGGACGTCGACGGCGACGTGGAGCTGGACGAGGACGAGAGGGTCGCGCCCTGAGTCGCGGATGAGGCGGTACTGTTGTGGGCTGCGCGTGCATGACGAGGCGGCCGAGTGAACGGTGGGAACGACATGAGTGAGCCCGGAACGCATGAATTCCGGACGATATCCAGCCGCATCGTCTATTCGGGCGCCATCCTGGCGCTGCGGCTGGATCAGGTCGAGATGCCGGGCGGGCGAATCGCCGAACGCGAGGTGATCGAGCATCACGGCGCCGTCGCGGTCACCGCGGTGGACGCGGATGGCAATGTGGTGCTGATCAACCAGTACCGGCACCCGCTCGGGCGCCGTCTGCTGGAACTGCCCGCGGGGCTCCTGGACGAGCCGGGCGAGGATCCGCTCGACGCGGCCCGGCGCGAACTGGCCGAGGAGACCGGTCTGGCCGCGCACAGCTGGTCGGTGCTGGTCGACGTCGCGCTGTCGCCGGGCTTCACCGACGAGGCGCTGCGCGTGTATCTGGCCACCGACCTCTACGAAACCGACCGCCCCGAGCCGGAATTGGAGGAGGCGGACCTGCAGATCGTCCGGATGCCGGTCGCCGAGGCGGTCCGCGCGGCGCTGTCGGGCGAGATCGTCAACGCGACCGCGGTGGCGGGCGTGCTGGCGTTGTCCACCGCCCGCGGGGGCGATGTCGAGCTGCGCCCGGCCGATGCCCCCTGGCCCGGCATGCCCACCGCCTTCCTCGACCGCAAGGCGGGCCGGCCGCACACCCCATGACTCCGGGCTCAGTCGTCGGGGTCCTCGATCAGACCGCAGGCGACGGGAAACGACCGCAGGAATTCCCGTCGCCCGGGGTCCGATTCGGCCTCGGCCAGCTCCGCGAGCACGGTCAGGAACCTGTCGAGCTGGTCGCCGGGTAGCCGTTGCAGCACGTCGGCCACGCTCTCCAGCATCTTCACCGCGGTGTCGGGGTCCACCTCCTCGTCCCCGCACTCGGCGAGGAATCGCACGACGTCGACGACCGGTCCGGTGAGGACCGGAAGTATCGGGTCCGTATCAATCACCCCGGCAACCTATCCGAACCGAGTGGGAGCGGAGTGGCGCGCAGGCGTTTCGGTCCGGGATTGTCGGTGGCGGCTGTCATGATGGGGCCGTGTTGCAGCCCGAGATCGACGCATACCTCGACCACCTGGCGGTCGAGCGCGGAGCCGCGCGCAATACGCTCAGCGCGTACCGGCGGGATCTCGGGCGGTATCGGGAGTTCCTGGAGCAGCGCGGTATCGCGGGGCTCGAGGGCGTAACCGAGGGCGATATCGGGGATTTCACGGTGTCGCTGCGGGCCGGGTGGCACGGGTATCCGCCGCTGGCGGCCAGTTCCGCGGCGCGGGGTCTGGTCGCGGTGCGGGGGCTGCATCGGTTCGCCGCGGCCGAGGGAATCACGGCCGGGGATGTCGCGCACGCGGTCAAGCCGCCGACTCCGGCCCGGCGGCTGCCCAAAGCGCTTCCGTACGATCAGATTTCGCGGCTGCTCGAGGCCGCGGGCGGGTCCGGTGCCGCGGACGGGGGCCCGCGCGGGCTGCGCGATCGCGCCATGCTCGAGCTGCTGTATTCCACCGGCGCAAGGATTTCCGAGATCATCGACCTGGATGTCGACGATATCGACGCCGACGAGCGTGCGGTCGTGCTGCACGGCAAGGGCGGCAAACAGCGCATGGTGCCGATCGGCCGCCCCGCGCTGAATGCGCTGGACGCCTACCTGGTGCGCGGCCGCCCCGCACTCGTGGTGCGCGGCAAGGGAAATCCCGCGCTGTTCTGCAACGCCCGCGGGGGCAGGCTCTCGCGCCAGAGCGCCTGGCAGGTCCTGCAGGCCGCCGCCGAGCGCGCCGGCATCGCCGCCACGGTCTCCCCGCACACCCTGCGCCACTCCTTCGCGACCCACCTGCTCGACGGCGGCGCCGACGTGCGCGTGGTGCAGGAGCTGCTCGGTCACGCCTCGGTCACCACCACCCAGATCTACACCCTGGTCACCGTGAACACCCTGCACGAGGTCTGGGCGACGGCACACCCGCGCGCCCGCTGACTCCCGGCGCCGCCTCGTAGTTCAGCAGCGCTCCCCGAAGTCCCTGCCGGGCATGCGTTCCGCTGACCCATGGCAGAAGGGGATCGAACCTGTGGGCAATCTGCGTGATTTGCATCACTATAGCTCTCCAGAGGGGCGCAGTCGTCGATCTCGTGACAATCTTCCTTGAAGTGCTCTTGATCGGCCGGTGGGGCCGAAACTTTTTGGGGGAGTTATGCATTCCGGTCCTGGCCGTTGGTCGTCGCCGCGCGCGAGGCATATCGCATTGTCGACAGTCGCGCTGTCGACGGACTGGTGTGAGTCGACGGCGCGTGATGGTTCTCGGCGCATCGGCGACGCCGGTGGTGTTGTCCCCACCCGCGGCGGCGAAGCCGAGCTCGCCGCATGGTCATGATCTGCCGTCGATGACACCGCCCGCGTCGATCAAGCCCCCGACGTGATGCGAGTGCTCCGGTGACCGGAGCGAGTTGTTAAGGCGTTCACTGTATTTGCCTCGATACTGCCGAGTGATCGGCGTAGATCCGTCTATCTATTCGCCCATTGTGGCTAGTGACAGTTGGTGTAATGAAATGACATCTCGATTGTGGCGTCGCGTGTGGTCCAACCCGCGTACGCGGATATGGCTGGGAATCGCGGTTGCGGTGCTGGCGGTGGCCCTGACAGCGCAAACCGTGCACGTCATGGTGGCCTCGAGAGCGGCGGGCAAACACGCGATCGACGCGGCGCGGCACATGCCCCTGATGGCGTCTGCGGCCAGGTCGGCAAAGCTTCCCGCACCCGAGAAGCGGCCCCCGCGGCCTCCCGAGGCCGACTTCGCGCCGTTGAGTGCGAACTTGTCGCGGTCAGGCACACATAGTGGCTACAACCAGCAGACCTCCAAGGAGGTGTCGCGGTCGGAGAAGGCTGTCGAATACGTCAACAAGGACGGGTCGCATTCATTGGTGTTGTCGCAGGCACCGATGAGTGTGGCTGACGGGCAAGGCCATTGGGTGTCGATGGACACCCGAGTCGTGGGAGACAAGTCATCGGCGAAGGCTGCGGCGGCCCGTGACGGCGCGCACACAGAGTTTGCGCAGTTCGCCGACGACCAAGCCCTACTGCAGGTCAGCGACAATGGTGCGCCGGTGACGTTCGCGCTCGAGGGCGCTCGCAAGGTTCCGCGGTCGGTGTCGGGGTCGACGGTCACCTACACCGATGTGCTGCCGGGACAGGATCTGAAATACGAGGTCCAGCCGGGCGCGGTCCAGGAATCGGTGATCCTGAAGTCGCGGACCGAGGTCGGTGATGGCCGGTGGGTGTATGCGATGAAGCTGGGTGCAGGTTCGACGCCGCAGCTTCATGACAACGAGGTCGTCATCACCGACCCCGACGGCAAAGAGATTGCGGCGCTGCCGCCGATCCAGGTGCGAGACTCCGCCGGCGAAGGCGAGAACAACAAGAAGAAAAGGGACGCCCGTACGAGCGGAAAGTATGAACTCGAGCGCGAGGGTGATTCCTGGTCGCTGACGGTGACGGTGGACAAGAGCTGGTTGACCGACAAATCTCGGGTGTTCCCGATCGTGGTCGACCCGACCTACACCTATGGCTTCGGCAATACCGCTGCGACGACGGCGTTTTCGTCCGACGGCGTGACGACATGCCAGAATACGTGCGGGATCGAGGTCGGGAATTCGCTGCCCTCGGGGCAGAACTTGTACTGGCGCTCGGGGTTCCGGTTCGACTTTTCCCCGCTGTACGGCAAGGCGGTGGTCGGTGCCCGGATGGATTTCCAGACGACCGGAACGGCCGCTACTACTGCGGCGACTGCGAACCTGTACCAAGCTACGAGTCCGCTGGGCTATGGTTCGCTCGGTCCGCAGTTGGCGTCCGCGCAGGTCGGTAACGCTGGTTCGATGTGGTCGCCGAACCTGACCTCATATATCGCCGGACGTGTTGCCGCGCAGGACAACAATGCTTGGTTCCTGCTGACGGGCGCGGAAACCGCCGGTGCGCAAACGCTGCAAACCCTGCAGGCCCAGCTGATCGTCGACTACGGCACCGCACCTCCAGCAGCGACCGCGATCGGGCCGGTCGATCAGGCGGTGGTGGGGACCCGGACGCCGACGCTGTCGGTGAACGCGGTCACCAACCCGTCCGGTGATGCCACCTTGTATTGCTTCAAGGTGTCCACCGGTGCCGACGGGCTCTCCGGCGAGACAGTGGATTCGGGCTGTTTGACCACACCGACGTGGACGGTGCCGAACTATGTGCTGCACGACGGCGCGACCTACACCTGGACCGTGCTCACCGCGCTGTCCGGCGGTGTGACCACGACAACACCGCCGTGGGTGAATCACTTCAAAGTCGATGAGCGCCTCGGGGACGGCAAGATTTCACCCACGGACCGGATAGGTCCGGTGACGGTGAACCTGTACAACGGCAACGTCTATGTCGAAGGCGGCGGCCCCACCTTCCATTCCGTCGGCGGGGATTCGGGGATCAAACTCGCCTACAACTCGCTGGCCGGGGCGCCCCGGGGAGTGACAACGTCGTATTTCAACGATCCCACCCATACGGGCACGCCCGCGGCGGTTCCGGTGATGGTGCGCACCGAACCGCAGGTCGACCTGGATGTTTTCGGGTTCGAATCGACTGCGGAAAACGGGTACACGATACCGGGGTTGACGCTGGCTCCGGCGTTGGATCCAGCGTGGTATGTGGTCCGCTATGAAGGATACTTTCAAGCTCCGGTAGCCGGTGATTACCGGTTCGACGGCTCGTACGCCGATGGTATGCGGTTGTGGGTCAACAACTCGCTGGTGATCAACGATCCGCAGGGGACGCGTCCGTCTAGCAATTTCACCACCGTGGGCCCGAAAACCTCGCAGGACATCACCCTGACCGCGGGCCAGCGGATCCCGCTGAAAGTCGAACTGGTACATCACACCTCGGGCACCCAACCGAAGATGGTGTTGTGGGGGCGGGCGGCCACCGGCCCGGACGCCGCGCGCACATTCTCGATGAACCCGCAGATCGTGCCGGCGAACCTGCTGTACGCGCGGGATTCGGCGCCACTGCCGGCCGGCTGGAGCCTGGCGGTACCCGGCGCGAAATACATGTCCGCCACCGTGATGGATGGGTCGGTCGTCCTCACCGAGGACACCGGCGCGGTGCACACCTGGGCGCGGACCTCCGAAGGTGGCTACATTCCCCCGGTCGGTGAGGACGGGGTGCTGGCGTTCGACGCCAACGGCCTGATCACCGAGACCGAGGGCGGGGTGGCCTCGGTATTCAACCCCGACGGCACCCTGAGCACGGTTACCACGGTCGAGGACAGTAAGAAACCCGCGGCGCTGCAATACATTTACAGCGGTTCACCGTCCCGGTTGACCTCGATCAAGGACCCTGTTTCGGGGTTGTCGCACACCCTGTACTACAACACCGACAACAGCAACAGCTGTTACGGCGGCGCGAGTGCACCCTCGGGTGCCGCGCAAGCACCCGAACAAATGTTGTGCCGCATCAAATATTGGGACGGCACCGAAACCCGCCTGTGGTACTCCACGGTGCGCACCCTGGACCGGATCGAGAACCCGGGCGGTGAGATTCGGGACCTCACCTACACCGACGAGGCGAGCTACGTCTCGGCGATCGGAAGCAACTCCGACCCCGTTACGGTGGAGAACTATATTGCCTCCGTCGGACCGCTGTATCAGCTGCGCGACCCGCTGGCCACCGACTGGGAAGCCACCCAATCCTCGTATTCGGGGACCGCTGACCGCACCACGATCCAATACGACCAATTCCAGCGTGCCCCCGATCTACCGACCGCCGCGCCCACGAATATCACCAGCCCCGCACCCGATGGGGTGACCACCAACATCCAGCCGGGGCACCTGTACCTGTACGACCCCACCCACAACTCCGCGACGGTAAAGATCTACCAGGGTCTGGACAAGACATACGCCAGCTACACCTCCACCTACGACTCGGCCGGACGAAGCCTGAACAATACCGACCCCGACGGGCTGGTCACCTCGGCGGAATGGACACCCAAGGACAAGGTATCCGCGACCGTCGATGGTGCGGGCCGCCGCTCGACCGTCGTATACGACCATGCTGACCGGCCGACCGACTCGTATGGTCCCGCTCCCGCCTCGTGTTTCAATGGCCAGACTCCGACCGCGCAGTGCACAGGCACGGTGCCCTCGACCCACGTCGGCTACGACGAGGCACTGACCGGTCTGTCCGCGGCGCTGTACAGCAATCCGGTGCTGTCAGGTATCCCGGCGGTGTGGCAGACCGGTGTCGGCACCGCCGACGGGTCGCTGGCCCAAACCTGGGGCAGCTCACCGCCTGTCGCCAACACCGGTGGCTGGTCCGCCAGGTTCACCGGGGAGATCCAATTCCCCGCGGCAGGCGCCTACGGAGTCGGCTTCACCGCCGTGGACGGCGTGCGGTTGTGGATCGACGATGTGCGTTTGGTGGACAGCTGGTCCGACAAGGCCAGCACCGCGACCGCCGGCAGCTACACCAACACCGTCGCCGGGAGCTGGCATCGCATCCGCGTGGAGTACTACAACCGCAGCGGCACCACCGGTGCGTTGAACTTCACCTGGACCCCACCCGGTACGGGATCGCCGGTCACCGTGCCGGGGCAGTTCCTGCAGCCGCGTTATGGATGGCAGACAAGTCAGACCGACTACGACAGCTCGGGCGGCGCGACAGAACGGGCGGGTACGACCAAGACCGCCACCAGCTACTCCGATCCGGCCAACGGGATCGACCCGGTATACGGCTTGGTGGTCGCCAAGACCTCGGACCCCGGCGGACTGTCGCTGGTACGCCGTAATACCTACGAGACTCCGGGGACCGGGTATCTCCGCAAGACCGCTGGTGCGCTCCCGTCCGGCGATATCACGAATCCGGACAAGCGCAGCACCACCACCTATTACGGCGACGCCGAGACACGGGCGAACCCGTGCGTTTCCGGGGCATCGGCGGTGAATCAAGCCGGACTGCCGAAGATCGTGACCGCCTCGAAAAATGCGGCAGGTCAGTCGAATACAGCTGAATCGGTCTACGACGGCGCGGGACGGGTCGTGGCATCCCGGGTCAACTCCGAACCATGGACATGCACCAGCTACGACGCCCGCGGCCGGACGACACAGCAGGCATTCCCGGCTCAGGGCAACCAACCCGCCCGCACGGTCACGTACAACTATGCCGTCAACGGGGATCCGAGAACCACGGCCGCCAGCGACTCGAGCGGCACCGTCACCACCGTAGTCGACCTTCTCGGACGGCCCGTCTCGTATACCGATGCCAACGGTGTGGTCACGACCACCGGTTACGACCCCGCCAGTCGGGTGACCGGTACAACATCGACGGTCAAGGGTGTTACCAGCACGCTGAACTACACCTGGGACAACGCATCCCGGCTACTCACGCTAGGACTGGATGGAACAACGGTCGCGACCACCGGCTACGACAATGGTGGGCAGGTAGCCAACGTCGCGTACGGCAATGGATCTCGGCTCGATTCCATAGCGCGTAATACGGCCGGCGCGACAACGGGATTGACGTGGAAGACCGCCAGTTCAACCGTCGTCGATTCAGTGACCAGATCCTCACGCGGGCGCATCACCGACGAAAACCTCACCGACACAGCCAATCCCACCGCAACCTTCACAGATTCCTACACCTATGACGGAGTCGGGCGCTTGGCCGCGGCGACGGTCCCGCATCATCAGCTGACCTACCACTTCGACCCCACCGGCGGGTGCGGCCCGAATACAGCGGCGGGCATGGACACCAACCGCACCGGGTTGACCGACGTCAAAGACGGTGCCGCGGCGGTAACCACGGGCTACTGCTACGACAACACCGATCGGCTGCTGTCGACCAACGGCACCAACGCGCTGTCGTTCGCCTACGACGTGTACGGCAATGCGACCGGGGTGGGTACCGACACGTTGGGTTACGACTCAACCCGCCGGCACGTCTCCACTGTGACCGCCTCGGGGACGAACGTCGCCTACACCCGGGATGTGAACGACCGGCTGACCGCCCGGACCGTGCAGGGCGCGCCCACCACGACCGCGAACGGGACGACCCGTTACGGCTACACCGCACCGGCAGCAAACAACCCCGAACTGGTGCTCGATTCCAACGGGAACCTGCAGCAGCGGGTACTGAAGTTGTCCGGTGGTGCGGTGCTCACCAAAACCTATGGGCAGACAGCGACCACGAACTGGTCCTACCCGGACGTGCACGGCAGCATCCTGTTCACCGCCGACGGCGCCGCCGCCCGCACCGGCGCCATGCACCTCTACGACCCCTACGGCCAGGACATCGACCCGGGCACGGGCGCATTCGCGGACATCCCGATCCCCGCCACCATGACCGGCGGTATGGACTTCGGCTGGCTCGGGCAGAACACGCTCCCGATCGAGCACCTCGCCAGCCAGCAGGCCGTCGAGATCGGCGCGCGCACCTATCTGCCGGTCCTGGGCCGGTTCCTGCAGACCGATCCCGTGTCGGGCGGCTCGTCCAACGACTACGACTACGTCAACGCCGACCCGATCAACAACATCGACCTCACCGGCAAGAACCCCCTGGCCGTGATCGCTCCGCTCGTTCCGGAGGTAGGTGAGGCACTCGGAGCAGTACTCGCCCCCGAGATCGTCATCCCAGCGGTCGTACTCGGTGCGGGGATCTACGCTATCGAGAAAGCGAACGACCACAAGAACGACCCACCAGCCACCAGCAAACCCAACACCGCCCAAGCACCCGATAAGGCAGCGCCGGTAAAGGATCCGGCTGATGCGCATCCTGATCCCAATGCCCGGATGCCCTTCCCGAAGCATCTTGTGCCGGAGGGGGAGACACAGGCTAGTTGGGGGAAGTCAGTTTGGGGAAAGGGAGTGGAGGGAGCTCGGGAGGCAATGGGACGGACCGCCGCCGAATGGGAAGCCAGGCACATGACCAAGGAAGGGGCGCAGGAGCTGAAAGAGTTCTATGATAATGAGTACGCGCGAAACCCGAAAAATGACACTGCGGAAGCTAGGTCGGAACTCATGGACGACGCCATTAAGACACTGGGAGGCTAAGTGGTCGATAAGGCTACCTTCGAGGTCGAATTCATAGTTGGCCCTTTCGGGGAGGATGCGATTAGTGTATATTTCGAGCCGACGGGAATGATGTATCGTGTTGAGGCCGGTGAGCATCTTCGTGTAAGGATTTCTGGCCTCAAACCTGGGTATCCCGATTTGCAGATTGGGCAATCGGACCTTGTAATCTGGGGCTGGCCGGAATCAGCGATGCAGGTGTGGGATAAGACGGGATGTGAGCTGGACATCTGAGTCCTGGATCTTTGCGCGCGCTTTGGGATGCCCTGAGGGTGGCTCACTTCTCAGCTTGAGATTTATCCTGCCGATTGCAGCGTCAACCCCGGATGACAGCGAGCAGTTTGTTCCGCGGCAGAGTGTGGATAAACAGATTGGAAGACGGGCATGGTGGATGTCGACTCCCAGCCTAGAACGTTAGAGGCTATTGAGGGAAGTGTGTGGGCAGATCCGCCGCCCGATGCCACCCGGCTGATGGTGACTGTTCACGAACTTCGGCGCAAGCCTCTTGAATCGTTGACCGCTGAGGATCTTCGGATACTGCTTGGTCAAGATGTGGGTACTGCTACGCTGATGCCGTATGCGCTGAATCTGCTGGAAAAGGATCCGCTAGCACATGGGGATTACTACCCGGGAGACCTGCTTGTGACGGTACTGAGGTTGCCGGACGATTACTGGAGTGAGAATCGAGACGTAACAAATCGATTGATACGCTTGACGGCTGGACTGGCTTCGGTTACGGATATCGTTCAACGCTTTCCGGTGGGACATGATATTTGGCGCCACATCGATAGATTGCACATGGTGTAGTTTGGTGTCGTCTGAAGGAAGTTACAGAGGCTGCCCAGAGCAAGATAGGAGGAGACGTACTGAGACTTATTCACGAGAGTCGGTGGAAATACAGTCCGATTGTTGTGGTGATTGTTTCCTCGAAGGTTGCCATTGGGCGTCGGTGGTCGGTGTGCAGGATCCGCCAGGTCTTCAGGTGGGCGATGGCTCGTTCGATCACCGCACGCAGGCGGTTGACCTCGGTGTTGTAGTCGTGGGTCGGATTCGTGCAGGTCGCCACCGATCGGTTTCTTGACCGGGGTGATCATGCCGGATTCTTGGTATCCCTTGTCGGCCAGCATGTTCCGTGGGTCGAGGCGGTCGAGCAGTCCGGAGGCGGCCAGTGCGGCCATGTCGTGGTCACAGCCTGGGACCGAGTCGGAGATCCACACCGGATTCCTGTCGAGGTCGCACAGGACCTGTACGTTCATCCCGGTCGTCTGGTGCTTGCCGGAGAACAGTTCCCGATGCCCGGCCCAGCTCCAGCACGGCAGCAGGGTGCCGTCGAGCACGTAGCTTCCGGCGGGGTCGATCTCGTCGGCGACCGGGATCCACGCGGTGAGAGCGGCTCCGATCAATAGTGTGATCGTGGTGATTGCGCCGCCGAAGCCCTCGCCCGCTCGTCGGAGCCGCACTGGCGTAGTGGATTCCGCTGGCCGGCGAGATCGACCCGGCCGGTAGTTACGTGCTCAACGACACGCGCGATTGAACCGCGGCCTGTTCGGGATCGTTCAGAGCCCTCCCGGGAGTTCAGCGACGCCCGGCCGCGACCTCGGCGGTTAGGCCGATCCCCGCGACGATGCAGGGCGGTATGGACTTCGGCTGGCTCGGGCAGAACACGCTCCCGATCGAGCACCTCGCCAGCCAGCAGGCCGTCGAGATCGGCGCGCGCACCTATCTGCCGGTCCTGGGCCGGTTCCTGCAGACCGATCCCGTGTCGGGCGGCTCGTCCAACGACTACGACTACGTCAACGCCGACCCGATCAACAACATCGACCTCACCGGCAAGAACCCCCTGGCCGTGATCGCTCCGCTCGTTCCGGAGATCGGGGAGGGGCTCGGGGCGGTACTCGCCCCCGAGATCGTCATCCCAGCGGTCGTACTCGGTGCGGGGATTTACGCTATCGAGAAAGCGAACGACCACAAGAACGACTCGCCAGCCACCAGCAAACCCAACACCGCACAAGCACCCGACAAGGCTGCGACTCCCTTCCCCAAAACGGCTGAGGAGCCCGGGCCGAAGTACGATTACCGTGATCGAACCAACAGTAAGTCGTCGACCGAGAATCGCGGCACGTCCATGACAAGGCCAGATTTTGAAGGGGAGCTACGAAATCAGGGTTGGAAGGAAGCGCCAGTAAAAATGGCGACGTGAGCATCTTCACCAAGGAGGGTGAGGGTAAATGGGTCATTCGCGACAAGGCCGACAACTGGAATGGATCGACGGCAGACTATACTCCGGACGGGCAAAAAGGCATTGAACTAAAGACGAGGCTGGGCGATGACGGCAACTAATTCTGGCTCAGTGCGAGGTAGTTGGCTGGATGCGGAACTATCTAAATTTGAGCTGATCAAAATACTTTGAGAAACGGATAAATAGAAGGCTTTGCACTCGCCTTGAGGAATATGAGCGCATTCGCGACCAGATGGATGTGTGTTTTAACGTGGAAAGTAGATTTCCTGACCCCGTTTTTCGGATTGAAGCGTCCAGAACTGTATTTATCGAGTACGAGGTTGGCGACAGTCCACGCTTCTCGCAGGACCTGAGCGACCTGGCCAGGATCCACGGCGACACGCACGTTGATTGCCTGGTTCTGGACCCGGGACGGGGTAGTATCAACGTGCCGGAAGGCTGTGGCGTGTATCCGGCCTTCTCGATGGACGTGAGCGCGTCGGAAGACGAGGTCGATGCGGTGTACACCGAATCTGTTCCTGGCGATGACGAGAGTATTTGGCTGATGGGTGACCTTTCAAATGTTATCGCGTATTCTGGTAGGTCTGCTATGTGGGGATGTTGGGGGCAGCGGAATCTGGGCATCATGGCTATCCGGGGTGCGGATACCAGTGCATTTCAGGGCTGGCGAAAGAGTCTGCGGGTGTCCTCGGGCTCGCTGAACGAGTTTCTGGGTATTGTCGCATTCAATTTCCGCGGTGATATCATCCCTCCTCGGATCTTGGATGATTTAGTGAAAAACTATCCCGAATGAAGGAAGCTCCACCCTGGCCTATACATGGGCACGCCGATCAGAAGCATGCTGCTGATTTTCCTGGGATGACTGCGGATGATCTGGGGAAACACGTTCGAGATGTCATGGAGCATCCGACAATGAGTAAGGATCTCAGCAATAATAGAGCTGCTTACAGTGATGGCAAAACCATCGTTATTCCTTCTCGAACTCGATCACCGCGCCGCCGGTGCTGTCCGCCGCCGTCTTCTCGGGGCCGGTACAGACCCGGCGACAGTCAACCTTCCAAGATCAGATAGATGGCATCAAAAGCAGGGGCAATGGTGGCAACTGAATCCTCTCTATCGTACGACCGTTTGGCAGAGGTGTTCGCCGTACTGGTTGCGCACGCGCGTCAATTGCAGGATGGTGATGCGTTCTCGTTTGACAGTGACTACTTCTGGTCAGTACCTGTGTCGGAGATGAATAATATCTATTCGGGGCCGCCCAATTTGACAATCGGTCAGGTTTCCGAATCGTGGAGCAATCTGGAGTCAATGATCGGCGAAGATCGAGTCGTCTCGTATGGGTTGATCTGGCTTGCGGATGTCCTTCGGGCGATTGGTAAGGAATTATCCGGTTAGTGGTAGGTGCTAACTCTGGGAGACCTAACGAGAACTGGACGCCTGACTATCAGCCTCCGAGTGCGCTTAGCCCTAACGGGGGTCCGCAAACAATATATCCGCAATGTGCATCCTGCCCCAGTCAGCAAGGAGGGATAATGCAGAACTTGGACAATGATCGATATTCCTACCGTTTTAGGCCTCGCGGTTGAAGCGTCTGCTGCGGTCGACGGCGCCGCAGATCTTCAACGGGCGAGTAGGAGCGATTATGGATAGGTACCAATGGATTGAGACTACTGGCGGGCCGCAGATCTTAATTCCGCAGTCTGCCCGTTCGGCTTGGCGCGGAGTTCCTGAAGCATTTGACCCTGATCATCGGGATACTTGGGGGGATTATGGACTCGCATGTTCGGTCTCTACGTATATAGGAATTGTTGAGCACTCGGGCGTTGAGGTTCTCGTCCTTGGTGATATGGCGGCACCTACAACCTATATCCAAGATATGAGGATGTTGGTCAGATGGTATGGGGCGGATTCGGAAAAGGAACTGCTTGCGGCAGCGAATCGGAGTGCATCAAATCGACAATTGGATGAGCAGTTGACGTGGAATGTCGCGGGGCCGGTCGAGTTTTTTAATTCGGCGCTGGATGGTGCAACCGTCAGTGTTAACAGTCGTCTGTCTATCTCACTGGACAGAGGTCGTTACCGCGTTTCGGCAGCATACTTCGATGATGATTGGACTGCGGGGGTCGCTGTCGTTTGTTCTCCAGAGGCTGGTGATGTAATATCTCGGGCAGGCGCAGCGGTTCTATCGCGGTAGCGATTTCCCGGTGGTATTGATTACCTGGCCGTACCGTGACGGAGTTTTTCCGCGGATGGACGGTGCGCGGAATGGGTGACCAGTCGGCAACCGGCACTCTGGAGTGCGCAGGCGTCGATTCTGGAGGTTTGGGTTATGTCGCAACTGATTCTTTGTCGACTGTTGACTCGTTCTCTGGTCTTGTATTCCGAGGCTAGATACTCGATATCGGCGCTGATTGAAGAGCTGGAGTCCCTGCTGGCGAGTGTCCAGGGCAAATCCGCATGGCGCTCCGAGTTGGACAAGCAGTGTGGAACTTTGGAGGAGCTCTACGCGGTTGCCCTGGACCGCGGTGAGTCGCTGGATACTCTTCGGGTTGATCGAAATCCTACGATCCGGACGGCGATCTCGGTAATCAGTCGATTGATTGACCAGATAACTCCTATCGCCGGAATTGAGTCCAATTCTATCGTGACGGATCGGATACTTTCGGGATTCGAAGTGCGAATGGAAAATGGGCAGCTCGGATTTTTGGACAATACTAGAAATCAGCGGTGGGTCGACGGTCATGATCTCGAAGTGGGCGATAGCGTCACAGTTGTTGTCGTTGATGCCGGTCAAGTTCCCGTTAGTGTCAGTGCGCTAATTCTCGATTTGGAGCACGCTCGCGATGCAAGGGAAGAGTCGATCTGAAGAGATGCACCTCATCGATGACTCGCTTCACCTTTGTGGGGCGCGGGCGAGGTTTCCTGGAGCTACCCGGCAGGCGGTGGCCTACCCGTTGGGGGATGCCGCCACGCACCTGCTCGACGGTGGCGCCGACGTGCGCGCGGTGACGGGAGCCGAGCGGTGGCCCGGACGATCGGCCACTGTCGGCAGGAGAGATCGGTGTCACGCACCGGCGAGCCGTTCCCGAAGGCCGGCTGAAGAACGCGGAAAAGCCTGCTCCCGGAGTGTATTCCGGGAGCAGGCTGAGGGTGTGGTTCGGCTACTCCGTGGTCGCGGCGACGCCCAGCCACTGGCCCATCGCCGCCGCGATGGCGGTGGCGTCCGCGTTGTCGGCGGCCCAGGCGACGTAGGCGTCCGGCCGCACCAGCAGGACGGGCTGCTTCGGGTCGGCGGCGTGCACCACGGTGACCCGGTCGGTCGACGGGATCTCGGTCCCCTCCGGCACCACCAGGACGAAGGTGCCGCCGCGCAGCGCCTCGTACAACCGGGCGGGCTCGCCGACCAGTGCCATGTCGTGCACCCGGGTGCCGACGAGTTCGTGCGCGCCCTGCGGGCGGTCGTAGCTGAAGCCGATGCCGCTGATGGTGCGCGCGACCTTGCCGCCCACCGCCGGTATCCCGAGGACGGCGCCGCCGACGACGTTGCGGGCAATGCGACCCGCCGCGGGCCGCACCAGCGCGGCGCGCACGATGGCCCCGCTCGAGCGCAGCACCGCCTTGCCGACCGGGTGCCGCTCGGCCTGATAGCTGTCCAGCAGCGCGTCGGTGCCCCAGCCCTGCACGACGGCGGCCAGCTTCCAGGCCAGGTTCGCCGCGTCCTGAATCCCGGTGTTCATGCCCTGGCCGCCGGCGGGGGAGTGCACGTGCGCGGCGTCGCCCGCCAGGAACACCCGTCCGACGCGGTAGGTCGGCGCCTGCCGCTCGTCGCTGTGGAACCGCGACATCCAGCGCGGGTCGTGCATGCCGAAATCGGTGCCCAGCGCGCGGCGCGTGACCTCGCGAACCTCCTCGAAATCGACCGGCGCCGAATCGGGCTGCGGGTTGGCCCGGTTCCAGGAGAAGATGCGGTAATAGCCGTCGCCGAACGGCGCGACGAAGGCGAAGCAGTCGCCGATCCCGTTGACCGCAAGCACATCCGCCGGAGCGGTCTCCAGCCGGACATCGGCCAGCATGATCGACTCGATCACCGCCTGGCCGGGGAAGGGGACGCCGATCTGCTCGCGCACCCGGCTGCGGTAGCCGTCGGCGCCGGCCAGGTAGGCGGCCCGGATCGTGTGCTCGGCGTCCTCGAACTTCACCACGGCGTCCACGCCGTCGGCGTCCTGCGACAGGCTCAGCAGCTCGGCACCCGGGACGATGGTCGCGCCGAGCTCCAGGGCACGGGCGCGCAGCGCCTTCTCGACGTTGGTCTGCGGGGTGATCAGCAGGTACGGGAACCGGCCGTCGACATAGCGGTCCAGGTGCAATTTCACACTGCCGCCGAAGAATTGGAAGTCCTGCACCTTGGCGCCGAGCTCGATGAGGCCGTCGGCCAGGCCGCGCGCGTCCAGCTCCTCGAGCGTCCGGGCGTGCACCGCGAAGGCCCGCGTCAGTTCCGAACCCTCCGAGTGCTTTTCGATCAGCGTCACCGCGACGCCCGCGCGGGCCAGATCGCCCGCGAGCATCAGGCCGGTGGGACCGCCGCCGACTACCAGAACGTCGGTGCTGGTGGGGATGGTGTGTGCGGCGTTCATGGCTTCCTCCTGAGTCAACATCTGTTGGCCAACGGCCGTTGACCAGTACGTTAGACCTTTCGCGGAGCTGAAGTCAACAGTTGTTGGCCAACAGATGTTGGCAAAAGTTTGGCATTGCTCGGCAAAGCTTTTCGTGGTCTCCGGGCTCTAAACCTGGAGTTGAGCCCTAGGCTCCGCCTGCGTGTCCGAGCGCAAGTCTTGCGCTACAAGGCGGTAGCGTCTATGGCGTGCTCTTCGCGGCACACCTGATGAGGATTGGTCCCGCAGCGCTGAGCGGGGCAGTGCAGGACTTGTAAGGAGCAGCGGATATGACGACAGCCGGTGCGGGCGGACCGCATGAGGGTGCTGCGGCAGACCCGCGATCACCATTTCGATCATCAGGCCAGCGGATAGAGCATGCGGCCCAAACATTATGGGAGGCGAAAGACATCGTGGCGGACGGCACGGAAGTGGGACCGACCGGACGCCCGTTGCGCGACATACCGGACCCGCCGCCGGTGTCCCGCCACGGAGACGCCCTGATCGTTGCCATGTGCAACCAGAAGGGGGGCGTCGGCAAGACCACCTCGACCATCAATCTCGGTGCCGCGCTGGCCGAATACGGCCGCCGGGTGCTGCTGGTGGACCTGGATCCGCAGGGTGCGCTGTCCGCGGGTCTCGGTGTGGCCCATCACGATCTGGACATGACGGTGCACAACCTGCTCGTCGGGGGCCGCGCGACCGTCGACGACGTGTTGATGAACACCAAGGTCGACGGCATGGATCTGCTGCCCAGCAACATCGATCTGTCCGCCGCGGAGATCCAGCTGGTCAACGAGGTCGGCCGCGAGCAGACCCTCGGCCGCGCCTTGGCTCCGCTGCGCGATCGGTACGACTACATCCTCATCGATTGCCAGCCCTCGCTGGGCCTGCTGACGGTGAACGCGCTGGCATGCGCCGACGGCGTGGTCATTCCCATGGAATGTGAATACTTTTCGCTGCGCGGCCTGGCGCTGCTCACCGACACCGTGGACAAGGTGCGGGACCGGCTGAACCAGCGGCTCGAGCTGTACGGCATCGTAGTCACCATGTTCGATGCGCGATTGCTGCATTCGCGGCAGGTCATGGCCCGGGTGGTGGAGGTGTTCGGTGATCTGGTGTACGACACCGTGATCAACCGCACGGTGCGCTTCCCCGACGCCAGCGTGGCGGGTGAGCCGATTACCACTTGGGCGCCGAAATCCGGTGGCGCGGAAGCGTATCGGGCGATGGCACGGGAAGTCATTCACCGGTCGGGCCGGTGACGGAGCAAGACCAGCCGACTGTTTCGGACGTACCAGGATCGCCCGCCTCCGAAGAGGGTGCGGCACCGGACAATCCCGACAGAGCGAACGTATTCCACCTGCGCCTGAACAACTTCGAGGGTCCCTTCGATCTGCTGCTGCAGCTGATCAGCCAGCGCCGCCTCGATGTCACCGAGGTGGCGCTGCACAAGGTCACCGACGAGTTCATCACCTACACCAAGGCCTTGACCGCGACCCTGAACGAGAGCAAGACGCTGCGCGCGGACAAGATCCTCGATCTGACCACCGATTTCCTGGTCGTCGCGGCGACCCTGCTGGACCTCAAGGCGGCGCGGTTGCTGCCCTCGGGCGAGGTCACCGACGCCGACGATCTGGAACTGCTCGATGCGCGTGACCTGCTGTTCGCCCGGCTGCTGCAGTACCGGGCGTTCAAGCAGGTGGCCGAGCTGCTGGGTGAGCTCGAGGCCGCGGCGCTGCGGCGCTACCCGCGGGCGGTCTCGCTGGAGGACCGCTACCTGCGGCTTCTGCCGGAGGTTACGCTGGGTGTCGACGCCACCGGGTTTGCCGATATCGCCGCGGCGGCGTTCCGGCCGCGTCCGGCGCCGAAGGTGGGACTGGACCATCTCCACTCCCATGCGATCTCCGTCGCCGAGCAGGCCGCGCTGGTGCTGGAGATGTTGCGAGCCCGTGGTGCGGGCGGTTGGACGACGTTCCACGAGATCTGCGCCGATTGTGACGTCCCGGTGCAGATCGTCGCCCGTTTCCTGGCGCTGCTGGAGCTGTATCGAGGCAAGACGATCGAATTCGACCAGCCGGACCCGCTCGGGCCGCTGGCGGTGAGCTGGATAGGCGAGTTGGATGCCGCGCAACCCGCGGCGGTGACGATCGAAGAGGATTACGGGTGACGGTGACTGTGGGTTCGGAGGCAACGGGTTCGGAGCCGGTGGGAACCGGGTCCGGGGGTGTCGCGTCTACGGACCACCAGCCGGTGGAGGCAGCACCGACCGGAGCCGAGTCGACGGATCCCGAGTCGGTGTCGGCTGGATCGGCGGGTGCCGAGTCGGCGGGGTCCGTTCTGGTGGGTACAGCTTCGGATGCGGACGACGAGTCGGAGCAGTTCGCGCTGCAGGTCCTCGACGACGACCAATTCCGCGCGGCCCTCGAGGCGATGCTGCTGGTCGTCGATGCACCCGCGCCCGTGGAACTGCTGGCCGCCGCGCTCGGCGATAGCGAACAGCGGGTCGGGCGGGCGCTGCGGGAGATGTCCGCGGAGCTCACTGCCCGGGGTAGTGGTATAGATCTCAGATTCGTCGGCGACGGGTGGCGTTTCTACACTCGCACCGAGTTCGCGCCCTATGTCGAGCGCATGCTGCTGGACGGCGCGCGGTCCAAGCTCACCCGGGCCGCTTTGGAAACTCTGGCTGTTATCGCCTATCGTCAACCGGTTACCCGAGCACGGGTCAGCGCCGTGCGTGGAGTCAATGTCGACGGTGTGATCCGCACCCTGGTGGCGCGCGGACTCATCGCCGAGTCCGGGACCGATCCCGAGACCAACGGCACCCTGTACGTCACCACCGAGCTGTTTCTGGAACGGATCGGACTCGCGTCGCTGGCGGAACTCCCGCCGTTGGCGCCCCTGCTGCCGGGTGTCGACCTGATCGATGAGATCAACGAGAGTCTGGACACCGACCCCCGGTACACCAGACTGAAGAAGCCCGCCGAGTCGGATATCGACCTCGGCGCCGAGGATTGACAGGACACATGGATACACCCGCTCGCCGAGATGGCACACCGGATCGTAGGAAACGCAGTAATGAACCGCCACGCGGAGGCGGTCGAGGGCAGGGCGGCCGCGACGCCGACGGGCGCGGCGGATCGTCGCGGGGTCGTGGGGGGTACGGATCGGACCGTGGGTCCGCTCGCGGGGGGAATGCGGACGATCGTGGGTCGCGCGGTGGCGGTTATTCGCAGGAGCGCGGTTCGGGCCGCGGGGGTTACTCCGACGATCGTGGTCGTGGCGGCTATTCGCAGGACCGGGGCGCCGGTCGGGGCGGTTCGGGTCGCGGCGGCTATTCGGACGATCGCAGCTCGAGCCGCGGCGGTTATGCGCAGGAGCGCGGTTCGGGTCGCGGGGGTAACTCGGATGATCGCGGCTCCAATCGCGGTGGCTACTCCGACCGCGGAAGCCGCGGCGGGTTCTCCCAGGATCGCGGCTCCGGTCGCGGCGGGTATTCGGATGATCGCGGTCGCGGCGGCTACTCCCAGGATCGCGGCGCCGGACGGGGTGGCTATTCCGCGGGGCGTGGTGGCAATTCGCCTGAGCGCGGTGGTTATTCGCAGGACCGGGGCACCAACCGGGGCGGCTACTCTCAGGGCCGCGGTGGCAATTCGCCTGAGCGCGGCGGCTTTTCACAGGACCGCGGCGGTCGCGGTGGGTACTCGAGCGATCGCGGTTTCGCCGGTCGCGGCGGCTCCGAGTCCCGCGGCCGGGCCCCCGAATCCCTGCCCGGCCGTAACGACAGCCGTTCCATCGCGGGCAGGAACACCTCCGGCCGCATCGGCGGCGCGCGTCCGCTGACCCCGCAGGCCGCGCCCAATCGCAAGCCCAAGCCCAAGCCCAAGCCGCAGCCGCAGCGCCGGCAGCCCACGCTGGTGAGCTTCGCCAAGCCCGCCAAGCATCAGCACGTCGAGCACGAGGCCGACGGCCCGAAGAAGCTCCCGTGGGGCGAGGGTGAGCGGCTGCAGAAGGTGCTGGCCAAGGCCGGCGTGGCCTCCCGCCGGGTCGCGGAGGAGCTGATCGAGCAGGGGCGCATCGAGGTCGACGGCGCGATCGTGCGTGAGCAGGGCCTGCGCATCGATCCGGAAACCGCGGTCGTGCGCGTCGACGGCGTGCGCATCGTGGTGCGCGAGGAGCAGGTCTACCTGGCGCTGAACAAGCCCAAGGGCTTCCAGTCGACCATGTCCGACGAATTCAACCGGCCGTGCGTGGGCGATATCGTCGCCGAGCGCGTCATGGCCGGGCAGCGGCTGTTCCACGTCGGGCGCCTGGACGCCGACACCGAGGGCCTGCTGCTGCTCACCAACGACGGCGATCTCGCGCATCGGCTGATGCACCCCTCGTTCCAGGTCTCCAAGACGTATCTGGCGACCGTGGACGGCGAGGTGCAGCGCGATATCGGCAAGCGCCTGCGCAAGGGCGTGGAACTCGACGACGGCCCGGCCTCGGTCGACGACTTCCAGGTGCTCGAGCTCGGTGCCGGGCGTTCCCTGGTGAAGGTGGTGCTGCACGAGGGCCGTAAGCACATCGTGCGGCGGCTGCTGGACGCGGTCGGTCACCCGGTGACCGCTCTGGTGCGCACCCATATCGGCCCGGTCGCACTCGGCGACCAACGACCCGGCACCCTGCGGGTGCTGGGTCGCGACGAAATCGGAAAGCTCTACGAGGCGGTGGAGCTGTGAGGGGCAGCGGACTGGTGAACGGTACCGAGATGATCGAGCTTCCCGCTCTGATGACGAATTCGGAGCCGCTGGTGATCGCGATGGACGGTCCGTCGGGAACGGGCAAGTCCAGTGTGTCGCGACGACTGGCCGCACGGCTGGGCGCGCGGTATCTCGACACCGGGGCGATGTACCGGGTGGCGACGCTGCGCGTGCTGCGCGCCGGCGCCGATCTGAGCGATCCGGCCGCGATCGTGGTGGCGGTCAAGGAACTGCCGCTGACCATCGGCACCGATCCCAGCCACGAGGTGATCGAGCTGGACGGCGAGGACGTCTCGGGCGAGATCCGCGGCGATGCGGTCACCAAGGCAGTCTCCGCGGTGTCCGCGGTGGGCGAGGTGCGCGACCAGCTGGTGGCGTTGCAGCGCGAAATCTCCGCGGCCGCGGGGCGAATCGTGGTCGAGGGCCGCGACATCGGGACGGTCGTGCTGCCCGTCGCGGACGCCAAGATCTATCTGACGGCCTCGGCGCAGGCGCGTGCCTATCGGCGCAACCAGCAGAACATCGCCGAGGGGCGCGGTGACGACTACGAGGCGGTGCTGGCCGACGTGCAGCGCCGCGACAACCTGGACTCCACCCGTGCGGTGTCGCCGCTGCGCCCGGCCGCGGATGCGATCATGGTCGACACCAGCGAGCTGACCCGGGACCAGACCATCGACGAGCTGTACCGGGTTGTGGCACAGCATATTTCGGTGGGAGGCCGGCGATGACCGAGGTATTTCCCGAGGCGGTCGGATACGCCGCCGACGGGGTCTGGAGCGACGAAGCCGATTGGGAGATCGCCGATCTCGAGGGCGATGCGCAGGCGCACGAATACGTCCCGATGCCGACGGTGGCCGTGGTCGGGCGCCCGAACGTCGGCAAATCGACTCTGGTGAACCGCATTCTGGGCCGGCGTGAGGCCGTCGTCGAGGACGTTCCGGGCGTCACCCGCGACCGTATCTCGTACGAGGCCACCTGGTCCGGGCGGCGATTCCTGGTGCAGGACACCGGCGGCTGGGAGCCCGACGCCAAGGGCCTGCAGCAGTCGGTGGCGCGGCAGGCGGAGGTGGCGATGCGCACCGCGGATGCGATCCTGCTGGTCGTCGATGTGACCACGGGCGCGACCGCCACCGACGAGGCGGCGGTGAAGGTGTTGCGGCGCTCCAAGACTCCCGTGATCCTGGTTGCCAACAAGGTCGACGGCGAGAAGCTGGAGGCCGAGGCGGCGTCGCTGTGGTCGCTGGGGCTGGGGGAGCCGCGGCTGGTCAGCGCGGCGCACGGCCGCGGCACGGGCGATCTGCTCGACACGGTGCTCGAGGCGCTGCCGGAGACCCCGCGCGAGGATGTGGCCGCGCCCGGATCGGGCCCGCGCCGGGTCGCGCTGGTCGGCAAGCCCAATGTCGGCAAGTCCAGCCTGCTCAACAAGCTCTCGGGCGACGAGCGTTCGGTGGTGCACGATGTCGCAGGCACCACCGTCGACCCGGTCGATTCGATGGTCGAATTGGGCGGCAAGCCTTGGCGTTTCGTCGATACCGCGGGCCTGCGCCGCAAGGTGGCCAACGCCAGCGGCACCGAGTTCTACGCCTCGCTGCGCACCAAGTCCGCTATCGAGGCGGCCGAGGTCGCGGTGATGCTGATCGACGCCTCGCAGCCGATCACCGAGCAGGATCTGCGGGTGATCAGTATGGTCGCCGAGACCGGGCGGGCGCTGGTGCTGGCCTACAACAAGTGGGACCTGGTCGACGAGGATCGCCGCTATCAGCTCGAGCGCGAGATCGATCGGGAAATGGTGCAGGTGCCGTGGGCGCAGCGGGTCAATATCTCCGCCCACACCGGTCGCGCGGTCCAGAAGCTCGTTCCCGCAATGGAAACCGCGCTCGAGTCCTGGGACAAGCGCATCCCGACCGGCAGGCTGAACACCTGGCTGAAGGAGGTCGTCGCGGCGACCCCGCCGCCGATGCGTGGCGGCCGCCTGCCGCGCGTGCTGTTCGCGACTCAGGCGACCACTCGGCCGCCCACGTTCGTGCTGTTCACCACCGGATTCCTGGAGGCGGGCTATCGCCGCTTCCTGGAGCGCCGGCTGCGTGAGGAGTTCGGATTCGACGGATCGCCGGTGCGCATCTCCGTCCGCGTCCGGGAGAAGCGGGACCGCAAGAAGAAGTAACCGGGTCCGGGCGTTGTGCCCGAACCCATGTCGTGAATCGGCACCCCGCCCAGTGTTCTGGGCGAGGTGCCGGTTTGCTCGATGGGTGGGTTCCGGAGACGGCGTAGTCGACGCTGTTAGGTAGATATGCGAATTGGAACATGTCAGTTCGGAGATTCCGGTGCGGAGATTCCAGTTCGGGAATGCCGGGAGGGGCGAGGCGGTACGGCGGGCTGGGGAAGGCGAGCCGGACAGGGCGGCGATCGTCGTTTTCCGGACAGGGCGGGTCGGGGAGGGGTACGTTCAATCCGCTTGGTGCACAGTCGAATAAGGGGCTCTCATGTGGATTATCGCGGCCATCTCCGCCGTTGCCGCCGTGGTCATCGGTTTTGCGTTCGTGAAGTCGTTCCCGGAGCGGTAAGGGGCCGTGGGGGATCGGGCGGGGTGAACCGGTACGCACGGGTACTCGCCTGGTCCGCAGCGGAACTCGGGATCGGCTGCGGCCGGCTCGGTGGGGTAGCGGCGCCCTAGAGGCTGAACGCGATCGAGCGCAGGATGAGCGCGAGGATGAAGACCAGCGTGAAGGCCAGGTCGATGGACATGCCGCCCGCGCGCACCGGGGGCAGCACCTTGCGCACCGGCGCGATGACCGGTTCGGTGCAGGCGTGGGCGATGCGGCGGCCCTTCACCAGCCATTCGGCACTCGGCGGGCTGCTGAGCATCTGAATCCAGTCGAGCACCATGCGCGCCAGCAGCGCGAGGATGAACAGGCTCAGCGCATATCCGATGACTGCTCCGATGAGAGCCATGGCGAACTCCTTCTTTGTCGCGCGTCTTATCCATATCAACGCCGGGCCCCGGACGAAAGTGTCCGGCGTGCGGTGTTCTCAGGCGACTATCAGATCAGACCGCGGGCCGATCGGACGGGAGCGACGGGCGGTGTGACGGCCTTCTGTGCTACCCGGGTCGAGCGGCTGCTCGCCGGGTAATCCGGTCGCTCACGGGCCGAGGAGTTGGTTCAGCATTTGCTGTGCTTCGAAGAAGAGCAGGAACAGGTGGTAATAGATCGGCAACACCGGAGCATTGTGCCGGTTGTTCGGTTCGAACGTGTGGTGAACCCGCGATTCGGGGACAATGCTGGCGACGAAGGAGATGCCATGGAGACCATCGTGTCCGTGAGCGGCGGGAAGATCCGCGGTCGCACCGAGGCCGGGATCAGTACGTTTCTCGGGATTCCGTATGCGGCCGCGCCCGTGGGCCCCGCGCGATTCGAGCTGCCCGCGCGCGTGCCCGAGTGGGACGGGGTGCGCGATGCGCTCGAGTACGGCCCGACGTGCGTGCAGTCGCCGTATCCCGCGCCGATCCACGCGCTGATCGGTAGCGACGGCATCGCGGGCGAGGAATATCTGAACGTGAACGTCTGGACCCCCGACGCCGGGAGCTCCGGGCTGCCGGTGCTGGTCTGGATTCACGGCGGCGCCTTCGTGCGCGGCTCGAATGCCCGGGAGATCTACGACGGCGCGGCGTTCGCGCGCGACGGGGTCGTGGTCGTATCGATCAACTACCGGCTCGGCATCTCCGGCTTCGCGGCGGTGCCGGGCGCGCCGCTGAACCGCGGGCTGCACGATCAGGTGTTCGCGCTGCGGTGGGTGCAGGAGAACATCGAGGCATTCGGCGGGGATCCGGGCAATGTCACGATCTTCGGCGAGTCCGCAGGTGGTATGAGCGTCGTCTCGCTGGTCGCCTCGGAGGTGACGCGGGGGCTGTTCGGCCGCGCGATCATGCAGAGCGGCAACGGCATTGCCGTCGCGACGGAGCGGGATGCCGGACTGGTCGCCACCGAGGTGGCCCGGCATGCCGGAATCGCCCCGACCGCGACCGCATTCGGCGAGCTCGGCCCGGATCGGCTGCGGGAGGCGCAGAACGCGATGGCGCTGGACCTGATGACCGATCCGGATCCGGCGCGCTGGGGCGCCTCGATCATTCGCAACGGGCTCGGCATCATGAGCCTGTTCCCGGTGCTCGACGGTGAGCTGGTGGCTGCGCTGCCCAGCGATGTGCTTGCCGCCCAACCGGATCGCGCGGTGCCGATGCTCGTCGGATGCACCGCGGAGGAGTTCCGGTTCTTCACCGTGCCCACCGGTCTGGCCGCGGGCATCACAGCGGAGAACCTGCCCGCCGTGCTGACCCGCTACGGCGTGGATCCGGCGGTGGCCCCGGTGTATTCGGCCAATCGGCCCGATGCCTCGGCGGCCGACGTGTTCAACGTGATCATCACCGATGCGGCGTTCCGCGACGACACCATGCGGATCGCCGAATCCGTCGCGGCGGCGGGTAAGCCGGCGCACGTCTACGAATTCGCCTGGCGCTCCGGCATCGAGGGGCTCGGCGCCTGCCACGTGCTCGAGGTTCCGTTCGTCTTCGACCGGCTCGCGGCCGCGCCGACCCTGACCGGCCCGAACCCGCCGCAGTCCCTGGCCGACGAGGTGCACCGGGCCTGGGTGGATTTCGCCACCCACGGCGACCCGGGCTGGGAGCGCTTCACAGCCGGGCGCCGCGCGGTCAAGGTCTTCGACTCCCAGGCTTCGGCGGTGCACGTGGACCCGCGCGCGGATGAGCTCGCGGCGCTGCGTGCCTCGCACGGGGGGCGCTGACGTTCGCATCCGCAGGTGCGTAACGCGTTCGACGGTTCGGCGGGCGGTTTGTCCAAGATCGTCTGTATGGTGTGAGCGCCCGATTCATATGGAAGGACAGTGGTGCGTACACCTTTGCGGATGGTTGTTGTCGGTCTGGCCCTGGCGGCCGGCGGCGTGAATGTGGCGGCGCAGGCCGCGCCGGTCGCGACGCCGGTGGCGGAGCCGATCATCGTCGGAACCGATGGGAACGGGCAGTCGCAGACGCTGTCCGTCGGTCAGGAGCTGGCGGTGGCGCTGCCGGACACCCCGTCCTCGGGATATGTCTGGGCGCTGAGCCCGGTCGACCAGCGGGTGCTGCATCAGGAGGGCGCGCCGCAGTTCCGCGGGACGAACCCGATGCCCGGGGCGGCCGGGACCTCGGTGTGGACCTTCACCGCCGCGGCCCCGGGTACCACGACCATCACGCTGTCCTCGGTGCGCCCGGGTTCGGCTCCGGCGCAGACGTTTACGGAGAAGGTCACCGTCCGCTAGCACGGATCCGGAACTCGCCCACCGCTGTCGCCTAGTGCGCGGCGGTGGGCGGCAGTACGGCGCGCAGCCTGCGCAGCGACTCGTGCAGTTGCGCAAGTTCCGGCTCGCTCAGGGCGGCGCCGAAGATTTCCCCGAACATCCTGTCCAGCACGGCATTCGATCGCTGCAGCAGGTCCTGGCCCGCCGGGGTGAGCGCCACGATCGATGACCGGCGATCGTCCGGATTCACTTGCCGCGCGCACAGCCCCTGGGCCACCAGTCGATCCACTGCCTTGCTCGCGCCGCCGATGGTGATCACCAGCGCGGCGGCGACATCCTGAACCCGGCTCGGTGTGGTGCTTGCGACCGCCCGCAGCGACGAGCAGATGATGATGGGTGTGCCCAGCTCCGCCCGCAGGCGCGCGTCGGCCAGGTTCCAGAGTTCGATCTGGCAGCGAACCAGATCGTCGAACATCGCCCACCGATCCGTCATGTGTCCTACCTCACAATCCTTGATATAGATTCCTAGGAATTTAGTTTCCGGGAATTATGTTCTTGGGAATGTTATCGCAGTCCGGGATGCCGGGAACGAGGAGGAGTCCACTATGAGCAAGGCGCAGCGCGCGGCGGTCCATCAGGCGGTTCGGGATTACGAGCTCGACTTCAGCGGCGACCTGGCGGTGGCGCGGCAGAGACTCCACGAATTGCAAACCTCCAGACCGCTTCCCGAGGATGTGCGGATCGCGCCGACCGAGCTGGGCGGGGTGCCCGCGGTCGCGGTGACGATCGACGGCATCGATGGCCCGAATGTGGTGCTGCACTTCCACGGTGGCGGCTATGTCGCCGGATCCGCCTCCGATGCGGCCCCTTTGGTCTCGGAGCTGATCCGGCACGCGCGGGCGCGGGCGGTGTCGGCCGATTACCGGCTGGCGCCCGAGCATCAGTACCCGGCCGCGGTGGACGACGCGCTCGCCGCCTATCGGGCGTTGCTGGACAGCGGGGTCCCCGCATCCCGCATCGCGTTCGCGGGCGAATCGGCCGGAGGCAATCTGGTGCTGGCCACGCTGCTGGCGGCCAAGGCGGCCGGGGTGCCGCAGCCTGCGGCGGCGGTCGTGCTGTCGGCCTGGGTCGACATGACCAACAGTGCTGACAGCATGAACTCACGCAAGGCCATCGACCCGTCGCTGACCCCGGCCGATCTCGCCGTCTGCGCGGAGCGCTACGTGGGCGCCGCCGACCGCACCGATCCCCTGATCAGTCCGCTGTTCGGCGATCTCACCGGGCTCGCGCCGCTGCTGATCCAGGTAGGCGGCGACGAGATCCTGCTCGACGATTCGACCCGGCTCGCCGCCCGTGCGGCGTCGGCGAACGTCCCGGTGCAACTGGATGTCACCCCGGAGGTGCCGCACGTCTTCCAGGGCATGTCGGCGGTCCTGGACGAGGCCGGCGCGGCGCTGGACCGCGTCGCGATCTTCCTGCAGCGGAACTGGACGGAAGCGGCTGCGGCGTAGCGGCTCCCCGGGAGAGGTCGGGCCGGTTCGGTCGCGCACGGACGCGGTGCCGGACCGCATCGCAGGCGTTACCGCGCTCGTCGCGAGCGAAAGCGGCCGCGGCACAGCAACTCTTGCTGGACCGTCGGTCGACAGCAGGACTTCGTCCTGGGCCGGGGCGATTCCGGGTGCGCGCGGATGTGCTCCGAGTCGGACCGGCCGCGCGCGACGCGGCCCCGGATGCGAGGCTGAAGCCATGCGTGTCGTGGTGGCGAACAGGGGCGAGGTGGCGGTCCGGATTCTGCGGACCGCCCGGGAATGCGGATATTCGACGCTGGTGCTGCACACCGTCGAGGAGTCCGCGAGCCTGGCGGTGCGGCTGGCGCAGGACACGGTGGAGTTGCCCGGCGGCGGCGCCGCCGCGTATCTCGATATCGCTGCCGTGGTGGCCGCCGCGCGCAAGGCCGGGGCCGGGTCGCTGGTCCATCCCGGATACGGATTCCTCAGCGAGAGTGCTGATTTCGCGCAGGCCTGCGCCTCGGCCGGGCTCGTGTTCGTGGGTCCGGATCCGCGGGTGCTGCGGAGCTTCGGCGACAAGGTCGCCGCGCGCGCCGCGGCCGATGCGGCCGGTGTCGCGGTGATCCCGGCCACGACCGCGGAGGGGGGACAGGCCGCGGTCGCGGCGCTGCTGGCCGCGCATCCCGGCGGCGTGATGATCAAGGCGGCCGCAGGCGGCGGTGGGCGCGGTATGCGCGCGGTGCACGATCCGGCGGGAGTGTCCGAGGCCTACGCCCGCTGCCGGGCCGAGGCGCGCGCGGGATTCGGCGACGACGCGGTCTACGCCGAGGCGCTGGTGACCCACGCTCGCCACATCGAGGTACAGATCGTGGCCGACGGGCGGCGCGCGGCCGCGGTGGGCGACCGCGACTGCAGCGTGCAGCGCCGCCGCCAGAAGCTGCTCGAGGTGGCTCCGGCCCCGAATCTGCCCGCGGCGCTACGGGAACGGCTGCACCGCGACGCCGTCGCGATCGTGGAGTCGGTGGGCTGCCGCGGGGTGGTCACGGTGGAGTTCCTGGTGCGGGGCGAGCAGGCCTGGTTCCTCGAGGTCAATCCGCGCCTGCAGGTCGAGCACACCGTGACCGAGGAGGTCAGCGGGGTGGACCTGGTTGCGGTCCAGTTCCGGCTGGCGCTGGGGGACGCGCTCGAGGAACTGAGCCTGCCCGCCGCCGAACCGCACGGATACGCGGTACAGGCGCGAGTCAACGCCGAACTCGTCGGCGCCGGCGGTGAGCTGCTGCCCAGCACCGGCATCCTGACCCAGTTCGGCGCGCCGACCGGCGCGGGGGTCCGGGTGGATACCGCCGCCTGTCCGGGCATGCGCCAGAGCGCCCGCTTCGATTCGCTGCTGGCCAAGGTCATTGCCCGCGGGGCATCGTATCCCGCTGCGCTGCAACGCTGTTCGGATGCGCTGGCGGAGACGGTGATCGGCGGCGTCGACACCAACGCGGCGCTGCTGCGAGCCGTCTTGGACGAGCTGCCCCGCGCGGAATCGGTGGACACCTCCTGGTTCGAGCGGAACGTAGGCGAACTCCTCACGCACGCAGAGGAATTCGCTCCCATGACCGCGCTGGGGCAGGATGGTGTGCCCGCCGCCGTCGGGGTAGCTCCGACCTCGAGGGAGCACGCACAGCCGCCGGATTCCCGAACGACGGCCCCGGACGCGGATCCGTTGGCCCGGGAGGCGGATTCGTCGGCTCGGGAGGCGGACCCGTCGGCCCCGGCTGGACAGGGGCGGACCGCGGATGAGCACGCTGCGGGCGCGTGGGCGTCAGCCGCGGGAGATCGGGGGCGCGGTCCGAACAAGCAAGTGCCGGACCAGGAAACGCAAACCCTCCTGCCCGACGAACAGCCGCTGCGTACCCCGATGGGTGCGGTTGTCGTCTCCCTAGCCGAGCCTGGGACGGTACTGCCTCCCGGGGCGGAGGCAGCGGTGCTGGAGGCGATGAAGATGCAGCACGTGCTGCGCGCCGAGACGGCCCTGCGGGTGGCGCGGCAGCTGGTCGCGCCCGGCGATGTCGTCGACCCGCACGACATCCTGCTGACCTGGGCCGAGGCCGAACACGACGGCGAGAGCGCCGAGGTCGCGGCCGTGGATCTCGACGCGGAGCGCGCCGACCTCGCGGAGGTCCGGGCACGTCATGCCACGACCGAGGACGCGGCGCGCGGCGAGGCGGTCGCCAAGCGACGGCGGCTGGGGCGGCGCACGGCCCGCGAGAACATCGCCGACGTCGTCGACGACGGCAGCTTCGTCGAATACGGCGCGCTGATGATCGCGGCGCAGCGGGGCCGGCGCGATGCCGCGGATCTGATCGCCAATACTCCCGCCGACGGGCTGGTCGCCGGGGTGGCCACGATCAACGCCGACCGGTTCGGCGGCGAGCGGGCCCGGGCGGTGGTGATGTCCTACGACTACACCGTGCTGGCCGGAACCCAGGGCGTGCGTAATCACGACAAGACCGATCGGATGCTGCACCTCGCACACGAACAGCGGCTGCCCGTGGTGTTCTTCACCGAGGGCGGCGGCGGCCGGCCGGGCGACACCGACCACGGTGGGATCTCGATGCTGGACGTGACCACGTTCCGCGCGATGGGCGCGCTGTCCGGACGGGTGCCGCTGATCGGTGTCGTCTCGGGCCGGTGCTTCGCCGGGAACGCCGCGCTACTGGGCATGTGCGATGTCGTGATCGCCACCCCCGACGCGAACATCGGCATGGGCGGGCCCGCGATGATCGAGGGCGGTGGTCTGGGTGTCTACGCGCCGGAGGACATCGGGCCGATCGAGGTGCAGCGGCGCAACGGTGTGGTGCATCTGGTCGCCGCCGACGAGGCCGAGGCGGTCGATCTGGCCCGTCGCTACCTGGCGTATTTCCAAGGGGCACAGCACGAGTGGGAGGCGCCCGATCCGCGCTTGGCGCGACATGTGGTGCCGGAGAACAGGTTGCGGGCCTTCGACATCCGCGCCGCGATCGAGGCGGTCGCCGATGTCGGATCGGTGCTGGAGGTGCGGCGCGACTGGGGCGTGGGAGCGGTGACCGCGCTGGTCCGGGTCGAGGGGCGGCCGTTCGGGCTGATCGCCAACGACTGTCATCATCTCGGCGGCGCGATCGACGCGCCTGCGGCCGACAAGCTCGGCGCCTTTCTGCGGCTGTGCCAGCTGCACGGCCTGCCGATTGTGTCACTGTGTGACACACCGGGATTCATGGTCGGCCCGGAGGCGGAGAAGGAGGCGACCGTCACCCGATTCAGTCGCCTGTTCATCGATGCCGCGGCGCTGACTGTTCCCTTCGGCACGGTTATCGTGCGCAAGGGTTACGGCCTGGGCGCGCAGGCGATGGCCGCGGGCTCGTTCCGCGCACCGCGGTTCGTGATCGCCTGGCCCACCGGCGAAATCGGCGGCATGGGCCTCGAGGGCGCGGTGCGGCTGGGGTTCGCCAAGGAACTCGCCGCCATCGAGGATCCGGTGGAGCGCGAGGCCGCGTTCAACAATCTGGTCGGCCTGGCGTACGAGAACGGTAAGGCACTTACCGCCGCCACGGTCGGGGAGCTGGACGACGTCATCGATCCCGCGGACACCCGCCGCTGGATAGCCACCCTGCGCTGATCCGGCGTCAGGGGCGGCCGATGCCCGTCGGCGGTGGCGCCGATGCAGACCGTGACGTCGGCTCAGCTGGGCAGCCCGCTGATGCTGTCGCCCAGTGTGAAGGCCGCCGCATTGGCCGTCCGATGGCGGACTCGGCGGGGCGGGCGGTCGGCGTTACCACGCGCAGGAACGCGGTTGTGGCGGCGGCGCAGACGAGAATGGCCGCCGCTACCAGCAGCGCCCGCTGGGGGTGTCGATGTGCAGCCGCGCCGCGGCCGAGGTGCGAGGCAGCAGGTCCGCGGGCACCCAATTGACGTACCCCAGTCGCACCGGCTCGCGCGCCGAGGCCCCGGCGGCGCGGCGGCGCAGGTCCTCGGCCTGCTCCAGCAGGGCCCGCGCGTGTGGCAGCAACTCGGTCCCGGCGCTGGTCAGGGCCACCGTGCGGCGATCGCGGCCGAACAGCCGCACCCCGAGATCTCGTTCCAGGCTCTTGATCTGCTGCGACAGCGACGGGCCCGCGATCAGCAAATGTTTTGCGGCCCGGCCGAAATTCAGTTCCTCGGCGACGGCGAGGAAGTACCGCAGCTGGCGCAGCTCCACGCGGGCGATTCTAGCCGGTGTAGGAGTCTGTACCTCCTGGCCGGGAGATGTCATGTCGCTATACTGCCTGTTCAGAGTGCTGTGGCAGGTTGATTGGTCGGCTAGGTTGGGAGTGGATGGGGTCCCCGCACCCGACCGGCGACCCGTCTGGACACGGAGGTTCCGATGGTCACTACGGCATTGCCTGCCCCGGCTTTGCGGCCGGTCCTGCGGATCGAGGCGGAGCTCGGCGCCCCCGTCGACCTCGGCCAGGATTCTGACGGAAACCGTCGCCGGTTCATCCCGCACGTCGCGGGCACTTTCGCCGGTTCGGGGCTGTCCGGGGCTGTCGTGCCCGGGATGAGCGGGGACCGGCAGATGATTCACCCGGACGGCTCGAGCATCGGGAACCTCCGGGTCGGCCTGCGCACCGAGGCGGGTGCCGCCCTGACCCTGGAGATGCGCGCGACCCGTTACGGTCCGCCTGCGGTGCTCGCGCGGCTGGCCGCCGGGGAGCCGGTCGACCCCTCGGAGTACACATTCCGCGGCGACGCCCGCTTTCAGGTCGCCGCGGACGAGCTGCGATGGCTCGCGCTGGGCGCCTTCGCCGTCGTCGCGGGCCGCGCGGCCACCGGGGTCGCCTTCGAGATTTATCTCATCGAATAGGCTGGGCTACAAGGTATTTCGGTAGATCATCCTCCGAGAGTGGCGGTTCGGGAGCAGATGCTTCCGTGCTGCCGCCCGCTGACCAAGATCTTCTAGGGTCACTGTCATGACCGTATTGCGTTCCATCACGCTTTTCGCCCTGGCCGCTGTCGCCGAGATCGGCGGGGCGTGGCTGATCTGGCAGGGCGTGCGTGAGCACCGGGGCTTGGCCTGGATCGGAGCCGGAGTCATCGCGCTGGGCGTGTACGGGTTCGTCGCCACCCTGCAGCCCGATGCCAACTTCGGGCGCATCCTCGCCGCCTACGGCGGAGTCTTCGTCGCCGGTTCACTGCTGTGGGCAATGGCCCTGGACGGGTTCCGGCCCGACCGCTGGGACATCACCGGCGCCGCGATCTGCCTGATCGGTGTCGCGACCATCATGTACGCACCGCGTGGCACCTAGAATCCGACGAAGTTCGGGCGGCCGGTCCGAGTCATCCCATCCGGCTGGTGAACTGGTTCAGGTCGAAATAGTCGCGCCAGGCGGTGATCCTGCCGTCCCTGACCTCGAACGTCCCCATGACCGGGAGCTCGAAAGACCTGTCGGGGAGCGTGAACACATCCACTCGCTCGGTCATCACGACCGGACCACTGGCCGCGATGTTGACGATGCGGAAGTCGATGCCCATGATGCCTGGCGCGCCAGGGCGGATGAACGAGGCGATGTTGTCGGCGATCGCCTCCCTGCCGATGACCGGTGCCATCGGGATGTTGTGGTAGACCGCGTCGTCCGTGAAGAATGCGGCGAGGTCACCGACCCCGGCATCGTCGGACCACGCCGCGCAGAACCTGCGCACCACCTCGATCGGGCTGTCCATCGGGCTCCCTCCTGGGCAATGATCAGATCGTATGCCACGCCCTCCCCGCCTCCATGGCCGCAATCGCCGAACGCAGTGAAATGCCGCATCCAGCGGTCTTCGAGGCGAGCAGTGACGAATTTCGCAGCCGGTGGGCCGCCCACAACGTCCGCTTCCACCGCACCGGCAACTCCTCGCCTCAAGCATGGCCGCAAGAGCTTCCACGGTCTCCGGCCGGGGTGGATTCGGATCATGCCGGGGCGGCAAGGCCTCGGAGCGGTCCGAATCAGCCTGCAGGATCAGTTTGTACAGCGGTTCCGCGAACGGTGCACCGGAGTGCACGTCGACCGACACCCGCGCGATCCCGCCCTCGCCTCTGGAATGGGTGATGGGATACAGCAATTCGCCGATCCGACCGACTCTCACGCGTGAACAATAGCCACACCGTCGAATCCGTCGCCCCCGCTCGGGCCCGCCACCACTGAGAAACCAATGGGCCCATCGGGGTGTGCCCGGATTCGTGGCCGGTGTGTGACCCCCCGTCGCATCGCCCGAGGTGGGCCGGAGAAGGGCATGCCGGAGCGGTGGGCGGTGGGCGGTGAGCGAATCTTCCGGTGCGATCGGCGCCGCGAGATTCGGATTTTTCCCGCGAATCCGGTGCGGTGTGGACCATGCTGGATGGCGCATCCATCGTTTCGCGACGCTGCGGAGGAGATCATGGACACCTCGGCACCGCATCTGACCAGGACCCTCACACTGGGACCGGTCGTGCTGTTCGGCCTGGCATATATGGCGCCGATGATCGTGCTCGGCACGTTCGGGGTGCTGGACGAGGACTCCGGCGGAGTGGTCCCCACCGCGTATCTGCTCGCACTGGTGGCGATGTTGTTCACCGCCACCAGCTACGGGCGGCTGGCGGCGGCGTTTCCGGTGGCCGGCTCGGCCTACACCTACACGCGCCGCACGATCGACTCCCGGGTCGGGTTCCTGGTCGGGTGGGCGGTGCTGCTGGACTACTTCTTCATCCCGATGGTGATCTGGCTGATCGGGGCGGCCTACCTGAACGGGCAGTTCCCGAGCGTGCCGGCGTGGGTGTGGATTCTGTTGTTCATCGTGCTGACCACGGTGCTGAACGTGCTCGGTATCAAGGTGGCCGCGAATGTGAATCTGCTGCTGATGGCGATGCAGGTGCTGGTGCTGGTCTTCTTCGTGCTGCTGTCGTTCGGGCACATGAGCAATGCCGGCGGGTTCGGGGCGATCTTCTCGGCCCATGCGTTCTGGCACGGGGGCACCTCGGTATCCAAGGTGGCGGCGGGCGCCGCGGTCGCGGCGTACTCGTTCCTGGGATTCGATGCGATCACCACCCTCACCGAGGAAACCACCGATGCGCGGCGGACCATTCCGCGCGCGATCGTGCTGGTGACAGTGATCGGCGGGGTGATATTTGTGATCGCCTCGTACGCCACGCAATTGGTCGCATCGGGGGTGCATGTCGCCAGCGCCGACACCGCCGCCTCCGATATCGCCAAGGTGATCGGCGGGCGTCTGTTCGGCGCGATATTCCTTGCCGGGCTGGTCGTTACACAGTTCGCCTCGGGAATCGCCGCGCAGGCCAGTGCCTCTCGGCTGCTCTATGCGATGGGGCGCGACGGCGTGTTGCCGCGCAGGGTATTCGGGTTCGTGCATCGCGGATTCCACACGCCGGTGTTCAATATCGGCGCGGTCGGCGTCGTCGGGATCATCGCGGTCTGGCTGAATGTCAGCGAGTCGACCGGGTTCATCAACTTCGGCGCGTTCACCGCGTTCACCTTCGTCAACCTGTGCGTGATCGCGATGGCGATCCGCAATCGCACGCTGGGCAGCGTACGCGGGGTGCTCCTGGGCCTGGTCGCCCCGCTCATCGGTGCGGGCGTGGACGTGTGGCTGCTGACGAATCTGGACCGGATCGCGATCGTCCTGGGGCTGAGCTGGCTCGGCGTCGGCATCGTCTACCTGGTGGTGCTCACCCGCGGGTTCCGGGTCGCGCCCCCGGAGGTGTCCCCGGTGGCGAAGGATGCGGCGCTCGAGACCGAGGAGAGTCTGCCGTGATGCCGTCCGGAATCGGCACGGTGCAGTGTGAAAGCGTTGTCCGAGTAGGAGATCGGGGGCGTGTGGGAAGGAGTCGGAGATGTCGGAGACGATGCAAGCGGTGATCTGTTGCGGGCCGGAGGATTACCGGCTCGAGGAGGTGCCGGTGCCGGTCCCCGGGCCGGGGGAGGCGCTGGTGCGGGTGGAGGCCGTGGGGATCTGTGCGAGCGATCTGAAGTGCTATCACGGCGCGGTCAAGTTCTGGGGTGACCAGACTCGTCCGGCGTATGTGGAGGCGGGGGTGATCCCGGGACACGAATTCGTCGGGGAGATAGTGCAAGTCGACGCCGCGGGCTCCGAACGCTGGGGCGTGGCGGCGGGGGACCGGGTGGTGTCCGAGCAGATCGTGCCGTGCTGGAGCTGCCGGTACTGCCTGCGTGGGCAGTACCACATGTGCCGGCGCAACGCGGTCTACGGATTCAAGCATCGCACCCTGGGCGCGATGGCCGAGTACATGGTCTTCCCCGCGGAGGCGCTGGTGCACAAGGTGTCTCGTGAGATCGAGGCCCCGCACGCCGCGTTCGCCGAGCCGCTGTCGTGTTCCCTGCACGCGGTCGAACGGGCCGGGATCACCTTCGACGACGTCGTCGTGGTCGCGGGCTGCGGGCCGATCGGGTTGGGCATGATCGCCGGGGCCGCGGCCAAGCATCCGGCGCGGGTGATCGCGCTCGACATGGCCCCGGACAGACTGGCCGTGGCCCGAGAGTGCGGTGCGGACACCGTGATCGACATCCGCGCTCAGGATGCCGTGGCCGTCGTCGCCGATCTCACCGATGGCTACGGCGCGGACGTCTACCTCGAGGCCTCCGGGCATCCGTCGGCGGTCCCGCAGGGCCTGAACCTGTTGCGCAAACAGGGAACCTACGTCGAGTACGGCGTATTCGGCAGTGCCGCAACGGTCGACTGGAGCATCATCGGCGACGACAAGGAGCTCGACATCCGCGGCGCCCATCTCGGCCCGCACTGCTGGCCCGCCGCGATCCGCATGCTCGAATCCGGCGTGCTGCCGATGAACAAGATCTGCACCCATCAGCTCCCGCTCGCGGAGTTCCAGAAGGGCCTGGATCTGGTCTCGAGCGGCGCCGAGTCGGTGAAGGTCACATTGATGCCGAACTGATCGCATGCCGGATCGCCGGGATATGCGAAGACACGCCGGTAGCGGGCGGGATGTGTGGGACGATGTACTGATCGAGTCTCCAGGTGTAGGTATTACTCGGCGTGTCGGCGACGTACGCTTGCGCGGTTGGTGATGGTTGTACACATGGTGTGGGAACCGTTCTACGCTGGAAATGGACGGCTTACGCCCTGGCGCTAGGGAGCTCATGGAAAATGCGCGTGTGCCGCGGCCGGTGTATCGGCGGGCCCGGTTCGCAGACCTGGACGACATCGCGGCCCTCGAGGCCGAGGTGTTCAATGAGCCGTACCTGTTCCTGATGCTGCGCCAGCTGTTCGATTTGCACGGATCCGAATGGCTCGTCGCCGAAATGGACAATGCGGTCATCGGATACGCGCTCACCCTGGAGAAGGGCGGCCGGGCGCTGCTGTTCACCTTCGCGGTCGCCAAGCACCTGCAGGGCCGAGGCTACGGCCGGGCGCTGCTGGAGCGGGCGCTCGAGAGCTGCGCCGAGATCGGCGCGGACGTGATGTACCTGACGGTGCGCCCCGACAACCACCCGGCCTCGAACCTGTTCAAACAGGCCGGATTCGTCTTCACCGAACACGACGATCAGTACTTCGGTCCCGGAGAGCCGCGCGACCTCTTCGAATACAAATTGCAGGGCGGCGCCGGGCTGTCCGCGGTGCGCTCGGGCGATTCCGCGGCCCCCTGATCGACCGAGATCAATCCGCTACCGGCCGTTGGTATTACAGTCTTAGACTCTCCGCGTATGGACGATATCGAACCGTGGGTTGCCTCGGCATCGACCTGGATCATCAGGCAGGCAAGGAGATACGCGCCCGAGGTGGATGCCGCGGGCAACGACGAACCGGCATTGCTGGACACGTTCGACGGTCATGTCGAGGCCGTGCTGGCCCATTTCAATCCGCCCATCGAACGCCGGCAAACCGCGGGACTCGTCTTCGCGAACCTCTACTCGGCCGCGCGCAAGCCCGAGGATGACGAAGAGGGCTGGCGGGTGCCCAGCGCGCTGCTCGCGGCGTTCCTGGCCGCCGAGGCCCAATTCCGGGGGCCGCTGCGCCTGAACACCCGCCAGAACGCCCTGCTGGCAGAGGAATTCGAGGATCTCGCCGCGCAGTTGTCCGCGCTGGCACTGCCCGCGCACGCGGCGCGCGCCTACCGCCGTGCCGCGGCGCTGTACCGGATCATCGAGGACAACGACGCCCAGGACCGCTGCGGACTGGCACTGTCCCGAGCCCGCACTCGGTCCCTGCCGCGCGGCGGCCGCAAGCTACTGGGCCAGTTCTCGGATGTGCTGTGCGGCTATGGATATCGGCCGTTCCGGCTGCTGGGGTGGGTGGGCGTGCAATTGGTCGCGTTCGCCGTGCTCGGCCTGGCCCTGGCCGGTACTTCCACGGCCACCGAGGCGATCTACATGGTCGCCACCTGCTTCCTGAACCCGTTGGGCCCCGGCGACACCGATCATCTGCACGCGGCCGCCCGCCCGCTGTTCGCGATCGAATCCTGGGCCGGCACCGTGTCCATGTCGGTCTTCTTCGCCCTGCTGGTCCGGAAGTGGTTCCGGCTGTAGGGCAGTCACCAGCTCTGGTCGAATTCCTTGTGCCGCAAGGCATACAGCGTGGCGATGGAGATGTTGTCGCGCAGGCGGTCGCGCAGCGTGGTCCACTGCCGGGTGAATCCGGGATCGGACTGCAGATCGCGCCACAGCGCACGCAGCGCGGCGGGGGTGTGGGCGCCGGGCATCCACAGGCCGGTGAAATGCTGCACCAGGGGTGCCAGGGCCTCCAGGCGGTCCTGGCCGGCGCCGAACCGGTCGGCCTCGTCCAGCGCGTCGGCCACCACGGTCAGCAGCCAATCGTGGGCGGCGAGGTCCTCGCAGAACCGTTGCGCCGCATCGAGGTCGGACTCCTTGCGCACGACCAGCCGGACGGTGCGGACGTTGTCCTCGTCCAGCCGCATCTGCACCGTGGGCCCGGCGGCGCCACCGACCAGGGCGGTCCAGCGCAGGCGGGTGGTGCCGGCCTGCACCGGCGGTGACTGATCCAGCCGGGGATCGGTGCGGATCCGCCCCAGCAGCCGCCTGCTGATCGAGGCCAGATCCAGCACCTCACCGTCCCCGGTGTCGGGTGCGGGACCGAGTTCCGCGTCGTCGTCCGGATCGGGCAGATACCCTTTCGCCAAAGCCGCACTGGCCGTGCCGCGTTCCGCTGGAAGGACGTCGAGGACCTCCGTGACGGCCTTGCGGCTGACGTAGTGCGACCACGGCTGGCGCCGCCGGTCCCCGCTGCGCACGATCTGGGTGTGCACCGAGGACTGCAGGATCCGGCCGCCGGCCAGCACGACCCTGGTGCCGACGGTGCCGACGATCTGCGCCCGATCCCGTTCTCGTCGGTTGCGGGCACGGTAGGCGGCGCTGTCCTGCGGACTCAACCGCAGCGCGAGATCGCAGTCCACGCCGATCGCGGTGGTCGGAGACACCGCCAGCGTGCTCGGGCGGGCGCGCCAGGACACCGCGCGTCCGGGCATCAGCGCCAGCAACTCGTCGGCGTGGGTGCGGTCCAGGGCGGACGCCGACGGGGCCAGGCAGGTACTCACCTCGCCGAGCACGACGAGGGGTGTGGGCGACGGCATCGCTAGGACCCGTCCAACAGCAGATGCGACTGCCGCTCGCTGACCTTCGCGGACACCGGAATGCCCTCGGCCGCACCGGCGGTCACGATCTGGTCGGTGACATCCTCGTCCAGGTCCAGGTGGTCCAGGATCACCCGGACCGCGTGCTCGATCTCGATGTAGCGCTTGGGCAGCATCGACAGGGTCTGGTAGGCCGCGAACGGCTGTGCGTCGCTGTGCAATTGAATCACCGGGGGAACGTCGGCCCAACGCTGCGGCCAGGCCGAATCCGGCAGGTTCGCACCATCTTTCAGGCCGGAGCCGTCCCACTCGGGCGCCGGTTCGGGCTCCGTCAGCACGTGCGGCTGCGGCACCACGACGGGTTCGCCGTTGTGTCGCAGCATCCCCAGTCGCAGCAGATGCCACACCGCCGCGAGGAACGGGCACGACCAGCGGGTCTGTTCGGCGCCGTCGACCACCGCCCGGCTCCACAGCTCGACATCGATGAATATGGTGTGCTCGTATTCGCTGAATGCCTTGGGCGGCACATAGATCCGAGGCCGCATCGCCTGCGTCGGCTCCGATATCGAAGACCGCCGCCCGTTGCACAGCCAGCCGGATTCGGCCGTGGGCGGGCGTCCGCCGTTGTCGTCGGGGGCGGGCTCGGGCACCAGGCGCGCGGCCACCATCTCGGCCACCGGAATCGGCTCGCCCAGCGGCACCCCGTCGGCGAAGATCGAGGTCTGCGCGCATGCGGACTCCCGGGCCAGATAGTCGATTCGCAGCCCCACCTCCCTGGCCGCCTTCAACAGGCGCGGAAGGACTTTCGCCGGATTGCGCGCGGTATCGCTGTCGTCCAGGAAGTAGTCGTCGATCAGGTAGCAGGTGCTGATCCGCGGCTCGGTCTCGAACTGGATCCGTGCGGATTCGGTGAACGCGGCCACCAGCGGGACGATGCGGCGGAACTCCGCGCGGATGCTGTCCGGATCCTCGACGATCGACTTCAGCGTGAAGTGCCCCACCTCGATCGACAAGTGCGACAATGGGACCGGTGCGATCCGTGGTCGTTCGGTAGCTTCGCTGTATCCCTCGAGCATGTGATCACAGCCTTCTCCAGGTGGCGTTGTCGACCAGTCGACGAGCCAGCTCGGCATAGGCCAGCGCGGTCTCCTCGTTGGCGATGTGGGCGTTGACGTCGGCGTCGAGAATGATCTGTTCGCGCCACTGCAGAACGGGTTCCATCGGGGTCGCCCCGAGCATGTAGGTGGCGCCGAGTTCGTTGCTGTTGGCCAGCTGCCGCAGCGCCTTGTCCTGCTCGTCGAGCCACGCGGCCTGCGCGGGACGCTGACCGATCGGATGGGCCGAGGCGTCCGGCACCGCGGTGCGGATGTAGCGGATCGACTCGAGCAGCTCCTCGCGGTCGTGCCCGTACGCCTCGCCCATCTCGAGGAGTCCGTGCTTGCCGTGCACCAGCCCCGAGGCGGCGAGGATGTGCTGGCGGGTCCAGCGGTGGAACACCAGCCAGCGCGCGGTCCGGCCGCGCAGCGGCGCCATCGCGGTGGCGTGCAGGGCGATCTCCAGCGCCGCGGAGCGACCCGCGCTCAGATCGACGATGACGACCTTGAACTCCTGCTCGAGCTCCAGCAGCAGCTGCACGCAGCGCTGCACGATCGCGTCGTCGCGGCTGAGGAACTCCGCGCCGCCCTGATCCCCGGGCAGCAGGATCAACCGGCTCAGGCGCGGGCCGCGGCGCATGGCGACGCGGTCGGTGGTCGCGGCCACGTCCACGCGGGCGACCGTGCCGTGCTGGCCGAGCAGATACGAGTGCACCCCGCCGCGGGCCACCCCGCGTTCCACGGAACTGACCTCGAACAGCGCACCGGCCGTGGGGGATCCGAAGTCGAAGTCGACATAGGCGACGGACTGATTGGTCAGGCACAGCCGGTAGGCCAGATTGCAGCTGGTCACCGAGCGTCCGGTGCCGCCCTTGTCGGAGGTCGAGAAAACGAGCACTGTGCTGTCCTCACCGCCCCGCGTCTTCGCGGGCATTGGCCAACTCGTCCAGCTGCTCGAGCGCCCGGACGGCCAGACTGAACGAGGTACCCGGCCTGCGGCGCAACAGGATTCGGGCCCGATCGAGCGATTGCTCGATGCGATCCAGCTCGACGCGCTTGGCCGACTGGTCCTCGTCGCTGACCTCGAGCCGTTCCCGGTTGAGCAGGTCGTCCGCCTCACGCAGCAGCTCCTGCGCGCGGTTGATCATGGGCGACGGCGCGGACGGGATCAGGCTGAACGTCTCGTAGGCGACGACCAGGCATTCCATCACCCGTTCGGTGAGGAACCACGACGGGCGATCCGTATCGGGCGGGCCGTCCTGCCCCATCATCACCCCGCTGTCGTCCCACAGGCCGCGCGCGGCACCCTCGCGCAGCGTGCGGCCGTCGATGTGGTCCATGGTGGCCTCGGCCAGGGCCATCAGCCGGTCGCGCAGGCCCACGTCGACCACCACGCGCACCGCCTGCAGCGTGCGCTTGAGCATCATCGTCGCGAAATCGGGTACGTACCAGGACAACTGCGGGCCGCCGTCGATGTCCTCGCTGCCCGCCAGCCGCATGCGCACGCCCGGATAGTGCAGGCGGGCGGCCTGATCGTCCACGGTGGGGCGGCTGATGATGCGCCCGCGCCGGGCCAGCTGGTCCAGCACGTCCACGGTGCGCTCGAGATCGTCGGTGCTCTTGCGGGCCACCAGATCCTGGATCAGGATGGCGGCGACCACGAGGCTGAAGTAGTCCGATTCCTCCCCGTCGGAGGTGCGCCACGGGATGTCCTCGAGCGGCCAGCGCTCGGTGACGAAGCGGGCCACGGTCGACCAGTAGGTCTGGGCCAGCTCCAGGCGCAGCTGCAGCGCGTCGGCGAGCTGGCGCTGGGTGGTGTCGAGCAGGTCGAGTTCGCGGATGCGCTGGGAATTCAGGTCCACGATGCCGTCCAGGGCCACCATCGTGAAGTACAGGAACGGGCGCGGCTCGGCATGCCCGGTCGCGGAGCCGACGTGGTTGTCGACGATGTCGATCGGGGCGGCGGTGCGCACCACGCCCCAGCCCCAGCCGCATTCGAACAGCCGCCGGTCGTTGGCGATGTCGAACACCTCGGCCTGGGCCAGGCGGATTTCGTTGGCCGCCCGCACCCGCAGCGGTTCCAGCTGTGCCGAGAGCGTCCGGATGACCTCGGGGGTCGGCGCCGCGCCCTGGTTGAGCATGTGCAGGATCGCCAGTCCCGCTTCGGATTCCGGCTCGGTGGTGTGGATGACGAAGCTGCGCACCAGGCCCGTCATCGCGGCCGTGAGCCGGCTGCCGACCTGCTCCTGCAGCTTGCTCATCCGCTCGGTGAACTGCCGCTTGGGCTCGTCGCGCAACAGTCCGGACACCGACCGCTCGTACCCCTTGAGGAAGCGCATCGCGGCGATGCACAGGCTCAACGACATCGAATACGAATCGACGATTTCCACCGACTGCTCATCCGCAGTGGGCGTGCGCTCCTCGGAGCGCAGATAGCTGCCCATCGCGAAGACCGGCTCGTCGTCCTGGTCGGTGTAGCGCTCGATGTACGCCTCGATCAGATTGACCAGCACGCTGCCGATGCGGGTCTCGCTGCCGAACGGGGACAGCGCGTTCTTCGCGTCCTCGGCGATGTCGTCGGGCTGGTCCAGGGTGAACGCGGCCAGCGAGGTCGCCGGGTAGAGCAGGCACAGCAGCTGCTCGGCGTCGCTGATGGAATTGGATCCGTCGCGCCCGCCCCAGATCCAGGTGTCGTCGCGCAGGCAACACTCGAGCACCGCCCGCCACAGATCCAGAAGCTGTTGCCGCGGCCGAATTCTCATCTATCCACTCCTGCCGCCGCGGCGGGAGCTCGGTGGCGCCGATGGGCGCCCAGCTGTGTCGGAATTCGCTCGCTCCCTCATGCCCCCACATCCGGCTCGCCGTGCACATCGACTATCTAGAGTGTGCCCTGCGAAGCAGCCGGGGGCCAACCGAATCGGCCAATTCGCAGGACTGGTCGGTTGCCTTCATGCGGTCGCGCCCTGCGACGAATGGGGCGGCAGGGGCTCAGCGCCGGGTCGGTGGGGGCCGCAGCCCGAGATGCTCACGCAGGGTACTGCCGGTGTACTCGGTCCGATACGAATTGCGTTCCTGCAGTTCGGGAATCAGCCAGTCGACGATCTCGTCGAGCCCGGTGGGCACCAGGTAGGGCGTGATGTTGAAGCCGTGGCTCGCGCCGCGGCGCACCCAACGGGTCAGCTCGTCCGCGACCTGCCCGGGGGTACCGGCGAATCCGGTGCGCTGCGAGGTCTCGATCGCGACCTGGCGCAGCGTGAGGTTCTTCGCCTCGGCCAGCTCGCGCCATGCGCGGGCGATCACGACCGGGTCCTCGCCGTGGCGCGGGGTGCCACGGGTCACCGAAACCGGCAGGGGCACAGGGTCTTCGGCGGGCAACGGCCCGTCGGGGTCGCGATCGGACAGGTCGATGCCCCAGATCTGCCCGACCAGCGAGAGCGCGGTGGGCCCGGTCACCTGGTTCTCCAGCACCCAGCGCACCTTCTCCGGCACCTCGGATTCCTTCTCCGCTAGCACGATCTGGGTGCCGGGCAGGATCTTGATGTCGTCCTCGGGGCGCCCGGCCGCGCGCAGCCGGGCGCGGATATCGTCGGCGAAGCCCAGCGCATCGTCGAAATGCGTGCCGTGCCGGGAGAATATGACCTCGGCGTGCGCGGCGGCGAAATCGCGGCCGCCGGGGGAGTCGCCTGCCTGGAAGACCACCGGATGCTCCTGTGGGCTGCGCGGCAGTGTCGGGGTGATCGATACCCGAAAGTGTTCGGTGTCGCGCTCCACGGGGCGGATCGCGTTCGGTTCGAGCCAGTCGCGGCCGTGCCGGGATCCGGCGATGGCGGTGTCGGACCAGGAGTCCCAGATCGCCCGTGCGGTGGCGACGAATTCGCCCGCGCGTTCGTAGCGCTTGGCATGATCGGCGAAGCCGCCGCGGCGGAAATTCGCACCGGTCCAGGCGTTGTCGGTGGTGACGGCGTTCCAGCCCGCGCGTCCGCCGGACAGCAGATCCAGCCCGGCCAGCCGGCGCGCCAGATCGGCGGGCTCGTTGTAGGTGATGTTCTGGGTGGCGACCAGGCCGATGTGACGGGTGATCCCCGCCAGCGCCGCCAGCTGCGTGATCGCGTCGGGGCGCCCGGCGATGTCGAGATCCAGGATCTTGCCGTCCTGTTCGCGCAGCCGCAGCCCCTCACCGAGGAAGAACGCATCGAACAGGCCCCGCTCGGCGGTACCGATGAGGCGCCGGAAGGTCTCGAAGTCGATCTGCGAGCCGCTGGCCGAGTCGGACCAGATCGTGCTGTGGTTGACGCCCTGGAAGAAGACGCCGAAATGGATTGTCGCGTCGGGGAAACGGTCCTCACTCACTGATGTGGTCCTTCGCGTAGCGGTTGGCCGGGCGGTCCAGTCCGAGATTCGCCCGCAGCGTGCCGCCGGGGACGGGACGATGGGCGACGCCGGTGCGGAACAGCGCCGGGAGCACGGCCCGGGCCAGGACCGGCAGATCCTCGTCGATGACCGCGGGATGCAGGCGCACGCCGTCGACGTGGCGGGACAGCCTGGTGAGCAGTGCGATCAACTCGCCGGGTGCCCCCGAGAAGTGCAGGCGGGCACCGGATTCCGCGGGGCAATGGGCGTTCAGCTCGGCCAGCCTGTCCGCCGCGGGCCGGCCGGGGAGATCCAGCGCGACCTCGAGGTCGACGAAGACCAGTGTGGCACCGGAGGCGCGCTCGGCCGCGGCGATGGCGGTTTCGGGGTCCGGCCCGCTGACCAGGATTACATCGGCCGCACCGAACGATGGTGCGCCGACGCCGGATTCGAGTTCGGACGGGATGGCCTGCCCGGTGCCGAAAACACCGTCGCTGAATACGACGACCTGGCCCTGCGGCGGCCGCGGCACGATGGCCGGCCCCTTCACCGAGAAGCTCTCACCCTCGAAGTCGATGTAGTGCAGTTTGTTTCGATCCAGGAACCGGCCGGTGGTCCAATCGCGGATCACCGCGTCGTCCTCCCACGAGTCCCACAGTCGCCGCGCCACCTCGATGGAATCGCGGTGCTCGCGGCGCAATTCGGGTTCGGTGGTGCGGGGCGGGCGCCCCCAGGCCGCGGCCGCGCCCGGATCGACCGTGGCCAGCCAGCCGGCCCGCCCGCGCGAGGAATAGTCCAGCGTCGCAAGGGCCGAGGCGGTGTGGAACGGCTCGGCGTAGGTGGTGGCCACCGCGGGCACCAGGCCGAGGGTGCTGGTCGTCGCGGCGACGAACGAGGCGCGGGTGGGCGCGTCCACCCGTCCCGCGGGACCGGCGGCGGGCGGCAGGAGGGAATCGGCGAAGGTGGCCAGGGTGAATCCGGCGTTCTCCGCGGCGCTCACCCGGGCCTGCAGGGTCTGTGCGGACAGCAGCCGCGCGGGTTCGTCCGCGGACCGCCGCCACGCGGCGGGATGGTATCCGGCGCCGTCGAGTTCGATCCCTAATGCGAAGCGGCTCATACGTACGACGATCGTCGAACCACACTCGGGCGACCACCCTTTGCCTCTGCGTGATCACAACACTGGTGGCGGCGCGGGGCCGTCGGGGCCATTAGGCTGGCGCCGAGATCATCTGGCGACGAGGAGGATACGGTGGCAAACGGATTCGCGGGATCGGTGGTCCGCACGATGAACAACGGCATACTGGCCCTGATGAAGTCCTCGGCGCTGGGCGGCCGCATGGGCGGTGCCTTCGTCGAGATCAGCTACGTCGGCCGCCGCTCCGGCAAGACGTTCAGCACGCCGGTCAATTACCGCCGCTCCGGTGAGGACATCGTCATCGGTGTCGCCATGCCGGACAAGAAGAGCTGGTGGCGGAACTTCCTCGGTGAGGGCGCCGCCATCACCCTGCGCCTGCACGGTGGCGATCGAACGGGCCACGCCGTGGCCACCCGTGACGACAAGGGACGGGTCACGGTGAAGGTGCGCCTGGATCCGGCGGCCTGAGAGTTAACGGAGCGGTCGCGCGACGGCTGTCGTCGACATGCGGAATGCCGCACGACCGCGATCGATTCGGGTGGTGAACCGCCGGACGTCACGCAACCGGCGGGTGGATGAGATCAGGCGTGATCGAACTCGTGGTTGCGCACGCCGTCGTAGAAGGCGTCGATCTCGTCCTGATCGAAGACGAGCTCGACGCGGGTGTCGGTCGCCGCGGGGGCCGCGGCGAGGCTGAACACGTACAGGCCGTCCCCGCGGCGCTGCAGGCTCAGCGGTGCGTCGCCGGCGTCCCCGTCCCGCACGGCCGTTTGGTAGCTGTCGAATTCGGCATCGGTGAGCAGGAGCAGCTCGCTGTCCGGCAGCGTCGTCGCGGGAGTCGTCGCGGCGGTGCTGCGCTTGTCGTCCCAGACCGCCGTCCAGCCCTGCTTGCGCGCGATGCGGACGCAGTTCTGGTTCGGCGAGCTGCGCGTGGCCTTGCGGAATTCGCGCACGGTGAAGGTGGGTAGCAGCGTCATCGGTGTTCCCTTTCTACGGGGTAAAAATGCAGATACGCGGGAAGGTCTCCCGCGCACTACCGGGTGTACCTATCCCTTGTAGCCAACCGCGGCGAAATTACACGGGCGGGCCGGATCCTCCAGGTCGACCGGGCCTTCCGGTCGCCAATCGGGGAGATAGACGATGCCGGGGTCGACGAGCTCGAAACCCTCGTAGAAGGCGGCGAACTCCGCCCGGCTGCGCATGGTCACCGGATCCGAGGTCTGGTCGTAGATGTCGATCGCCTCCGCCGCCGTCTGCTGGGCCTCGGCGGGCATCTCGGACGTCGAGCTCTGGCTCATCGCGACGTAACTGCCGGCGGGCAGCGCATCGCGCAGGCGGGCCATGACCTCGAGCGGGCGGTCGCTGTCCGGGATGAACGGCCACACGCTGACGATGAGCAGGCCGATCGGCTCGTCGAAATCGAGCAGCCGGCGGGTATCGGCATGGCCCAGAACGACATCCGGCAGCCGTAGATCACCCTCGATGATCGCGGCGCGGTGCAGTTCGCCCTGATCGGTCAGCAATTCGTGTGACCGGGTCACGGCCTCCAGGTCGTTGTCGACGTAGACCACCCGGCTCTCGGGGGCCAGCGCGCCGACGACCTCGTGGGTGTTGCCGACGGTCGGCAGGCCGGAGCCGATATCCAGGAACTGCCGGATCCCCTGGGCGACCATGAATTTCGTGCTGCGCCGCAGAAACGCCCGGATATGGTGCGCGATCACGTCGGCGTAGGGCAGCACCTGGAAGACCTGCTCCCCGAACACCCTGTCGATATCGAAGATGGCCTCGCCGGACAGATAGTAGTGGTACAGACGGGCCGCTGACGGCTTGGTGGCATCGATCTCACGGGATTCGAAGGCATCGTCGCTCACGGCGTCCCCGAGGCGGACTGCATCATCGGTTCCCTCGCTTCGCTCGGTCACTGGCGGACTCCTTCCGGACGGCGTTGTCCCGGCGTCCTACGCGCCGGTGAAGGATTTTCGGCGGAACGATCGCGCGACATGCTCGATGAACGCGCGGGTGTCCGAGGCCGAGAGCGCGGCCGCGGACAGCCGGGACCACACCGCCTCGCGGGCGGTGACGGCCGGCTTGTCGTCGATATAGCGGATGTCGCCCTGACTTTCGACGATCGCGATGTCCAGATCCCCGGCCGCACCGGGGGAGGGCACGCGGATCAGGGTGAAGCGGTCCTCCGCGCCCGCACCGCGGGTGGTGACCGTGAACGGCAGCACCTGGATGAGGATGTTGGGCCGCTTCGACAGCGCCAGTAGGTGTTCGAGCTGCTCCACCATCACCGCGCGGCCGCCGTATTCGCGGCGCAGGCAGGATTCGGACAGGATCGCGTGGAACTGCGGCGGATGGGCGGCCACCAGGATCTGCTGGCGTGCGAGCCGGGCCTGCACCGAATCCTCCACGGTGACTCCGTCCGGATCGACGTCGTCGGCGGGGCCGGGGTCGTGTAGTGCGCGAATATAGGACTCGCACTGGATGAGTCCGGGCATGATCTCGGCCTCGGCCACGCGCAGCTTTCCGGCGTGCGCCTCGAGATCCACGAGCAGGCGCAGGTCCTCCACGTAGGCGCGGCGGTACCCGGTGTTCCAGAATCCGCGCTTGTGGTTGTCGCGACGCAGTTCCTTCAGCGATTCGAGGTAGTTCTCCTCGGTGAAGCCGAGTTCGGTGGCCAGCCGCTCGAGATCACCCACGGTGATCGAGCCCGCGCCGACCACCAGCATGGCGATGCGACTCTGGCTGGTCTCGATGATCTTGGCGGCCTCGCTCTGGCTGACACCGGCGGAGCCGAGCATGTGCTCGATTTCCCGCCCCAGCAGCAGTTTTCGTGCGGTGCGCAATCGTGTACCCATGGACGTCAGCGCGCCGGCAGGTCGACGCGCCTGAAACTCCTTCCGCGGCAACCACTTTCACTGAAGAAGGCGACACATCAACTGCAGCGCAACTGTAGCCTTCAGGTGATAATCACGCTAGCATCTATCACGTTGGAGATTATCATGTTTTCGGTATCACGGCGGTCCCCGCGATCGGCGCGATACGCCTCGGCGGAGGGGGAGTCGGATGTCGGCGACCACGCAATTGCGCTCAGCGCCTTGCCAATTCGGTGACGGCAGAAATTGCCGAGATCTCGCCGGTGAGCTGTCCGATCCGCTTGCGCGTCGCATACTGCACGCCGAGCACACCCCCTGGTGTACCAGATGGCTGGACGCGGTGGCGTACCTGTCGGCCGGGCTGGATGACGACTGATATGGACATATCGCTGTGGCCGATGGGCTGGCCGCACGAGGCGCCCGAGGAACCGCTGACCGTCACCGAGGCGCATTTGACTATGCAGCGCCATCGCGGCTGCCTGCGCGAGGAGTGTCCGCGCAAGGCCGCGGCCTATCGAACCCTGGTGGAGGAGGGCCGGATCCGGCCGGATTCGGGTCGGCCGGCGTGAACTCCGTTCAGCTGCCATAGGTTCGGGCGACCAGCGCCGAGCGCAGATGCCACAGTCCGCTGGCCTGGGTCGGATCGAAGCCGGTGAGCTGGCCGATGCGTTTGAGACGGTAGTCGACCGTGTTGGTGTGCACATGCAGCAGCCGTGCGGTGCGCTGGCGATTGAGATTGTGCGCGATGTGGGTCCGCAGCGTCTCGAGCAGTTCGGGGTGCTCGTCCAGCGGCTCGAGCAGCGAGCCGAGATATTCCCGGCCCGGCCCGGGGCGGGTCAGCTGATATTCCAGGGCCAGTTCGTCGAAGCGGTACAGCCCGGGCTCGGACCGCAGCCGCTGCACCATGTCCAGCAGTTGATGGGCCTGGTCCGCGGCGGTCGGGATGTCCGCGGCGGCGCTGGCGACGACCGCGGCGGTGATCGGAACCCGGGCGGCGCGCGTGAGCCGCGCGACGAGTTCGGCCAGGGCGTCCGCGTCGAACCGGCCCGAGGGGATCAGCAGGGTGCCACCGTCCACCGAGAGCAGCGACAGCAGCGATTCGCCGCAGCGCAGCGCCAATTCGGCCTGCACCCGCCGCAGCTTGCGGCGGGCCACCACGGTGGCGTCCAGCATCGGATTGGACTGCTCGGGATGCGCCGGAATCGCCACCGCCAGCACGTCGTACCGCTCGGCGATCTCGATTCCGCATTCGCGGGCCATGGTGGAGGTCGGGTGCCCGCCCAGCAGCGCCGAGGTCAGGGTGTGCACCGCGGTGTGATGCTCGCTGACCGCGGCCCGCAGCTCGCGCACATAGGCGACGGACACCGCGGTGGTCATGGTGTCGAGCATCTCGACCACGCGCTTGGCGCAGTGCGCGAGGCTCTCGTAATCGTCGGCACCGAGGGTGAGCACGGTCCCGGCCGGCACCTCGGCGGCGCCGACCGCATGCCGGAGCGCCGTGCCGGTGACCAGGTCCAGGCCGATCTTGAAGCCCTCGTGGATGGCGTGGTGGATGGTGTTGATCGGCACGCCCTCGCGGGCCCACTGCCCGGCGGCATCCTCGAGCCGCTCGGTCTTGGCGCGAATGTCCTTGCCGTCGAGCATGCTGACGGCGAGCTCGAGGCAGGTGCGCGTGATGGTGGTTACGTCACCGGCGATGGCATCGCCCGGCAGCGTGCCGCACGGTGCGACATTCTCGACGAAGTGGCCCACCATCTGCCGGGACAATGCCCAGACATCCTTGAGCGGCAGCGACATCGGGCGACCGGCCATGGTCAGGGGAGCGGAGATGGACACCTGCGTACTCCTTCAACCCCCGGTTACCGCTTCCCCCGTTACTGCAGTGCCATCACCGTAATCGTTCCGAGACCGGCCGTGACGAGTTTCCCGGACGGTAGTGACGTTTGGGAATGCGGTGCCGCACAGCCATAGTGATCGTTCACAACGATGCCGCGCCCGCCTGTGTGGTGGGTCGGCGCGGTACGGACCCGACGCGAGTGATCTCCGTCGCGTTTCGGTTGGCGGCGGAACCGCGAGCGGTAGCCCGATCGTTGCGCCCATGGCCCCCCGTCCCTCGTGGCGGCCGGACCGCGGACAGTGTCGAACGCAGAACCGTGAGGCGGCGGTATGAACGATCACAGAATTACGGCGATTGGGCGGTGTTGCGCTGTCATTCTGGCCGCGGCGCTGGCTCTGGTTCCCGGGCTGGCGCGCGCGGACGTGCGGCCCGCCGCGACGACAGGCGACGGCTCCCACATCGACCACACGGTGCCGATCGACGCCCGCCGGTCCACGGTGTACGTGTATTCGGCCGCGATGCGCCGGGTGATCGCCCTGGATGTCATCCGCGCCGCCGACACCAGCGTGCCGCGCCCGACGCTCTACCTGCTCGATGGTGCCGAGGACGGCATCGGGCCGGGCGGTCGCGAGACGTCGTGGGAGACCCAGACCGACGTGATCCCCTTCACGGCCGACAAGAACGTCAATGTGGTGACCGTCCTGGACGGCCGGTACTCCTATTACACCGACTGGCAGGCCGAGGATCCGGTGCTGGGCCGCAACAAGTGGACCACCTTCCTGACCGAGGAATTGCCCGCGGTCGTCGACGCCGCCTACGACACCAACGGGCGCAACGCCATCGCGGGGGTCTCGATGTCGGCCACCTCGGCCCTGGCGCTGGCCGAGGCCGCGCCCGGTCTCTACCGCAGCGTCGGCTCGTTCAGCGGTTGCGCACAGACGAGCACCGATCCCGGTCGCCGGTACGTGCAGGCCGTCGTCCTGTCCGGCGGTGGCAACCCCTGGAACATCTGGGGCCCGGACGGCGCTCCCGGCTGGGTGGCCAACGATCCCTCGACCGACGCCAATCTGGCCAAGCTGCGCGGGACCAACCTGCACATCAGCGCGGGCACCGGCGGCCGCGACGCTACGGGCGTGACACCCGCCGCGGGCGGCGCGCTGGAATCGGTCGTTTCCGGCTGCACCCGTCGGTTGCAGGCGTCCATGAGCCGGTTGGGCATTCCGGCAACCTTCCAGTACGTGCCCGGCGGACAGCACTCCTGGCCGTACTGGCAGCTGTCGCTGCACGCGGCGTGGCCGGGATTCGCTCGCTCCCTGGGAATCTGACGCCGTCCACCGTCTCCGAGCATCCGGTGGGCGAACCGATCCCATCCGGCGAGCGTGCCGCGCCGAATACCTGAACAGGATGTCCGGCCCGCCGCGACGTGCGGTCGGCGGCCCCGCCGGACCGGCGAAACACCGTGGAGACGAAAGGATTTCGATAGATGATTCCGCATTTCATCCATCAGCTCAGCAGTGCCTTCTCGACCTTTATCGGCCAGCTGCTGGTTCCGTAGTACGGCCCGGTATCAGTTCCTGCGGGCGATGCCCGCGTAGCCGTCCAGCGGCCGGATCTCCGGCATCGGCTCGTCGGGGTCCGGCCGCCACTGCGCCAGATACACCAGGCCCGGGTCGACCAGCGTGAGATCGCCCAGCAGACCGGTGATTTCGTCGTGGGTGCGCAGCCGGTCGCCGCGGCCGGTGACCTGCTCGGTGACCGCGAGCATCCGGTCCAGCTGTTCGGGCGGGCCCTCGTTGGTCAGATGGGACACCGCCAGATGGCTTCCGGGCGCCATGATCTCGCGCAGCCGGTCGAACAGGTGCTGCGCCACCGCATCGTCGGTGACGAAATGCAGCACCGACACCAGCAGCACCGCGATCGGGCGATCGAAGTCCAGGAACCCGGTGACCTGGGGTAATTGCAGTACAGCATCGATGCGGGTGAAATCCCCGTGTGTCGCGGTGGCATTCGGGTTATCGGCCAGCAGCCGCCGGCTCATCGTCACCGCCACCGGATCAATATCGACATACACCACGCGCGCACCGGGGACTTCGCGCTGCGCGATCTCGTGCACATTCCCCACCGTGGGAATGCCGGACCCCAGATCCAGGTACTGATCGATGCCCTGTGCGGCAAGGAATCCCACCGCCCGCTGCAGGAATGCCCGATTTGCCCGTGCGGTACGCGGAATCTCGGGAATGATCCGGCTCATCCGCGCGGCGATTCGGCGATCCACATCGAAGTTGGCGAAACCGCCCAGGAGGTGATCGTAAATCCGTGCGGGGCTGGGAATATGGGGATCGATATCATCGGCGGCCCAGTCCGGTAGCAATGGTTGCACGGGGTTCATCGTAGGCCGGTCAGGCCGACCCCCGCCGTGATGTCGATGCTGTGCAGTACCCAGCGGTTCGGGCCCGCCGCCTTGGCCCGGTACAGCCCGGCGTCGGCGGCGTCGAGCAGCTTCTCCGCATCGGCGCCGGACACCGGGGTGACCACCGCACCGATGCAGGCCGAGATCGTCAACCGGTGCTCGTCCACCGGGATGGGGTCGGCCAGCGCGCTCAGCAGCGCCTCCGCAACCGCCGAGACCCGCACCGCATCGCACGGCGGGGCGAGCAGGATCACGAACTCGTCGCCGCCCACCCGGGCCAGGGTGGCTCCGTCGGCCGCCACGGCCAGCCGGCTCGCGACCGCGGCCAGCAACCGGTCGCCGACGCCGTGGCCGTAGGTGTCGTTGACGGCCTTGAAACCGTCCAGGTCGATGAAGCCCAGACCGATCCGGTCGTCCGGATCGGCATCGACGATGATCTGCGCGAGCGTGTCGACCAGCTGACGGCGGTTCGGCAGCCCCGTCAGTGGATCGTGGCGGGCCTGGCGCCGCAGTTCGGCCTGCAGGGCGCGGCGTTGGGTGGTGTCCTCGCCGACGATCAGCAGGTAGGCCGCGCGGCCGCCGGCCTCGGGGACCAGGGTGATGGCCCAGGCCGCCCAGCCACCGTCGCCGTCGGCGCGGGTGTAGCGCAGCTCCAGGCGCACCGTGCCGGATCCGGCGGCGAACAGCTCCTGGAAGATGCGGGACTGCACCTCGTCGTGATCGTCGGGATGCACCAGCTCGGAGACCGGCTGTCCGCGCAGCCCCGCCAGCGGCTTCCCGACCATCGCGGCCAGGGCCGGATTGGCGTCCACGACCCGGCCTTGGCTGTCGCCGATGCCGATGGCGATAGCGGCATTGTCGAACACCACCCGGAACCGCGCCTCGGCCGCGTTGCGGGCATCGGCCATCGCCGCATGCAGCATCTCCTGATGGCGGGCGCGGGTGGCCAGCAGTTCCTCGGTATAGCCGCGGGCCAGCTCGCCCAGCGCGGGGATCAGACGATTGCCGTGCGGTGCAATCAGATCCGCGAGCGGGGCCAGCGCGCGGGCCGTGCGCGAGAGCACCTGCGGATCGGTGAGATTCGCGTGGACCAGCCGCGCTCCCACCGCGGCGGCCGCGTTGGTGTCGAGCGATTCGCCCGACAGGGTGGCGACCAACTTGTCGATCAGATCGGAGAGCAGCTGTTCGAGTTCGCGTTGGGACATGGGTACGAAGCCGGTATCCGCGACCGCGCTACGCCACCGGCTGGCGAGTTCCGCGATTCGGTGATCTCGTATCAAACCCACCCCCGCTCAATCCGACGTTGCGACTTGCGGGAACGACGTGTTGCCGAACCAGAATTCCAGGTTACCGTGTCGGTGCAAACTGTTCGCGCCGACCGGGGTTCCGGGCGTCGGGGCGGACCGCCGCACGGCCGCCGGAGCCGGTGAAACCACGAAGCCCCGGAGGTCTCGGGACCGCCGGGGCTCGGTAGAAAACGCTGCTGGGGCTACTTGTTGGCTTTGTGATATGCGGCGACGACTTCGGAGGAAATTCGGCCGCGGGCCGACACGGTGTAGCCGTTTTTCTTGGCCCATTCCCGGATGGCGACGGTTTGCTCGCGATCGGCGGCGGACTTCGGGCGCGCGGAGGCTCCCGCCTTCAACCGGCCCACCTTGCGCGCTTTATCCGTCCACTGCTCGAGGGAGCCGCGAAGCTTGCCGGCATTCAACGTGGACAGATCGATTTCGTAGGCCACACCATCGATCGAGAACTGTACGGTCTCATCCGCTTTGGACTTACCGTCGTAATCGTCGATGAGTGTGACAGTGACCTTCTTGGCCATCACTGAGCCCTTTCGCACGGACACGGATCAACTCGGATTGCATATACCGTACAGCAACGTCAGGGAATGCAGCGAATCCAACGCTATTCGGCGTTTCAGGCCGGGATTCTCGGGAAAGAGTGTTAATGATTCCGGCGGGTGCTGGAATTGTCCGGCGCGGGAGGATTCGGATATGTGAATGCGGTGTTGTCGGTGCTGGTGAGGCCGTTGCGCCCGATCCGTGCGCGTCGGGCGGGCGCGTGAGCCGGGGCTCGGCGCGGGGATGCGGGAGCTGGTGCCGGAGTGTGCATTTCACCGCCGTGCGCGTTCAACCGGCTCGGCGCCGTGGGTCCGGGCGTCCCCATCGCGTCCGGGCGATATGTCAGCGGGGCGCCGAGACAAGGGACAGAATCTCGGCGGTGGTGGCGGTCTCGCCGAGCCGGGGGAAGATCTTGGTGACGCTGTGCTCGTGGGAATCCGCATCGCGGTCGCCGCAGGCGTCCGTCGCGACGGTGACGTGATATCCGTGCTCGTGTGCGGCGCGGGCGGTGGATTCGACGCCGATGCTGGTCGCGATTCCGCTCAGCACGATGCCGGTGACGCCGCGTCGGCGCAGCTGCAGGTCCAGCTCGGTGCCGTGGAAGGCGCCCCAGTGGCGCTTGGTAATGACGATGTCGGTGGGCTGCACGTCCAGCTCGTCGATGAGCACGTCGAAGCCCTCGGGCACGCCACCTCTCCGGCGCGGGGCCTCGGTGCGCCCGGGCGGCATGTCCGAGCCGTCGGCGGACCAGGAGACCCGGACCAGCACGACCGGCAGCCCGGCCGCGCGGAATGCGCGTGCGAGCTCCACGTTGCGGGCGACGATGTCCGAGCTCTCGTGCGGTGCGGTCCGGGCGGCGGCGATGCCACGCTGCAGGTCGATGACGACCAGGGCGGTGCGGGGATCGAGGGTGGTCGCGGGCATGGATGTCCTCTCGGGGCTACTTGTTCTGTGGGGCTCAGGGTTCGAGCAGTCGCCGCAGCAGCGGAATCGCCGCGAGCAGCGAATCCTGCTCGGCGCGGCTCAGCTTGTCCGCCATCGAGCGGGCCAGCCAGTCCTCCTTGGCGGTCCGTACGGCGGCGAGCTGCTGCTCGACCTCGGGGGTGGCCGACAGCAGCACCTGCCGCTGATCGGTCGGGTGGGGGCTGCGGCGGACCATGCCGCGCTCCTCGAGTGCGGCCAGGGTGACCCGCATGGATTGCGGGCGTACGTTTTCCGCGCGGGCGAGCGCGGCCACGGTGGCCGGGCCGTCGGTGAGCAGGCGGTCCAGCACCACGCTCTGGGAGGGGGTGATCTCCATCGTGGAGTGGGCCACGCGCAGCTGGCGCAGGATGCGGGCGAGTGTGACCCGCAGTTCGGTGGCGGCGACAGCGAGCTCGACGGCGGACCGGGTCTCGCCGGGGTGCGCATCGTGCTCAGGGGTCGCCGCCATGAGCCCAGTATGAAATATAGCAGATAAACTTGCAAGTTTTGCTGTCATATTACGACGGCCGGGCTCAGGGTCGTCATGTGTGGGACAGTCTGGCCGAAAACGGAAACGGCCTGGTGATGCACCGCCCATTGCGATACATCACCAGGCCGTATGTCGGCCGATCCATCCGGGTATCCCCGAGTCCGTGCGCCGGGCGGATCGGCCCGCCTGTGTTATCCGGTGATCTGCTGGAAGATCTTCACTCCGACCAGCAGGACCGCGATGAGCAGGTAACCGCGCAGCGCGATCATGCCCGCCATCCGCAGCGAGGAGAACGCCGGCCGCTCCAGGGTGTCCAGCGCGGGGGTGCGCCAGGTGTCGCGGTCCTGCGCGAGCACCTGCTTGCGCTCGGCGCGGCTGAGCTTGGTGTCGTCGAGCTCCTCGATCTGCTCGGGGTCGAGCCCGCCCAGCTCCGCCGCGGTGCGCTCGGCAGCCTTGCGGTCGGCGCGCCGCTTGCCGAGCGCGACGGTCACGCCGCCGAGTGCACCGACCAGCACACCGATGCCGAAGCCGATCTCCAGCGTGCGGGTGGAGGTGTTCGGGAAGAACGTCGTCGTGGTGAGCGCCAGCGACAGCAGCACGAGCGACCACACGATGATGCCCGCCATGATGTTCTGCCGCGTGGTGTTCACCCACGGGCCGAGTACCGCCTTGTCGTTGCACAGCAGCACCAGGAACACCGTCGCCGAGGGGAGCAGCACCCCGGCCAGCGCCTGCACGCCCTGGGTCAGCAGCCCCAGCACGTGATCGGGGCTGAACGCCACCGCCGCGGCGATGCCCAGCAGAACCGCATAGCCGATGTAGAACAGCGGCGCCTCGGTGATCTTCCAGTGCAGCGAGTGCCGCTTGCCCATGGTGTCGCCGAGGGCGTAGGTGGTCGCGAGCCCCACCGCGTTGGCGCCGATCAGTGAGGCGTCCAGCAGCAGGATCGCGAACAGCGCGCCGGCGCCCTGCCCGAGGTGGTCGTGCAGGCCCTTCGCCACCGTACCGGCATCGGTGAAGTTGCCGATGGCGCTGGGCCCCAGGCCGAAGGCGGCCGCCGCCGTGATCGCGATCGCGCCGACCATCACCACGACGATGCCGACCCACAGGTCGATCCGCTCGAACTTGATCCAGCGCGGGGTGATCCGCTTGTCGACGATGTTGGACTGCTGGAAGAACAGCTGCCAGGGCGCGACGGTGGTACCGACGATGGAGACGATCAGGAGCAGCAGCGTGGAGTTCAGGCCGCCGGGGAACGACGGGATGATGCCCTTGGCGGTGGAGGCGATGTTCGGGTGCACCATGAACGCGAGCGGGAACATCACGATGTTGATCGCGATCAGCCCGAACAGGAACCGCTCCCAGCGCCGGAACGACCCGCCCGCGACCATCGCGAACAGCAGCACTGCGGCCAGCGGAATCGAGACGGCCCGGGGTACGCCGAAGTAGTTGAGCGCCATGGTGACACCGATGAATTCGGTGACGATGGTCAGTGCGTTGACGATGAACAGGTCGCCCACGCTGAACGCGCCCCAGAACTTACCGAAGCGGGAGAAGATCAGCCGGGCGTGCCCGACGCCGGCGACCGCGCCGAGGCGGACCACCATCTCCTGGTTGACGTAGAGCACCGGGACGAGCAGTGCGAGGGTCCACACCAGCGCCATGCCGTAGTTCTGCCCGGCCTGCGCGTAGGTCGCGACGCCGCCGGCGTCGTTGTCGCCGACCATGACGATCAGGCCGGGGCCGATCACGGCCAGCAGCATGCGGAACCGCTGCCAGCGGGTGCGGCCCTCGATGGTGTCGTGCTGCCCGATGCTGCCCAGGGCGCCGACGATGTCGCCGACGTGGGCGCTGTCCATCACGGCGGTGCCCGCCGTCGCGTCGGATGCGGGTGAGGTGACGGTGGTGGTGCCGCGGCGGGTCGCGCCGTTGGAGAAGAAGGCCATCGCCGTTCCCTCCTTCCTCGAATATGTTGCTGTGCTGCAAAATTCGTACGCCGTGACAATCGCTGGCCGACGCGTTGACGACGCGGGAATTCCCGGTGGGGCCGCGCTGAGGTGTTCATCGCTGGTCGGGCCCGGGCATCGTTGCCCGGGCTTCGGACGCGCCGGATATGCCGACGAAATCTACTGTCGGCGTATCCGGGATGGGTTGCGGCGCAGGCATTTCCGGCCTATCTCGCGAAGGGGTGTCCTACCGGTGGTAGGCGTGCCCGCCGAGGGATGCGGTGACCACCGCGAGCGGAGTCTGTGCGGCGCGCAGGTTGTGGCGCTCCTCTGGGGTGAGGTTGTAGCGCGCGCGGACGCGGCGAGCGGACTCGCCGAGTGCGGCCATCATCGAGTTGCGACGGGTGAAGGTGTTGAAGGTCATGACCTTGCTCCTTGCGGAAGGCCAACTGCCGCAACTGATTTCATGCCCGTCTGATCGCACGGAAACCGGCATCGACCTACCCGCCGACGGATGTCGCCGGGGGTGCCGATGGCTGGTTTCTGCTTGCGGTCAGGCAGGGATGATGTCGCAGCAAGTTGGGAACGAAACGGGTTTTCGATCCGGACTCGGATACGGACTATCGCCGGACATTGGTCGTCCCTCACCTCCTTGCTGCCAGGACGCACGCGCACGTCGTTACTCGGGTCAGCGCCACCACGAATGAGAGGGGAGATGAAACCCGGCCTCGAACGACCGAGTGGGCACCCCTCTCGTCAGAGCTTCGGCACTGAACGACGTATCCCGGACGGGAAGCCACTTCGGATCACCCCTTAATCCGGGAAGATCTGTCCTAACCCTGGGCGTCTCTCGACGTCGTCGGATCAGTGGCCTGTGTTCGAACAGGAGCCTCGCCTAGCGAGGTGCTGACCACGAAATGTTCAACCATTTCGCCTGAGATGTCAAGTTGACCGCGCCATATGGCGAAAGATTTTGTCCCGCAACCGCTTTCGCGTACCGACCGGAAGGTTCACTTCGGTAGGGGAAATCGCCGGAAGCGGTCTCCTTGCATACATAGCGATGTGTGCATATTATCTGAACGGACCAGACGCGACGAAAGGAGCATGCCCATGGGGGCAGGACACGCCCACGGCCACGCGCACGGCGGCGGCCACGCGCACGCACATGCCACACCGGACAGCGACCGTCGCTGGCTGGCCGGGGCGCTGGCGGTGATCGTGGCGTTCATGCTCGGCGAGGTGATCGTCGGTATTGCCGCCGGTTCGCTGGCGTTGCTGTCCGATGCCGCTCACATGCTGACCGACGCCGCCTCCATCGTGCTGGCGCTGTGGGCGATCCGCCTGGCCGCGCGGCCCGCCGCCGGGCGGATGACCTTCGGCTGGAAGCGGGTGGAGATCCTGTCCGCGCAGGCGAACGGCCTGACTCTGCTGCTGCTCTCGGCGTGGCTGGCCTACGAGGCCGTGCGCCGGCTGCTGTCTCCGCCGGAGGTCGCCGGCACCCTGGTGCTGATTACCGCGCTGGTCGGGGTCGTGGTGAATCTCGCTGCGACCTGGATGATTTCGCGCGCCAACCGGACCAGTCTGAACGTCGAGGGTGCCTACCAGCACATCCTCACGGACCTTTTCGCCTTCATCGCGACCGCGGTCGCCGGTGTGGTGATCGTGACCACCGGATTCGCCCGCGCCGATGCGATCGCGACCCTCGTGGTGGTCGCGCTGATGGTCAAGGCGGGGGTGGGCCTGGTCCGGGCCTCGAGCCGGATCTTCCTCGAGGCCGCGCCCGCGGATCTGGATCCCACCGCGATCGGCCAGGCCATGGCCGCGCGCGACGGCGTCGTCGAGGTGCACGACCTGCATATCTGGGAGATCACCTCCGGCTCGCCGGCGCTGTCCGCGCACGTGCTGGTGGAGCCCGGCCGCGACTGCCACGCGGTGCGCCTGGATCTGGCGCACTGGCTCGAGCACGACCATCACATCGAACACGCCACGCTGCAGGTCGACCACGCGCAGCCGGAAGTGATCGCGCTCGGAGCGGATATCGCCGCCCACTGTGAGGACGCTCACGGCCCCGCGCATCGCAGCCCCCACGTGGTTGGTCACTGAAAAATCCGCGGGTGGATACTGGCAGCCGTGGGATGGATCGAGACGCCGCTGACCATGCAGTCCGTGTTCGAGTCCTGGCGCTGGGACGCCTCGACGGTCGTGGTGACCGCCGCGCTCGCGGTGGGATACGCGATGGCTCGGTCGCGGGCGGCGCGGCGCGGTGCGGCGACCCAGCCCGCCGGCCGGGTGGCGCTCTTCGGAGTGATGGGCCTGGCGCTCTGGCTGCTCACCGGGATCAGCGTGGTCGGGGTCTACTCGGACACGCTGATGTGGGTGCGGGCGCTGCAGATGCTGCTGCTGCTGTATGTGGTGCCGTTCGGCTTGGCCAGCGGCCGGCCGCTCACGGTGCTGCGCGATGCTCTCGGCCCGGTGGGCCAGGCGCGCCTGGACCGGCTGCTGGACTCGACGATCGCCCGCGCGGTCACCTTCCCGCTCGGCCCGTCGCTGGCGATGCTGGCCGCGCCGTGGCTGTTGTATCTGTCGCCCTGGTACGAGATCGTGCTGCGGAATTCCGCGGCCGACACGCTGACGCGAATCGTGCTGGTGTGCATCGGTTTCGTGTACTTCTACTCCCGGCTGCAGGCCGATCCGGTGCCGCACCGGTATTCGCAGGGGCTCTCGCTGCTCATCACGATCTTCGAATCCCTGGCCGACGGAATACTGGGCATCGTGCTGTGGTGGGGCCCACTGATCGCGGTCGGCTACTACACCGCGGTGGGGCGGCACTGGGGTCCGGACCTGCGGATGGATCAGACCATCTCGGCGGGCATCATCTGGGTGCTGGGCGATGTGCTCGGGCTGCCGTACCTGCTGTCGCTGATGCGGGCATGGGCCTCGGACGAGCGGCGCAAGGCCGCCGAACTCGACGCGGAACTCGATGCGGCCGAGGCGGACTCGCCCGCGCCTGCACCACGGCGCAAGTTCAGCCGGAGCGCGGCCGAGCCCGAGACGGGCGAGGCCGCGGCGACCAGCGGCCTGTGGTGGGAGAACGATCCGCAATTCCGGCAACGCTTCCGGAGGTGAGCCCCGCGCGGCAACCGGTGTTGCCCCGCAGGGCTCTCGCCGTGCTCAGATCTTGCGGATGACCGTGACCACTTTGCCCAGGATTTGCGCATCGTTGCCCGGGATCGGCTCGAACAGCGGGTTGTGCGGCAGCAGCCACACCTCCTTGCCGGTGCGCTTGAACGTCTTGACCGTGGCCTCGCCCTCGATCATCGCCGCGACGATATCGCCGTTGTCGGCGACGTTCTGCTGACGCACCACGACCCAGTCGCCGTCGCAGATCGCGGCGTCGACCATCGACTCGCCGACGACCCTGAGTAGGAACAGCGAACCCTCGCCGACGAGCTCGCGCGGCAGCGGGAACACGTCTTCCACCGCCTGCTCGGCCAGGATCGGGCCACCGGCGGCGATCCGGCCCAGCACCGGCACATAGGTGGGGATCGGCTGATCGGCTGCGGCCGGCTCGCCGGGCACGGACCGCAGGGCCGTGACCCCGGCGACCGCCCGCACCGCCGTCTCGTCCAGGCCCCGGACATCCACGGCGCGTGGGCGATTCGGATCGCGGCGCAGGTAGCCCTTGCGCTCGAGCGCGCGCAACTGGTGCGCGACAGAGGAGGTGGAGGTGAGCCCGACCGCATCGCCGATCTCGCGGATGCTCGGCGGATAGCCGCGCTCGCTCACCGAGGTGCGGATGACCTCGAGCACCTTGCGCTGGCGCGCGCTGAGATCGGCTCCGGTGCCGGGCGATTCGACATCGTCGCCCGCGGAGACGGGATCGTCGCCGGCGTCGCTTCCGTCTACGGTGCGCTCTCTCATGCTCGCACCTCGCCGACGCTCGCTCCGCTTCGCTCACTCACGGTCGTAGTCCTCCCGTTCATGGGTGTGCTTGATCCTCCTCGCCCGGGCCAGTCCGGTTTCGTGATCCGAATGTAGTCCGCTCGCCGCCAGGTTTCAAACATCTGTTCGACGCATGTTGTGAAGGTGGTGACTTTGTCAGTGGTGCGTGGTAGAAATCGAACACCAGTTCTTCGAACACATGATCGAATCCCGGATATCCATCCTGTTCACCGTCCCTGGAGGTCTGTCCGATGCGCGCCACGATCAGCGAATTCGATATCACCACAACCGATCCCGCCCGCGTTGCCGCGCCGCGCGGGTTCCGGCCGTCGGGTCCCGCGGCCCGGCCCGCAGGGTCGGCCCGCGGCGTGGGCGCCCGCCGGCCGGGTCCCGCGCGGCCCGCATCGGCCGGCGTGCGGTACGGCCACGCACAGGTCCGGGCCTCGCGCGTGCCGCATCCGGCCGTGCAGGTGGAACGGGCGCGCTTCGGACTGGCGAGCCTCGCGCTGGCCGCGCTGCTCAGTGCGGCGGCCGTCTGTGGATTGCTCGAGCTGGGCCAGCTCCGCTCCGGCGCCGTCGCCGCCCCGCAGACCACGGTGGTGCAGGTGCGGGAGGGGGAACCGCTCAGTGAGGTGGCCGCGCGGGTGGCGCCCGGGGTGCCGGTGCAGGATACGGTGCGCAAGATCGTGCAGCTCAACGCATTGCAGGGCGCGCAGGTGGCTTCGGGTAGCACGCTGATCGTGCCGGTATCCGGACGGTAATCCCCGTGCGCCGCGGCGGCTTCGACGCCGCATCCGAGTCCGTACAGTCCGGCAGGTATCCTCAACAGTGCTGTGAAAATACAGCATGGCTATGGACGACTGCAGGCATCGACGAAGGAACTCGGATGCATTGCCCGTACTGTCGGCACCCGGACTCCAGGGTGGTCGACTCGCGTGAGGCCGAGGAAGGCACGGCCATCAGGCGTCGTCGTGCCTGCCCGCAATGTGGGCGGCGATTCACCACCGTCGAGAACGCGATCCTGTCGGTGGTCAAACGCAGCGGTGTCACCGAGCCGTTCAGCCGGGAGAAGGTGATTCGCGGCGTCCGGCGCGCCTGCCAGGGCCGCGAGGTCGACGACGATGCCTTGATGTTGCTGGCGCAACAGGTCGAGGATGCGGTGCGCGCCACCGGATCTCCCGAGGTGCCCAGTCACGAGGTGGGCCTGGCCATCCTGGGCCCGCTGCGCGACCTCGACGAGGTCGCCTACCTACGCTTCGCCTCGGTCTACCGATCCTTCAGCTCCGCCGCCGATTTCGAACACGAGATCGCGGATCTGCGGCGCCGCCGCGCCGATAGTGAGCGGGCGGACTCCGAGCACGCGGTGGCCGCGGCCAAGGACTGAGGTCGCGGCCGGACTCTTCCTCGGCCGACGGTCCGTTCGAGGGATTTCCGGGTGGCCCGGCGAACGCTCGAACCGTCGCATGGACGGCGGACGGCTCAGTCGGCGCGGGTTCCGGAGGCCAGGAAGATCGGGACCGCGACGAACAGCCGGTCGTTGCGTGCCCGCGCGGCTTGTTCGTCGAGCCAGTCGCCTTCCGCGATGTTGGCGAGCACCGGCAGGACCGCGGCGTCCGTCCACACAACGGTATGAACGTCTACTGTGACGTCGGTAAAGCCGTTGTCCAATAACAGGTTCCGGTATCGGCGGGCGATTCTGGGGCTGGGCATACGATCCGCACGGGCGTGAACGAGCGCGCGGACGAGTTCGGGATCGTCGGAGTCGATGACGAACGTGTCCCAGTCCTGCCCGGTGAGCACCGCGCGCCCGCTTCGGGCCAGCACACGCCGCGCCTCGACGATCGCGCGCTCGGGTTCGGTGAGGGCGTGCAGAACCTTGTCGGCGCGGTACCCGGTCACCGAGCCGTCGTCCAAGGGCAGCGCGGTGGCGTCGGCGACATGGAATTCCGCTGCGGGCCAGCGTTGGGCGGCGATCTCGATCATCGCGGGATCCAGGTCCAGACCGATGGCCCGGACCCCGCGGGCGGCAAGCTCGCCGACGGCACGCCCGCCGCCGCAGCCGACGTCGACGACGGTATCGCCGAGGCCTTCGTATGTTCGCAGCCGCAGATCGCGGGCCTGCGGACGGTCGTCGAGGGCGTCGAGGAGAGACAGCAACGTGGACATGGCCGTCAGTGTGCGACTTAATGTGCACATGAAGTCAATCGGCGAGGCTGCGGCCCTGTTCGGGCTGCCCGCACACGTGCTGCGGTATTGGGAGACACAAGGACTGCTGACACCCGCCCGGGCGGGTGAGCGCCGCCGCTACACCGATGCGGACCTGCACCGGGTGGCGGCGATCCTGATCTCGAAGGACGCCGGCTTCGCACTCGCGGACATCCGGACCATGCTGACCGCCCGGTCCGCATCCGCCCGCGCCGAGGTGGCGGCCCGGCATCGCGAGCGACTCCTGGCCCGGATCGCCCGGGCCCGGGCCGCGCTCGACCTGCTCGAGGGCGATTGCCCGCACGAGGACATCATGACGTGCCCGCATTTTCGAGCGCTCCTGTCCGACCGGCTGCGTGGTGGTGCGCAAGCGGTTGACAGTGAACCCGACTCCTGATTGGTATCGCGGATTCCTCGGTGCGGCACCGGGAATCGGCTACAAGGCGCGGCCCAGGGCTTCGGTCAGCGCCACCGGGGTGATCTCGAGACGATCGAAGCGCCAGCCGTTTTCGGTGCGGCGCGCCCCGTAGTGGTGGACTCCGGCCGCGACGGCCGCGGTCTTGTCGTCGATGGCGAACACCGCGATGTCGTGAGCGCGCACCGTGGCGGTATCACCGTCGAGGTCGATGACGAGGTTGGCCTTGTTGTGCAGGGTTCGCGCATAGGTGTCGTGGCCCGGGCGCACGAGTCCGAGAAGGGCCTCGATGCCGCTGGCGTGTCCGCGGGGAGAGGTGACGAGGACATCCTCGGTGAAGATCCGGTCGGTCTCGTCGAACCGGCCCTCATCGATCCACACGCTGTGACGCGCGATCAGGTCGGTGAGTTCGGCGCGGTCGGCGAGATCGCGGATCAGGGTTTCGGTGCTGGTCATGGTAGCTTCCTTCATCTGTTAGGAGCACTAACGTTTGTGCTACTAACGAATCTAGATCGTTAGTGACACTAACGCAACCGGGGTAGGCTGTCGTCATGGAGACCAGCGACGACGACCTGCGATTCGATGAGGGTGAGCAGACTCCCGCGCGGCTCAAGGGGCAGCTTTCTCGCCTCGTCGGATTTACTGCCGCGCAGACGCACCGCGTCGCGGGCGACGCCTTGCGCGCGGTCGGGGCCCACAAGGACCACTTTGTGGCGCTCGCCGCGCTGGCCGAGTTCGGCCCCGCGAGCCAGGCGGTGCTTTCCGGACGCACCCGGATCTACAAGAGCGACCTCGTGTCGGTTCTCAACGACCTCGAAGACGGTGGCTGGGTTCGCCGGGCCCTCGACCCGGCCGACAAACGACGCAACGTCATCACCATCACCGCCGCGGGCGAACGCCACCTCGCCGAACTCGATCGTGTCCTGGACGGCGTCAACGAGCACATCATGGCCCCGCTCGACCGCGACGAACGCGCGCAGCTGTTCGATCTGCTCGGCCGCGTCAACGCCCACCTCGCCAACCCGCCCCGCCACGGCTGATCCCCAAGCTCGCATCGACCCGGCACGCGGGAAATCATCACGGCCTCAGTAATTTTCGCACGGGGTATCGCAGACCGGAGGTGAGCCGAGCGTGGCGACGATGTCGCAGGCGAGGTCCGCGTATCGCGCGCTCAGCGGGACGGGCGCGCGGGCGCCGTGCGGACCGCCGTGATCGTGCGTTCGATTCGCTTGGCGGACACCGGGTACGGCGTGCCGAGCTGCTGGGCGAAGAGGCTGACGCGGAGTTCCTCGATCATCCACCAGATTTCGGTGATGTCGCGGCCGGTGCGACGAGCCTCGGGCAGGGACTCGAGCAGCCGCTGGTAGGCGGCGTGGACGCGGTCGAGCTCGGCCATGCCCTGGTGATCGCGGGGCGCCGAGGCCGGTAGTGCCTCCAGGCGCAGCGCGGCGGCCTGCAGATACCGGGGCAGCTCCCGCAGCCGGGCCGTGCCGAATTCCGTGGCGAATCCCGCGAATACGAGTTCGTCGAGTTGTTGCCGGACATCGTCGGCAATCTCCCGGTCGGCCACGCCGGTCAGCTCCGCGCGCACCCGATGTGCCTGTGCCAGCACGGGGACGATCAGCTTCACCACCTCCGCCACGGCGGCGCCGAACCGGGGGCGAATCCGATCCAGCAAGGCGGCGAACTCACCCGGATCGCGGACCGGGCCACCGAATTCGGCGATCAGCTCATCGACCGCGCAGGCGCGGCAGTCCTCGATCAACGCCTCGAGCGAGCCGGACGGATTCTGGCTCAGGGCAAGCCGATCGGCGGGCCGCAGGCCCGCGGTGGCGGTACGCACCGAGGAGGGCAGCTGATTCAGCAGCAGCACACGGGTTCCGGTGCGCATCGCGGCGGCCTGCGCGGCGGGGGAGGGCAGCACCCGGACGGCCACGCCCTCCCCCTCGGGCACCAGCGCCGGATAGCCGGTGATGGTCTGCCCGCCGACCTCCCGGCGCACCGTGGCCGGCAGGGCGCCCAGCGATTCCGAGGTCCACACCGCGGCGGGCGGTCGCTCGGCGGCCGCGGTCGCACGGGACACCGACTTCGAGACCTGGTCGGCCAGACGGGATTTCAGCCCGGCCAGATCCTTGCCGCGATCGACGATCGTGCCGTCGGGTGTCGTCGCGGCGAAGGTCATCCGGAGATGGTCGGGCAGCGCCGCGGGATCCAGATCGGCGGGCCGGATGGTGACCGAACCGAGCTGGGACAGCTCCCGGGCCAGTCCGGTACGCAGGGGTTCGGCGCGCGGGGTCAGCCGCGCCAGCGCCGCGCGCCCGTAGTCCGGCGCCGGAACCACCACGCGGCGAAGATGCTTCGGCAGCGTCTTGATCAGCGCGGCGGCCAGTTCCTCCCGCATGCCCGGCACCAGCCAGTCGAAGCCGACCGCCCGCACGTGGGCCAGCTGGGCGACCGGAATATGCGCGGTGACGCCGTCATCGTCCTGCCCGGGCTCGAATTGGTAGGTGAGTGGGAAACTCAGCTCACCCTGGCGCCAGCTGTCCGGGTACGCGGCCGGATCCAGCACGGCCGCATCCTCGTTCACCACCGTCGAGGCGGTGAAGTCCAGCAGGCTCGGATCGGTGCGCTGCGCCTTGCGCCACCAACTGTCGAAATGCCGGACCGAGACGATGTCGGCGGGAATACGCCGGTCGTAGAACTCGAACAGCACCTCGTCGTCGACCAGAATGTCGCGACGCCGGGCCCGGTGTTCCAGATCGGCCACGTCCTCCAGCAATTCGCGGTTGCGCGCGAAGAAATCGTGCCGCGTCTGCCATTCGCCCTGCACCAGCGCGTGCCGGATGAACAGTTCTCGCGAGAGCTCTGGATCGATCCGCCCGAAGTCGACGCGCCGCTGGGTGACGAGCGGAATCCCGTACAGCGTGACCCGCTCGTAGGCCGCGGCCGCGCCCCGCTTGATCGACCAATGCGGTTCGGAATACGTGCGTTTGACCAGATCCCCGGCCAGCCGCTCGGCCCATTCCGGCTCGATCCGCGCCGCGGTGCGCCCCCACAACCGCGAGGTCTCGACCAACTCCGCCGCCATGACCCAGCGCGGCGGCTTCTTCGCCAGCGAGGACCCGGGGAAGATCATGAACTTGGCGTTGCGCGCCCCCAGGAACTCCCGCGTCTCGGCCTCGCGCACGCCGATGTGCGACAGCATCCCGGCCAGCAGTGCCTGATGGATGGACGTGACATCCCAAGGGAGCGACTCGGACTCGGAATCCACCATGAGAATGGCTGCACGCCCGGTCCGCTTCGGATCGCCCGCCCGGGCGGATCCCCCGCCGGTGCGTCCAGCGTCGCTGTATCCTCCCGAGCCCTGGTCGCCATGTCCGGCGCTGTTTCGTCCGGATTCGCCGGCCCGGCGGTCGGATTCGGCGTTCCGCTCGGAAGTTCTCCTGTTGCTTCCGGTATTCACGTGGTCCCCGGCTCGGGAACCGGTACGTCCGGATTCGCGCTCGGCACGGTCGGTTTCGCCGCCGCCGCGAGAATTTCCGGTGTCGCGCCCGGTTCGGCCGCTGCGCACCGGCTCTCCGCTACCGCGATCGGATTCGCCGTTGCCGTGCGCCGATCCACGGTTGCGCCGGGATCCCGCAGGGCTTCCCCGCCCGTCACTGCCGCCGCGATTTCCACCGCGCTCGGCCTGGGCCTCGGAAGTTACTGCCGCATCGCCGGACTCCTCGCGGTCCCCATCCGGATGCCAGCCCAGACCCCGGGTGATGGTGCGGAGCTGGCCGTGCAGGTCCTGCCATTCGCGGATGCGCAGGTAGTGCAGGAACTCGTCGCGGCACATGCGCCGGAACTGGTTGGAGGACAGGGACCTTCGCTGCTCGCGCAGGTAGTCCCAGAGGCGCAGGTAGGCCAGGAAGTCCGAGCCCTCGACGGTGAACCGGGCGTGCTTGGTGTCCGCGGCCTGCTGATGCTCGACCGGGCGCTCGCGCACATCCTGAATCGACAGGGCCGCGACGACGACCAGCACCTCGGGCAGGCAGCCGCCGCGCTGGGCCTCGACCAGCATGCGGGCCATCCGGGGATCGACCGGGATCTGCGCCATTTCCCGGCCGATCGGGGTCAGCATCAGATCCCCGGGCTCCGCTCCGCGCCGCGGGGCATCGTCGCGCCGGGCCAGCGCTCCCAGCTCCTCGAGCAGCGCGATGCCGTCGCGGATGGCGCGGCCGTCGGGCGGCTCCACGAATGGGAAGCCCTCGATATCGCCCAGCCCGAGGGCTGTCATCTGCAGGATGACCGCGGCCAGGTTGGTGCGCAGGATCTCCGGCTCGGTGAACTGGGGCCGGGCGTCGAAGTCGTCCTCGCTGTACAGCCGGATGGCGATGCCGTCCGCCACGCGCCCGCAGCGCCCGGACCGCTGCCGCGCGGAGGCCTGGGAGATCGGCTCGATCGGCAGCCGCTGCACCTTCGTGCGCATGGAATAGCGCGAAATACGAGCCGTGCCGGGGTCGATCACATAGCGGATGCCGGGCACCGTGAGCGAGGTCTCGGCGACGTTGGTCGCCAGTACGACGCGCCTGCCGGTGTGTGGCTCGAATACCCGATGCTGTTCGGCCGCAGACAGTCTCGCGTAGAGCGGCAGAATCTCGGTGCGCGGCAACCGCATATCGCGCAGGGAGTCGGCGGTGTCGCGGATCTCGCGCTCGCCGGACAGGAAGACCAGGATGTCTCCGTCTCCCTCGGCGAGCAGCTCGCGTACCGCGTCGCCGATCGCATCGGTCGGATCGCGGTCGACGATCTCGGTGTCCTCGTCGTCCGGATCCTGGGAGGTCACCGGAATCTCCAGCGACAGTGGGCGATACCGCACCTCGACCGGATACGACCGGCCCGAGACCTCCACGATGGGCGCCGCATTGCCCGCGTCCGACCTCGGTTCGGTCTGCGTCCCACCGGACTCGCCCGCGGCGGTTTCGGGTTCGGCACCCTTTTCGTCCGACTCCGGCCGGAGAGCCGATTCGCTTCGCGGGGAGGAGTTCTCGCCGATGCCGGGTTCGGAGCGCCCGGAACCGCTTGGTGCCGGGGCGGTGTCCGGCGTGCTCCCGAAGTGCCGCGCGAACAGCTCCGGATCGATGGTCGCGGAGGTGATGATCACCTTGAGGTCCGGCCGCCGGGGCAGCAGCTGCTTGAGGTATCCCAGCAGGAAGTCGATATTGAGGCTGCGCTCGTGCGCCTCGTCGATGATGATCGTGTCGTAGCGGCGCAGCATCCGGTCGCGCTGGATCTCGGCGAGCAGGATGCCGTCGGTCATCAGCTTGATCAGCGTCCGGTCCGAGGCCTGGTCGGTGAAGCGGACGGTGTACCCGACCACATCGCCCAGCTCGGTCCCCAGTTCCTCGGCGATGCGCTCGGCGACGGTGCGGGCCGCGAGGCGCCGCGGCTGGGTGTGGCCGATCGTGCCGCGGATGCCGCGACCGAGTTCCAGGCAGATCTTCGGGATCTGCGTGGTCTTGCCCGACCCGGTCTCACCGGCGATGACGACGACCTGGTTGGCAGCGATGGCCGCGGCGATATCCTCCCGGCGCGCGGAGACCGGCAGCTGCTCGGGATAGACGATCGCGGGCACGGCGGCCCGACGGGCGGCGATGCGGCGTTCGGCCGCGGCGATCTCGGTCTCGAGGTTGCCCAGATCGCCGCCGCGGGCCTTGTCCAGCCGCCGACGTAACCGGTATTCGTCGCGGATCGAGAGTTCGGCCAGGCGTGTGCGGAGCTCACGAGCTGTGGTGGCGGTCCTGGTCATTGCGCCGACAATCCTAGCGAAGCTGGGCCCCCGACCGGGCATCGCGGGTGCTGTCCGAGGTAGCCATGCGGTTGCCTTCCGTGTGGTAGGGCGTTGGCGACGGACCGCCGTGCCATGATCGGATCATGGTCGGCGAGGCAGGGGCGCCCATCTGGGCACGTATCGCGCGGTTCGCCTTCGGGGTGCTGGGACTCGTTGCGCTGGTATGGATTCCGTTCCGGAGCAACGGTGCGGCCTTCTCGCTCGCCAACTATCTGAGCTACTTCACGATCGAGTCGAACATCCTCGGTGTGGTGGTGTTGCGGTGTTCGGGGGGGTACAGCCTGGTGATCCTCGCGGTGGTCTTCGCACTGCTCGCGGCGGCCGTTCTACTCGCAGGTAGGCTGGCGGCGCGCCGAGCGTAGTGGAGAGGAGCCTCGATTATGGGATCGCTGTGGCATGGTTTCGCCGATATGGGCGCCGTGGAGCGCGATGGCGCGTTCGCGGTCGCACGCGGTGAGGGCGCCTACATTTGGGATCGGGAGGGCACCCGGTACCTCGATGCCACGGCCGGGCTGTGGTTCACCAATGTCGGTCATGGTCGCCGTGAGATTGCCGATGCGGTGGCCACGCAGCTGTCCACACTGGCGCACTATTCCAACTTCGGCGATCTGGCCGCGCCCGTGACGCAGGATCTCGCGCAGCGGCTGGCCGATATCGCGCCGGTGCCGGGCAGCAAGATCCTGTTCACCTCCGGCGGCTCGGATTCGGTCGACACCGCCGCCAAGCTGGCCCGCCGGTATTGGCACGAGATGGGCAAGCCCGGTAAGACCCTCATCGTGGGGCGGCGGCTGGCGTATCACGGAATGCATTTCGCCGGAACGGCACTGGGTGGTCTACCGCCGAACCGGGAGGGTTACGGGGAACTGGTGCCCGACGCCCGCACGATTGAATGGGACGAGGCCAAGGCGCTCACGGCACTGATCGAGGAGGTCGGCGCGGAGCGGATCGCGGCGTTCTTCTGCGAGCCGATCATCGGTGCGGGCGGGGTGTATCTGCCGCCGGAGGGCTACCTGGCCGAGGTGCGGCGGATCTGCCGTGAGCACGACATTCTCTTCGTCGCCGACGAGGTCGTCACCGGGTTCGGGCGCATCGGCGGATCCTGGTTCGCCTCCACCCGATTCGGCCTCGAACCCGATCTCATGACCACCGCGAAGGGCCTGACCTCCGGATACGTGCCGATGGGCGCGTTGTTCGCGGCGCCCCGGGTGGCCGAGCCGTTCTTCTCCGGCGGCGTCTGGTTCCGGCATGGTTACACCTACGGCGGTCATGCGGGCGCGGCCGCGGCGGCGATGGCCAACCTCGACATCATCGAGCGCGAGAACCTGATCGACGCCAGCAAGAACCTGGAATCCCTACTGCACGAGCATCTCTCGCCGTTGGCCTCGCATCCACGGGTGTCCGAGGTACGCAGCGGACTGGGCGCCGTCGCGGCGGTGCAGCTGGCCGATCCGTCCGAGGGCCCGGCGATGGTGAAGGCACTGCGCGCGCAGGGTGTTTCGGGCCGCGCGGCCGGTCAGGGCGCGCTACAGATCTCCCCGACGTTCGTCATCACCGAACAGCAGGTGGCCGAGCTGGCCGCCGCCATCGGCCGCGCCCTGGGCTGAACGCCGCACCCTGCCTCGTTGTCCGGTCGCCCGACGCTGCACCTCGGGCGGCCCAACGCCGCGGTTGTCTCCGGTGTCGTCCGGAACGGCCGTTCTGTAGCCCTTTCACTGCCCCGAACCGGGTGAATCGGTGCCCTGCCCCTCCTGCGATGCGATCATGGAAGGGCCGAGGAACGCGGCGGAAGGTGGTGGGGTGTGGGCGGATTCGTGCAGGAATACGCGGTGCTGCGCTGGGGTGTCGTCGCCGGGTTCGTGCTCACCGCCCTGATCGTGGTCGCGCGCTTCGCTCCGGTCACCCAGGGGGCCAGGGGAGTGGCGATCGCGCGCGGCCGGGCGGATGCCGACCCCGAATCGGACGCCGCGCATCTGCTGATGTGCCTGGTCATGCTCGCGATGCTGATCTTCCCGATGGCCGCCGCCCCACAGGCGCTGCGAGGCGTGCTGGTGGCGATGCTGGTGGCGTACTCGGCGGTGCTGGCGGCCCGGCTGCACGAGTTCCGTCACGGTGATCGGGCGATCCGGTCGGGCCGGGTGGTCGCGTTCGGGTATCACCTGGCGGCGGCCGGGGCGATGCTGTGGGCGACACATGGGCCGGGCATGGAGATGTCGCGCGGTGGACATTCGATCCCGATGGCGCTGCTGGCGGCTCTGTTCGTCGCCGACGCGGCCCTGATGTTCGTGCCCGGACCGACATCGCTGCTGCGCCACGCCCTCGGGCATGCGTACGGGCGGACGACGGTGATTCCACACGTCGTGATGGATCTCGGGACGGCCTACATGCTCGTCGCCACGGCAACGGGCTAGCGGCGACCGTCTTCAGGTGGTGCCGTCATCCGGCGGCCACCGAGATCCGCGGTACGGCGCCGCCGCTTGAACAGCAGTGCGGCCGTGCCCCGAATAGCTCGAGGGCACGGCCGTACGTCGTTCGGCTCGGCGAGAATGCCTGTCAGGCGTCGACAGCGGCGAGCGCCTCGGTGGACTGCACCGCCTGGCCGACGCCCGCGACGATGGCCGCCACGCGCAGCGCCTCGAAGATCACCTCGCGTGAGACGCCCGCCTCGCGCAGCGTGTGCTCATGCGCTTCGAGGCAGTGCTGGCAGCCGTTGATCGAGGACACCGCGAACGACCACAGCTCGAAATCGGCCTTGTCCACCCCCGGATTGCCGATGATGTTCATCCGGAGCCCGGCGCGCAGATCGTCGTAGCGGCCGCCGAGAAACGCCTTGCCCCGATAGAACACGTTGTTCATGCCCATGATCGAGGCGGCGCCCAGGGCCGCATCGTATGCCTCCGCGGACAGCACGCCGGCGGCCTCGCCGGCGATCTCGCGCAGCGTGGTCGCGGAGCGGGTGGCCGCGGCGGACGCCAGCAGGGTGCCCCACAGCTGCTGCGGTGTCAGCACGGTCGAACGCGCCACGGACGACAGGTTGAGCTTGAGGTCCTTGGCGTATTCGGGGAGCGAGTTCTTCAGATTCTCAACGGTCACGACTCCACCTCGCTGGCGCTCGGCTCCGCCGTGACCGGGGGTGCTGTGTTGATGGTTCCCTCGCTTCGCTCGGTCACTGCTCCACCTCGCTGGCGCTCGGCTCCGCAGTGACCGGAGGTGCTGTGTTGATGGTTCCCTCGCTTCGCTCGGTCACTTCACAATTCCTTACAGGGTCAGACGCTGGCGGTCATGAGGTCGCCCGCCTTGATGGTGGGGTCGCCCTTCTTCCAGTTGCACGCGCACAGCTCGTCGGATTGCAGCGCGTCGAGCACGCGCAGCACCTCGTCCACGTTGCGGCCCACCGAACCCGCGGTGACGGAGACGAATTGGATCTCGTTGTTCGGATCCACGATGAAGGTGGCGCGGTCCGCGACGCCGTCGGCGTTGAGAACACCCGTGGCCGTGGCCAGTTCGCGCTTGAGGTCCGAGAGCATCGGGAAGGGAAGGGTTTTCAGGTCCTCGTGCTGGGCGCGCCACTGGAAGTGCACGAACTCGTTGTCGACCGAGGCGCCGAGTACCTGCGCGTCGCGATCGGCGAATTCGTCGTTCAGCTTGCCGAACGCGGCGATCTCGGTCGGGCACACGAATGTGAAGTCCTTGGGCCAGAAGAACACGATCCGCCACTTGCCCACGTAGTCGTCGCTGCTGACCTGGGTGAAGTAGTCGTCGGGCTGCTTCGCGTCGACCTGGGAGAGGTCACCGCCGATCACCGCGGTGAGGTTGTACGCCGGGAACTGGTCGCCGATGGTCAGCAAAGCCATGGGGTCTCCTTCTTGCTTCGTTGTCGGGATTGCCGTTCGAAGTGTTCGCTGAGATGGTGCCCGGAAATCGGTGAAAGGTAAAACTGATCAGTGCACCTATACTGATAGGCGTGACTGATCAGACTTATCAGCCCACCCTGTCACAGCTGCGTGCGTTCGCGGCGATCGCGGAGTACCGCCATTTCGGCAGTGCGGCCGCGCGATTGAACGTGAGCCAACCCACGTTATCGCAGGCGCTGGCATCGCTGGAAAACGGACTCGGGCTGCAGCTGATCGAGCGCAGCACGCGCCGGGTGCTCGTTACCGCGGCGGGCAAGCGGCTGCTCCCTCAGGCGATGGCGACGCTCGAGGCGGCCGACCGCTTCATGGCCAGCGCGGTCGGTGACGGGCTCGGCGGTTCGCTGCGTCTGGGCATCATCCCGACGGTTGCTCCGTATGTGCTGCCGACGCTGCTGCCCGAGCTGCGGCGGCGATTTCCGGCCATGGTGCCGCATGTGATCGAGGACCAGACCGCGCGCCTGCTGGACGGGCTGCGCAACGGCCTCGTGGACGTCGCGCTGCTCGCGCTGCCCACCGAGACCACGGGGCTGATCGAAATCCCCCTTTACAGTGAGGAATTCGTTGTGGTAACGCCGCCCGGGCACGAATTGGCCGGGCGGACCGACCTTTCCCTGGCCGCGCTGGAGGCGCTGCCCCTGCTGCTGCTCGACGAGGGACACTGCCTGCGCGACCAGAGCCTGGACGTGTGCCGCGCCCAGGAGGTGCGGCCCGGCCAGGCCGGCGACACCCGTGCGGCCTCGCTCGCGACCGTGGTGCAGTGCGTCGCGGGCGGGCTGGGTGTGACGCTGATACCGCAGATGGCGGTGGCGGCCGAAACCTCGCGAGGCACGCTGGAGATCGCCCGGTTCGCCGCACCGGCCCCGGGACGGACGCTGGGGCTGGCCTTCCGGGCGTCGACCGCGCGCACCGAGGATTACGAGCACCTGGCCGATGTCATTCGCGCGCAGCGGCCCGTCTGACGGATGGGGGCGCGCCGCGCCGCGCACCTGTGATCGGTTGCGCCTCCGACGTGCGCAATTGACCGGTTCGAATGCGTCTGGGACGCTCACGGCGTGCGGATTCATCATCTCAATTGCGGCAGCATGGCACGGGGGACGGTCGCCCACTGCCTGCTCGTCGAGACCGGTGCGGGATTGGTCCTGGTGGACACGGGGTTCGGCCTGGGGTGCGTGCGCGACCCCCGCAGGCTCGTCGGGCCCAGCCGGTTCATGCTGGGCGCAGAGCTCGCCGAGCACGAAACGGCCCTGCGCCAGATCCAGGGCCTGGGATTCGACCCGGCGGATGTGCGCCACATCGTGCTGACGCACCTCGATCTCGATCATGCGGGCGGACTCTCGGATTTCCCGGACGCGACCGTGCACGTGCACGGCCCCGAATTCCGCGCGGCCACGGCCGGGCGCACCATGTCGGAGCGGATGCGCTACCGGGCACAGCAGTGGGCGCACGGCCCGCGCTGGATGGTGAACGAAATCGACGGCGGCGAGGAGTGGTTCGGCTTCCGCGCGGTCCGCGACCTGCCCGGCCTCCCGCCGGAAATCCTTGTGGTGCCACTGCACGGCCACACCCGCGGGCATGCCGGGGTGGCGGTGGACACCGGGAAGGGGTGGCTGCTGCACGCCGGGGACGCGTTCTACACCGGTACCGAAATCGACCCGGTACAACCGCATACCCCGTTCATCTGGCGCCTGTACGAGCTGGGATCGATCGCCGGGATGCCCTACCGCGAGAACCGGCGGCGGCTGCTGGAGTTGAATCGTGAACACGGCAAGGACATCACGATTTTCGCCTCCCACGATGCGCGTGCTTTCAAGCAATTAGCGGGTTCGACGGTGCGTCCGGCCGGTTGAGGGGCGGCGAATCCGGAGCGTGAGTCACTTCACGGTCACCAATTTCCGGCCATTCGGGCCGTAATAGGGCACCATGGTTACATGACACGTAATGCGCCCCAGCTCGATTCCGCCGTGCCGGTCGCGCGCCCCGACCAGATCGAACGGATCGTCGCGGCCTTGACCGCGCTCGGAGAGTCCACACCGCAAACCTTCGGCGAACCCGCGACCGGCACGCACTTCCGGGCCGTCTACCGCGTCCTGCCCGACGGGCGGGTCGAACGAGGGCTCGCGTGACAGGTGGCACCGCGCGCCGCTCCTCCGGAGCGCGCCCGGATGCCGCCGTGCCCGTATTCACCGGGCGGCTGAGTTCGCTGCCGCAGCGGGCCGACGAGCTGTTCGTCTACGGCACTCTGCAATTCGGCCCGGTCCTCGAGGCGCTACTTGGACGGCTGCCCGACACCGAATTCGCCGTCGCGCGCGACCGCCGGGTGGCGGTGCTGCCGCAGCGTGTCTACCCCGGTCTGGTCGCCGAGCCGGGCCGCATGGCCGGCGGACTGCTGCTGCGCGGGCTGACCCCCGCGGAATGGGCGATCATCGACGCCTTCGAGGACGAGGAGTACGGGGTCCGCTCGATCCAGCTGGTGGGGCGGGAGGAGCTGGTGCCGTCCTTCGTGTGGACGGCCGTGGTCTCCGAGGCGGACTGGCTGCCCGAGGTATTCGCCGCCGACCAGCTGCCGGGGTACACCGCCCTGTGTGCCCGCTGGCGCGCCGAGCAGGAGTAAAGCCGGACGAGGCCGGTTCGCCCACGCTTCATCGCGTCCGGTCGGAGTTCCGGGACGGCGCGAGCGTTCGTTGCGCACCGCGGTTCGACACCGGCGCAGGCGCATTCGGTCAGCAGCTGACAATTCCGAACGATTTCGACGCCCCGCCCGAGCTGGGAACCTTTGTGCCGGCGTGAATCCGTTCGCCGATCCGACGCGGTATCCCGGGTTCCGGGGCAATGAAGCCGGGGCGCTCCGGCGCCCGCAATCCCAGGATGCGTTCACCGGCCCGCCCGCAGGCGCGCAGGGCGTGCGGGGCGGTTGGGTCCCACGCGCCGATACGGGACGTTCCGAGCCCGCGGTATCGGCGTGTCCGCCGTCACATTCGAGGTCGCACCCTGCATAATCGGTGCCCATCCAGCACCTGCAAAATTGCGCAGAGTGCTTAATTTTTCCTACATCGGTTGTTCATTTCGCGTCGCGGAGACAGGATGTCCGCGACGAATGCTCAATCTAGGGCGGCGCTGATCGGTGCCGCCCGGACGGGTGGAACTGATGACGGAGCTCGCCGACCGCGACCTGATCCCAGCACCGTACGACCTCGCCGACCGCTACCGCGTCGGCGCTGGAACCGTTGTCCTGACCGGAGTGCAGGCGATCGCCCGCCAGCTGGTCGAACAGCACGTGCGCGACCTGCGCGCGGGACGGCGTATCGGCACCTTCGTCTCCGGGTATCAGGGCTCGCCGCTGGGCGGGGTGGATCGGATGCTCGCCGGGATGCCCGAGACGCTCGCCGAGCACGACATCCACTTCGTGCCCGGTGTGAACGAGGAGCTGGCGGCCACCTCGGTGTGGGGCAGCCAGGCCGATCCGGACGGCGCGCGCATGACGCACGACGGCGTCGTCGGAGTCTGGTACGGCAAGGGCCCGGGCCTGGACCGCGCCACCGACGCGCTGCGCCACGCCACGATGTACGGGGTGAATCCGCGCGGCGGGGTGCTGCTGCTGGTGGGCGACGACCCCGCGGCCAAATCCTCGACGGTGCCCGCGGTGTCGGAGCGGTCCCTGGCGGCGATGAACATTCCGGTGCTGTTTCCGCGCAATGCCCGCGAGATCATCACGATGGGCCTGCACGGGGTGGCCCTGTCGCGGGTCTCCGGCTGCCCGGTGGCGCTGAAGATCGTCGCCGATGTGGCCGACGGCGCCTGGACCGTCGACGGCTCGGTCGGCGAGCTCGAGATCGCGCTGCCCGAAATCACCTGGGAGGGGCGGCCGTTCGTCTATCGGCAGCGCCCGATGGCCGCACCGGCGGACAGCGTGCTGGCCGAGGCCGACCTGTACGGTCCGCGCTGGGCGATGGTGCAGGCGTACAGCACGCTGAACTCGCTGGATGTCATCGAGGTGAATCCGGATCGAGCCGAGATCGGAATCGCGGCCACCGGAACCACATTCGATGCGGTGCGGCAGGCGCTCACCGATCTCGGCGCCGACGACGCGGTGCTCGAGCGCGCGGGCGTGCGGCTGCTGCGCATCGGGATGCCGTACCCGATCGCGCCGGAGCGGGTCCGGGAATTCGCCGCCGGACTGTCCCGGGTCATCGTGGTCGAGGACAAGACCTCCTTCCTGGAGAACCAGATTCGGGACATCCTCTACGGAATGAACGGCGCCCCGGCAATTCTCGGCAAACGCGACGCGGACGCGCGCCCGCTGTTCCCGAGCGACGGGGAGCTGACGACCGGCCGCATCCTGGCGCCGCTGCGCCGGGTCCTGCGGGATCACCTCGAGCTGAAACGGCCCCTGCCGCAACCGCTGTCGCTCTCGGTGCTGCCCGCCGCCCGCGCGGCCTACTTCTGCAGCGGATGCCCGCACAACCGGTCCACCGCGGTCCCCGAGGGCTCGCTGGCCGGCGGCGGAATCGGTTGTCACACACTGGTCACCATGTCCGGGCGCACCGACAGTGCCGTCATGGGGCTGACCCAGATGGGCGGCGAGGGCGCGCAGTGGATCGGGCTGGCGCCGTTCACCGAGGTGCCGCACCTGTTCCAGAACATCGGCGACGGAACGTTTTTCCACTCCGGCCAGCTGGCCGTGCAGGCCTGCATCGCGGCGGGGGTGAACATCACCTACAAGCTGCTCTACAACGACGTCGTCGCGATGACCGGCGCCCAGGACGCCGAGGGCGCGCTGGCGGTGCCGCGCCTGACGCACAAGCTGACCACCGAGGGCGTGCGGCAGATCATCGTGTGCGCCGACGAGCCCAAGAAGTACCGCACCCGGGATCTCGCGGCGGGAACGCTGCTGTGGCACCGGGATCGGCTCGACGAGGCGCAGCGGATGCTGCGCGATATTCCCGGGGTGACGGTGCTGATCTACGACCAGCACTGCGCCGCCGACGCGCGCCGCAAGCGCAAGCGCGGCGAACTGCCGACGCGGCGCACCCGGGTGGTGATCAACGAGGCGGTGTGCGAGGGCTGTGGGGACTGCGGCGTGCAGAGCAACTGCCTGTCGGTGCAGCCGGTGGACACCGAGTTCGGCCGCAAGACCCGGATCGATCAGACCTCCTGCAACACCGATTACAGCTGCCTGAAGGGTGATTGCCCGTCCTTCGTTACGGTGGAACTGCCCGAACCCGGCACGGGCGCGGGGAAGTCCCTGCCGCGCAAGCGGACTCGTCCCGAGCCTCCGTCGCTGCCCGATGTCGATTTCGGCGCGCCGCTCGCCACGCAGAATGTGTTCCTGGCGGGGATCGGTGGTACCGGCATCGTGACGGTCAATCAGGTGCTCGAGACCGCGGCTCTGCGAGCGGGATACGACGTCGCGGGGCTGGATCAGATCGGCATGAGCCAGAAGGCCGGACCCGTGGTGTCCCATCTGCGGTTCGCGGCCGGCACGGTGGAGCCCTCGAACCGGCTCACGCCCGGGACCGCGGACTGCATTCTCGCCTTCGACCTGCTGGCCGCGGCCGATGCCAAGAATCTGGCGTACGGCTCGGCCGAATCGACCATCGCGGTGGCCTCGACGAGCAAGACGCCGACCGGCGCCATGGTGTACGACAAGTCGGTGCAGTACCCGGAGACCGAGCTGCTGCTTTCCCGCCTGGCCGGGGTGTCGCGGACGGTGTCGTCCTTCGATGCGCTGGCCGCCGCCGAGACGCTCTTCGGCAATACCGCCGCCGCCAACTTCCTGCTGGTCGGCGCCGCCTATCAGGTCGGCGGGCTGCGGCTGCCCGCCGCCGCGATCGAGGAGGCCATCGAGATCAACGGCGTCGCCGTCGCGGCCAATATCGCCGCGTTCCGGTGGGGCCGGGCCGCGGTGGCGCGGCCCGAGGAGTTCGCGGCTGCCACCGCCGCCACAGCCGGCGCGCGTCCCGCGGAGCGGATTCCGGCGGACCTGCTCGACGGCCTGACCGCGACGGGGGAGACCCGTCGCCTGGTCGAGCTGCGGGCGGGCGAGCTGGTCGGGTTCGGCGGCGCGCGCGTGGCGCGCGAGTACGTCGGTGCGGTGCAGCGCATCTGGGAGGCGCAGCAGCGGGTGACCGACCGCACCGAATTCAGCGAACAGGTCGCGCGCGGGCTGTACAAGTTCACCGCCTACAAGGACGAGTACGAGGTGGCTCGCCGCCTGACCGATCCCGCGTTCCTGGACGAGGTCGCCGCCACCATCCCGGACGGCGCCAATCTCACCTACCGCCTGCATCCGCCGATCCTGCGCGCCCTCGGCCGCACCGAGAAGATCGGCTTCGGTCCCCGTTCGCACCTGGCCCTGCGCCTGCTGGCCAAGGGAAAGCGGCTGCGCGGCACCGCATTCGATCCGTTCGGCCGGGCCCGTGTGCGGCGGGTCGAGCGCGCCCTGCTCACCCACTACACCGAGATGGTGCAGGCGCTGGCCGCCACGCTGTCCTCCGATTACGACCGCGCGGTCGAGGTGGCCTCGCTGCCCGACATGGTCCGCGGCTACGAGGACATCAAGCTGGCCAACGTCGAGCTGTACCGAAACCGGCTGCAAGAGTTGGGCATCGAGCCGCCGGTGCTTCCCTGATCCGCTGCCGGGCGGGGCGCGGCGGCATCCGGTCGCCGCGCCATCCCGGCGCACGGGCCGAACCTCCGGCGGTCCGTGCCGGGCGAGCCGTGCGGCCGGAACGTCCGGTCGGCGTTCGTCCGCGATACCGGATTCGTTTCGCGCTCAACGTAACCGTGAACGTTCCCGCCGCCCACTGGCTACAGTGAGGCTGTGCCGCACACGCGGCGCAGAAGGGGTGGTGGGTAGTGCCGACAGTGATCTTCACGGTTGCGGGCGGACGCGGGGATTCCCGGATGCTGGACCGGCTGACCGGCGAGCTGGCCGAGGATCTGCGGGATATCCGCAGCGTGGCGGTGACCGAGGTCGCCGACGTCGGCATCACCGGAACGAAATCGGGCACGGTACTGACGATCGGGCAGCTGGCGGTATCCGGCTCCGCGCTCACTGCCGTCAGCCTCGTGATTCGCGATGTCGCCCTGCGCTTCCTGGACCGCACCCGCGCCGAATCGATCACGATCAGCAACGGCGAGAAGAAGGTCGTCATCGAGCGGCCCTCCGATGCCCAGGTCGACGGCCTGGTGGAGCAGATGCGAGACATCCTGCAGGATGACTGATCCGCCCGCCCGCCGCCGCGCGCTGTTCGTCGCCAACGACACCTTCCATTCGCCCGGCATCCCGCGGCTGTACGCGCCGGTCGCCGACGCGCATGCGCTGCGAGAACTGTTGCGGGACCCGGAGATCGGCGCATTCGCCCCGGCCGAGATGCTGGTCAACGAGTCCAAGGGCGAGATCGAGCGCGGTATCGAGCGACTGTTTCGCGGCGCCGGACCGGACGATGTGGTGCTGTTCTACTTCTCCGGCCACGGGATCCGCACGCGGCAGAATCTGTATCTGGTGACCAGCAATACCGATATCGATCTCATCAGCAGCTCCGCGGTATCGGCCTCGTTCATCAAGGAACTCATCCGCGAGACCGCGGCGGCGACGACCATCATCCTGCTGGACTGCTGCTACAGCGGCGCGTTCCTGGGCGGCGAGATGATCAAGTCCCAGCCGACGATCGACGATTTCGGGCACGATCTGGCCTCCGGCGACGGCATCTGCGTGCTGACCGCCACCACGGCCGTGCAGGTCGCCGAGGACGGCGGTCCGGATCGCTCCGCGCCGCTGTCGGTGTTCACCGCGGCGATCGTCCAGGGGATCGCCTCGGGCCTGGCCGACGATGGTACCGGCCTGGTCAACACCCACAGTCTGTGGCGCTACGTCAGCGCGGAGGTGCGCGGGCGGACCAGCGCGCAGACGCCCAGTCACTACGGGATGTTGAAGGAAGAGGTCCATATCGCGCGCACCCGCCGCCGGCTTCCGGCGGTGATCGACGGCAGCAACCGGGTGGCCCTCGGCGGCCTGCTGGGCCGGCTCGAATCCACCGCGGACCGCGGTCTGTGGGCCGAGAACTGGTGGGGCGCGGGGCGATTGGTGGTGCCCATCGGCCAGCAGCGCCGGCCGGACGGCGGTGACGGCGAGACCGTCTGGCTCGATTTCGCCGGTCCGGATCGCAGCCTGATCGTCGTCGGCCGGTCCGGCAGCGGGAAGAGCACCTTCCTGCGCACGCTCGTCGGAGCGCTCGCCCTGACACACTCCCCGCACGAGGTGCGGATCTTCGCGCTCGAGTCGAGCAATCGCGTGGGATCACTGCGTGAGCTGCCGCATATCGCGCGCGTCGTCGGCGACGACGAGCCCGAGGAGGTGCGGTCGCTGCTGCAAGAGATCGTCGAGGAGATACGCGTTCGCAAGCGCCTGTACCGGGAGCAATCGATCGATTCGCCTGGGAGCCTGCGCTCGGTCCGGTCGGGGCTGGCGCACGGCCCGGTTCCGGATCTGTTTCTGCTGCTGGACCGGTGGGGCGATTTCGCGGATCTGCTGCCGGACATCGCCGTCATGCTCAAGCAGATCGTCGGCGTGGGGCCGGAATACGCGGTCCATGTCGTCGCGACCCTCCGGGACTGGCGTGAGGTCCCCGACTGGCTGGCGGATCTGGTGGCCTCGCATGTGGAACTGCGCCTGCACCGGCCGGACGAGTCGCGCGTCGATCGCGAGCGTGCGATGCGGCTGCCGGAGGCCCCGGGCTGGGCGCTGGTGGGGCAGCGGCCGTTCCGCATCGCGATGCCCGATATCCGGGGCATCCCGGCCGATGTCGTCGAGCAGCCCGAAATGACCGATGGCGCGGCGGATCTGGTCACCCGGATCACCCGGTCACTGGGAAGCCGGCGCGGCGAGAGCGGCCCCCGTCGGGTGGAGAGCGGTGGCGACAACGATTTCACCACGCTCTACGGAATAATCGATCCCGCCGATCTGGACCTCGAGCGGCGCTGGCAGCCGAAGTACGGTGCCGACCGGCTGCGGATTCCGTTCGGAGTGGACGATAGCGGCCGACCGGTCCTGCTGGACCTCAAGCAGAGTGCCGAAAACGGTATGGGCCCACACGGATTGATCATCGGCTCGACGGGGTCGGGGCTGCGGATGCTGATTCGGACGATCGTTCTCGGGCTGGCGATCGAGCATGCTCCCGAACAACTGAATCTCCTGCTGGTCGAGTTCGACGGCTCCCGGATGCTGGGCGATTTCGCCGGATTACCGCATGTGGCAGGGTATGTCGGGAACATGGTGGAGGATCTGTCACTGGTGCGGCGGTTCGAGGAGGCGCTCAGTGGTGAGCTGAACCGGCGCCAGGAACTGTTCCGCGAGCTAGGGAACTTCAGCAGCATCCACGAATATCAGCAGGCGCGCGCGGTGGGTGCGCCGCTCGAGCCGATGCCCGATCTGGTCGTCATCGTCACGGGATTCACCGAATTGCTGTCCGAGGTACCGGATTTCGCCAATGTGCTGACTGCGGTGGGGCGCCTGGGCCGGACCCTGGGTGTCTACCTGCTGCTCGCCTCGCGGCGCCTGGACGAGACATTGCTGCGTGGCCTCGAGTCCCACCTGTCCTACCGGATCGGCCTGAAGACGTTCTCCGCCAGCGAATCCCGGGTCCTGCTGGATGTGCCGGACGCCTACACGCTGCCCAGTGCCCCCGGCAGCGGATTCCTGCGTACGCATCCCGGTGGGGAATTGATTCGATTCATGGCCGCGCACAGCTCTCGCGCGGTGCTGGCCGATCGAGCGAACGGAGCCGCCGAGGTCGCCGATCGCCCGCTGTGGGAGGTGATCGTCGATGCCGTACCCGTCGATGGCCGACGATCACACCAGGTCTGGCTCCCCCCGCTCGGCGTGGCGCCGACGGTGGGGGCATTGATGTCGCCGACACCGGGCCGAAAACCCGACCTGAGTCCGGTGGCGATCGGCATCGTCGACAAGCCGCAGTATCACCGTTACGACCTGCTGTTCGCGGACCTGTCGGGCAGCCGGGGAAATGTCGCGACCGTGGGCGGCCCGCAGGCCGGTAAGTCGACGGCGCTGCTGACCCTGATCCTCGCGCTCGCCGCGGCGCACACCCCCGCACAGGTGCAGTTCTATTGCCTCGGCTTCGGCGGCGGGGCCATGTCGGCGCTGGCCGGACTCGATCATGTGGGCGCGGTGGCGGGTCGCCGTGACCTGGAATTGGCGCGCCGCACTCTCGCCGAGCTGACCGCGCTGGTGCAGCGGCGCGGGGAGATCTTCCGGCAGGCCGGGATCGACTCGATGAGTGAATACCGCCGTCGCAAGGCGGAATTGGCGGAGGCGGGTACGGACCGGATCGCGGGCGACCCGGTGGGGACCGATCCCTTCGGCGACGTGTTTCTGGTGATCGACGGGTACGACGGCGTGCGCGGGAACTTCGAGGCCCTCGAGTCGATCGTCACCGATATCGCCTCGCGCGGACTCGCGTTCGGGGTGCACGTCGTGCTGTCGGCGGGGCGCTGGTCGGTAATGCGTCCGGCGCTGAAGGATCGGCTGGGGACCCGGATCGAGCTGCGCCTCGGGGATCCCACCGATTCCGAGTCCGGCCGCAAGATCGCGTCGTCGGTCCCCCTGGGGCGTCCAGGTCGTGGAATGACCCCGGACGGGGAGCACATGCTGATGGCGTTGCCGAGCCTCGATGCCCGTGGGAACCCTGCGGAGGTGGTCGATGGCTTGGTTTCGGCTGTCCACCAGCTGAATTCGCGCTCTCCCGGTCCGGGCGCACCGGAGATCCGCCTGCTGCCGGTGCGATTGGCCCACGATGAGCTGCTGCGTGCCGTCGCGGAACGGGACGCGGTCGCGCCACCCAGGGACGCGTCCCTGCGATTTCCGCTCGGCCTCAACGAATCCGAACTGGCGCCGGTCCATATCGACTTCGGGAGCACGCCACACTTCATGATCTTCGGGGAGTCCGAATCCGGGAAGACGAATCTGCTGCGACTTCTGGTGCGCGGCATCTGCGAATCGAACGATCCCGCTTCGGTGCAGATCGTGGCGGCCGATCCGAGGCGCACCCTGCTGGGGGACATACCGTCGGGCTGTGAGGCCGCGTATGCGACGAGCGCGTCGAGCCTCACCGCGGTCATCGCCGATCTCGTCGCGTTCCTGGAGAAGCGGGTGCCGCCGCCGGACGTGACACCGCAGCAGCTGCGTGAGCGGTCATGGTGGAGCGGCCCGGAATTGTATGTGCTCGTGGACGATTACGAGTTGCTCGCCACTGGCGGCGAGAGCCCGCTGAGTCTTCTGCTGGAACAGCTGCCGCATGCTCGGGATCTGGGCTTCCATCTGATACTCGCGCGGCGCGCGAGCGGCGCGGCCCGAGCCCTGTACGACCCGGTCATCGCGCGGATGAAGGACCTCGGATCGGCCGGTCTGGTCATGAGCGGAAACCGTGAGGAGGGGGTGCTGCTCGGCACGACCAGGCCCACACCTCTTCCCCCGGGCCGCGGAGTGCTGGTGACACGCGCGGGCGAGGAGATGATCCAGACCGCCTTGGTCCCACCGGCCGCTGCCACCGGATGAAGGCCGGTGGGAGTGCACCACCGCGTACCGATGAACTGGCTCTCAGAACTTCCGGCGCTCCCGCGGCACCAGCAGGCACAGCAGCGCGATGATCAGCCCGCCGCCCAGGGCGTACAACCCCCAGGCACCCGTGAGCAGGTGGTGGTAGTCGGTGCGGAGCTGGTGGTCGAAGGAACCGTCCAGGCGCCAGGCCAGGACGCCGACCGTGACGAGACCGACCAGGACGCCGAGCCAGCCCAGGATGCGCGAGCCGAACAGGGCCGCCAGCAGGAGGACTGCCGCGACACACAGCACCACGAGGGCCAGCGACGTCTGCAGGGTCACGGACTGGGATTGGATCTGATCCAGCGAGCGGCCCGCGGGGAACCCGTCGCGAAGCTCGGTGAGCTGCACGTGACGTGCCCCGACCGTGCCGATGAGCGGCCCGAAGGCTCCCACCGCCACCGCGACAGCACAGGCGAACAGCAGCAGATGGACGAAAGTGCGCATACTCCAGGGTATGGCGGGGCGATGGATGCCGCTCGCAACTTTCGCGGATGCGCCATGGCGGCGGCGGGTCGGTCGCGCGCGGTGATTCCGGGTGCGCGCGACCGACCTACCGCATCAGCCGACGGCGGCCGCCGAACGCAGCGCGTGCGGCTCGATGGCGCCGCGGACCAGCGCCCGCTCGTCGACCGTCGCGGCGTGGTACGGCAGCCGCGGCAGCGTCCCGGTCATCTTGGCCACCGGATCCTCGATCGCCTTGGGGGTCCCGAAGATGAATGTCCACTCGTGCTCGTCACTGACGTACGGGACGACGGTGTCGAACAGCTTGTGGAACCGGGTCCAGGAGCGCTCCAGGGTTTCGTTGCGCCACATGGTCTGACAGCCCGCCTGCGCCGCGAGCACGCCGCCCTCGGCCAGCAGCGCCTTGCAGCGCTCCAGGAACTCGTCCTCGTACAGGCGGTTGTGCTGGGCGTCCTCCACCCGCTCGTCGGGCAGGTCGATACAGATCAGGTCGTAGCGCACGCCCCGGGCCTGCGCCTGGGCCAGGAAGTCCCAGCCGTCGGCGTAGTGCATCTTGATGGGTCCGGACTGCGCGACCGCCTCGGCCAGATCCGACTCGGAATAGCCGTAGGGGAGATGCTTCGCGCACAGCTCCACCTCCAGCTGGTCGATGTCCACATGGTCGACGTGCGAGGCGCCCGCGGCCACCGACATCTGCGAGGCGACGCCCTCGCCCGAGCCGACGATGAGCACCCGATCGAGCTTCTCCGCCAGCGCGTAGCCGGGCACCAGCATGGCCTCGTGATAGGTCAGCTGGGAGAACTCGGTGGACTGGCGATCGTCGTCCGAGAACAGGCTCACGCCCTGATCGGTGCGCGCGATCACCATGTGCTGGAACGGAGTTCGGGTATCGACGATGATCTCGTGCAGATCCCACACGCGCGTGAGGCCCTTGCCCACCGGCTCGTGGATCCGGCGCGCGGCATGCCCGCGCTGGACCACCTCCATGTGCACCGAGGCCGGTGCGAGCTCCTGCTGCAGCAGTTCCACGGCCTTCGTCGCACCGGCACCGATGCTGCCGCAGGTGAATACGTCGACGAAGATGTCGCCGGACTCCGGATAGGTATGGATCGAGGCGTGCGACTCCGACAGCAGTGCCAGCACCGTGACACCCTGCGGATCGAACTTCTTGTGCACCACTTCGCAAATGGTCACCCCCGCGGCGACCAACGATTTTCGAAGCGCTGCTTCGAGTCGTTCGAGATCGTCGCAGAGGTTCGCGTCGACACCACCGAACTCGGCCAGCACGTGCCAGCCGGTGAATTCTGCCGTCATGGGCAAACTCACTCTCGCTCAGCGCCGATGACATGGACTGTCAAAGGCGGAAAACCGTTGAAGGACACCGACGAATAGCTCGCCGTATAGGCGCCGGTATCGAGGATCCGAATGGGATCACCGGCTCGCAACGTGGTCGGTAGGAGGACACGCGTGCGTTGATAGAGTACATCGTCCCCGTCGCAGGTCGGACCGGCAATCACCGCCTCGTCCCGCACGTCACCGTCTCGTGAGGTCTCGATCCGGTAGGCGATGTACTCGTTCTCGGTCTCGGCCATGCCGTTGTAGCGGCCGATATCGAGGTATATCCAGCGCCGCCCGTCCGGCGCGATGCGCACATTCACGACCTCGCCGTGGATCACACCGGCGTTGCCCACCAGGGCGCGGCCGGGCTCCACCACCAGATCGATGTGCTCCGGGAGATGGCGCGCGACCGCCGCGGCGATCACCGCGCCCAGCTCGGACAGCTCCGGCGCCGCCTCCGCATACGAAATCGGCAGTCCGCCACCGATATTCACCGCTTCCACCGAAATGTCCTTGACCGCAAGGGCTTCGGTGATCGCCGCGGCTTGTTCGATGCCGATCCGCCAGGCCGCCGGGTCCAATTGCTGTGAGCCGACATGGAAATACGGTCCCACCGGAACGAGCCCGACATCGCGGGCGCGCACCAGCAGGCGCACCGCCTCGCCGGGCGCACAGCCGAATTTGGTGCCGAACGGCGTCTGCGACTGCGGCGCCGACGCCAGGAAACGGCACTCGACCCGCGAACCGGGCGCGTGCTCGGCGATGCGGTCCAGATCGTCCTCGGTGTCGAAGGCGTAGCGGCGCACGCCCGCGGCGTAGGCGGCGGCGATGTGCGTCGCCTTCTTGATCGGATTGCCGTAGCAGAGGGTGGCCGGGTCTACGCCCAGGCCGAGGCACTGCTCGATCTCGCCGATGCTGGCGACGTCGAATTCCGCCCCCTCGGCGGCCAGCAGCCGGATGATCTCCGGCATCGGAGAAGCCTTGACCGCGAACCGAATTCGGGCTGTCGGCAGCGCTGAGCGCAGTGCGCGGAAGTTGTCGCGCACCCGGGCGAGGTCGATGACGAGATAGGGCGACTCGGGCGCGTGTAGACCGAACAATCTAAGGGAACTCTCTTTCTTCCGGGCAGCCGCCCGCCGCAGACAGCGAGCGAGAGCGTATCAGCGGGAGGGGATGCGGAACGAACTGGATCGACGTCGTCTTGATCACGTCTGCGCACGGTGCCGCGGCAGGGCCGCTCGCCGAACGACGAGTGCTTTTACCGGACCGCCGGATGTGTGCGCACGACACCGGGTTTTCGGCCCAGGATCGCACCGGATGCCGGGGCGCGGTGGCCCCTGCCGGAGTCGTGGCGACCACGGATGTGGGTACGGCGGGTCTGTGCCCGCGTCACGCGCGCGGCGTTCATCCCGCACTCACCGTGACCTCGTCGAACACCACCTCGCCGGCGGCGTCCGACTCCGGCAGATCGACCACGGCATCGATGGACCAGCCGTGATCGCCGGACGGATCGTCGAGCACCTGGCGCACCCGCCACAGGCCGGGGCGCTGCTCGATCTGGAACAGCCGCGGGCCGCGCGCGGCCGGGCCGGTGCCGATCTCGGCGTATTCGTCGAAATACCCGGCCAGTTCGGACTCCCAGTCCGGGCCGTCGTCGAGCTCGTCCAGGGCTGCCCAGCGCCGCAGCGCCGCCAGCTCGACACGCCGGAACATCGCATTGCGCACCAGTACCCGGAAGGCCCGCTCATTGGCCGAGATCGGGCGGACGGTCTCCGCGCCGAACGCCAGCTGCTGCGAATCGTTCTCCGAACCCGGATTAGTGAGCTGTTCCCACTCGTCCAGCAGGCTCGAATCCACCTGGCGCACAAGCTCACCCAGCCACTCGGTGAGATCCTCGAGTTCCTCGGTCCGCGCGGATTCGGGCACCGTGCGGCGCAGCGCGCGATAGGCGTCGGCCAGGTAGCGCAGCACCACGCCCTCCGAGCGGGCCAGCTCGTAGTTGCTGACCAGTTCGGCGAAAGTCAGTGAGCGCTCGATCATTTCGCGCACCACCGACTTGGGTGAGGGGCTGAACTCCGACACCCAGGGATGACCGCCGCGATAGGTTTCGAAGGCGGGCTCGATCAGCTCGGCCAGCGGCTTGGGCCAGGTGACCTCTTCGAGCAGCTCCATGCGCTCGTCGTATTCGATACCGTCGGCCTTCATCTCGGCGATGGCCGCACCGCGCGCCTTGTGCTGCTGGGCGAGCAGGAGCTGGCGCGGGTCCTCGAGCGTGGACTCGATGATCGACACGACGTCCAGCGTATAGGTCGGGGTCGAGTTGTCGAGCAGTTCCAGCGCGGCCAGGGCGAACGGCGAGAGCGGTTGATCGAGGGCGAAATCGCGCTGCAGATCGACGGTCAGGCGCGCGCGACGGCCCAGGGCGTCGGGTTCGTCCAGCTGCTGCACCACACCAGCATCGCGCAGCGCGCGGTACAGGCGAATGGCCTTGACGATATGTTTGCGCTGCGCTGACCGAGATTCGTGATTGTCCTCGAGCAGATGCCGCATCGCGGTGAAGCAGTTGCCGGGCCGGGCGATCACATTGAGCAGCATCGCGTTGGTCACCTGGAACCGCGACACCATCGGTTCGGGCTGCGCGGCCACCAGCCGGTCGAAGGTCTCCTCCGACCAGGACACGAAGCCCTCCGGCGGCTTGCGCAGCTGCACCCGCTTCTGCTTCTTCGGGTCGTCGCCCGCCTTCGCGCGCAGGCGGGCGTTCTCCACCTCGTGCTCGGGCGCCTGTACCACGACCGTGCCCATCGTGTCGTAACCGGCACGGCCCGCGCGTCCGGCGATTTGATGGAACTCGCGCGACTTGAGCCGGCGGGTGCGCACGCCGTCGAACTTGGTCAGGCCCGTCAGCAGCACCGTGCGGATCGGCACATTGATGCCGACGCCGAGAGTGTCGGTGCCGCACACCACCTTCAGCAGTCCCTCCTGGGCGAGGCGTTCCACCAGGCGGCGGTACTTGGGCAGCATGCCCGCGTGGTGCACTCCGATGCCGTGGCGGATCAGCCGCGAGAGTGTCTTGCCGAAGCCGGTGGCGAAGCGGAATCCGCCCAGCGCCTCGGCGATCGCCTCCTTCTCGGCCTTCGAGGAGAAGTTGACGCTCGTGAGCGCCTGCGCGCGCTCCAGGGCGGCGGCCTGCGTGAAATGCACGACGTAGACCGGCGCCTGACTGGTGGTGACCAGATCCTCGAGCGTCTCGGTGATCGGCGTGCGGACGTACGAGAACATCAGCGGCACAGGTCGTTCCGCGCCGCTGACGATCGCCGTCTCGCGTCCGGTGCGGCGGCGCAGATCCGCGGCGAAGAAGTCGACCTCGCCCAGGGTGGCCGACATCAGCAGGAATTGCACCCTGGGCAGCTCGAGCAGCGGCACCTGCCACGCCCAGCCCCGATCCGGATCGGCGTAGTAGTGGAACTCGTCCATGACGACCTGGCCGACATCGGCGCCCTCGCCCTCGCGCAGCGCCAGATTCGCCAGGATCTCGGCGGTCGCACAGATGATCGGCGCGTTCGGGTTCACCGCGGCGTCCCCGGTCACCATGCCGACCTTGTCCGCGCCGAACACCTCGCACAGCGCGAAGAACTTCTCGCTGACCAGGGCCTTGATGGGGGCGGTGTAGTAGCTGCGCTGCCCGCGGTTCAGTGCCGCGAAATGCGCGCCCACCGCCACCATCGACTTACCGGACCCCGTCGGCGTCGACAGGATCACGTTGGCGCCGGTCATCAGCTCGAGCAGCGCCTCCTCTTGCGCCGGATACAGCGCGAGGCCCTGCTCGACGGTCCACTCGGCGAAGGTCTCGTACAGCCAGTCGGGATCCACGTCGGGGACGACACGGTCGGGGATCAGTTCGGACAGCTGCACGTGCGACGAGTCTAGTGGCCGGGTGTGATGCCCCGGCCATCGGCGTCAGAGCTGATCGGTGCCGTCGGGGAGATCGGTGTCGCCGAAGCCGGTCTGCTCGGCCAGAAAACGCTCGAACTCGGCGCCCAATTCTTCGCCGGTCGGCAGGTCGGCATCGCTGGCCAGCAGGCTGGACTGGCGCTCCTGTGCGGTGACGAAGCTGTCGTACTGGCGCTCGAGGGCCTGCACCACCGTTTCGACCTCGGAGTTGCCGGCGATGTGCTCGTTGACCTGTTCTCGCACCCGCGCCGCCGCCTCGCCCAGGGCCGCGAGCGGCAGATCCAGCCCGGCGTTGTCGGCGACGTTCTCGAGCAGGGTCTGGGCCGCCTCCGGATAGGCGGTCTGCGCCAGGTAGTGCGGCACGTGCACCGAGAAGCCGATCGATTCGTGGCCGTGCTGCGCCATCCGGTACTCCAGCAGCGAGGAGGCGCTGCCCGGCACCTGCAGCTCACCGGGCCAGCGCTGATGCTCGCCGATCAGGTCGCGATCGCTGGAGTGCGCGGTGACACCCAGGGGACGGGTGTGCGGAATCGCCATCGGAATCGCGCTCAGGCCGATCGTGCGGCGCACGCCGAGCTGCTCGGCCAGCAGCCGCACCGCGGTCACGAACTTCTCCCAGCGCAGATCCGGCTCCAGGCCGGACAGCAGCAGGAACGGCGTACCCGTGGTGTCCTTGACCGCCCACAGCGACAGCTCGGGCTCGGCGTAGTCGGAGAAGTGATCGGTCTTGAACGTCATCAGCGGGCGACGCGAGCGGTAGTCGAGCAGCTCGTCCACGTCGAAGGAGGCGACCAGCTCCGCCTCGAGGCTCTCGCGCAGGTGGGTGGTGGCCAGGCGGACGGCGTGGCCGGCATCGGTGAAACCCTCCAGCCCGTGCACCAGCACCGGACCGGCCCCGTCGGCGGACGACAGCTGCGGCGCCGGGAATTCCAATTCGTACATTCGCGACTCGTAGTCCTCCATCGCGTGCTCCTTCCTGCGTGGTCCGCCACGACCGGGCCGGCGGCGGGGCGGGGGCGAATCCGGGCGCCGCCTACCGTTCTGGTCCGTGAGACCACCTTCCATTGTCCCTCATGTGTTTCCGGCACGGTGTCGTCGGGCTGGATGATCGACGCGCTCCCGGAGCACAACGCGCGACCGGCCGGTCCGCATTCCCAGGTCGTGCCCTCGGCGTGGCAGCGTAGGCTCTCCGCGCGAGTTCGGCATAGTGAGCAGGGTGAACGTGCCGGGCGGACCGTATCCGGGGCGGCCTCGGGGTACGAGGCGGCCTCGCGGCGGTCGGGCCCTGGTCGCCGGCTACGCGGCACTGGGGTGCCTGCTCACCGCCTGCGGATCGACGGTGCCCGGACATCCCGCCGCCGAGGTGCGCAGCAGCGCCGTGGCGCGGCAAGCCGCGACGGACCTGGCCTCGATGCTGCCGACCCAGGCGCAGTTTCCCTCCTCCTATCAGACGGCGGTGCTGTCGTCCGAGGAGGCCACTCGGGCCGCGGCGGACCTGACCGGCATTCCCGACGGGGTGACGACCGTCACCCCGGCCGGGTGTGCGACGGCGTCGCCGTCGGATCCGAACGCCGTCGCGATCGTGGTCGGCACCGACGACGACACCCGGGCCACGATCACCGTCGAACTGACGCGGGCCGCCGAGCCGCTTGCGCGGCTGCACGCGCAACTGCGGCGTTGCGGCACGGTGCGGGCCCAGCATGGCCCGATCGCCAATACCGTTGTGACGCAACTCGATCCACCGCCGCCGGTGAATGCCGACGACTCGCTCGCTTGGAGCCGGACGGTGAGCGGGCAGCAGCGGGGGCCGGGCCTGGACAGGTCCATGCGGACGCTGGCCGCGCAGCTCGGTGACGTGCGGATCACCGCCACCTATCTGAGCTTCGGGGACGGCACACCCGACATGGAGGGGCTGGATCAGGTGTTCACGGCGGCGGTCGCGGACGTCCGCAAGGGCTGAACCGTCGGGACGGATCGCGCGCCTGCCCGCGAGTCTCCCTGTCCGGACGATAGCAGCCGCCCCCGACATGAACCCGCCTCGCGGACCCTGATCGGGGGAGTGATGCACAGCGCCGAAGGTTATCCCCAGGCCAACCGAAAGCCCAGGTCGCCGCCTGACCGCCGACACGTGCTGCGGCCAGGGTGGATGCATGACAACCGCTACCGATCCCACTCCCGCCGACAACGCCTCCGGTCGCTACTGTGCCGGCACCGCATCGATCCGGCCCGAGGCCGCCCGGACCACACCCCCGACCGTCACCGGCCGACCCGCGGGGTCGGCCCGGGATGGTGCCTGCGCGCCGAACGAACCGGCGGCCGATCGGCTGTCGCTACGGGTCGACACTCCCTCCGAATGCATCGCCGCGGTCCCCGCGTTGCTCGGGTACGTGCCACGCCAATCGATCGTCGCCCTGCTGTTGAACGAGGCGCCGCCGCGGTCCGGTGCGGTGATCCTAGGCGCCGTCACCCACCACGAGCTGGTCCTGTCCGGCCCCGCCGCATGGGCGCGGCTCTCCGAGCAGTTGGCGGGACTGTGCGCGCGTCAGCGCGTCGTCGCGGTGTTGGTGCTGATCATCGATGACCGCGCGGCACAGCCCGGCGGGGATCGCGCGACGCGCCGACGTGGCCGGCACCGCGAACTCGTCGGGGCGCTCGAGAGCGCACTGGCTGCCGAGGGCATCCAGCTCGACGAGGCCTGGGGTATGTGCGCGATCGCCCCGGGCGCACCGTGGTGGGATGTGCTGGCACCCGGGACCGCAGGCGTGCAGACCGATCCTGCCGCCTCGCCCGTCGCGCTGGCCGAGGCGTTCGACGAGCGCGGAACCTGCTCCTCGCACACCGAGCCGAGCGTTCCGCTGGAGCTCGATGCGCAGCTCTCGCACGACGTGCGCGGGGAGCTCGAGATGGCGACGATCGAGGCGGGGCACCGATTCCGCGCCGCGGTGTTCCGCGACGAGGTGAGCCGCTACCAGCGTTCAAGTCTGGAGGAGGTACTCGACCGCGTCGACGGTGTCGCCGCCGGCGGCGAGCTCGGTGCGCGTGCCATGGCTCGCATTGCCGTCGCCCTGCGCGATCCCACCGTGCGCGACGCGATGTTCGCGTTGGCCGGCGGCCCTCGTGCGGACGCCGCCGAGCAGGTGTGGGCGCACCTGTGCCGGGCCCTGACCGGACGGGACCGCGCGGAGGCGGCGACTCTGCTGGGCTACTGCGCGTTCACCCGCGGCGACCGGTCGCTCGCGGGAACCGCACTGCAGGCCGCACTGGAATCGAATTCGGACCACACCCTCGCCCGGCTGCTCGACACGGCGCTCGGCGTCGGGATGCAGCCCCAGGAAATCCGCAAACTTGCCTGCAGCGGCCGCGCCAAGGCCGCCGAACTCGGCGTCGAGCTCGATCTGCACCCGGAATGGCCGCAGCCGTGAGGTCTGCGGCCGGACGATCGATGCGTGCCCGCCACCGGCGTCGCGCGGCCGGGTGCCGGAGGCCGCCCGGCGCGGTGCTACCGGGCGCTGTGCGCGCGGGCGCCCAGCGACTGCAGGAAAGCCCAAGCGTCGGTGACGATCTCGTCGAGGTCGTTGTGCTCCGGACGCCATCCGAGTTCGGCGATCGCGCGCTTGCTGGAGGCGATCAGCACCGCGGGATCGCCGGCGCGCCGGGATGCGTCGACCGCCGTGATCGGGCGGCCCGTCACCCGCTCGCAGGCCGAGATCACCTCGCGTACCGAAAAGCCGGTGCCGCTGCCGAGATTGAAGATGCGATGCTCGCCCGCGCGGGATTGGGCCAGCGCGAGCAGATGCGCCTGCGCGAGATCCCGGATGTGGATGTAATCGCGGACCGCGGTCCCGTCGGCGGTCGGATAGTCCGTACCGAACACCGAGATCGATTCCCGATGCCCCAGAGCCGTCTGCAGAACCAGCGGAATGAGATGGGTTTCCACCACCCGGTTCTCGCCGAGCCCGCCGTAGGCCCCGGCGACATTGAAATAGCGCAGGCTGGTCGCGCCCAGCCCGTGGGCCACCGCGTAGGAGGTGATGGCGTGGTCGATCGCCAGCTTGGAGGCGCCGTACGGATTGGTCGGCCGCGCGGGGGCGTCCTCGGTGATCGGCACCCGCTCGGGCTCGCCGTAGACCGCCGCCGTCGAGGAGAACACCAGCCGGGGGGTGCCGGCGCGGCGCATGGCCTCGAGCAGCGCCAGGGTCTTGACGACATTGCCCTGCCAGTACTTCTCGGGCCGCTGCACCGACTCGCCCACCAGCGACTGCGCGGCGAAGTGCAGGACGCCGTCGAAGGATTCGGACTCGATCAGCTCCACGCCGACGGTCGCGATGTCGCCGTCGACGAATTTGGCCGCGCTGGGCACTCCCTCGGCATTGCCGGTGGACAGATCGTCGACCACGACGACCTCGTGGCCGTCCTCGATCAGAACCTGGGCGCAGACGCCGCCGACGTACCCCGCACCACCGGTGACCAGAAGTTTCATGCTGTGGATTCCTCAGACCAACTTCACCTGGACGGCATGCGCCATCTCGTCCGACAATTCGAATCCGCCGTGGCCGGGCACCGAGATGACAACGACCCCGGGCTTCGTCTCGACGGTGACACGGGCATCGGGCACCACGCCCGCCTCCCGCAGTTGACCGATGATCTCCGGATCGGTCTGGATGTGCTCCGACAGCCGGCGCACCACCACCGCGACGACCTGGCCGGCCGGCAGGTCGGACAGCCGGACCAGCTTCTCCTCGGCCGAGCCGGAAGCCGTCACGCCCAGTTCGTCGAGGCCGGGAATGGGGTTGCCGTAGGGGGAGGTGGTGGGATTGTTGAGCACCTCGACCAAGCGGCGCTCGACATCCTCGCTCATCACGTGCTCCCAGCGGCAGGCCTCGGCGTGCACGTTCTGCCAGTCGAGCCCGATCACGTCGACCAGGAGCCGCTCGGCCAGCCGGTGCTTGCGCATCACCGCGACCGCCATGGAGCGGCCCTTCTCGGTCAGCTCGAGGTGGCGATCGCCCGCCACCAGCAGCAGGCCGTCCCGCTCCATCCGGGCTACCGTCTGGCTCACCGTCGGGCCACTCTGCTCGAGGCGCTCCGCGATGCGGGCGCGCAGCGGTGTGACGCCCTCCTCCTCGAGATCGTAGATGGTACGGAGATACATCTCCGTGGTGTCGACCAGATCCTTCACCTGATACCCCTTCGTCGGCACGAATTCTACCCACGCGCGGTCGCGGTCCCGCGCGCCAGCATATTTCGCTTGTCCTGCGGAAATGCCGAGCCGCACGGGCGCGCCCCGGCGACGCCGGAATCCGGCGCGCCGCACTGCTTAGCATTTGTACTGCATAGCAACGACAAAAAAGGTGTGCCGCATTCCGTGTCAGGAGGCCGGGGGCGGTCCGCACGGGACGCCGGGTCAGTTCGGCGCCGGGACCTGGACGCCCGGGGGCGGAGCCAGGGCGATGACGTCCTCGTCGATGCGCTGCAGGTGCCGCAGCACCCGGAAGGTCACGGTGTGCGGGGTGGGAACCCCCAGGCTGTCGGTCTCGAGCAGGGCGGCGATGCCGGGGCCGGCCTCGATCGGCGACCGGTCCTGCGCACGGCCCAGATGCGCCACCAGTACGTCGATGTTGCGGGCGATCCGTTCGGCCACGCCCGCGAGCCGGGGATCGGCGCCCGGATGACCGCATTCGGCCGTGAGCTCGGCGGTCGTCGCCAGATAGCGGGCGTGGTAGGCGGAGGTCGTAACTTCGTCGGAAGTCGCGTCGCATTCTTGTCGGTGGCAGGTGGGATGCTGCAGCGGTGCGGCACACGTCGTTTTCGTATTGCTTGGATCCCACGGTCGAGCAACAGCAGATACTGTCGCGACACGCTGGTGCCGCCCGGTTCGCGTTCAATCAATGCCTGTCGGCAGTGAAGTCGGCGTTGGACGACCGTACGACCGATCCGGCTGTGTCGGTGCCATGGTCGGGGTTCGACCTGATCAACTACTTCAACCAGTGGAAGAAGACCGAGGACGCGGGCCGAGTCTTCATCGTCGACACCAGGGGTACTGCCACTGTGTCGGCGACCGGGCTTGCCTGGCGTGATCAAGTGTGCCAGCAGGCATTCGAAGAAGCAGCCATTGATTGTGCACGGGCATTGGCGGGCTGGGCCGACTCGCGGCACGGCACTCGCAAAGGGCCGCGGGTCGGATTTCCCCGGTTCAAGAAGAAATCCACGGCATGTCCGTCGTTCCGGTTGCGCAACAAACATGCTCGTGGCGCACGACCCATGATCCGAGTCGGCGATAGCGACAGTCCACGGTCGGTGACGTTGCCCCGGATCGGGACGATCCGAGTGCGTGAGGACACCCGCCGGTTACGGCGAATGCTGAGCACCGGGCGTGCGAGAATTCTGTTCGCCACCCTCAGCAAGCGGGCAGGGCGTTGGCAAGTGGCGGTGAACGTGGAGGCGGCTGACCTGCACCCGCATGCGTGTCACCGACCCCGCAGCACCCGCGATCGGGGTGGCTGGGTCGGGGTTGATCGCGGGCTGTCGGCCTTTCTGGTCGCCGCCACGAGCGACGGAACTCGAGTCGCTCGAATCACCGATCCACCAAGGGCGCTGGCGACTGGAATGCGTAAACAACGTCGTCTCGCGCGAGCGGTATCACGGAAACCGAAGGGGTCCAACAACAGACGGCGCGCGGCGGCCCGGTTAGGTCGCCACCATGCCCGGGTTGGCAGTATTCGTCACCATTTTCTTCATCGGGTCTCCACGGAGTTGGTCAATACTCACGACCGACTCGTGGTGGAGGACTTGAACACCGCGGGGATGCTCAGCAACCGCCGCCTCGCACGGTCGATCAGTGACGCCGGATGGGCCGAGTTCGCACGGCAGGTCGCCTATAAACAGGCATGGCGGGGCGGCTCAGTGCTGGTGGCGGATCGCTGGTTCCCGTCGAGCCAGCTCTGTTCACGCTGTGGTCTGCGCAAACGTGAGCTGGGCCTGGCCGATCGGGTCTTCGGTTGCGGGTGCGGCAATCAGCTTGATCGCGACCATAACGCCGCGGTCAACCTCGCTGCCTGGGGCGAGCAACATCATTCCCAGGTCCGGGAGCCCGAAGCGCGAGCCCCGGTCATCAATGCCCGCCGACGGGAAGGCTCTGGCCCACACACTGGTGTGGGTGAAACCGGCCCGGATGACGCGGGAACCGACACTCGCACCGTTTCAGCGTGAGTGTGGACGTCCGAGAAGGACGGTGTCTCCCAGCCTTACCGTAGGGAGACTCGCTGTAGCGTGACACGTATGGCGAGCGCAGCGCACAGCCCTGCCACCGTGGTGTGGACCGACCGTTTCCTGGACTACACCTGGACGCCGGAGCATCCGATGAAACCGGCACGGCTGCGGTTCACGATGGCGCTGGCCCGTGGTCTGGGCCTGCTCGACGGCGTGGAGCCGCTGGCGCCCGGGCCGGCAGGAGATGCCGAACTGCTGCGCATCCACACGCCCGCATATCTCGACGCGGTGCGTCACGCCGAGCCCGCCCCGCCCGGCGCCGCCGCCCCGGTCACCGCGCCGTACGGGCTGGGGACGCAAGACAATCCGGTCTTCCCGCACATGCACGAGGCGGCCTCGGTGATCGTCGGCGGCACCCTGGCGGCGGCGGGCGAGATCGCGGCGGGCCGCACCCGGAGGGCGGTCAGCATCGGCGGCGGCATGCACCACGCGATGGCCGACTCGGCCTCGGGCTTCTGCATCTACAACGATGTGGCGGTGGCCATTTCGTGGCTGCTGGACCACGGATTCGACCGCATCGCGTACGTCGATGTCGACGTGCACCACGGCGACGGCGTGCAGCGCGCGTTCTACGGCGACCCTCGGGTGCTGACCATCTCGGTGCATCAGCATCCGGCCACGCTGTGGCCCAACACCGGATGGCCCGAGGAGACCGGGGCGGGTGCGGCCGAAGGTACGGCGGTCAATCTCGGCCTGCTGCCCGGAACCCGGGATGCCCAGTGGCTGCGCGGATTTCATGCGCTCGTGCCCGGCGCCCTGGCCGCGTTCCGGCCGCAGCTGCTGATCAGCCAATGTGGTGTCGACACCCACCGGGAAGATCCCCTCGCCGATCTGGAATTGACCGTGGACGGGCAGCGCGCGGCGTTCCTGGCCATGCGCGATTGGGCCGACCGGTACGCCGAGGGCCGGTGGCTCGCGGTGGGCGGCGGCGGATACGGGCTGGTCCGGGTCGTGCCGCGGGCATGGACGCATCTGCTGGCCGCGGCCCTGGACCGGGATATCGACCCCGCCACGCAGATTCCGGCCGCCTGGGTGGAACAGGTCCGCGCCTACGCGCCCGCGGTCGAACCGCCGCGCACCATGGGCGACGGAACGGCGGCCGACTATGTGCGCTGGGACGGTCCGGGCGGTGCGCCGGATACCGGCGACGCACGGGCCGACCGGGCGCAACGTGCGGTCGACACCGCGCTGCTGGCCACGCGCCGGGCGGTGTACCCGCTGCTCGGCCTTGATCCGGAGGACCCCCGTGACTGATCCCGAGCACTCCCGCCCCAGCTGGATGGAGACGTTCGGCCCCGACACCCCCGAGACGCCGCCACCACCGCCGCAACACTGGTTCGCCGATGTGCTCGCCTCCGATGGCGGGGTGGTCAGGCTGCGCCCGATCGTCCCGGACGACGCCGAGGGCATGGAGCAATTTCACGCCCGGCTGTCCGATCGCACCCGCTATCTGCGGTATTTCGGACCGTATCCGCGCATGACGCCCAAGGACCTGTACCGGACCACGCATGTGGACTATCACGATCGGGTTGGTCTCGTCGTCGAGCTGGGTGCGGAGATCATCGCCGTGGGGCGCTACGAGCTGCTCACCGATCGCGAGGGGCCGCGCGCGGCCGAGGTGGCGTTCGTCGTCGCCGATGCCCATCAGGGCCGGGGCCTGGGCTCGATTCTGCTCGAGCACCTGGCGGGCGCCGCCGCTGAGAACGACATCGAGACCTTCGTGGCGGAGGTGCTGGCGGAGAACAGCGCGATGGTGACGGTCTTCCGCGACGCCGGATATCAGGTGCAGCGCAGCCGCGACGGGTCGGTGCTGCATCTGGAATTCGCCATCGACCCCACCGAAGCGCTGCTGTCGGTACGCGATTCACGCGAGCGTGCCTCGGAGGCGCGCAGCGTGGGCAATCTGCTGCACCCGCGGTCGGTCGCGGTCATCGGGGCGACTCCGTCGGTGGGCCGGGTCGGCGGGACGGTGCTGGCCAACCTGCTGTCGGGGGTGTTCCAGGGCCCGGTGTACCCGGTGAATCCGAATCGCAGCTCGGTGCGCGGGGTGCGGGCGTATGCCACCGTCCGCGACATCCCCGACGAGGTGGATCTGGCGGTGGTCGCGGTGTCGGCCGCGCAGATCGCCTCGGTGCTCGACGACTGTATGGCCAAGCGGGTCAAGGGCCTCGTGGTGCTGACCGCCGGATTCTCCGAGACCGGTCCGGCGGGATTCGAGGCCGAACGGGAGCTGGTCGCCGCGGCCCGCGGTCACGGCATGCGGGTGGTGGGGCCCAGCGCCCTGGGCATCGCGAACACCGATCCCGCGGTGTCGCTCAACGCGACCCTGGCATCGGTGCTGCCCGGCCGGGGACGGGTCGGATTCTTCTGTCAGTCCGGGCCGTTGGGGGCCGCGATCCTCGGGGAGGCGGCCGCGCGCAGGCTGGGGCTGTCGGCCTTCGTGTCGGCGGGCAACCGCGCCGACGTGTCCGGTAACGACCTGCTGCAGTACTGGGACACCGATCCCGATACGGACGTGGTGCTGCTGTACCTGGAGACGTTCGGCAATCCGCGCAAGTTCTCCCGGATTGCGCGGCGGGTGGCGCGCACCAAACCCATTGTGGCCGTGAGCAGTGGGCGCAATTCCATGCGGAGCGCCTCGCCGAGCTCGCTGGAGCGGTCGGTGGAGCGCGATCTGTTCGCTCAGGCCGGGATCGTGCAGGTCGACACGATCTCCGAACTGTTCGACTGTGCGATGCTGCTGGCCTATCAGCCGCTGCCGGCGGGGCCGCGGCTGGCGGTGATCGGCAACAGCGCCGCGCTGGGATGGCTGGCGGTGGACGCGGCGCGCGGCGAGGGCCTGGAGGTGGGCGAGCCGGTGGATCTGGGGCCGCAGGCCGGGCCCGAGGACTACCTGACGGCGACCGCGGCGGCGGTGGCGTCCAACGTCGTGGATGCGGTCATCGTGATCTTCGCGCCGCCGGTGCCCACCGCCACGGCCGCCTACGCCGAGGCCATTCGTTCCGGGGCCGGGCAGGGGGTGTACGCGGACGGTGGCGGTCGTGCCCCGGCCGATGGCTCCGCGAAGCCGGTGCTGACCACGTTCGTCGCCGATCACGGCATGCCGAATCTGCTGGCTACCAGGGGCGTCGGGGGTGCGGTGGAGAACGGTTCGATCCCGTCCTACCCCGATCCCGAACGTGCCGCGCGGGCGCTGGCGCGGGTGCACCGCTACGCGGACTGGCGCACCACCCCGGCCTCGGCGGTGCGGCGCCCGGCGGATCTGGATGTGGACCGGGCGCGGAATCTGATGGAGCGGTGGATGATTCGCTCGCCCGAGGGGAGCTGGCTCGGCGATCTGGAGGCGGTGGAGCTGCTGGACTGTTACGGCGTCCGGGTGGTCGAATTCCGTGAGGTCCGCGACGCGGCCGCGGCCGAGGCGGCGGCGGAGGAGCTCGGTTATCCGGTGGCGGCCAAGGCAACGGGGGAGATGTGGCGCAACCGCTCCGATCTCACCGGGGTGCGGCTGGATCTGTGGCGGCCCTCGGCTGTGCAACGCGCCTACCACGATCTGTCGGAGATCTCCGGCAACGAGGTGGTGCACATCCAGAGGATGGCGACCAAGGGGGTCGGCTGCGTGCTGCGCGTGCAGGACGACCCCTCGTTCGGCTCGGTGATCAGCTTCGGGCTGTCGGGCATGATCATCGATCTGCTGGGTGATCGCGTCTATCGCGCGTTGCCGCTGACCGAGGCCGAATCGGTCGAACTGATCGACGCGCCGCGGGCCGCGCCACTGCTCGAGGGCCGCACCGGCGTACCGGGCAAGACCATCGGTGAGCCGGTGGACAAATCGGCCCTCTCCGAACTGGCGCAACGCATCTCGGCGATGTGCGACGACCTGCCGGAGGTGCGCGAGCTGTCCATCGAGCCGGTGCTCGCCTCACCCGAGGGCGCCGCGGTCCTCTATGCCCGCGTCCGCATCGGCCCGGAGCCCAGCCGCTTCGACATCGGCCCACGTCGTCTCGCCTGAACCGAAGCGGCCGGTGGCACTGGTCCCGCGGGCGTCGAGGTTCAGGCGCCGCCCGCGATCCGCTCGACGGCGTCCAGTACCTCGGGCAGCTTGGTGAAGCCCTCATCGGCGAGGAAGTGGCCGCCGCCGGGCACCTCCACGAGGTCGGCGGCGAACCCGATGGCCCTGTGCCCGAAGCTGACCGCGCGATCTGTTCCCGCCTCGGCCGCGCCGGACCCCGGCCGCTCGCCCCGGGCCGATACGCTGGGCTCATGCGCGAAGATCAGATAGAGACTGCCACCGCGCCACTGCGGGACGATATCCGTTTCCTGGGAGCGATCCTGGGGGACACGATCCGCGATCACGAGGGGCCGGAGGTGTTCGACCTCATCGAGCGGGTCCGCGTGGAGGCATTCCGGGTGTGCCGCTCCGAGGTCGAACGCAGCGCGGTCGCGGATATGGTGCGCGACACCGATATTCGCGTCGCGCTCCCGCTGATCCGGGCATTCAGCCACTTTCTGCTGCTGGCGAATCTGGCCGAGGATCTGCAACGCGACCGCCGGCGTGCGGTGCACCTCGCGGCGGGGGAGCCGCCGCAGGAATCGAGCCTGGCCGCCACCTACCGCAAGCTCGATGCCGCACGCCCGGATGGGGCACTGGTCGCCGATCTGCTCGACGACGCGCTGACCTCACCGGTCATCACCGCCCATCCGACCGAGACCCGCCGTCGCACGGTGTTCGACGTGCAGTCCCGCATCACCGATCTGATGCGCCGGCGGCAGCACTACGCTGCTCCCGATCCGCAGTACGCCGAGATCGAGGTGGAGCTGCGCCGCCAGATTCTGACGCTGTGGCGCACGGCCCTGATCCGCCTGGCCCGCCTGCGGATTCAGGACGAGATCGAGGTCGGCCTGCGATATTACGACCTGACGCTGCTCGAGGTGATTCCGCGGATCAACGCCGACGTGCGCGCCGCACTGCGGGCGCGCTGGCCGGACCATGCCCTGCTGCAGCGCCCCATGCTGCGGCCGGGCTCGTGGATCGGCGGGGACCGTGACGGCAACCCGAATGTCACCGGAGAGGTGGTGCACCGTGCAACCCGTCGGGCGAGCGCGGTCGCCTTCGGGCACTACCTGACCGAGCTGCTCGAGCTGGAGAAGACGCTGTCGCTGTCGGTGCGCCTGGCCGCGGTCACCGACGACCTTGCGCGCCTGGCCGCGGCCGGATTCGACCCCCAACGCTCCGACGAGCCGTATCGCCAGGCCCTGCGCGGTATCCGGGCCCGCCTGACCGTGACGGCCGACCGCGCGCTGGGCGAGGTCCCGCTCGACGGCATCGCTCCCGGCGAGCTGGGGCACGTCGAATCGGATCGCGAGAGACGTTCCGGCACAGGAGAGCCCGAGTCTGCGCAGCTGGTCCCGTACCGCGACCCGCGGGAACTGCTCGACGACCTGGACGTCGTCGACGCGTCGTTGCGCGCCTCGGGCGACGGCCTGCTCGCCGACGACCGGCTGGCCGCGCTCCGCGGCGCGGTCGACACCTTCGGATTCCACCTCCAGGGCCTGGATATGCGCCAGAACTCCGAGGTGCACGAGCAGGTCGTGGCCGAACTGCTGGCCTGGGCCGGGGTGCACGGGGACTACGCGAGCCTGCCCGAGCCGCAGCGGATCGAGCTGCTGGCCGCCGAACTCGGCACCCGGCGCCCGCTGCTGGGACCGGACGCGCGGCTGAGCGAACTGGCGGCCAAGGAGTTGGGCGTGCTGCGTGCGGCCAAGGCCGCCCTCGACGATCTGGGCCCGGACACGGTGCCCAACTACATCATCAGCATGTGCACCTCGGTCAGCGATCTGCTCGAGGCCGCCCTGCTACTGAAGGAGTCCGGCATCCTGGACCCGGGCGACGCGCAGACCGCGCCGAGCAGCCCGGCCGGGGTGGTGCCGCTGTTCGAGACCATCGAGGATTTGCGTGCCGGTGCGCAGACACTGGTCGCGGCCCTGGAGGTGCCCGCCTATCACCGTCTGATCGCTGCGCGCGGCATGCGGCAGGAGGTGATGCTCGGCTACTCCGACTCCAATAAGGACGGCGGGTATCTGGCGGCCAACTGGGCCCTGTATCGCGCCGAGCTCGATCTGGTCGAGGCCGCGCGCAAGACCGGAATCCGGTTGCGGCTCTTCCACGGTCGTGGCGGCACCGTTGGTCGTGGCGGCGGTCGTAGTTACGACGCCATCCTTGCCCAACCGGCCGGTGCGGTCCGGGGCGCGCTGCGCTTGACCGAACAGGGCGAGGTCATCTCCACCAAGTACGCCGAGCCCGGCACCGCGCACCGCAATCTGGAGTCGCTGGTCGCGGGCACGCTGGAGTCGACGCTACTGGACGTGGAGGGCCTGGGCGCCGACGCCGAACCGGCCTACGAGCTGTTCGACGAGCTGGCCGAACTCGCGCGGCGGGCCTACGCCCGGCTGGTGCACGAAACACCCGGCTTCGTCGAGTATTTCCGCGCCTCGACCCCGGTCGCCGAGGTCGGCGACCTGAATTTGGGCAGCCGCCCGGCCTCGCGCAAGCCGACCAATTCGGTGAGCGATCTGCGCGCGATCCCGTGGGTGATGGCGTGGAGCCAGTCGCGGGTGATGCTGCCGGGTTGGTACGGCACTGGTTCTGCGCTCGAGCAGTGGGTGGGGGACGATCCAGCGCGGCTGGCGACGCTGTCCGAGCTGTACCGGCGCTGGCCGTTATTCCGCACGGTGATGTCGAACCTGGCGCAGGTGATGGCCAAGGCGGACCTGGACATCGCCGCCCGCTACGCCGAGCTGGTGCCGGACGAGACGTTGCGGGACACCATCTTCGGCATGATCCGCGAGGAGTTCGATCGCACCGTGCGCATGCACGCCGCCATCACGGGCAGCGACCATCTGCTGGCCGATAATCCGGCGCTGGCCGAATCCATTCGCAACCGCTTCCCCTACCTCGAGCCGATCAACCAGATGCAGGTGGAACTGCTGCGCCGCCGCCGCGCGGGCGACGACTCCGAACTCGTCGAGCGCGGAATCCTGCTGACCATGAACGGCTTGGCGACGGCGCTGCGCAACTCCGGATAGCGCAGCCAGCCAAGACCGACAGTCGATGGGATTTGAATGGGAGACGTGCTGTCGCGTGCCGTCGGCCCACTCCACATCGACGGCGACGACCGCGGCCTCGGGATCAGGACAGCGAGATCGGCACGATGTCGGCCACGATGCGATGGATCGAGCCGTCCGGGATGTCGAAGGTCTCGGTGATCGCGACGGTGACCAGGCGTTGTCCGGCGATGCCCGAATCCAGGTGGTACCGCGCGGTCACGACGGACCCGGTGTCGCTCAACCGGACGTCGTAGATGCGTTGGACGAGTTGGTATTGCGGGCCGGTGTCCAGATCGTGGGTGAGTTGCGGGCCGGAGTAGCCGGTCTGGATTCCGGCCTCGACCCGCGTGCAATCGGGTGCGAAGGGAACATTGCTCGCGTCGTGCGTGAGCAGCGCGTTGAGATAGGCCATGGCGATGGCCTCGCGGGGGTCACTGGGAATCATCGGCACCGCGGTCGCGGCGCCCGCCCCGGCCAGTGTGGCCGCGAGGGCCAGCGTCAGAACTGACACCCGTTTCATTTTCATGCCGTGATCGTAGGAGATCGCGGTGCCCCGCGACGGCCGTTCAGCCCATCTCCGGACCTCCGGCGGCCAGCTCGCGGACCACGTCGGCGACGGCCTTGAAGTCCTTGCTCAGGATCTTGGCGTGGTTGCTCGCGACCTTCGCGCTGACCTTCAGGTTCGGGTTGCGGGCCAGCACCGGCTCGAGCGAGGCGCGCATCGCCTCCATCTCCTCCGCGCCGCCGCCGAGGCTGGCGCCGGTGGCCTGGAGATAACGCACCTGGTAGCTCGCGCGCTCGAGGATGGGTTCGATGGCGGCGTTGAGTGCGTTCTGCTCGATGTTGACCTTGATGTGCTGGTCGACGGTCATGCGTGCGGCCAGGCCCAGCGGGCGCAGGATCGGCAGCATCGGGCGCATCGGACGGAACAGTTTGCGGATCCGCTCGGCGCCCTCCTCGCCGGTCAGGCCGTAGGGGACCGCGCCGTCGAGGGCGACGATGCCGCCGACGCGGGCCGGATTGCGATCGGCCCAGTGCACCGCGACCAGCGCGCCGTAGGACCAGCCCACGAAGATCGGCCGCTCCACGGTGCGGGCCGCGAGGACGGCGTCGACGTCGCGGACGCACGCCTCGAAGGAGTAGTCCGCCGACTGCTTCGACTTGCCGCGGGCGCGTTCGTCGAAGGCGATGTGCCGGTACTCGGGGCCGAGTTCGGCGATGACGCGACGGAAGTGCTTCTGGTCGGCGTAGGTGCCGTTCAGGTAGACAACGGCGCGACCCGTGCCGCCGGTGTCGGTCACGTACAGCTCGGTGTCCTCGACTGGCACCATGCCGGTCCAGGTCGACGTGGCCGAGTTCGAAGCGGTTGATTTCCTCATCGTGAATCTCCTTGCGTGCGATGTTCGAGCCGTGGGTCGAAATCTTTTGAAAATCTCTGAACATCCACGACAGTACATTGCGTTTATAAATCGGTCAACACTTCTGTCTGGTGCAAACAGCCGGTCGGAGTAGTGAATGCAGAGCTGTATTGCAATGAGAATGACAGTGAATGCAAAGATTGATCCAGAGCCTTCTTTGCAATGAGCTCGGGCCGGCCGCATACTGGGCTACAAGCGCGGGGCGGCCGCGACCATCCACGGACGGGAGACCAGCACCGATGCCCGGAGGCAGACTCACCGATGCGGACCGTCGGCAGATCGCCGAGGGGCTGGCCGAGGGGCTCGGATACGCGGAGATCGGCCGGCGTCTGGAGCGGCCCGCCTCGACCATCATGCGGGAGGTCACCCGCAACGGCGGGCTCGACGACTACGGCGCGGACCGCGCGCAGCAGGCCACCCGGGAGCGGGCGCGTCGCCAGAAGCAGACCCGTAGCGTGCCGCCGCCGGTCCCGGAGGGCGTCGGTGGGCGCGACCCGCGAGTGGTCCGGGATATCACCGAATCGTTCACCGAAGTTCTTGTGCAGCAGGCGATGCCGCGAATGGAGGCGCGGGTGCTGGCCTGCCTGTATGTCACCGACTCGGGCACTCTCACCGCCGCCGACCTGGTGCGGCGGCTGGGTGTCAGCCCCGCGTCGGTGTCACACGCCGTCGCGTTTCTCGAACAGCAGGGAATGCTTCGGCGGGAACGAGATTCGGGGGAACGCCGAGAGCGCTACGTTATCGACGACGAGATCTGGCTCCGAAGTCTGCTGGCCACCGTGCAGGCGAACAATGCCCTGGTGGCCGAACAGCGGCGCGCGGCCGAAATCCTCGGGCCCGCAACGCCTGCGGGCGCGCGCTTCGAATCCTCCGCCGAACTTCTTCTGCTCGTGACCGAGGCCTTCGAGCAGGCCATGGACAAGTGGCGAAAGCGTGGGGGCACAGCGGGTTCGGGTGGTGCCGGCCCGCGATGGTCGTGAAAGCCCATCGAAGTTACTGTAGCGCCGGTCGGTTCGCGCTGTGCCCGGAGGGGACGGGACGCGCGGACGCCGACCGGCGCTCGAGGTGATCGTTTTCCCAGTGATCACCGCGGTGGTGCTGGGCCGGATTCCGGACGGCCCAGCGTCTGCGGGGCCCGCGGCGGTGTGGCGCCGACGGGCCGGTTCTCTCAGCTAGCGTAGGCGCGCAGCCGGTCGGCGCGCTCGCCCTTGCGCAGCTTGCCCATGACTTCGCGCTCGATCTGGCGCACTCGCTCACGTGAGAGACCGAACAGTTTGCCGATCTGGTCCAGTGTGCGGGGCTGGCCGTCGTCCAGGCCGAAGCGCAGCCGGATGACCTGCTGCTCGCGCTCGTCCAGCGTGGCCAGCACGCTACGGACGTCGTTGTGCATGATGCCCGCGATGACCGCGCTCTCGGCGGAGGTGGCCTCGGAATCCTCGATGAAATCGCCGAGGGGAGCCTCCTCGTCGCTGCCGACCGGCATGTCCAGGCTTACCGGGTCGCGGCTGTGGTCGAGCAGGTCGGCGATCTTGTCGACCGGAATGCCCGACTCGTTGGCCAGTTCCTCGTCGGTGGCCTCGCGGCCGAGCTGCTGGTGCAGCTCGCGCTTGATCCGGGCCAGCTTGTTGACCTGTTCGACCAGGTGCACGGGCAGCCGGATGGTGCGGCTCTGATCGGCCATGCCGCGGGTGATGGCCTGACGGATCCACCAGGTGGCGTACGTGGAGAACTTGAAGCCCTTGGCGTAGTCGAACTTCTCCATCGCGCGGATCAGGCCCAGGTTGCCCTCCTGGATCAGATCCAGCAGCGGCATGCCGCGGCCGGTGTACCGCTTGGCGAGCGAGACGACCAGACGCAGGTTGGCCTCGAGCAGGTGCTGGCGGGCGGACTGGCCATCGCGGACCAGAATGGCTAGATCGCGCTTGCGGGTTGCGGCCAATCGCTTACCGGTCTCCAACAGATGTTGGGCGTAGAGACCCGCCTCGATGCGCTTGGCCAGCTCGACCTCGTCGGCGGCCGTGAGCAGCGCGGTCTTGCCGATTCCATTCAGGTACACGCGTACCAGGTCGGCTGCGGGGCTCTGGGCGTCGAGGTCCTGATCGCTGGCGCGCACTCCAGTGGTGGCGGGGCTTGTCATGACTTGCCTCCTGTCGGTGGTGTCTCACTCCGAACAACGGACCCGACATCGGAAAAGTTCCCCGCAACCGCCCCGATAAACCGTGCTGAGCTGCGGCTTTCGGCACACCCATCTGAGAAGTTCCTAAGAAGGGCGCGGATTGGGAACGGTACGGTGCGCCAGTTTCGTCTCGGAGCGCCCACCGTCTCCCGACGGTGACCGGAGCCGAACCGGCCCGTTATCCGATGCGCCTCACACCGGGTGAATCAGGCCGTGACGAACCAATCCGGTGACGATCGTCAGTGCGGCGGCGCGGAACTCGGGTGTGGCCTCCGCGCCGGTGTGGCCGACCGCGAGCAGGTCGACCAGTTCCTGCAACGGCAGGCCGTCCGCGCGCATTCCCGCGAGCAGCGCCGCGGTCGAATCGTCCACCTCGTGCTGCCAGCGCGGCCCGTCGCCGCGGTGCAGCCGCGCGACCCGCTGCTCCCAGCCTTCCTCGCCGGTCAGGTACACCCGCTCCAGCGCGGTCGCGGCATCCACGCGATAGCGGGACTCCCAGGCCGCGTCGGGGTCCGCGGCCACCGCGCGCAGCCAGGCCGAGCGCTCGAAGTAGGCGATCGCCTCGGGGCCGAGCGGATCGTCGAAGCCGTGTGTGAGGTCCTCGGCCAGCAGCTCGGTGGGCCCGTCTATGGCGCGCAGATAGACGAATCCGAATCCGATGCCCTCGACCTGCGCGGCGTCGAACGCCGCCAGCCAGGCCTCGGCGCGCTGCTGCGCCTCGCGATCGCGCGGATCCAGCCCGGCATCGCGCAGCCAGGTGCCCACGTACAGGGCCGGATCCGCGATATCGCGCTGCACGATCCAGGCGTCCACGCCGCGATCGGGCAGCCACGAGGACACCCGGGCCCGCCAGTCCTGTCCCTCGCGATGCACCCAGGAGGCCAGCATCGTCGCGGTGCCGCCGGGCGCCAGCAGCGCCGGGGCCTGCGAGATCACCAGCTCGCTCGCCCCGTCCAGGGCCAGGCCCGAGTCGCGGTAGGTGTGCTCGATGCGTGCGGGACCGACCACGAACGGCGGATTGGCAACCACTCGATCGAAGCGGCGCCCGGCGGCGGGCTCGAACCAGGATCCTTCGAGCAGCTCGATGTCCAGGTCGTTGAGCGCGGCGGTGGCCTGCGCGAGCCACAGCGCCCGCGCGCTGATGTCGGTGCCGGTCACCGCGTTCGCGTAGCCGCAGGCGTGCACGGCCTGTACTCCACAGCCGGTGCCCATGTCCAGGACCGAACCCGCCGGGGCGGTCGGGGTGGCACGCAGCAGCGACAGCGAGGCATGGCCGACGCCGAGCACATGATCGTGGGTGAGGCTGCGGCGCTGCACCGAGTCGTCGAGATCGGAAAGGACCCAGCGGTTTCCGGCGCCCAGGTCCAGGGGCCGCAGATCGAGCGCGGCCCGGATCCGGTCGCCGTCGCGCGCGAGCAGCCCGGCGGCGACCGCGCGATCCAGGTCCAGCGGCGCGAGCGCGGCGGCCACCCCGCGCTCGGGCTCCGGATCGCCGAGCAGCAGCAGCCGCACCAGCGTGCCGAGCTCGCCCGCGTCCCGCACCGCCCGGCGCACCGGCACGGGCTCGGACCGTCCCAGCGCCGCGTGCGCGTCCCGGCCCAGCACCTCGAGCAGGGTGTCGGCGTCGTAGCGCGTCCGGACCAGCGCGGTGCGCAGGTCGGGGGCGAGCGCGGCCAGCGGTGAGAGGACGGCGGTCGGATTCGTCGGCATGCCCCGAACTTTGCCAGGCCGAGTTGATCGCACCTGGTAGTGGGGCCGTCCGAGGCCGGCGAGGAGCGGGCCTGGCGACGGTCTCAGCGTGCTCTCAGCGCCGCCTTGCGACTGTGGCGTGGTGAATTCGAATTCCCGCGCAATCGCCGAGGTGCCGCGATGCAGCATCTGATCCTCAGCTACGGCCTCACCGCGATTCTGCTGCTCATGGCCGCCGAATCCGCATGCATACCGATCCCGTCCGAACTCACCATGCTGCTCGGCGGCGCATTGGCGGCCGGTGCGGTGAGTGGGCCGCACCCCAGCCTGGTCGCCGTCATCGCCGCGGGCACCGCGGGCAATGTGATCGGCAGCTACGTGGCCTGGCTGGCGGGCCGTTACGGCGGCCGTCCCGCGCTGCACCGCTGGGGCCGCTACATCTTCCTGCGCGAACACGAGATCGACCGCGCCCAGGACTGGTTCGTCCGCCGGGGTAGCGCCTCGGTGTTCTGGGCCCGGCTGCTGCCCGGCATCCGCACCTTCATTTCGCTGCCCGCGGGCATCGCGGGCATGCCCGCAGGCCGTTTCGGCCTCTACACCCTGGCGGGCTGCCTGCCGTGGACCGCGGCCCTGGCCCTCGCGGGGTACGGCGTCGGCGCCAACTGGCAGCATCTCGAGAAGACGTTGCAGGGACCCAGCTACATCATCGCCGGGCTGGTGGTCGTGGCGATCGCGGTCGGTATGGGCGTCGTGCTGCGGCGTCGCCGCCGGGGCGCCCCGAGCCGCGCGAACGCCTAGCCTCGGGTACCGGTCGAGGGCCCGAATCGCGCACTGCGGATGGGGTATCCGGGACATACTTGATCCGGCGGCAGGACGGCGCCGCTGACCTTTCTGCCGGATGCGGTGCTGGACAAGGGATCCGGCGGCGACGAGAGGACCTCGCGTGGGCATCGATCGCTTCGTGCTGTGGCAGGTGGTGGAGACCGCGGGGTTCGAAGCGGCATGGGTGCGGATCGACGGGCTCGAGCTGCGTGCCGACGGCACCGTGGCGGGGCAGCTGCCCGAGCCGTACCGGCTGTCGTACGAACTGCGCACCGACGAGCGGGCAGCCACCGCGCGGCTCGCGGTCGCCTGCACCACCGGGAGCGGGGAGACCCGGCTGGACCTGCGGCGCGACGAGCACGGGTGGACCGTGAACGGACACGCGCGGCCGGATCTGGCGGCGGCGCTGGATTGCGATCTGGCGTGCTCTCCGCTGACCAATACGATGCCGGTGCTGCGGCACCGGCTGCACCGCGAGCCCGGAACGGAGCGGTTCACGATGGCGTTCGTGGAGGTGCCGAGCCTGCGGGTGGTCCCCTCGGCGCAGGCCTACACCCATCTCGGACCGGAACCGGGCGGTACGCGAGTTCGGTACGCGTCGGGGACGTTCACCAGTGAGCTGCTGTTCGACGGCGACGGGCTCGTGATCGACTATCCGACCATGGCGCACCGCATCGACCCGGTGGAATCGGTTACCGCGCAGGAACGTTCGTCGGGCGCGGGCTCGGTCCGGCCCGGCACACCGTGACCTCTTACCGGCCCGGCGCGGCCGAGTTGCTGTGCTCGTCGATGTCGAAGAGTTCGCCGATCAGCCCGCCGAGGAAACGCCGGTGCTGCGAGGAGATTTCGGCGGCGGCAGCGCCGTCGCCCGCCGCGCACAACCGGATCAGGTTCTCGTGGTGCTCGAGGGCGTCCTGCCAGCCGCGCAGGCTGGAGAACTTGCGGTAGTAGATCCGGTGGATCTGCGGATGAACCTGCTGGATAAGCCTTTTGAGCAGCGGGTTGCCGGCGGCGTCCACGATGACGCCGTGCAGGACGTCGTCGGCGGCCAGGGCCGCGCCGATGTTGTCGGCCTTGATCGCCTGTGCGAGATCGTCATTGGCGCTGCGCATGAGAGCGATGTTGTCGGGAGTGAGATTGGGCACGCCCGTCTTCACGGCCAGCTGGTCCAGTACCTCCAGCACGGCCAGCGTCGATTCGACATCGTCGCGGTGCAGGGGCGTGATGCGGGTGAAGGCGGCCGGCTTGGCCTCGACCAGCCCGGTGTCGATCAGCCTGGCCAGGGCCTCGCGCACCGGGGTTCGGCTCAGGCCCAGCTGATCGGCCAGATCGGCGTCGCGAACCCTGGATCCGGGGGCGAGCTCGCCGGTGACGATCGCGTCGCAGATCCGATCGAACGCCACATCGCTCATGCGCCGTCGCTCCACGCGGTCACCCAACATATTGGATACTGTACGTCCGCTTTACCGGCAAGATATATCTGGGATCGAGGGACGTCGTCCACAGCCAATATATTGGATGTGGTGTACTGTTCAACGCGGTTGGCGTACCGAATCGAGAGGAACGAACACCGTATGACCCGTACGTCCGCGCCGGAAACCGTCACGGTCCCGGCGATCCACGCCCGCTCCTGGCTGTTGGTCCCCGGTTCGCGCCCCGATCGGTTCGAGGACGCCATGAATTCGGCGGCCGACGCCGTGATCTTCGATCTCGAGGACGGCGTGATCCCGTCCGCGAAAAGCGAAGCCCGCGAACAGGTCACCGAATTCTTCGCGGCCGGCGGCGCCGGCTGGGTGCGTATCAACAACATCACCACCGCGGACTGGGCCGCCGATCTCGCGGCGCTGAGCGGCGTTGCCGGCCTCCACGGTGTGATGCTCGCCAAGACCGAGTCCGGCGAGCAGGTCGATCGCACAGCCGCCGCGCTCCCGGGCGTCCCGATCCTGGCCCTGGTCGAGTCGGCCCGGGGGATCGAATTCGCCTTCGATATCGCCTCGGCCGCTGCCACGGTCCGGCTGGCCTTCGGCACCGGGGACTACCGCCGGGACACCAACGTCGGTGCGGACGCCCTGGCGTACCCGCGCAGCCGCCTGGTCGTGGCCAGCCGGGCCGCCGACATCGCGGGGCCGATCGATGGACCGTGTGTCACCGGTCCGGCGGAACTGCCCGCGGAGCTCGTGGTGACCAAGTCGATGGGAATGAGCGGGAAGCTCTGCATGCACGCCCGCGACACCGCGGTGGTCAATCGCGCGCTGAGCCCGCAGCCCGACGAGATCGCCTGGGCGGCGGAGATTATCGGCCGGCTCGGCGCCGCGGGCGAGAACGTCGCCGACGGAAGCGATCTGCCCAAGCTCGCCCGGGCGCACCGGATCAACCGGATGGCGGCCGTCTTCTCCTGATCGCCGTTCGGCACGCAAGGGGCCAACACGCCGCGCGGCCGGTGAACACAGTGCGGATTCGCGATCCACGATGAGGAATCGGTCTGCTGGGGCGATCAGGCGCTCAACCGGAGGGCGGGGTCGGTGAGCAGGCTGGCGAGGTCGAGTGCCGCGCCTTCCGCAGTGAGTGCGGTGAGGCGGGCTTCGGGCAGGACCGCGCGAAGGTGCGTGGCAACTCGCTCGGCATCGGGGCCGAGTACCTCGCGGCCCATGCGACCGAATGCGTGCAGGACGGCGCCGAAGATTCGCGCGGCGTGCTCGAGATGGCCGGTGGCCAGGGAGGCGACTGCGAAACCGACGGCGACGTCGGGCAGCATCGGCGGGGCTTCCGTCGCTGCGACATCGCGGGCATAGGACAGTTGCCGCTGTGCGGAATCCAGGCGGCCGGCGTCGATCAGAAGGACGCCATAGAGAGTGCGGACATTGATCGCATCGGCCCATCGAACCAACCCGCGCTCGTTGGGGTTCGGCGCGGTCGGCGGTGGATCGTCGGGACCGCCGATTGTGGAACTGAATGCGTTGATCGCGTCCTCGAGGCGACCTTCTCGGGCGGCCAGGTAACCCCGTGCGATACCGCGGATCTGCTTGGCTCCTTCCCGCGCCTGCCGTGGATCTTGTTCATCGGAGCGTGCGAGATAGCCTGCGGCGCCGACGGTATCTCCGCCGAGGAGATGCTGAATCGCGACCCAGCACAGCATCTGTACTCGATCGCTGGCACTGACGTCCGCGCCGAACAGTTCCGTGGCTCGCGCGAGCAGAGGTTCCGCGGAACCGATGCCGTGCAGTCGGTTGTGGACATAGGCGAGCAGAACCAGCGACCGGGCATGCGCACCCGGATCGGCGGATTCCCTCAGGCATGTGACTGCCGCCTCCAGATCCGTGTGTAGGCGGGGGAAGGTATCGAGGGAGAGTTCCTCGAACGCCCTGTGGTACAAGGCATGGCCGCGTAGCCAGGCGTCTGCGGCGGTCGTGCACTCGTCCAGCAACTGTGGCCTGCCGCGTTGATGTTCTTGCAGTGCCAAGATCAACACGAAGATGGGGTGGCCCGCGTCGTCCTCGGCCATGGCGGCACGCACGTCAGGCTCGAATTCGCCTATGTCCTGAGGGATATTGCTCGCCGAGAAGTTGGCTGCGTACTCGGGGAGGTACAGGCCGTACCGGCAGGTCAGATATGCTCCGGCGCAGCCCCGGGGGACCCGATCGCCGACGGCCTCCAACACCAGCGGCTGCCAAGTGTGGATCTCGCCCCATTGTCCGCTGGACTGCCAGTACCAGAACAGGTTGCCGAACAATCGCACCGAACGCGTGTAGTCTGCGTTTTCCACCGCCCATTGGAGAGAGGTTCGGCAGTTTCCGTGCTCGGCCGCGAACCGACGTAACCATTCTCGGTGGGCGGTGTCGCGTAATCCGGTAGTGCCCGCTTCGGCGAATTCGATGTAGCAGTCGGCATGTGCGCGCGCCGATTGTTCGGACTCGCCGGCCCGCTGTGCTTCCTCGGCGGCGTAGGCGCGGATCGTCTCCACCATCCGGTAGCGCTCGCCGTCGAATTCGATGAGCGACTTGGCAGCCAGTGACCGTGCCGTCTCGGCGATCTCGGAGCGCGGCACCGAGAATCCGTCCCCGCACACCCGCATCAGGTGCTCCGGCGTCGCGCCGCCGGCGAAAACCGCCATCCTGCGGGCCAATGCGGCCTCCACGTCGCCGAGCAGATCCCAGCTCCATGCGACAGCGGCCTGCAGACTTCGGTGGCGGGGCGTCGCGAGCCGGGTTCCGTTCGTCAGCAACCGGAACCGATCGTTGAGTCGCGCCGCTACCTCCGCGAGCGGGAACCCCTGTAATCGTGCGGCGGCCAGCTCGATGGCCAGCGGCAGGCCGTCCAAGCCGCGCACGATCGCGCGGACGTGGGGCCAATTCGCTTCGGTCACAGCGAAATCCGGTTGCACCGCGGTGGCGCGGTCGATGAACAATCGCATCGCGGGACTGTCGACGGTGTGCTCGGCGGTGCCCGTGGGCGCGGGGAGCGCCAAGGGGAGCACGGCATACCGCTCTTCACCGGCCACCGACAGGGGAGCCCGGCTCGTGGCGAGGATGCTCAGCTGCGGAAGTTGCCGCAGCAGTTGTGTCGTCGCTTCCGCCGCTGACCGCTGCACGTGCTCGCAATTGTCGAGGATCAACAGGGTTCGGCGTGCCCACAGCGTACGCACCAGCGTCTGCACCCAGTCCTCGGTGGGGGTATCCCGGTCGACCAGCCCGGCCGCGGCGAGCATCGCGGCGCCCAGCGCCGCCCCCGAGGTTTCCCCGCGTTCGGGACTCACCGCCGCGGCCTCGATGAACAGGTATCCGTCCGGCCAGTCGCGGCCGTGCGATCGGACGAATTCGGTTGCCAGCCGGGTCTTTCCGACGCCGCCCGTGCCGACGAGCGTCACCAGCCGACCTCGGCGCAGCATCGCGGCCACCTCGTCGACGTCGGCGGTACGGCCCACGAAGCTGGTGAGGCGTCGGGGGAGTGTGGGTGATCCAGCCGTCGTGGCGTCGGGCCGCGCGGGCACGGCATCCAGACCCGCGACGGCCTGCCGCAGCACGGCGGACGGCTCGACGCCGAGTTCGCTGCGCAGCCCGGCCTCGATACGCCGGAAGACCTGCCGCGCTTCGGATTCGCGGCCCGCGGCCCCCAGCACCGTGATCAGGCGCGCGGCCAAGGTCTCTCGCAGTGGTAGCGCATCGGCCTCCGCGGCGAGGGTGCGCAGCACTTCACTACCCCGGCCCAGCGCCAGGTACGCGTCGGCCTGCGCTTCCGTCGCGGTCAACCGCTGATCCGCCAAAACGGTTGCGGTAGTCGATATTTCGACAGACTCGCTCAGGCCTTCGAGCGGGATCCGCCCCTGCCAGCACGCAAGCGCCCGATCGAGGGCATCAGCGGCCGCGCGCGAATTCCCGGCGGCCAGCAGCCGGGTGCCCTCGCCGTGCAGACACGCGAACCGATGCACGTCAACGGCATCCGGATCGATGGCGAGCTCGTAGCCGGGCGCGCGCCGTAGCACCCACTGTGCGCCGAGGACGGCCCGCAACCGTTTGACCAGCGTGTGCAGCGCGTTCTCCGCATCCGCGGGCGGGCGCTCGCCCCACACGCCGTCGATCAGACGTTCGGTGGCGACGATCTCGCCGACGCGAAGCGCCAACAGTGCCAACAGGGTTCGCACCCGTGGTCCGCCGATCGCGATGGCGCCGCTGTCGCCGATGCCTACCGTGACTGGCCCGAGAAGCCTGACTTGCATGAGCTGTGTCCCCGTCTCCTCACGCTGCGGTGGGACAGTCCTGTTTCACAATACGGTGGCGCCGGTCGGGCGTGCGCGGCCACCAACCGGTTCGCCGCGGCGGGAAGCCTGACGGCACCGCCTGACACGGGTCTGGCAACCGCTGCCAGACCCGTATCCGCGCGGCCGTGCACGGTGGCGCCCATGACGAATTCCCACGGCACGACCACCATATCCGTACTTCCTTACCGTGACGAACTGGGCATCACACCCGGTCGCCTGTATATCGACGGCCAGTGGGTCGACTCGGTCTCCGATGCCCGGTGGCATCATCTGAGCCCGGCCACGAACGAGGAAGTGACCACGATCGCCGACGCCTCCGCCGTCGACGTGGACCGCGCGGTCACGGCCGCGCGCAAGGCCTTCGACGAGGGGCCGTGGCCGCACCTGCGGGCCCACGAGCGCAAGCGGCTGATCGAGCCGCTGGTACAACTGCTGCGCGAGGCCTCACCGCGGCTGAGCCGGCTCCAGACACTGGAGAACGGCATGCCGATCGGGTTCACCACCCAGTACCGGCTCTCGGCCGAAGTCGCCGCGGACGTCTTCGACTATCACGCCGGGTGGATCGACAAACTCTCGGGCGAGACGTTCCCGCAGTACACCGACCGCAGTGACCTGCAGTACCTGAGTTTCCGCGAGCCGGTCGGCGTCGTCGCGGCGATCGTGCCGTGGAACGCGCCGGTCCTGCAGATGGCGAACAAGGTCGCACCGGCCCTGGCCGCCGGCTGCACGGTCGTGCTCAAACCCTCCGAGTACGCCAGTCTCACCAGCCTCGCCATCGCCGAACTGATCGACCAATTGGATTTGCCGCCCGGGGTTTTCAACCTGATCACCGGCGTCGGCGCACAGTCGGGTGAGGCGCTGATCACCCATCCCGGCGTGGACAAGATCAGCTTCACCGGCAGCCGGGGCGTGGGCGGGCGCATCCTCGAGGCGAGCGGCGACAACATCAAGCGCGCCACCCTCGAACTCGGCGGCAAGAGCCCGGCCCTGGTATTCCCCGACGCGGACGTCCGCAAGGCCGCCAAGACGGTGATGGGTATGGTCGCGCTGGGGATGTCGGGCCAGCAGTGCACCGCGCAGACCCGTGCCCTGGTGCACGCCGACTGCTACGAGGAATTCCTGGACGGGGCCAAGGAGGTAGCCGCCTCGGTGCGATACGGTAACCCCTTCGATCCGGCCACCAACGCCACGCCGCTGATCAATCAGCGCCAGCTCGTGAAGGTACTGGACTACATCGAGAGCGGCACCGCCGACGGCGCCCATCTGCTGCTCGGCGGCGATCGTCCGGGCGGTGAGCTGAGCGCGGGCAATTACGTCAATCCCGCCATCTTCACCCAGGTCGACAACCGCATCCGCATCGCACAGGAGGAGATCTTCGGGCCCGTGCTGGCCGTCATCCCCTTCACCGACGAGGACGAGGCCATCCGCATCGCCAACGACACCGAATACGGGCTTGCCGCGGGTATCTACACCAGCGATCTCGGCCGCGCCTTCCGCCTGGCCCGTCGCATCCGGGCGGGTGCGGTCGGCATCAACGGCTACACTTTCATGCCCAACTCCCCCGTCGGCGGCTACAAGACCTCCGGGCTCGGCCGGGAGGGCGGTCGCACGGCCATCGAGGCGTACACCGAACTCAAGACAGTGATGCTGGAAGCCCGAGCCTGAGACGGAGCGAACCCCGGTGTTGTGGAACGAGACCCGGCCGCCGGTCGGAGCGCACCGGCTCAGCGTTCGGCACGAGGCGAACCGGGCCGAGCTGACGGCGCTGATCGCCGATTACCTCGAATTGATGTGGAACCGGGGTCGCACCGATCTGGCCGCGCGCTTCGTGGCGTGCGGCCTCGTCGAGCACTGCCCGAGCCTGCCCGACGGCCGCCGTGCCCTGGTGGATCTGATTCACGGGGTGCGGCAACGATTTCCGGACGCCCGGTTCGAGCTGCGCCGCATCGCCGCCGACGGCGACCTGGTGTTCGCGCACTCGCTGTTCACCACGGGGCCCGGCGACCGCGGGGTCGCGGTCGCCGATGTCTTCCGCATCGACTACGGGCTGATCGTCGAACACTGGCAGGTGCGGGAGCGGGTGCCCGAGGTGACCGTCGGGACGCATCCGGTCATCTGAGTCGTCGCGAGACGCCCCCTGCTTGCCGGCACCGCGCGGCACGGTCGACACCGGACGGGCACGTCCGGTAATCATGATCGTGTCGAGGAGGATCCGTGCAGGTGCGAGTGTTGGGCCCGGTGTCGGTCGTCACCACGGCGGGGCAGGAGTTCGCGATCGAGGGACCTCGGTTGCGAACCCTGTTGGTGCTGCTGGCGATTCGGGCCGGTGAGGTGGTGGCGCCGCCCCGGCTGTTCGAGGGCATCTGGGACGGTCGGCCGCCGGCCAAGGCCGAGAATGCGCTGCACTCGCTGGTGAGCCGGCTGCGCGCGGTAGTCGGCCCGCAGCGGTTGCTGCGCCGGGAGCAGGGCTACCTGCTGGAGATCGAGCCCGACGCGGTGGACATCCGGCGCTTCGGCCGGCTTCTGGACGAGAGCCGGGAGTGGGAGCGGGCCGGGGATGCGGATCGAGCCGCACGCAGTCTCGATCGGGCGCTGGCGCTGTGGCGCGAGAACGCGTTTGCCGGTGTGACAGACTCGGCCGAAATGCGGACTCTGGCAACGAGATCGACCGAGCAACGACTGACCGCCGTCGAACGCAGGGCGGATCTGTATCTGACCCTCGGACGCGGGGGCGAGGTCCTCGCCGAACTGGCCGCCGAGTGTGCCGCGCACCCGTTCCGGGAATCACTGACCGCCCGGCGGATCGCCGTGCTGCGTGCCACCGGGCACCAGGCCGAGGCGCACCGGGTCTACCGGTGCGCGCAGGACCTGCTGCGGGCCGAGCTCGGCACCGCTCCCTCGCGGACGCTGTCCGAGGCGCTGACGACCACCGACGCCCCCGCACCGCCCCCGCAGGCCCGGGCACAGGCGCGGCCGCCGGACGATCACGCCCCCTGCGTGGTGGGCCGGCGGCCACCGCGACATCGGACCAGCTTCATCGATCGTGAGACGGACATGACGCGGGTGATGCAGCGGCTCGAAGGCTCGCCGTTGCTCACGCTGACCGGTGCCGGCGGCGTCGGCAAGACCCGGCTCGCGACCGAAATCGCCTGCCGGGCACCGTGGCCGGACGGATGCCTGTTCGTCGAGCTCGCAGGCGTGGCACCGGAACATGCCGGCGGTACCACACGGTCGGCGGCGGTCGCGGCGGCAGTGGTGTCGGCGCTCGGCGCGATCGAGCCGGGCGACGACGGTCACCGGGAGGCCGCCCTGGATCGAGTTGTCGCACAACGGCGCATGCTGCTGGTCCTCGACAATTGCGAGCATGTGATCACCGCGGTCGCCGAGCTGACCGCACGGCTACTGGAGCGGTTCCCGGACCTCACCGTGCTGGCCACCAGCCGCGAACCACTCGGTATCGAGGGCGAAACGTTGTACCCGGTCCGCAGTCTCGAGGTCCCCGACGAGGACGCCTCGCTCGCCCGCACCGCGTGCGCTCCGGCGGTGCGCCTGTTCCTGGATCGCGCTCGCGCGGTCCAGCCCGATTTCGTGCTGACCCAGGCCAATCGCGCCGATGTCACCCGCATCGTGCGACGACTCGACGGGCTGCCACTGGCGCTCGAACTCGCCGCGGCGCGCCTGCATACCCTGCCCGTCGGCCAGGTGGCGTCCCGGCTCGACGATCGATTCTGGATGTTGCACTCGGCCGGTCGCCAGGAGTCGCACCGGCATCGCAATTTGTCCGCAGCGGTGTCGTGGAGCTGGGATCTACTCGGGCGCGGGGAGGTCGAATTGGCGCGCAGGCTAGCCGTATTCGCCGGCGGCGCCACCCTCGACGCCGTGCTCGGGGTGTGCGGGGGTGGAATCGATACCACGGACACACTGGCGGCGCTGGTCGCCAAGTCCATGGTGGAGTTCGACGGCGTCCGATACCGGATGCCCGAGATGATCCGCGCCTATGCCGCAACGGAATTGACCGATGCGGGGGAGGCCGATGGGCTGGCCGCCGCGCACGCGGACCATTTCATCGAATTCGCCCGTGCCGCCGCGCATCGGTTGCTGAGCGCGCGGCATGACCAGGCGGTGCCGCAGCTGGCGGCCGAACACGCCAACTGCATGGCCGCACTGCGGTGGGCGGTCCATGCCGGGGACGGTGCCCGCGCCCTGCGGCTGTACGGCAACCTGGTCTGGCACTGGCTGCTGTGCGGGCTGCGCGCGGAAGCGTCGGCCTGGCAGCCTCGCGTTCGGGCGCTGCTGGAGGGCCGGATACCGCCGGGGACCACGGGCGAGTATCTGGCCCTGACCTACGCGCACGTTCTGCCCAGCTATCACGAGCTGCTGCGGCCCGGCCAGATCCCGGATCGCACAGGCGAATTCGATCGCCTGGTCGCCGCCGCCGTTGCGGAGGGTTCCCGGCCGCACCCGGTGTTCGTGCTGTTGTCGGCGCTGCGCGAATATCACCGCGGCAACGTCGAACCGCTGGCTGGGTGCGCCGAGGCCGGCGACGAGTGGCTGCGCGGCAACGCCCTGGTCCTCTCGGCGCTCGAGAAGATGCGCGGTGACGTCCGGTCCGGTCCGCACGTGGTCGCCGACCTCGAGGCGGCGGTGGCATGCCTGGACCAGCTCGGTGAGCCGCGCGGATTGAGCCGGGCGCTGTTGTTGCTGGCGTCGTTCCGGATCCCGGCGGAGGGCCTGGCGGCGGTCGAGCCGCTGATCACACGCGCGACCCGGCTGCTGAGCGCCGATCTCGGCGCCGAGGAGCTGGTGGGAGTGCTGTGGCGGGCCGCTCAGTTGCACCTGCACGACGGCGATATCGACGGCGGCGCCGCGTATCTGGCGCACGCACACACGCTGGTCGATGTCCGGGTTTCGGAGAACACGCTGCGGTGGCTGCGCGTTGCCGGGGCCGACTTGGTGCTGCGGCAAGGTGATCCGGACGCCGCGGTCGAGCTGTATCGCCGCTCCCTCGACGATGTCGACGACGAGCAGGCCACGCCGGTGGCCAACCTGGTCATCGAGGAGGTTCGTGGGCGCACGAACTACGCGATCGCGCTGCTCGACATCGACCGAATCGATGCCGCCATGCGCCAATTGCGACACGCTCACCGTCTCGCGCTCGATCACGCACCGCCATTGCTGCCGACGATCGCGGTCGGCCGCGCCCTGGTCCTGCTGGCCACCGGCGAGCCCGAGCGGGCCGCGGGACTGCTCGGCGCCTTCGGCCGCCCCGGCCTCGAAGCCACTCCCGCCCACCACAATCCGGATGTACATCGCGCACACACCGTCGCGCGCACCGTGCTCGGGCGCAGTCGCTACGAATCCGCTCTCGCGCAGGGGCGATCCGTGCCGGCCGACCGGCTGCACACGATGCTCGACGACCTCGCACATCCGGCTGGCAGTCGCTGACAGGGCCATCTCAGCGGGCACGGCGATCGTGGGTCACGTCCGTCTGAAAGGAAGCCATGAACGGCATCACCGACCCGAGCCGCCGCCGAGCCGACGCCGAAACCGCTGAGCGAGAAGAGGGTTCGACGCTATGACCACCGACTCAACGGCGCCGGAGGATATTCGGGACGATTCCGCGGCCTCGGTGCGGAACTGGTTGGCCGTCGCCGCGGTGGCGACCGCGACCTTCGCCATGGTCACCGTCGAGGCGATGCCCGTGGGGCTGCTCACCTCGATCGGCCACAGTTTTCACGTGTCGGCCGGCGCGGTCGCACTGACGGTCACCCTGCCCGGGGTGGTCGCCTCGCTCGCCGCGCCGATCCTGCCGGTGGCCATCGGGCGGCTCGACCGCCGGCTGGTCCTGCTGGGGTTGATCGCGCTGATGCTGGCCGCCACCGCGGTCTCGGCGGCGGCCTCCGGGTTCGCCATTCTGCTGGCCGCGCGGGCGGTCGTCGGCGTCGCCATCGGCGGCTTCTGGGCGCTGGCGGCGTCGTGCGCGATCAGATTGGTTCCGCCGCAACATATTCCACGGGCGACCTCGCTGGCCTTCGGCGGCGCCACCGTGGCGAACGTGCTGGGCGTCCCCGCCGCAACGCTGATCGGCAACCTGTCCAGCTGGCGGGTGGCGTTCCTGGCCGTCGCCGGATTCGGTGCGGTGGTGGCGATCGCCCTGGGTGTGCTGCTCCCACGCTTGCCCGCCCTCACCCCGGTCTCCCCGCGAGCGCTGTTGCGGCAGTTGCGCATTCCCGCCGTGCGGGCGGGCGTGATCGCGACATTCCTGCTGGTGGGCGGTCATTGGGCCGCGTACACCTTCGTCCGCCCCGCCCTGCAGGACCTTTCGGGCCTGAGCGCCTCGGCCATCGGCCCGGCGCAGCTGGGTTTCGGTGTCGCCGGCGTGCTCGGGACATTCGCCGGAGGCTCGGCGGCCGCGCGCGATCCGCGCCGCGCGCTGCTGGCGGCGGCCGCGCTGCTGGCGGCCGCGCTGGCGCTGTTCGCGACGGTCGGCACCACCGCGATCGGCGGCATCGCGGTGCTACTGGTCTGGGGTGCGGCCTTCGGTGTAATCCCGGTGGGCGTGCAGACCTGGATCCTGCAGGCCGCGCCTCACGATGCCGAGGCGGCCACCGCCCTGAACACCTCGGTCTACAACCTCGCCGTCGCGGTGGGAGCGCTACTCGGCGGCCTTGTCGTCGACGCCACATCGGTGCGCGGCGTGCTGCTCACCGGCGCGGGATTCGCCGTCGTCGCGATCGCGACCGTCGCGGCCACGGGCCGACGGCGATAAGGCACTCGAACCCGCCCGGCGCCGGAGACACCAGGCCGGGTGGTCATCGACTGTAAGCGCTCATGCCGATTAGCGTGTGCCGCTGCCGGTGGTATCCGTCCGAAAATCGGTCAATGCAAGTTGTCGGACATTCGCGGCTTCCCACGCGTTTCTCGACACACTGGCGACTTCACCGACGCCCAAAGCCATCGCCGCCGTCGCCCGCATCACCGGAGGCAACTTCCGCGTCCTGCAACGACTCTTCGCCCGGATCCAGCGCATCATGCGAATCAACGAACTCCACACCATCACCGCCGACGTCGTCGAAACCGCACGCAGCACCCTCGTCATTGGCACCACCACCTGAATGGCCTGTCGCGGGCGTGGTGGTGGGGTGTACCCCAACATGACGCGGCAGGGCTCGAATTCATCGACTTCCGACAGACGCATTACGCCATCCGTTTGCTGGTGGGATGCTGTAGAAGCGGCGAGGTAGTCGACCACTCGTGCCACGGCCGCGGGACCCGGTGTCGCCCTGGTCTCTAGGAAGGGCCTGGACCAGGCGTTGGAGGGCGCCGGCATCGCTCAGGTCACAAGCCGCCCTGGCACAACACTCCAGTCGCCTGCCCGGCGCTTTCCTTCAGCTGCGCACCATTCCCCGGTCGCGGGCAGACACGATTCGCAAGGAGGCCGACGAACATGACGAACAACGATGACCGTCTCTTCCTGATCACCGGGGCAACGGGGAACACGGGGAAAGTCACCGTGCGACTGCTCCTGGAACGAGGGCATCGGGTACGTGCGTTCGTTCACCGGGAGGACGACCGTTCACGGCAGCTCGCTGCCGCGGGAGCCGAAATCGTCGTGGGTGATCTGCTCGGCTTCCACGGCGTGAGCTCCGCCCTGCGGGGAGTGAGTGGGGCTTACTTCTGCTACCCGATCGCTCCGGGGCTGCTCGACGCCACGGTCACGTTCGCGCAGGCGGCCACCGAGGCCGGCGTCCGATCGGTCGTCAACATGTCGCAGATCTCCGCCCGCAGGGAAGCCGTCAGCAACCAAGCGCGCCAGCACTGGCTCGGTGAGCGCCTGCTCGACCGCACGACGCTGCTCACCGCGCACCTGCGGCCGACGTTCTTCGCCGAGTGGATCAGCTGGTGGTGGGGCCGCCGGGGAGACGAGGGTGTGCTCCGCCTGCCTTTTGGAAACGGTCGTCACGCTCCCGTCGCCGGGATTGATCAGGCATACGTGATCGCCGCCATCCTCGAGCAGCCGGAGCCGCACGATCGTCAGGCCTATCCTCTGCACGGCCCGGTCGAGATGGACCATTACGGGATCGCCGAGGCAGTTTCGCGAGCACTCGGGATCCCGGTCACGTACGAACCCATCAGCGTCGAGGAATTCGCGGACGGGTTGGCTTCCCTGGGGGTGTCGCCCCACCTGATCCAGCATCTGAGCAATGTCGCCATCGACTACCAGAACGGCATCTTCCAGGGCACGAACAACCTCATCGAGGTCATCGGCAATCGTTCCCCACTGACCGTAGAGCAGTTCGTCATCGACAGGAGGAACGACTTCGATCGCAACGGTTCGAACTTCGTGCCTCCGAAGTCGGCATCGGAAAGTTCATGATGCCGTATCACAACATCGTGATCCACGAGACGACAACTCCTCCCGAATCAGTCTCCCCATGACGCAGAACGGAGACATCATCATGGCCCAGCTCGCCAACAAAACCGCACTCATCACCGGGGGGACTTCTGGTATCGGACTCGCTACCGCGCAGCGGATGGCAGCCGAGGGCGCACACGTCTTCATCGCGGGCCGCAACCAGCAGACAGTTGATGAGGCCGCCGCGTCGATAGGGGCCGCGGCCACAGGCATTCGTAGCGACGTCACCAACCCGACCGATCTGGACAACATCGTCGACGTAGTCACGGCCTATGGACACGGGCTGGACATCGTGTTCGCCAACGCTGGCGGCGGCGAAGTCGCCACGCTGCCCGACACTACGACTGAGCACCTCCTCGCCACGTTCGACCGCAACGTCGGCGGCACAGTGTTCACCGTGCAGAAGGTCTTGCCGATCCTCAACCCGGGTGCCTCGATCATCCTGTCGGGATCCACCAACGCCTACAGCGGCATGCCTGCGTTCGGCGCCTATTCCGCATCGAAGGCGGCGATCCGCTCGTTCGGCCGGACCTGGGCGGCCGAACTCGCCGACAAACAGATCAGGGTGAACACAGTCGCGCCCGGGCCGGTGGAAACACCCGGACTCAAGGGTGCAGCACCGGCCGGCCACGAACAAGAGTTTCTCGCTGGCCTGGCCGCACCGATGCCGATGCGGCGAGTCGGACGACCCGAAGAAATTGCCGCGGCGGTGCTGTTCCTCGCGTCGGACGAAAGCAGTTTCATGACGGGAGCAGAACTCTTCGTCGACGGAGGTCTAAAGCAGGTCTGACCGTCTCATGCCGTTTCCACCGGGGGCCCGTTGGCGCAAATGAGCAGCTCGCGACAGCGAGAGGATGTCGCAATTGCCACCGAATCACATTCGTCTACCGATGAGCACGCGTTCGGCGAGACGTCCGGCGACGTCTGTAACCATGACGCGCCGGTTATCCAGTAGTTATCGGCGAATGACCGTTTTATGCGGTTCAATCGGCAGTGGCCTCGGGAAGTAGTGACGAAGCTTATTCCTGCGTAAGGAGTTTCATGGAAGCCGAGCATCTGCGGAATGTGCCCGACAATCTGCCGGTGGATCGCATCGCCAACGATTTCACCCGGCGCTATCCGGAGTTCGCAGTGCGGACGGGGCCCAGGCCGTGGCAGCGCATCGGTGTCGGGGTGGCGGCGGGCGCCGTCGTGGTCGCGGCGGTGATGGCGCCGGTGGTCCTGCTGGCGGTGTTGTCGTTTGTGCTGCTGGGCAGTTCCATCCTGCAGGTGGTGATCGCCGCCGCAAGCTTGGGCTCGCGGCGCAACCACCCGAATTCGTGAGAGTCGTCGAGTTGCCCGCTGGGGCTCCCCAGACCAAGCCTCGCTCCTGCAACTACGGCCTGCTGATCGCCACAGGGAGCTGCTGACCATCTTCGATGCCGAGGACCGGCCAGATCAGGACCAATTACGCCGCGCAGCGGCATATTTCGCCGCTGGCGGGGATCGATTGGTGGGTCTGCAGGCGAAACTGGTACCCGGCAACGGCAACCGCAATGCGTTGACCAAACAGTTCGCCATGGAATACGCGTTGCGGTACGGAATGCTCGTGCCCGGGTTGTCACGCATCGGGCTCCCCATACCGCTGGGCGGTTCGAGCAACCATTTCCGTACCGGCCCGTTACGCAAGCTGGGCGGCTGGGACGCCTGGAACGTGACCGAGGATGCAGACCTCGGCATGCGTTGCGCCGCGCGCGGCTATCGCGTGGAGGTCTTGGACTCGGTGACCTACACCGAGGCTCCCCCACGCCTGGGAGTATTCGTGCGCCAGCGCACACGCTGGCACAAAGGATTTCTGATGACCGCGATGGTGCACACCAGACGGCCGCGACAGACGTTGCGCCGCTTCGGAATCGCCGGTCTGAGTTCGGTGGTGGGCATCATCGCTGCCACCCCCGTGGCTGGCCTGACCACCCCGATCGTACTGATGCTGCTCTGGACGGTCACAGCAGACGCCGGGTGGTCACCGGCGGGCACCAACCTGACCGAACTATCCACCACGATATGCGCGGCCAACGCCATAGTGGCAGTCGGGTGTCGGTGGCATCCTGGCGCGCAGCCGGGCAACTGATCCACTCCCCTTACACCTGGGAGAAAACACCCCACGGCACACACGCGTGACCTGGCTCCCTCCCACCCCATCGACCGGTCCAGCACACGCCTCAACCACCGGAGTGCCCTCTCCTGCCACGCTCCCGGCGCTCGGACGCGCCACAGTCGTTGGCCTACAGGCGATTCCGACGACCACCCGGTATTGCCGAGTTGGGGACGATCGGAAGCACGGCGTACGACGAGCGCGACTGCTCGTACGGCGACCGCAATCCCTTGCGGAACCATCGCATTCGCCGCCAGCCCCAGGTTTTGGGGTCACAGGTTCGGCTAACGGCTCCATCGGGTCATCCGACGAACAGTCCGGGGAAGGTCATCGCCCGATATCGCCGACCCCCGACACCTGACAGGAGCTCGATCAATCGTGCCTCGAATATCGAAGTCGCACACCATGAAACGCGCCGTGGCGGCGGCCGCCGCCATGGGCGTAGTCGCGACCGTCACCGCTTTGTCGGCCCCGTCGGCATCCGCGACCGTCACCAGCATCGCGATCGCCCCCGCCTTCACCCTCGGCATCCACCGTTACGGGACAACCTGCTCGTACACCGTGACGGTATCGGTCGACGACAACAGCCGGACTGTCTAGACTCCGTCCTCCACGAAGGTCACCTACATCTACGCCATCCAGCCGAATGCCACCGCCCAGATCAGGCAACCCGTGGACGTCGGGACCGGCATCAATCTCGGATCGGCCTGCGTTGCAATCTGATTTACCCAAATCCGATCCCCAACAGCAGTCATCGATCGCGCCTCGAGGAGTTCGAATGTTCGCAAGGCGTGGAGTCTTCGTCGGCGTCCTGATCGCCAGCCCCTCCGCCTAGCGCTCACCTGAACATCCGTGCACGCCGACGACCCGCGTCACCTCCCGAAGGTGTCGTGGGTCGTCGGCATTCGACAAGGGCCCGAGAACTGGTGGATGCGGTGACGAATTCGCCGACCAGGGCAACGAGTTCCCCGTGCTGAGGTGGTCGACACGGCCACCGAACCTGCGATGGCCGAAACATCCTCAATTGCCGCTGACCGCGCTGACCGAACCGGCCAGCGTGAGCTGCGGGCGCGGCGGGGCTGCTGGCTGTTTCAGGGCAGCAGGTCGAGGGTGTCGAAGCGGTGCATGGCCCAGATGCGGCGTGAGGGCTGATGTGGGTATGGGCGTTCGGTGGTCGTGGTGTCGTAGACGCGGGTGATGCGGGTGCGTGGATTGTACGGTGCCCAGCCAGGGTCGCCGTCGGCCGCGAAGGTTGTCCAGTCGGTGCGCATCTGATCACCGACCCGGGTGAGTTCGTCTGCGGCGCAGGGGTGGGCGTAAGGGTGCGCGGCGGCTTCGGTGGGACTGAGGGTGCCGAAGACGAGCAGGAAGTCCAGGCAGTGGGAAGCGCCTTGACGGGAGTTGAAACTCCACGCCAGTTCGTAGACCCACGCACGTCCACCGCCGGCATACACGGCATCGGCCAGGTGCAGGCTCGGCATCCGGAAAAGCCAATCGCTGGTGAGCATTTCGAACAATTGGGTGGGATTCGCTGCGGGGTGGGCGGCGCGGTAACGCTGTTCGCCGTTGGGCGGTCCGAGATGTTCGACGGCATATGATCGATCCGAACCGACCAGGCATGCAGGGCGTCCGTCACCGCGAGGTTCGGCCGATCCAAACTGGCCATCTGCCGGTCGAGACCTGTTGCCGCGCAACCCTTCCCAACTCTGCCGAATAACGCAGGATTGAAATATTGCCCGTCCGTCGCTCATCCGCGAACCCAACCCTGACGACAGCGCAGATATTTGGCTTGCCTGCGCGATCACCCTCAACCTTCCGGGCATCGAGCGCGTCGAAATCCACTGCGACGTCACCAACAATGCTGCGTCCACAAGGTATCCCCTCGTGCCGGTGAGCGCGTGTGCATCAGACACTGTTCAGAACACGATCAAGTGCCGCGCGACCTACTGGTCCCCAGTGCGGCTTGCCGCCGGGACGGCCTCGATTTCCGTTGTGTCCCATGAGTATCAGGAACAGGCTCTTCAGAGCGGCGAGCCCGCGGGCGCGGCGGATCGCTGCCTCGTCTGCGTGCGCGTACGTGTCGAAGAACCGTGCGGCCGTGCCCGCGGGTAGCAGCACCCATGCGGCGGCGAGGTCCCACGCGGGATCGCCGGCGAACATGTCACCGAAGTCGATGATGCCCGAGAGTGTTCCGTCCGAGACCACGACGTTCGCGGGGTGGAGGTCGCCGTGCACCCACACCGGCGGGCCCTCCCACGCGGGAGCCGTGACGGCGTCGTTCCAGACGGCCCGGACTTCGGCAGTGATGTCGTCGGGGGCAACGGCCTGCAAGAAGTTCTCGAAACCGTCTGTGCAGTTCCTGGGATGGGCTCCGCGGTCCGTGGCGAGCGGCGCCTCGGCGGGTGCCTGCACATGCAGCGCCCGCAGGAAGCTTGCGAGTGTGTCGGCCGCGTGGGTGCCGCGGCTGATCGTGCCGTGGTCCAGCGGTTCGCCGGGGACCCAGGTCATCACGGTCCAGTGCTTGGGGAAGCGTTCAGACGGTTCGCCGAACCGCACCGGGGTCGGTACTGGGAGTGGCAGGCGCGGCGCCAGCACGGGTAGCCATCGCCGCTCCTTCAGTTGGAGTTCCGGGGTGGGGTCCATGCGCGGCATGCGCACGGCCAACTCGTCTCCGAGGCGCCACATGTGGTTGCCCCAGCCGCCCACCACCTCACGAATGGTCAGCCCCGCAAGGTCTGGATGTTGCTCTCGCAGCAGGGCGCGGACCAGGTCCGCGGTGATCTCGATCTCGGTGTCGACCATACGACGTCACAGTACCGAGGCGGCCGGCCCGACATTGCCGCGGAACGGTACCGCAACGGCACACCCCATACGGAACGTCCCATGCCGCTGGTCGCGCGGTTCGGGCGGACGGCAGCCGATTGCCGGAAGATCCACTGGCGGTGATCGTCTCGGCCGGGCAACCGCACGCACATGCCGATTACATGACGTAGGCGCAACTCGCAGCGCTGTAACGTGCGATCGCAGGTGAGCTTGCCGGCCGCTGGCGCGGTCCGTGCTCCTCGCTCGGAGTCCGCGACCTGTGGGCTCGTGCTGAAAGTTGGGATCGGTAGGAGACGTGCGCGGTGTCTGCTTACCCCATGACATCTTCTCAACCTCCCGCGAACCAGCCGCAGTCCGCCGGATTGGACAAAAAGACCAGCGCGATCCTGTCGTACGCGCTGGGGTGGCTCACCGGAATCATCTTCCTCTTCGTCGGAAAGAACGATCCCGATGTGAAATTCCATGCCTCGCAATCGATCGTCTTCTTCGGAGTGGTCTCGGTGGTCAATATCGTTCTGAGCGTTGTCGGCTCGCTCCTCGGGGTCCTGGGGATCCTCTTCAGCCTCGCCGGACTCGCAGTCGCGGTCTTCGCGGTCGTCGTCTGGATCATGGCCATGGTCCAGGCGAACAACACCGGCGGTGTCCGCGCGGGGCTTCCCATTGTCGGAAAATTCACTGCCCCTTATGCCGATCGGTTGGCCAACTCGCTCGAGTAGCGGCGTATTCGAAGTCCCGGCTGAGTCCGAAGATCAACGGCCCGAGGTCATCTCGGGCCGTTGGCGTCCGCGCGGAACGTCCGGAACTGCCGAGTTCAGTGCGATGCCTCGGCCGGTGTGTTCGGTGAGCCGGGTCCTCCGGTCGTGAGGACGAACGTGCCGCCCTAGGGCACGTCGAAGGCAAGATCGTACTCACGGTCGACTAAGACGGAGCCGGTGCTACAAAGTTCGGAGCGCCGACCAGCGGATTCTCGAACATATGTTCGAGAATAAGGTAGGCTGGCCCGGGTGAACACACATTCGACTGCACTGGCCTCGGATGCTCCGGCGCGGAGATGGCCGGAACTGGCCGATGTCGACTTGCTGCGTACCCGCCGGCACCGGCTACCGTGACACAGCGGAGCTATTGAGTGATCTGCTGCGGATCAGTGCCTCCGATGCGCGTCGGCGAATCGAATACGCCGCCCCGCAGGCCCGCTCACGTTCCAGGAAGGCGTGGAGAGCGGTGGCGGCGGCAGGTTGAGGCCGGTATCCCCTCATAGCCGATTATCGAATGTTCAGTCGACCGCTACGATGCCCCCTTGGGCGACGTGATCGCCTGCGGTGGTGAGGATCTCAGCAACCTCGAGTCTGTCCCGGTCGGATGGATCCGGCCGGGACAGCACTCGTCTGCGGCCTACCAGGCATTCCAGTGGGTGAGTTGGTCGGCAGGCAGGCGTTTCGCCTGCCGGAAGTCGGTGCCCTTCGTGTAGCCGATAGGGAACAGCCCGCCCTGGCTGTACCGGTCGAACGGGATACCGAGAAGGTCGGCGGCCTGTTTTTCGCCGTCACCGACGAGATGCAGTGTCGTCCATGCCGAACCCAGTCCGCGCGAGCGCAACGCCAGCATGAAACTCCACACCGCGGGCAACAGCGAACCCCAGAAACCCGCGCTGGATACCCCCGGCGTGTTGTCCACTCGACCCTCGAGGCACGGGATCAGCATGACCGGCACCTCGTGGAGATGATCGTTGAGGTATCTGGCCGAGTCGAACACGTGGGGCCTGCGCAGATCGCGTTCGTCGCCGAACGCGGGTTTCGGCGCGTCGAGGTACGGGGTCGCGCGGGTCCGGTAGATGTCGGCCAGCGCCCTCTTCCGCTCGGCGTCCTCGACGAACACCCACTGCCAACCCTGTGAATTCGAACCCGTCGGCGCCTGCAGCGCCAATTCGAGGCACTCCAGCAACACCTCACGCGGCACCGGACGCTCGAGGTCCAGCCGCTTCCGCACCGAACGCGTGGTAGACAGGACCTCGTCGGCGGACAGGTTCAGCGCATTCCCGACTGTCATTCCATATCCTCTCTCGTGGCCTGCTGCCATCGCTGTCCGCGTGACAGTGAACTACTGCAATATATTTCGGCAATCGGATGAACATTCGGCGTGGGACGCACCGTCGGAACCTGTGGCGCTGTCCGTCGGCTAGTCGTCGGGGGAGACGCGGCGGTTGCGTTTGGTGACGCCGCGCCGCTTCTTCGCGGCGATGCGACGTTCCTTTGCTCCGCGCGAGGGCTTGGTGGCGCGGCGAACGGGTGGCGGGGCGGCGGCGTCAGACAGTAACGCGGCCAGGCGTTCGCGGGCGTTCGCACGGTTCTGCAACTGTGCACGTTGCTCCGATGCAGCGATCGTGAGCACCCCGTTGACCAGGCGGGTGGCCAGGCGGTCGAGCATCCGGGTACGCAGCCACTCCGGCACGGAGGGCGAGTTGGCGAGGTCGAACGACAGCTCTACCCGGCTGTCGGTGGTGTTGACGTGCTGCCCTCCAGGACCGGACGACCGTGAGAACCGCTCGCGTAACTCGGATGCAGGTATCACCAGCACCCCAGTCACGGTCAGGTCCTCTGCCATGATTCGACGCCGCTCTTTCCGATCCGCGAGTTGATGCTATTCCATCGGTCCGCCGACATGTAGCCAGCCGCCCCTACCCGGTTCCCGCGGCGCGTCTGGCGCGACGGGAAAGCTCCGCGAACGCTGCTCGCAGCTCGGGCGGTCCGACCACTTCGATCTCGGTGTCGAAGCGGGCCAACGCCGCCGCGAGGGCGGCCCAGGACCAGGACCCCATCGTCAGCCTGGTCCGGGCGGTGCCGAGTTCCTCTACGACGCCCTCGCCGGCGAACGGGGTCACCTCGGCTGCGGGCAGGTCGAGGATCACTTCGCCGCGGCAGGGCCAGGCGTCTGTGCGTTGGGAACCTTTGAACCGTGCCGATAGGAACGTGGCGACGTCGCCGCCCGGCACTTCCTGGGGCGTAAACCGCGGGCCGTTCGGTACCCGCAATGTCATCCGGTCGGCGCGGAAGGTCCGCCAGTCGCCGCGGTCGGGGTCCCAGCCGACGACGTACCAGCGTCCGGCCCGCACCACCAGGTGATGGGGCTGCACCCGGCGGGGCGCGCGCGGCTCGGCGGGCTCGAGTCGTCCAGGTGAGCGGTAGTCGAACCGCAGTTCCTCGCCCGCTCGGACCGCGGCGCTCAGGTCGAGCAGGATGACCGTGTCGACCTGCGGATCGGTACCGTGTCCGGCCCAGCTGATTTCGAGGGCGTCGACACGCTGCCGCAACCGCGACGGCAGCACCTGCCGCACGGTGGCCAGGGCACGCACGGCCGCCTCTTCGATGCCCGCGCCCGTCCCGACGGCGATCCACAGCGCCACGGCCAGCGCGACCGCCTGCTCTTCGTCGAACAGCAGTGGCGGCATGTGACTGCCCGCTTCGAGCCGGTAGCCGCCGTCGGGGCCCTTGACCGCTTGGACGGGGTAACCCAGCTCGCGCAGCCGGTCGACGTCGCGGCGCACGGTCCGCTCGCTGACGCCGAGCCGCTCGGCGAGCAGGCCGCTCGGCCAGTCCCGTCGGGCCTGCAGCAGCGACAGCAGCGACAGCAGCCGGCTGGAGGTTGTCGTCGAGGAGGCGATCGGCATAGTTTCCACCCTGCCACGAGTAGCGGACGTTCTCTGACCGGTACTGCCTGCATTGTCGTTCCTGCCGCCGGAACCTCCGGCATTGGGAACTACTCGCGAAGGACCGGAACACCATGTCGCTCAACGCTGTCGCCCACCTGAACTTTCACGGCCAGGCCCGTGAAGCCCTGGAGTTCTACCAGTCGGTGTTCGGCGGGCAGCTCACCGTCGCCACCTATGCCGACTTCGGAATGCCCGCCGAGCTTCCCGGCGCCGCCCACGTCGTGTTCGGCCAAGTCGTGGCCGACAACGGTTTCCAGGTCATGGCCTACGACGTGCCCGGCGAGCACATGCCTACCGCTCCGGACGCACCCACCACTCGTCGTGAGAACGGCACCACGATCACCGAGGAGCCGTTCTTCATCTCCGTACGTGGCGAGAGCATCGACGAGGTCACCCCGGTGTGGGAGGGTCTCGCCAAGGGCGCGACCGTGATCGAAGAGTTCGGTCCTGCGCAGTGGGCGCCCGCCTTCGGGATGCTCGCCGACCGCTTCGGCGTCACCTGGATCGTCGACGTCGCGGCCGAATACACCCAGGCCTGACCATCTCCACAAGGAGTGCGGCCGGTCGCGGCCGCACTCCTTTACCGTCGCAGGAGAATCCATGCAAACTCGCCCGCTCGGCCGAACCGGCATTCAGGTCAGCGCTTATGCCCTGGGCACGATGATGTTCGGACCATACGGCAACCCCGATGCCGACGACTGCGTGCGCATCGTCCATCGCGCCCTCGACGGCGGCATCAACTTCATCGACACCGCCGACGTCTACGGCGGCGACGGTACCTCCGAGACGATCCTCGGCAAGGCTCTGCGCGGCCACCGCGACGACGTCGTGCTAGCCACGAAGTTCAACGGCCCCATGGGTTCCGACCTCAACCGGCGCGGCAACTCCCGCCGGTGGATCGTTTCCGCCGCCGAAGGGTCGCTACGCCGCCTGGGTGTCGACCACATCGACCTCTACCAGGCCCACCACCCGGAACCTGGCACCGACATCGAGGAAACCCTCAGCGCGCTGACCGACCTGCTGCGCGCAGGCAAGATACGTGCAATCGGCCACTCGAACCTGCCCGCGTCGGAGATCGTGGAAGCCCAGTGGGTGGCCGAACGGCGCGGGATGGCACGCTTCCGCTCCGAGCAACCGCACTACTCGATTCTCAACCGCGGGATCGAACGCGAGATCCTGCCGGTCTGCAGGCGTTACGGGCTGGGTGTCCTGGTGTGGAGCCCGCTGGCGATGGGCCTGCTTGCCGGTCGCCTGCGTAAGGGCAGCGCGGAAACGGCGTCGGCCGGGCGCCTGCACTGGGCGCGGCAGCACCTGACCGACGAACGCAAGCTCGACGCCGTCGAAGCACTTGCCCGGATCGCCGAGCAGGCCGGGCTGTCTCTGCCCCACCTCGCACTGGCGTTCGTGACCGCCCACCCGGCCGTCACCTCGGCGATCATCGGTCCGCGCACGCCCGAGCAGCTCGACGGCCTCCTTGCCGGGGCCGGCACGCTCTTGGACGACGACCTGCTCGACCAGATCGACGAGATCGTGCCGCCTGGAACCGACGTCGGACCGGTCGACGTTGCCTATGTCCCACCGGCGCTCGCACAGCCGGAACTCCGCCGGCGCACTACCGAAACCCGGGCAGTGCGCCGACAGTCGCCACAATGACGACGGGTTCGGCATTCGCGATGCCCGCCCTGAACCCGACACCACGATCGGTCGGCGCCCACGGCGCCCGTGGCTACGCCTGTCTGACGTCATCGGCGAGCGCGTCCAGCGACCTGGGCGTGTCTGTCGAACGCACGCTCTTGCCGATGAGAGAGCGGTTTCGATGCCCGATCCGGTACCACGATGGTTGGACTCGACATTTCCGTAGATTCTTGTCAATTCCTTTGCCGAGGTTGGGTACCCCTCAGCGAGCTGTGACTAGTCCGCGATCGGAGCCCGGTTAATGAATGTGTATCTCGCAGTCGGCCCAACAGGGACTGCCCCATTAGGTTGCGCCGAACCGCATTTGGATCTGTTCTTCAACGACCTCGTAGCCCAACCGCTGGTAGATGCCGTTGCTCGTGGGATTCGATTTGTCGGTGAACAGCAGAACCTCATGGTTTCCTGTCTCCAATGCGACTCGCGACACATGGTGCGTCACCGCTGCCGCGTAGCCGTGTCCGCGATGTTCCGGTGGGGTGGCTACCAAGCCGACCCGCACGATCCCGGCAACGCTGCGCGAGAGCGAGGCGACCGACACCGGCTGTCCGTCGACCTCCCACAACCAGATGCCGTTGTAGGACAACCTCTCACCGACCTGATCGAATGACACTGAGGTGTCCTTCTCTGCGAACACCTTGGTCAAATCCTCCAGCACCGCCCGGTCGGATTGCTGAGCAAGCCGGGCCCGCCCGGCCGTTGGGCGGGGCGCCACCAGCCCACCCAGTCGGTAGAGAAGCTGGTGGCCAACGACCTCGGATCTACGTTGCGTAGCCTCGGCGAATGCGCGCACGATACCGACTGGGCCGACAACACGGTCGACTTCCCAACCGGCGTTGTTCAGCACCGCGATCAACTCGGCCGTATCGGCGGCGGCAAGTCCGAACAGGCCCAGTGGGAATGGCCGGGTATGCACTAGCGCTCCGCCAACCCGACCGTCGCGCGTCAACCAGCCGAACAGCGGCGGGGTCGGATACCTTGGCGCATTGCCAGCGGCAACGGTAGCGCTCACGGTCAACGCGACATTGTGTTCGGCAGGTCGAGACCGCAGAAACTCTCCAGCCGCCCCCAGATACTGCTCAACATCTTCGGTGAAGTTCCAGCCCATGCCGCCCATCCTGCCGAAACGATGTTCGACGCGCATCCCAATTGATTGCGAGTTTCCAACGGCAGCAATCGGTTACAGTGTCGATGGACAGTTCAACACGGTCCAGCTGCAGCACCCTCGTCCTCGGCGCCGCCTGACAACGCCAATCCTCCGCAGCCATCGCTGCGAGTCACCCCCCGCTCTGGTCTGCCCACGCTCGTGCCTGCGGGCGGTTTGCGACAGCGGCTGGAGAACGCCCTGCAGTGCCGCGGACCGCGCCGACCGAGCCGGCCACAGACGCGTCGGCGAATGCATGACTTGGTGTTGAGGGCGGCAGACCCCATGATGATGATCGTGACCGGAGACCCCCTTACCGTGCCGTTCTCTGAGCTGCGCAACGCATTCGAGTTGGTGCTGGCTCACGTCGAGGCCATGGCGACCGCACAGTCCATTACCCTCGATCAGGACGTCTTCTGGTCTCGGCTATCACCTCGTGTGGCTTGCCGATGTCTTGAGGGCCATCGGCCAGACCGTTCGCTGAACATCCTGTACTGCCGCATACAGGGCGGTTTGGGACACGAAATACACTGCGGTGCAGCATCGATCGCAGATCGAGGCACGAACATGGGTATGGCCGCCCGTCCAGGTCGTCGACCGGGACCAGCCAGGCGGCTTAGCCGCCCCTCGATTTTCGACCGGTTCCACGCAGTCCACGCCGATGACCGGCGCCACTGTGGGCTGCGACCGCGGGCCAGACCGAGTGCGTGCGGATCCGGATCACAGCGATAATTGCGCCCGCGGCGACAGCTACCGCGACGGCAGTGGGGATCGCGACGTAGAGCGGGTGGCCGGGATAGCTTCCGCCCAGCGCGGTCATCGGCAAATGCCACAGACCCCAGAGCGCGCCGCCCACGCAGATGCCCGTGACAGTGCCGAAGCGAAGTGTCAACCGCGGCATCATGTATCCCTGCCAGCCGATCTCTTCGCCGAGATAGAGGGGCAGCGAGACAATCGCCGACAACGGCAGAGCCAGCAGCGACCACGCCGACTGCGGCCATGCCGGCCGATACACGCCGGACAGCGCCGCGGGTATCAATCCCACCAGGGTGATTGCGACGAAAACTGTACTCGCCCACAGGCATTGGGCTACTACACGCCGCCGCGGGCGGGGCAGTCCCAGCGATAGAATTCGCGGCACGTCACGCCACGGATGGCGCCATCGGGTCAGCGGGATCGCGACCGCGGCGGGAACGACCATCATGGTGAACAGGCAGGCCGCCACCAACGGTCCCGCGTGCTGCGACGGCGCTTCGCGCCGAAATCCCGTCAGCCACAACGGTGTTGCCACCAGCCAAGCACCGATGTAGGCCGCCGGCACGAAGTACCACAACTCCTTGACCGCTCGGCTGCGCGGATCGTCCCGCTGGTATCCGGGGGGTGTTCGCAATTCGTTCCTGTTCGTCTGCGTCACACTCGGAAACGGTAGGCAGGTCGACGAGCTGGTGCGGTGACACAATCACCCCGCTCGAAGGTGGAGTCAGCTACACCGGCCCGGCCTCGACACGGAACCGGCAGTGGTCATGAAGAAAGGGGCACCCTGTGCGGGTGCCCCTTGGGAAATCGTCTCGGCGCGAAGCGCTTCGCGTCCGGTTGCCCGTGTTCGTACGTCGCGGCCGTGTTATCCGGTCGACCCGGAAGAAGGCCGCCGGGAATTGTTGTCAACCTCCGCGCCCAGGTATTTGATGCCGACCACGTAGGTCTGCTCCCAATCGCCGAAGTCGTTCATCATCGTCATGTCGGATTGCCCGTTGGGTCCGATAGTGGTCTGAGGTCTCATTGTGCCGAGTCTCGAGGTGCTCGGGCATTCGGCCTTCACGCGTGCGGTCGAGCCGCACTATCTTTGTCGGCCCTGACCTGTCGACCCCTGATTTCGTTGCTGCTCATCACGATCGGCAACGTTAGGTACGGCACCGGGCCGATACCCGGTAGCACTCACCCCATTTGGTGGTAGTGCCAGCTACACCGTCACGGCCGGATCGGGATGAAAGACTCCCGGGGTGTCTGTATCAGTCGCTTCATGGTGGGATCGGGTAGGCAATGGAGCCCGCGCCAGCGCAACCACTCTCGGAATAGGCCTGTACGCGATTATCGCAGTCCCCCTGCTGATCTACACGGCCGTCGCCTGCCTCGTGGGCATCGGATTCGTGCTCGTGCCACCGCAATTGTGGGTGCTCGGTCGAATCGCCGATGCCGAGCGGATCCGGCTGGCCCGTGAACTGGGCAGTCCGGAAGTACCGACCGGCAGGCCCTTTCGGTGGCTACCCGCGCTCATCACCGACCGAACCGTGTGGCGTGAAGTGCGGTGGGTCGTCGCGATGCTTTTCGCCGGCATTGTCCTCGGCGCGGTAGGCCTCGCCCTCGCAGTGCTACCGGTGCTGAGTTTTGCGGCCATCTGGTTGTGGTGGTTGTTCCCGCAGGGCACTGTCCGGGTGGTGGCCAACGTGCCGATCACCGGATGGGCGTCGGCGTTCACCGTGGGAATCGTGCAGACGGTCGTCACCACGGCAGTGGCCGTCGCCTGTGTGCCGCTGATCGCGCGTATCGGCATGCAAATATCGGAAGCATGCCTACGGGCGGGAATGAACCAACAGTTGGCGCATCAGATCACCGAACTTCAACGCACCCGTTCCGGGGCGGTCGACGCACACACCGCTGACCTGAGGCGCATCGAACGCGACCTGCACGACGGCACCCAGGCCCACCTGGTTGGTCTCGCGATGCGGCTGGGTTTGGCGATGCGGGTCCTCAAGCGGGACCCCGAGGCAGTCGGCCCGCTGCTGGAACAAGCCCGCGACGGTGCCGAAGCCGCGATGAGTGACCTGCGGACAGTCCTGCGCACCACCTATCCGCCGATTCTCGCCGATCAGGGCCTCGACGGTGCGGTCGCCGCCGTGGCGGCACGCTGCGCTGTTCCGACCCATGTGGAGATCGAGGTCTCTGGTGACATACCTGCCTCGGTGGAAGCAGCGGTGTATTTCGTGGTCGCCGAGGCACTCACCAACACCGCACGCCACTCCGGTGCGACCACCGCACGCGTCGAGGTGCGCAAGATCGGCCGGTACGTCACCGTCGAGGTACACGACAACGGGCGTGGCGGTGTCGACGAGTCCCAGGGCACGGGGGTGGCCGGCATGCGAAGACGGCTGGAGGCGCTCGACGGGGTTCTCACCGTCGACAGCCCGCTGGACGGTCCGACCGTATTGCGGGCGGCGTGCCCATGCGAGTAGTGATCGCCGAGGACAATGTTGTACTCGCACAAGGGCTCGTGCTCCTGTTGCGCGAGGAGGGGCACGAGGTCGCGGCGGTCACCATCGACGGCCAGTCGTTCATCGCTGCCGTCGCCGAACATCGCCCCGATGTCACCGTCGTCGATGTACGACTGCCGCCGACCTTCCGGCATGAAGGTATCCGCGCGGCGCTCGAGGTGCGCTCCCGCTTTCCGGGGCAACCCGTGCTCGTCTTCTCGCAGTACGTAGAGCACAGCTACGCACGCGATCTGCTGCGCGATGGCGGTGGCGTCGGCTATCTGCTCAAGGACCGTGTCGCACGGGTCGACGACTTCCTGCGCACCCTGCAACACATCGCCTCGGGCGGCACCGTGATGGACCCTGAAGTGCTCGAACAGCTCATGACCCGCCACGATCCGGTATCCACACTCACCGGCAGGGAGCGTGAAGTCCTCGAGCTGATGGCCCAAGGTTATGCAAACGGCGAGATCGCTCTACGCTTGCAGGTCACCGAGCGTGCGATCCATAAACATGTCGGCAATATCTTCGCCAAGCTCGACCTCCCCGCCGAAGACAGCGGCCACCGTCGAGTACTCGCGGTGCTGGCCTACCTCAGTCGTTAGAGCCGCACCCGTTGGTGCGCCAGGCGTGGGCGGGCAGCCCTCGGCCGGTCGAGGTGGGACGGATGCACGCCGAGGGCCTCACGGCCTGCATTTGTCGGCCTCGCGGACCTCGTGCAGGTGGACGAGGACGTCGAAGGAGCGGGCGAGCGCGATGTTCTCGGGATCGACGGGGTACTGCGTCCCGATCTCGCGCGTGGGCCGGACGGTGTCCAGCCAGGCACGCGCGGCGGCCGGGGCATTACGGATGTCGAGGTAGTAGTCCTGGTAGTGGACCTGGTCGAGGGTGTACTCGTTCGTGCCGGGTCCGGCGGCGCCCACGGTGAACTTCTTCCAGTCGCCACCGAGGGCGTTGTCCGAGGAGAGGAACGAGCCCCGGTCGAAGGTGGAGCCGATCGAGAGATAGTCGGCGCCCATCGTGTCGTGCAGGAATGATCCCTGCGTCTTGGGGTAGATCGTGGGATCACCGGGGAGGTAGGCGACGTGGTCGTCGTGCGCCGACAACAGAACCTTGTACCCGGTGTGCCGCTGCCACCACGTGACGTTCTCGGCCATCACTTCATCGCGGAGACGCTCGGAGCTGGCCAGCGAGTTCGGATCGTTGACGTCCATCGTGAGGAATGCGGCGGTCTGAGCGATGGATCGGGCGTTCTGCTCGGCCCAGTCGAACGCTTCTCCGCCGGAACCCTTCAGGTCGCTGATCAGATCCAGGGCCTGCTGCGCCTGAGTGGCCAGCCGCTGTCGTTCCGCAAGCGGCCTGTCCAGGTAGGCGAAGACGTTGTCGATCGGGCGCAGTCCGGTGTAGAGCTCGGTGAGCCGTGTTAGGGATCCCGGATGGTCGCTCTGTAGGTACCCGGTCACTCGGGCGAAGGTCCTGCTGATCGCCGTCTTCGTGCGGTCGGCGCTGCCGAAGTTGCGGCGACTGAAATCGGTCACCGCCACCGCCGAACAACTGCGAGTGCCGGTCGGGTTGATGCATACCGTGGGCTACCTCGAGGCGCTCGGCTCGCTGGGACTCGCGGCGGGATTGGCCTACGCCCCGTTCGGGATCGCGGCGGCGGCCGGGCTGGCCCTGCTCATGATCGGCGCATCGGTGGCTCACATCCATGGCAGCCTCTACACCACCGCCCCCCCGCCCCTCGTCATCGGCGCCGTAGCCGTGGCGCTGGCCATAATCGACGCGCTCAGACTCTGATCCGCGGCCGACCAATCCGAACCCTTGTGGTGGTCGTGGCGGGTCTGGTCATACCGCGGCGAGTTCGTGCCGCAGCGCTTCGCTTGCGGCGCGTTCACCGGAGCGAATGGCTCCGTCGACCCAACCGCACATGACGGCCGAGCTCTCGGTTCCGGCCCAGTGGATACGGCCGCACGGTTCGCGGAGTGCATGGCCGAACTGGGTCAGCACACCGGTCGGTGTGTGACTGAGCATTCCACCGCCGGAGTAGCGTTCGGCGCTCCAGTCCTGCTCGACGTAATCGACTGGGGCACCGGCCTTTTCACCGAATCGCGTGATGAGTTCGCGTAGTATCGCCGTCCTGCGTTCGGCTGCGTCGAGGCGGCCGATCTGCCGTGCGATGGGTCCCTCGGAAATGACGCACAGGACCCCGGGCCGCCCGGCGTCGGTGCAGCCGTCGATGGTGACGGTGGCCGGCGACCCGGGTGCTGCGGACTGTCCCGACAATCCGTCGCGCCGCCAGAACGGCTCGTCGTACAGGACGGAGATCTTGATGATGGAGCCACTGGGCACCCGCTGATGCAGGAACGAGCGATCGACCGGCAACATCGGGTCGTACCGGATCTGACCGGCGATCGCCAGGGGGACGGCCACGATCGCCCGATGTGCGCGCACCGTCGATCCATCCGCATGCACCGTCACCCCGGCGGCGTCCTGCTCGATGCGGTGCACCGGCTGCGACAGGTGGATCGAGTCGCCGAGCTCGGCCGCCATCGGCCCGTAGAGCGCGCCCATGCCCCCGACGAGCCGGGCGTCCTGGGCGCCGTCCTTGACGCCGAAAACGAAGTTGGGCCCACCTCCCGATGCCATCTGGTACAGCGCGAAAAGCATCGACACTTCCGAGGCGGCCGAGGTGTAGCTGCCTGCGATGGCGGTCTCGAGCAGCTCGTAGGCGGGCTTGGACCAGACGGCGCGATCCAGCCACTGCGCCAGACTGATCCGATCCCACTTGCCGGCCTTCGGCGCTTCCCAGGGTGCCTCCAGCGGGATCGCCTTGCACATGTGCCCCAGCTCGACAAAGGTCGCGCCGAGATTCATCGACGCCCAGGGGCTCATCGTCCACGGGATCGTGCCGGTGTAGCGGTACTGCTTGCCGTCGACGACCATCATGGCCTCACCGTCGGTGTACTGCCGGTAGCTGCGTACCCCGAACTCGTTCATCAAGGCCTGGATCCGGTCCTGTCCCGGCCCGATCCAGGCGCCGCCACGGTCGATCCAGCAACCGTCCGCGCGCACCTCGGTGAACGTGCGCCCGCCGAGCCGGTCGCGAGCTTCCAGCACCGCCACTGATCGCCCCGCCTGTTTCAGCCGCAACGCGGCTGTCAATCCCGCGAATCCGCCACCGATTACGCAATAGTCGAAGTCTCTCATCGAGAGCCGCCTTCGTCTCGGAGTTCTCCACCTGGTGACCATCGGGCCACGGCACTGCTCGTACCCGCGACTCCACGGATACGAACCACCTTCGATCAGGCCGGCACTTCGAACAGCAATTCTAGAGCAAATCGAGGAGTGCCTGGCCTGCGCCGAGAAGTCGCTGTTCGAGGACGGCCCCGCCGCGCTGCGGTCGGCCCCACGGCCATCTCGGGCTAGGATTCGAGCTACGCTCTGTGCTCGCTGAGGCCAGCGGCACGATCGACGAACTCGCCGACTTCCGGACCCGGCCCTTGCCGCAATCGCCGCCCAGCGCAACGAAATCCAGCGACTACGGATCCTCGACTCCGACCCTGAATCAGGCAGCCGATAGTTGTCCGGTGACCTATGGCGGAATGGGTTTCGCCTGTACGAATCAGGCAGGCCGATTCTCTGCGGAGGCCAACCAGCTCGTCAGGACCGTGTCCCTAGGCATTCATGCCGGTATCGATCCAATGTTCGAACGCCTCGACCCACTCGCGCGGCCACGCCTTGTCGCAGGGCATGGTTCCGGCGCGCACCCGGCGCAGGATCTCCGGTGCGTGGCTGCGGACGTCGGCAAGTGACCACAGGTCCAAGGCGAATTGCATAGCGCGGCGATCGCGTTGCCGAAACAGCGTCTTGATGTGCCGCTCGAAGCTCGGCTGTGTATCGGAAGCGGGTAGTACCGGTGGCGGATCGGTGTCGGCTGACGTGGCGAGTGCCGAGATGCGGCTCCCCGGCGGCCCCGCGGCAGTATTCCAATCCCAATGTGGGATCGGCATGTGCTGCGGTGGCTGCGCATGGGACTGGGAATTCTCCACCGCCAAACGGGAGCCCCACTCGAGGTAGGACTGGAACGCAGAGCGGAACTCGGGGTCGTTGGGCAGGCCCGCCTCCCGGGCGGCCTGCAGCAGCAGGGACACCCACCGGCTGCGCTGCTCCTCGGTCAAGCATTTGGCGATGTGCTGAGACAGCATCCGCTCATATCCCCCGTACTGTCGGCTATAGGCGCGTGGGCCGCAGAACACTTCTGCGAGCCATTTCGCGACCCGTTCAGCATGATCGGCGGACATGGTGGCGAACAGCGGAGCCAGGAGCGGATCCGCCGGCACGAATTTCTCATAGAACAGCCGGGTCATCCTGGTCAACGCCGGCACCCCGCCCGCCCATTCGAAGATCGTCGGTTCGCAGTCGGGATCCGGTACCGGATCGCGGAATTCGGCGTACCAATGCATTCCCGAACAGAACGGCTTGTTCTTCGAGGCACCGCACCGGCACAACGCGAAATGCTCACGCGAGGCACCGGCGTTGCGCGTTGTGTCTCGTCCCGTTGCGTCGACCAACTCGATACTGCCGACCACCCGGTACGGCCCATCCTTGGACACTTCGATGGCGGGTTCGCGAGTCCCGTGCCAGTCCACCGCGCCGCGCGCCGCAATCCCGTCCATCGCGTAGCCGAGCGCGCCGGAGGGGCAGTCCCGCACCGCGCGGATAATTTCGTCCATCCGGTCTCCGCTGGGTGCAACGAACGGTTCCTGCTGCGCTCGGAACACCGTGGCGAGTCGATCGGTGCACAGACCCGAATGCTGACACGTGCCGCGGTTGTCCAGCACCGTAAGTTGGTGCCCGACATAGGTATCGAGACGGTCCGGAACGCGATCGGGGTGTTTGTCACCGGAGAATCCACTGCGGGCGTGACTTCCGTCGCAGTACGGCTTGGATGCCGATGCGCCGCAACGGCAGAGCGCCAGCTGCGGCCGTACCGGCAGCGGCAGGCCCTGCCAGTCGTGCAGGTGTCGCACGTTGGTGACCAGGTAGGGGCCGTTACGCAGACAGGCGATCCGGGTGGGCAAACCGGACATGAGAGCGTGCAGCGCGGTTGCTTGTTCGGTCTGTACGGCCTCGTCACCATCGCACTCCAGGACCAGCTCGTGCAGTGCGGCGACCGGCTCCCCCAGCGCCATCAGGTCCGGCGACGCTGCCAGCAGGGACGTGGCATCGTATGCCAGTCGCCACAGCGCACCATCGGAATCCGAATTCTCGTGTTCGGGTAGGTCGGCACTTGCCGCGACGTCGCCGCCGGTCGTTGCCTGATGTGCCACCGCCTCACCGACTGCAGCACCTGCCATCGCCCGCAGCGGCCGTAGCACGCGGTCGCATAGTCGCGCAGCGACCGCGGAATCGACTGCACCGCCTGCATTCTCCAGTTGCGCCGCCAGCGCTTCTGCCCGCCGCACCAGTTCACGCAGCTGCGCAGCACCCGAGATGTCTTGGTCTTCGGTTGTCAATAGTTCAGCCTTTCGAAGGAACACCGTGGACGTCGTACACTGCAGCGCCGGTCAGTTCCGGGCCATCAAATCGATGAGGCTCGCCGTGTCCACGGCAAGCGAACCGCCCGTGAATGCCAGTGCAGCAGCGGAGCGCTCGGCGGCCTGGCGATCACCTGCGCCGCAAGCGTCGGCGACCCGAACCGGGAGATACCCCAGATCGAGAGCGTGGCGTACGGTCGGTTCGATACCCACCTCCATGGCGATACCCGCGATGGCGACGGTGTCGATTCCGCAGTCGCGCAGTGCGATATCCAGCGGCGTCGATTCGAACGCCGACATCGTGATCTTGTCGAAGACCACTTCGTCCGGGCCCGGGGTCAGCTCCGGAACCAACTGATACTGCGGCGAGCCCTGGGGAAATGCGGAGTGCACCTCGGCGGGATCGTCCACGTGCTGCCACGCCATTGCGGTCCGCAGTTGCGACACTCCTGCCGCAGCGACGGGCAACGACATGTGCCGCGTATAGAAGACTCGAAAACCGTTGGCCCGAGCCGCATCACGTATCCGTATGCAAGCATCGACGATCCCTGGCCCGGCGCCGATCTGGGCGACGATGCCGACCTGCATGTCGTAGAACAACACCGCCATCCGAGCGGGATCGCAGGCATCCTCGACGGTCTGCGGGATGGTCAGTCCGTGGTGGTACCGCATCATCTGCTCACTTGGTCCGGTCGTACGGTTCGCTCACGTCGACCGACGCATCCATCAGGGCTTCGAGCGGCAGCGGGGCCATGACCGGAATGTAGGTCCATTCCAGAAACCCCTTCTTGGTGAGCGGGAAATCCGCCACATAGCGCTTGGCATCCTCGACGCTGTCGACCTCGAACACGATCACTACACCCGATTCGTCGGCGCGAGCATAGTTTTCCCGGACGATGCCGGCCTTCCACAGCCGCCAGACGTTGGCGACCTCCTCCGGCAGGTACGGTGCGATGGTCTCCAGCGTGACGCCGGGTTTGAAGCTGTCGTAGGTGATGACCTTCATGGAAGTCCGCCTTCATGTCCGAATGGTGTCAGAGCTATGCAAGCGAAATGATTACAGTGTTGCAAGAACGCACTTTTCAGTAAGTACGGAGGTCAGCAGGTGCCGACGAAGCGTTACCACTGCCCGGTGGACGTGGCCATCGATCTGATCGGTGGCCGGTGGAAGCCGGTCATCCTTGCCCACCTCAAGGAAGGTGTGCACCGCTACGGTCAGCTGCGTCGGCTGATGCCGTCCATCAGCGAGAAAATGCTCGTGCAAGCGCTGCGCGAACTCGAGGCCGACGGATTGGTGCAACGAACCACACTCGATACCGTTCCACGCCAGGTGCGCTACGAGCTGACCGAGGAGGGCCGCAGCCTGGCCCCCGTCCTCACCGCCCTCTACGAGTGGGGTCTGAGGCGTTGCGAACGAGCGGAAATCACCCTCGGCTGATCGACTTGTCCTATAGGAGAAATACGCTGCTGAGGTGTGTCGTCCAGGTGCCGGACACTTGACACCGACTCCTGGTCAGCGCCACCCCACTGGAAGTGGGGCCACAGAGTGGGGTGGCGAAACATGTTTACTGCCAAAGCTTTTCAGAATTCAATGGGTCCAGAAACAACCGGCAGTCGAATTCGACTCCAATATGGTTGAGTATCAACCAACTTCACCTGACAAGACTACGAGATCGCCGCCGCGAAACAGGCGGTCCGCTGGCTCCGATTACGGGTGCACGCCTGGATTGACTCCTCGATGTCCGCCATCGCGCCGGTGTGGCTGCTACCAGGGCACTGTTCCGGCGTCGTCGAAGAATCCACCGGTCGGTCCGTCGTCGGGCAGGGTCGCGAGGCGAATCGCGATGGCCGCGCCCTGTTGCGGTGTACGGTCGCCGCTGAAACCGGTGAAGTCGGTGGCGGTCAAACCGGGACAGCCGGAGTTGATCAGGATGTTGGTATCACTCAGTTCCTTGACGTACTGGATGGTGACGGCGTTGAGGAAGGTCTTCGACGCCAAATAGGCAGCAGGAACTGGGCCCATGTCGATGCCGGGTGTGGTTTGCAGGGCGAGCGAGCCGACGCTGCTGGACATGTTGACGATTCGCGGTGAGGCCGAGGCGCGCAGCATCGGCAGCATCGCGTTGGTGACGCGGATGACCCCGATCACGTTGGTTTCCACGATAGCTCGCACGGTCGCGGGATCGACCGTGGTCGGTGTCTGCGGCATATCGCCGGTGACGCCGTTGATCGCGGCATTGTTCACCAGGACGTCGAGCCCTCCGGCATGGTCGGCAATCAATTCGGCTGCCGCGGCCACACTTGCGTCGTCGGTCACGTCCAGCGGCACACCGAACGCATCGGTACCTGCCACGCGCAGCTTCTCCACCGCGGTGTCGCGGCGTTGCCGATCCCGCGCGCCCACACCGATTCGCCAGCCGAGCGCGCCCAGGCCAGCGGCGATCTCGTATCCGATTCCCTTGTTCGCGCCGGTCACCAGCGCGATCATCCGTTCACTCATGCCGTCGATCCTGCTGCGGTTCCGGGTGCGGCGTCCAAGACAGATCGGGTGGGCGGCGATACCGCACGAGTATTGATCGTGGTCAGCGCCGGATACCATGACCTGGTGGAGACGCGGGAGATGCGATACTTCGTCGCCGTCGCCGAGGAGTTGCACTTCGGGCGTGCGGCACAACGGCTCGCGATGGCGCAACCACCGCTGTCGCGGGCGATCCAGCAGCTGGAACGGCGGCTCGGAGTCGTTCTGCTGCACCGCACTGCTCGCGCAATCACTTTGACCGAGGCCGGGGCGGTGCTGCTGCGGGAGGCCCGGACCGCGCTCGACGCGGTCGAAGCCGCCGAGCGCCGCACCCGCCGCGCCGCGGCCGACCAGCCGGGTGTGGTGCTGGCCACCAAGGCCGGAGCGTCCAGGGAACTGTTGTCGAAGCTTCTGGACGCCTACGCCGCTGAACCGGGCGCCGTGGCCGTCGAGGTGATCCTGTGCGGGCCCGGCGAGCCGGAAAGTCTGCTGCGCACCGGGCGTGCCGACGTTGCTCTGCTCCACCGGCCCTACGACACGACAGCCGGATTCGACACCGAGGATCTGCACACCGAACAGCAGGTGGTGGTCCTGCCCGTGGGTCATCCCCTCGCCAACCGGGCGCATCTGTCGTTGGCCGAGGTCAACACCCAGACGGACCTGCCTCTGCCGCGCTGGCCTGGACGGGATGGCAGCTATCCGGATGGCCCCGGCCCGCAGATCCGCGACCATACCCAACTATTCCAACTGATCGCGCTCGGACTGGCCTGCGCCGTCGTGCCCGAGTCGCTCCGAGACCAGCGACGCGACGACCACGCCATCGTGCCGGTGCCGGACGCACCGGCCGTCACGACCGTCATCGCTTGGCCACCACACAGCAGATCCAAAGCCGTTGCCGACCTCGTTCGCACCGCGACACGCCTCTAACCGACACCGCTGCACCGCTGTTCGCAGCCGGTGGAGATTGCGCTGGGCAGCAGCGGGTCCGATCTCACGACCGTCGACCCGAGGCAGGCCGGCGCGTCGGCGCTGCGAGCGGTCGGGGTCACGGTGATGGCTACAAGTCACTGAAGTCGTTCTGCCGCACCACATTCCGTCGCGTCGGCGAGTCGTGGAACACCTGCCGGGCTCGATGTCCTCGCCTTCTGAGCGCCACAGTTGTCGGGCGACATCCGATCATGTTGCTACACGCAGGGTCGCGCAGCGAGATCGACTGCGGCGCCGAACATCCGTACATGTCGATTGCAGGGCCGACCAGGTGACCGCGTGCCCGGGCGACCGATCCGCGTCCGCCTCTGCCTCGTGCTCGGTGGGCGATGGCTGCGGCCGTTCAGGTTCTGCGTGAGATGACCATGATGTATTCGCACGGGAGGTCGGTCCGGTTGGCGAAGCCGTGGTCGGTGTCGGCCTGGAAGAACAGTGAGTCGCCAGTGTCCAGGGTCTCGGTGATCCCGCCGAGCAAGACCGTGAGGGTGCCTTCGAGTACCACGAGTTGTTTCTCCGTACCCGGCGGATATGCGGGCAGCAGTCCGAGGGAGACTTGGGCGGGCAGATAGTGGACGACTATCTCGCCGGTTCCCGCGCCCGGCGCAGCCGACACCATGTGCCGTTCGAAACCGGTGTCCGGGTCACGGAAGATCGGGCGTTCGTTTTTGCGCATGACCACGGCCGCCCCGGACGCGGCGGTCGGCCCGCCGATCAGGTCCGAGAGCGACACGTCGAGCGCGTGGGCGATCTTGGATGCGACGCCGATCGTCGGGCTCTTCTCGCCGCGTTCGACCTTGGACAGCATCGCCCGGCTGACCGACGACTGGATGGACAGCTGCTCGAGCGTCAGTTTCGCCTCCTCACGGCGTCGCCGCACGTGACCGCCGAACGCGCCGGCCGGGTCATCACCGTGGTGTGGTTCGTTTGCGTCTTGCTCGACCACCGTGCTCCTCGATCGTTGGATATCTCGCCGCTCACAGTGTAGATTTCTCCTAAAGAAGATAGCATCTTCTATCGAAGATGTGCGATAGACGCTCAACCTGATGGAGGCTTCCATGCGTTTGATCTCGAGTAGCCGGCACCATGCGACGTTCGAATTCGGCGATCTGCAGGTGATTTCGTTGCGAGACGGGTACATCGACATGCCGCCGACACGGCTCCGCGACGAGGGCGGGTGTCCGCTCGAGGAGTTGCCCGCCGTCGTGCCGCTGGTCGGCGGCAACTTGCGGCTGGCGGTCAACGCCTTCTTCGTCACCGACGGCACACGATCGGTTCTCATCGACACCGGCGCATCCGACAACTGGCACGACCCCACCATGGGATTGATCTACGACGCGCTCGACGAAGCAGGCATCGACCGTGCGCGCATCACCGATGTGGCCATCACCCACAACCATGAAGACCACGTGAGCGGCCTGATCGCGCCGGACGGTTCGGAGGCGTTCCCGAAACTCGAGCGCGTGTGGATCGGTGCGGGCGACACCTCGGTGTTCACCGGACGGCTCGAGCCGATCCGCGATCGGGTCGTCCCCGTGTCGGAGAAGATCGCCATCAACGACTGGACGATCGCGATCCCGACACCGGGCCACACCCCCGGCCACACCGTCTACGACATCGAAAGCAGCACCGGCCACCTTCTTGTCTGGGGCGACACCGTTCACGTTCCCACGCTCCAATTCGATCAGCCGAAGGTGTCCTGGGAGTTCGACGGCAACCAGTCCCAGGCCCGCGCCGCGCGCGCGGCCCTCCTCGAACGACTCACTCGGCCAAGTCATTTCGTGGCCGGCGCGCACCTCGATTCACCTGGCATCGCACGCGTCGCCCCCTCGGGCGCCGGTTATGCGCTGGAATACCTCGCACCGCCGATCGGCTGATCGAACCTGTCGGCACGTATCCGCCACGTGATACCAAGCGAATACGCGGAAATGCCGCGAGCAGGGTGGTGAATAGGTTGCCGTTCGCGGTCATCGTGAAGCACGGGTACCTCGACCGATATCGACGTCGCCTTCGCCGGTGAGGATCTCGTGCTGCGGGTGGCCTGCGCGGCCTACCTCGCTCGCTACAGCGGAAGCTCCCGAATCCACTGCACCTCGGATCTGCGCCTGTATTTCAGGCGGTGCATCGAGCGTCAGCTCACACCCCTGGCTGTGGTGCGGCCGGAGGTGGAACGGTATGTGCGGTGAATGCGGGAGACCCGCAGGTTCATCGACGGTGTCCTGGAGCACTCGCCAGCGGATGTGTACGCCGGCCACGTATCGCGTACGAGTCACCGACGCTGGGGCTTTCGCGTCTTCAGTTCGAGGCGATGCTCAGGGCGGCGCGGGATTCGGCCCACGCCGGCGATGTCCAGATCGCCGCCCGTCACGCCGATCCGCGCACCACCATGCGCTACAACCGAGCGCGAACCAACCTGGACCGGCATCAGATCGAGTGGCCTTCTTCCCGATTCTTCCAGTCGGCGACCAAGTTCAGCAGCCCAGGGAAGCGGGCCTGCAGATCATCTATGCGGACGTGACTACGGCGTTCGAGGCCATACTGGCGCTGCCGGATAACACCCGCCTCGCGTAACGCCTTGAAGTGGTGGGTCAGCGACGATTTCGGTCGATCGATCCCGAACCATCCACACGTGTGGTCGAAAGCCTCGGAACGCAAAAGCAATTCGCGCACGATGTACAACCGCAGCGGATCGCTCAACACCCCGAGCACCGCCTCCAGGCGCAGTTCGGCCATGGCCGGCTCCGGTAGCGGGTCGGGCAGGCGGTCCTGCGGCGGATGCACCGCGAACTCCCGGCTGGTAGCGGCAGCCATCAGGTTCCTCCGATTCCATCGCAGTACGAGTTTAATCGTACTTATGCTAAGTTCGACTTCGATCGTACTAGTTCGAAATTTTTCGTACTACGACTGAGGAGTCACCGCCGATGACCGCGCTACACACTTCCGTTCAGGGCACACCGACAGTGCCCGTCCAACTCCCGCGAGCAGCGACGCCCACGTGGTGGGTGTGGCTGGCGGCATGGCCAGTGATGGCGGTCTTCGTGCTGTCCAACGCGGCGACACCGCTGTATGTGGTGTGGCAACGGGAGATCGGATTCTCCAAGGGCACCATGACCGTCGTGTTCGCCTGCTACATCGTCGGGCTGCTCGGATCGCTGCTGGTGTCCGGGGTTACGTCGGATCGGCTGGGGCGCAGGGCGGTTCTGCTGCCCGCCATAGTGGTGGCCATCATCGCCTGCCTGACGTTCGCGATGGCGACCAACGTGGCCATGCTGATGATCGCGCGGCTGTTCACCGGTATCGCCGTCGGGGCCGCGGTCTCGGCCGGAATGGCCGCGGTCACCGATGTCGCAGGGCCGCAACGCAAACCGCTCGCCGCATTACTTGCCTCGTGCGCCATGGTTTTCGGCGCAGGAACCGGACCACTGCTCGCGGGAATCCTGTCCGAAACACTGCCCGCACCGACCGTGACGGTCTTCGGCGTCGAGATCGCCCTACTCGTCACCGCGGCACTGGTCGTGGTGCGCATGCCCGTCACCCGACCGGCAGCCGGCGGAACCCGATCATGGATCCGTGTCCCGGGCGTGCCGTCCGGTCAGCGCGGTCGGCTCGTGCTGGGGATCGCGGTGTTCGCGCCCGGCATCACCGCGACCTCGTTCGTCTTGTCACTCGGACCCGCGCTGCTCTCCGGCTTGCTCGGCACCAGCAGTCCGATCATGGCCGGTGCCATGGCATTCGGCATGTTCGTCACCGCCACCGCAGTGCAATTCGCCGTCCGCGCACTACCGCAGCGGACAATCATGATCGCGTCCGCGGCCGCCACGACCCTCGCCATGATTACCCTCATAGTGGCGATCACCGTGGGATCGATTCCCGGACTGCTTGCCTCGGCGCTACTGGCGGGTTCGGGACAGGGGCTCGGGCAGCTGGGCGGACTGTCCCTGCTCAACACCGCAATCCCGACACGACGCCTCGCCGAGGCCAACGCGGCATTCAACATCGGCGGCTACATTCCCGCAGGACTGCTCCCGGTCATCGCCGGCTACCTCAGCGACGCAGCCGGACTTCCAGCCGCGGCAACGACCTTCGCCCTCGTCCTGATGACCTCCGCGGTCATCGGCGGCCTGGCGATCGCAAAGCTGACGCCGACCTCCACCGACCGACGGTCAACCGCCAACAGCTGACAGATGAGGGCCCGCGCGGACCATGACCGCGCGGGTACGGCGACGGCTGCGCGTTCTTGCCGGCGCGGGTGCCGGTCCCGACCGCATACCCGGGATGAAGCTGATTCAACGGCTACATGTGCCCCTGCTCGACCATCTCCGTCAGCAGGCAGTCCCACCAGCTGCCGGTCGTGCACGCGGATGGGTCGAGGTCACGCATCCGGCGATCGATGCCCATTATGGAATCGTCGACCAGATCGGCGAATTCGTCGTGTTCCATCTCGGTCACCGAGTCCAGGCGCTGGATCTCTCGGACGAACAACCCGTGGAAGTAGACGAACAGGGACACGTCGGCGTTGACATAGTAGGGCTCGGGCAGGAGATGAAACATCGAATCCGACTCGGGTTCGATTACCAGCGGCCCCCGGTCATCCGCGCCGATGGGCAGGTATTCGCGGCCCTGCTGGACGACGGGCCCCGAGAGCCTGTCGTCGTGGAAGAACTCTGCCCAATGACTTCCGTATGGCAGGCCGATCGTGGTCAGAAAGCTTCGAGTCGGCACCGAGAGCCTGGGGCTGACGAGTTGGGCCGGCACCGGCTCGAGGCGGCCATCCCGACAGTATGCCCTGGACCGGCCGAGTCGTTGCGCTCCCGCGATTCCGGCTGCGCGGCAGCGGGTCCCGCCGAAGCTGTTCCGGCTGTGACCCCCAGCGTCGAGATGACGACCAGCGCTGCGAGAGCAGCGCCCCTGCACACCATCATTATCTGCCTCCGATTCCCAGAATGCTTGTCGGCAGCGAGAATTCGCTGCCGACAAATGGTCGCCGCAGGGGCGGAAGGAATCATGCTGTCCACCAGAAGATTCGGCAATTCTATTGACCGGTTGAATCGGCCTGGGCCCGAGCGCGCAGGGCGCGACGGTCGATTTTCCCGGCCGGTCCCAGGGGAAGTGTGTGAAGTTGCAGGAGACGTTCGGGGAATTTGCGCGGTTCCAGGCCTTGCGCGGCCAGATGATCGGTGACCTCCCGCAGGCTCACCGGATCGGTAGCTGCGACGCAGGCGCACAGGCGTTCACCGTAGAGGGGGTCCGAAACCGCGACGCAGACGACATCGGTGATGGCGGGATGGGTGATGAGCAGCGCCTCGACCTCGGCGGGGCTGATGTTGAGGCCCCCGCGGATGATGATGTCCTTGCCGCGCCCGACGACCGTGAGATAGCCCTCGGCGTCCAGGCGGCCGATATCGCCGGTACGAGTCCAGCCGTCGGGTGTGCGCATGATGGCATCGAGGTCGGGCGCATTGAGGTAGCACATCGGGGACATCGGCCCGCGGGCGAGGATTTCCCCCGCCTGCCCGGTGGGCACCGAGGTCTGGTGCTGATCGACCACACGGATCTCGGCGACGGCGGGATCGGGACGCCCGGCGCTGGTTGCGCGGTCGACAGGGTCATCGAGTGCGGTATGACAGGAGACCCCGTCAGCGGCGCCGTAGAGATTGACGATCGGGCATCCGAAGGTGTCGCGACCACGCCGGACGGTGTCGGCGTCGAGCGGCGAGCCGCCGAGCACGATCGCGCGCAGGCTCGTAGGGCCGAGGCCGTCCGCTACGTGATCCAGCAGCATCCGCAGCATGGTGGGAACCCCGAGAAGGTGTGTGGGACAGGCTTTCTCGATCATTGCCAAGGTGCTTGCCGGGGTGAATCTCGGCTGCAGCACGAGCGTGCCGCCCAGTGTGGCCAGGGTGACCGGGGTGCCGCTGGAGCCGAATGCCGACGCGAGCGGGGTCAGGAACATGTTTCGCATCACGCCTGGACCCGCGTGCAGGGCGGCGAGCATCGCGCCGCGACCTCCGGCGAGGGCGTTGTGGGAATACACGACCATTTTCGGTTCGGCCTCGGATCCGGAGGTGACCAGAATGCGAGTGGGGCCGTCCGGGTCGGGCCGGTGCGGCCGGAAATCGCCGGGCTCGGGAGCAAGGAGCGCGTGCAGCGGGATGCAGCCGCGGCAGACGTGGCGTCCGGCGGCGACGACGGCGCGTAAGGAGGGCAGGTCCGCGGCCATTTCCCGGATCTGCCCTGCACTGTGAAAACCGTTGTACTCGGCCGCAGCGATCACCGCGACCGCCCCCGAGCGGCGTAACAGGCCGGCCGCTTCGCGGGTGCCGCGTCCCACGGGAAACGGCAATGCGATCGCACCGAGGGCAGCGATGGCCAGGTCGGCCGCACAGGCCAGCCGATCGTTCGGAAGCTGTACCGCGACAATGTCTTCCACTCCGACGCCGAGCCGGGCCAGGCCCGCGGCCAGGCGGCGGGCCAGATCGTCGAGTTCGGCATAGGTCACTGTTCCGTCGGCATCGATGACCGCCGGCGCATCCGGCTGCCGTGTGACGTGCCGGGCGAACATCGAATAGATGTCGACGCCGGGATAGTAACCAGCCGCGGCCCAGTGTTCGCGCAGGTCCGCGGGGACGAGATCGCGGTAGCGGCTGGTGTTTTCGACGCGGTTCACGACATTCTCCAGGGGGTGGTCAGGGCCGGGCAGCCGTGGTCGTCACGGCCGAGGACGGTCGCGAACCGGGGATTGGTGAGCAGCTGGGCCGGGTCGTCGGTCACCGGAACCAGGGCGTCCGGTGCGCTGACGACCCATCGGCTGTCGAGCCGGAACGGTTGCCGCAATGCCAGGGGTGTGGTCGAGATGCCGTGTCGCCGTAGCGTATTGGCGGCGGCGAGCAGGCTGCTTTGCACGGCTGTGCCGCGACCGAGGCTGTGCCGTCGCAGCAGTCCCAGGACGGTCGCTTCAGCGCCCAGGATGCCCCCGAGTACATCGAGCAGGGTCATCAGTGACGGCGCGGGCGGCGAATCGGGCGGTCCGACCAGTTCGGCGAGACCGGTGCGGGCTTGGACCATGAAATCCGTACCCGGCGGTGCGTCCTCGAGATCCAGCCCGGCCCAGCCGGAGGTGTAGGCGTAGACCAGACCGGGTGGCAGATGCTGTGCCGAGAGTTCCAGCTCCTCGGCCTTGCCCGGAGCCCAATTGTGCAGGAACACATCGGCTTCCGCTGCCAGCTCGCGCAGACGGGCCCGGTCCGCGGCAGATTTGATATCGAATTCGGCGGCCCGCTTGCCGCGATTGAGTGCCAGCCAGCGTGCGGACAGATCGCCGCTGTAGGGCGGCATCTCGCGCAGCGGATCACCGCCGGGCGGTTCGATACGGGTGACGTCCGCGCCGAGCAGCCGTAGCAGGTGCGCGGCCAGCGGTGCCTGGACCCGGCGTCCCGCCTCCAGAACCGATACACCGCCGAGTGGTGAGCTCGGGGATGCGATCGAATCACGATGCTGGACAGTAGAATCGATCGAAGCGGCGATCGACCATGGGGCGGGCAGTACATCCGTCGCCGGGGTGCCTGGCTCGGCGGCCCCGTACAGTCTGCACACCGATACGCCGGTGCGTGCGGCCGTCTGGGCGATCGCGGAGAACCTCTGGGACCGGACGGCCGCGTGCAACGCTCGGGGGAGCGGGGCGGTCGCGGTCGCGTAGCGGAATTGGAAGGGCCGCCAGCCCTTTCCGGCCGTGCGGGCTTCTACGCCCAGTGCCGTCCAGAAGGCGGCCCAGGGTTCGGGCTGGAGGGACTCGATCTCGAACCGGATGGCGTCGGCGCTGACGAACGGCGGTCCGCCCGGCGCGAGATCGACCGCTTCGGGATCGTCGGCACCCGCCGCCGCCAGATACTGCGAAATCGCCAGGAGCGCCGACTCCGCGACGCTCGTGTCGATCCGGAGATGTTCGGCGGGAACCAGCAGGCTGGCCAGCAGACCGGTCATCGCGAGGACGCCGGCAGTGGTGGCGCAGTAGTCCAGCGATATCCCGCGCGGAGCGCCGATGCGGCGGCCGTTGACGTGCATGACACCGCAGATCGCTTGCACGGTGGTCTCATTCGTCAGTGCCGGTTCGTCGATCGGGCCCGCCCACGGCACGAACACCTCCCTGCGGATGCCGTTGCCGAGGTCCAGCATTGCGGTGGCCGCGGATCCGGAATCGCCCGGATCCGCAGCTTCCGTGAGAGTGGCGCCGAACGCACGCAGGTGTTCGCGCAACACTTCGGCGGCCGGACCGGTGCCGGTCACTCGCGCGAGCGTGCCGCTGGGAAACAGGTCGATGGGAGGTCCGGATGTAGAGGTGTTCGTCATGGTTCGCCTTCCATCGAGAGCATGCTGATGCGCAGACAAGGTCGGGCGGCGTGCCGGGTGAGTTCCGGCAAATGATGTGATCTGGACATGTGTGATGAGTCGTCCCGCATTCCCGACCGCCTCGACGCCTTGCGCGAGCGGGTCCGGGAATTCGTTGCTCACCAGGTTGTTCCGGCTGAAGATGCACTGGATGCCGGTGACCGCGACACCCGCTCACGGTTGCGGGACCGCGCGGTGGAGGCCGGGTTGTGGGCATTGCCACTGCCGGTCGAGTACGGCGGCGGGGGACTACGGCCGGCGGAGTATTTCGCCCTTGCCGAGGCCGAGGGGCGCAGTGACCACGGACCCGATGCACTCGGATCGGCCGCCCTGCTGAATGTGCGGATGCTCGCCGCGCACGCACACCCGGAGTTACGTGATGCGCTGTTGCCCGGGGTGGTGTCCGGTGCGCTGTCGGTCGGCTACGCCATGACCGAACCTGGTGTGCCCGGATCGGACCCGGAAGCATTGCGCACCAGAGCCGTTCGTGAGGGCGCCGAGTGGCGGGTCAGCGGCCGCAAGTGGTTCACCACCGGCGCCGCCGGGGCGGACTACGTGCTGGTCGTCGCGCGTACCGGGGACGGTCCCGCCCGCGCGGCCTGCTCGATTCTGGCGGTACCCACAGCGGCGCCGGGGTTCCGGGTGGTGCGCGAACTCGATGTACTGGGCGTCGGTGGGCAGTACGAGATCGCCATGGACGAGGTACTCGTGCCGGACACTCATCTGATCGGTCCGGTCGGCGGCGCGCTCGCACTGGCCGGCGCTCGGCTGGCCGTCGGCCGGACCCTGCGGGCCGTGCGCTGGGTTGGCCAGGCGCAGCGGGCCGTCGAGCTGATGGCCGCCCGCGCCGGGCAGCGCCGTCTCGGTGGTGGAACACTCGCCGATCGGCAACTCGTGCAGCAGATGGTCTTCGATGCCGAACTGGCCGTCCGATCCGCCCGGCTCCTCACCGCGCGTGCGGCCGAACTGGTCGCCGCCGACGAGACCGCGCAGATCGAGGTGAGCATGGCCAAAGTCGCCTCCGCGCGTGCGCTGACCGTTGCCGCCGACAATGCGATTCAGGTCTACGGGGCCGAGGGCCTCACTGCCGCAACCGGTCTGCCGCGATTGCTTCGGGTTGCCCGTGCCGCGCGGATTCTGGACGGGGCGGACGAATTTCACGTCAGTAGCACGGCCCGGCGCCTGATTCGCAGCTATCAGCCCATCGTGGCCGAGATCGGTGGCTGAGGAACGAATCTCGGTATGGCCCCGATTCGGAGCTGGTCGCCGGCCACGTGTCGGGCATCGTCCGCGCGGCGTCCACTGCCTCAGCTGAGGCTCCGTCGGTGCGCGAGGCTGAGATGGGTGTCGTCCTCGGGCTTCGGAGTGTTGGGAACTCTCGGTACGCGCGGGCCGACCTCTCGGGTGACGACGAGTGGAGTGAGCGGTGCCGAAGAGTTCGACGGTGGAGCTGTCCGGGGTGTGTTGTGTGCACGGCCGGCGGGTGGTGGTGCGCGGGGTGGATCTGAGTGTGGCGGCCGGTGAGCGGGTGGCGTTGACCGGAACCAACGGGTCGGGGAAGACCACATTGCTACGCAGTGTGCTCGGGCTGCACGCGATCTCGTCGGGGACGATCGCGGTCGACGGGCACGTGGCCCGGACCCCGCGGGATTGGCGGGGTCGTCGTCGCATCGCGGCCTGGATTCCACAACGGCAGGCGCCGGGCAGGTTTCCGCTGCTGGCGAGGCAACTACTCGACAGCAGCGGGGCTTTCGCGTCCGCGGCCGGAGCCGCCGAACGCCTGGGCGTGGGGCAGTGTGTGGACCGGCCGTTGCACACCCTGTCCGGGGGGCAGCTGCAGCGCATGTATCTGGCGCGGGCACTCGGCTGTGTGGCGGCGGGCGCAGGGGTTCTGCTAGCCGATGAACCCACAGCCGCATTGGATTTCGCGGGTCAAGAGGAGGCGAGCGAACTGCTGACCACGGTTCCGGTGACGCTGCTGGTGGTCACCCACGATCGGGCGCTGGCGGCCCGGTGCGATCGGGTGCTCGAGATGGCCGACGGTCAGCTTCGTGAAATCTCCTCGCGCAGTGGAGAGATCGGGTGAACAGCGCGTCGAACTTCGTGGAATTGTGGCATCTGATACCGGTACAACGCGCGCTGCTCGCGCTGGTGCTCGGTGCGATCGGATTGCCGATCGTCGGCGTGGTGATCATCGGATTGGACATCATGCCGGTGCGTTTCGCGATGATGCACGTGGCATTGTTCGGGATCGCGGTCGGCATGTGGACCGGCCTGGACCCGATGCTGTGCGCCCTGGTTGCGTGTGCCGCCGCGGGCGCCGCGCTCACTCCGCTCGCCCGCAGTTCGACCGGATTGTCCGGCGCGATGGGATTGCTGATGAGCCTGGCGATCGCGGGCGCACTGCTGACGTTGTCGGTGGTCGGGGTGAATGCCAATGGCGCGTTCGAATTGTTGTGGGGCTCGATTCTGGCGACCCGCACCATCGATGTCGTGCTGCTGGGCGTGCTGGCGGTGATCGTGCCGATGTTGTTCGTGCTGCGGCGGCGTCAGCTGAGTCTGCTATTGCACGATCGCGAGCTCGCGGCCTGCTCGGGTGTGCGGGTCAATCGCCTGACATTGATTCTGCTGGTGTTGGTTGCGGTAGCCGTGGCCAGTGGAATCCGGCTCACCGGAGCGCTGCTGGTGGATGCGCTGACCCTGCTGCCCGCGCTGGCCGCGCGCCGGCTGGCGAATTCCCTGCCGGGCATGGTCTTTGCGGCCGTGGCCGTCGGATTACTGGTCAACGTGGCCGGTTTCGTGTTGGCCGTGTGGCTGGATCTCCCGCCGGGGCCGGTGCTGGTGTTGTCTGCGGGGGCGGTCGCCCTCGCGGTTCATGTGTTACCCGATTGGAGAAGACGAGGATGGTTCCCAACACACGCCGGCGGTTCGTCCGCCTCGGAATCGGTGTCGTTGCACTGATCACGGGTGCGGAGGTACTGGCCGGATGCGGTTCCGGGCAGCAGGATCACGGCAGCAACACCGGGCCGCACGTGGTGGCGGCCAGCAGCTGGGAGGCGGCATTCGCCGAAGCCGCCGGCGCCACCGATGTCACGGTGATCGTGCCGCCCTCGATCAAGCACGCCCCGGACTACGATCCCAAACCCTCTGACCTGGCGGCGGTCTCGCAGGCGGGCTTCGTGCTCTACGCGCAGTTCGAGGGTTTCGCCAGCAAGATCAAAGACGCGGCCGGATCCAAAGCCAAAGTGCTGCAACTGAACCTGGATAACAGCAGGGACAACGTCGTCAAGCAGGTTCGCACGCTCGGTGACGCGTTCGGCACCCGAGCGTCCGCCGATCGCTGGATCCAGAGCTTCGGCACCGAATACGACACGCTCGCGGGCGAGGCGAAGGCCGCCTGGCGTGACGGGCAGCCGCCCAAGGTCGTCGCGGAGACCTTCATGGGCTTCGCCGCCCAGCTCTCGGGCGCGCAGGTACTGGGGACCTACGGGCCCGAGGAGGTGACCGCGAAGCAGATCGCGGATCTGTCGGCGACGAAGCCCCAGTTCGTGTTCGGCAATGCCCAGATGGACACCGGCACAGTGCTGCCCGGGACATCCGCGACACAGATCGCGCTGACGAACTACCCGACGCAAGGTTATGATCTGCTGTCGGTGTACCGGGACGCCGAGTCGAAAATCGTTGCTGCGCTGAAGAACTGATCATCTCACGGATACGTGGACACCCGGAGTCGTGCGGATCCGGGTGTCCGCGACCGGCCCGTACCGACCTGCTTCACACCGCCGTCGCCGGTATCTCACCGCACAGAATGGCCAGTGCGAGCAGCAGAAAGTAGTTGCCCCAGATGAGTTCGTGCTCGACCGCCAGTTTCCGGGGCAGGTCGTAGCAGCCGTTCAGGAGGCGTCCGGGCCGCGGAGCGCCGGAGAGATGTTCGGCGATCAGCGTCTCGGTCAGCGCGACGGCCTGATCGAGGCGGCCGAGCTTGCACAGCGCGACGGCGGTGATCGCCGCGGCCGAAGTATCGGGTGTCGTGCCGGCGCCCAGCACGGCGTCCGGTACCGCGGCCGGATCAGGCGTCGATTGCGCATTCAGGAGTTCGTCTGCGTAACTGTTGAATTCGGCGTTGATCCAGTGTCCTGCGTCGGCCAGCGCCAGCAGCAACCACGCGCGACCGCGTGACCACCCCGGCGGTGGTTCGGAGCGGACCCGCCACCGACCGGCCGAGAGTTCCAGTGCCGCGGCCGGACCGCTGGAGGTCCGGCCGATCGCGAGCATCGCCCGCAGATACCGGTCGGCGACCGGCCCGGCGCCTGCCCAGGCCAACAGCGGAACGGCACCGGGCAATCCGTCGACGCGGGCGACTATCGGATCGGGCGGATCGCCGAATCCGGTACCCCAAGGCAGAATGCCCGAGCCGGGATCGATCGTTTCGGCCAAATGCGCTGCGGCGGTGCGGGCCATAGCATCGCCGGCGGCGGACAGGCCGAGTCGGCTGCCGGCCGCCGCGCCGTACCAGAACGTGAGCCCACGAGTCGCGGTGTCGGCCGAGACACCCGGCTTCAAGCGGGTCGTCCACTCCTCGGCCGCGCTGTGGTGTGCCCGCTCGCCGGCCAGAGATGCTCGTAGCCACAGTTGTCCGACCCAGAAACCGGCGACCCAGGAACCGCGGCGGGTCGTAACCCACTCGGCCGTCGCTGGATCGGCATACAGCGGAAAACGCTCGCCGACAAGGAGTTCTGTGTTGTCGATCCGAACGATCATGCGGCCCAGCGCATCCCGGAGAATATCGTTCATCGAGAACCAGCTACGCGACGCTGCCACCGCCATGCCACCGCCGCGGCGGCGAGGAACGCCACCGCCACTGCCAGCCACGCGAGATCATATCCGCCCGAGCCGCTTCCGGCCAGAACGCCGAAAGCGGTCGGCCCGATCACGAATCCGGCGAAGAAACCGGCGGAGACCACCGCCGAGTCGGGCCCGACTCGATCCGGGGGCGCCATCGCGATGACCGTCATCATCGATACCGCGTTCGCCGCCACAGCGCAGCCGCCGATTCCCAACACCCCCAGCCAGACCGGCCACACCTCCAACCGGCCCGCGAGACCGATCAATGCCGCGGCGATCGTGGCACCGAAAGCCAACGGCCCCAGCAACGCTCCGGAATTGCCCGCTCCCGCCGCGCGTCGCGTCCATCCGACCCGTCCGGCGATGCCGGCCACTCCCAGGACCGCCACGAGTGCACTTGCCGCGGGCGCAGACATGGCCAGATGCCGGGCGGCATACAGCGCTATATACGTGTTGATCGCCGAAACCCCCGCCCTGAGGAGCACCGAGTATCCGCACAACCAGCCCGCGTCGCCTCGTGCACGTGCGAACCGCAGCGGCGGAAGTCGCAGTGGCACAGTGTCGTTCGCTATCAACAAGCTCATCCCGGCCGCGCAGAGCGCCACGACGGCGATGAGCGCGACCGCGGCGCGCCAGGTCGTCGCCGAGGCTACCGCGGCCAGCGGCAGCCCAGCGAGGAAGGCGCCGAACTGCACCCCGGATTGCTTCCAGCCCGCCACACTGCCGCGGCGCGCGGGCGAGATCCGTGCTGCGATCAACTGATTCGTTGCCGGGTTCGCCAACGCCTGCGCCAGCCCGGAGACAGCGACGGCCACCACCAGCACCGGGTACGAGGGCGCCGCCGCGAACAGACCGAGTGCGATGGCGGAGATGACGAACATCGCGATCAGACAGCGCCGTGCCCCCAGCGCTGCCACCATCGGGCCGACCATCAGCGACACCACTGCCGCCACCCCGAACCCGGCGGATACCAGCGCGCCCAGAGCCCAAGCGGAGACATGGAATTGATCGACCAACCGCGGTCCGAGCGCCCCGAGCACGAAAAGCGGCAGCATGGACATCGTCATGGCGGTGACCAACAACCCGGTCAGTACCGCCGGACGCCATTTTGCCCCTCGGGCATCGGTATTCGCGACATCCACACTCACACCGGCAAAGTCGGCGGGGCATGCGGGAAAGTTCCTGCGCGTCCTCAGCCCACGCCGTCGTCGCGGACCCGACCCGCCGCGAGCAGGTCCTCTCGCGCCCGCGCGATCCGTGACCGGATCGTCCCGACCGGAACGCCGCACGCGTCGGCGGCCTCCTGATACGACAGGCCGAGCATCTGGGTCATGACGAGGGCTTCGCGCCGCTCCGGATCCAGATCATCCAGCAGCATGCGCACCTCGATCACATCCTCGAAGGTACGTCCCGAACGCTGCTGCGCGGCCCGCTGCTCGGCCACCGCCTCCCAGTCCTCGCCCGCGTGGAGCCGCGGCCGCGCCACCGCCGAGCGGATCGAATCGACGATGACCCGCCGCGCGATCGAGAGCAGCCAGGCCCGCGAGGTGGAGCGTCCCGCGAACCGCGGCAGGCTGCCGAAGGCCCGCACGAACGTCTCCTGGGTCAGGTCATCGGCGACGTTCGCCCCGGCGCGGTAGGCGTGGAATCGCCACACGTCCGCCTGCAGGGCCCGAACCCACTGTTCGAACGCGTGCCGGTCGCCACGGCCCGCGGCCATGGCGAGCACGGTCAATCGGTCGTCCTCGTCATTGCCACCCTGCACATCGCAGAGGCTACTACACCCTGTCGTGGAACTTCCCAGGGCAACTGCGCGACTATAGGTGCATGAAGTGCGAAACGGTCCGTGAAGCGCTGTCGGCGCGTCTCGACGGTGAGCAGGAGCCCGTCCCCGCCGAGATGGTGGACCGGCATCTCACCGCCTGCTCCGCCTGCCAGGACTGGTACCGCCGCGCCGATGCCTTTCGCCGCGCCACGATCCTGCACCGCGCGCCCGTGGTGCCCGACCTGACCGCGGCGGTCATGGCGCAACTTCCCGCACCCCGGCGTGCCCGGCAAACCCTGCGGGTCCTGCTCGCGGTCGTGGCGATCACCCAGACCGGCCTGGCCCTGGCCGAGCTGTTCGGGGCCGACCCGGGCATGGGTAGTGGCACGGCGTTCATGATGGGCCACATGAGCCACGAGAGCGCGGCGTGGAACGTCGCCATCGGCATCGGACTGGCGTGGGCCGCTCTGCGGACCCGGGCCGCAGCAGGCCAACTGCCGATGATGACCGTCTTCGTCGGCGTGCTCGCCGCGGCCTCGCTGCTGGATCTGGCCGAGGGCGAGGTCACCGTGATGCGGCTGCTGTCGCACGTACCCGTGGTGGTCGGTGTCGCCCTGCTGTACCTGGTCCATCGCCAGCATCGCGACGACGAGCAACCCCTGCCCGGCCGGACGCTCCCGGCTCCCGGCGGATTCGGCTACGACCGCGCGCCCGGAGCGGAGCCTGTGTACCAGGATCCCCGGCACTCCGAGGGCTATCAACGCCCGGCAAGCCGGCGCGCAGCCTAGCCGTCCTCGGGCGACCCGTTGACCCGCGACTCGGCGATCCCCGGATCATAGTTCACGTCTATCAGTGGCAGTACGATCGTGTGGAGGTCGGCTCGGTCGGTGCGGCCCATGTCCGATCCGGTTCACCGTCGACGCCGACCACGAACTGCGCCCCGACGAGGTGCAGATGGCCCTGGACTCGGGCGGAAATTTCACGGTCGTCTGAGTTGGCGTCCGGGAATACCCCTCGGCCCTGACCCAGGGGTATTCCCGGCGGGGTTGCCGGTGCCGGTCCGGGTGGTGCCGGGTCGGCGAATATGGTTGCGGGTGAATGGTATTCGTTCGGATATGGGATAGCCGGAGATGCGGATCGGCCAGAACCGCCGCTGCGGACCGGACGGGTCGCGCCGATTATCCGAGCATCGACGCGAGCATGTCGGCCATGGCCGCTGTCATGACCGCCAGGCTGATGCGTACATCGAGGCTGTCGTGTCCGATCAACCCGGCGGTGGGGTGCGCCCGATGGGCCCGATCCCATAAGCGGAACAGCCAGGCAAGGGTCGCGGCACCCAGGTAGGCGACGACCACCCAGGTGATCACCCGGGGCAGTGCCACGGTGAGCGCCGCGAACAACGTCGCGAGCCAGCGGTCCAGCAGGTGCTGCCGCATCGGATCCACGGCGTACATGGCGGCCATGGCCAGGCTCATCACCACGTGCGTGCCGTGCCACCATCGTGCCTGTCCGGGAGCCTCGGCGGCGTGCCGGACGTGCAACAGCGCCACCGCCAGCAACGCGATGGTCCACAGCACGCGAACCCACCCGGGCAGCATGGACATGTCGGGGGCGGGACCGGTCATCGAAGGCATATCGGGCGGCATCGTGTGCATGGAGCTCCTACTCGATTTTCTTCCGTAGAGGAGTCGTCGGTGCCGTGGTGTTCGGTTCCCGGCACGGCGGGATGGTCCGGTGCGGGTGCGGAGAACGGTCGCGAGTCGCAGAAGTTCTGCCGGGCGCGGCGAATGGAGCGCGCACCGCCGAGATTGGCCCGATCTGTCTCCCCGGGAACTTTGGCGGTCTCCGGTCCGACTGTCCAGAGGTGAATGCGGATGTCGCCACCAGAGCTCGGCGATCACCCTTACCCGCAGGGGGCAATCGTGTGCGCTGAGCAACTGCTGCATACCGCCACCCTGGCTGTGCCGATCGAAGGTCCGGCGCCGACGGTGACCGGCGCGCTGACCACTTGGACGTTCTCACCGGTCGCCGACATCCTCATCGCGGTCGCCGCCCTGGGCTACGGCTGGATGGTGCTGCGGGCGCACCGCCGCTCGGAGCACTGGCCCGTAATCCGCATCGCGAGCTGGTATGCCGGACTGGCCTGTCTGGTGCTGGCCCTCGACAGCGCGCTGGCGACGTACTCTCATCGGTTGTTCACCATCCATATGGTGGTCCACCTGCTGATGATCGCCGTCGTTCCCGCGCTGATGGTGTGGGGGCAGCCCATCCGGCTGCTGCATCTGACCGGCGGCCCACGCGCCCGCGCGATCATCGACGCCGCCCGGCTGCGTTCGCCGTGGCGGTGGCTGATACCGGCACGGTTCACGGTGCCGCTGTACGCGGCGGTGCTGGTGCTGACCCATCTGACCGGGTTCCAGCAGGCGATGCTCACCCATGCCTGGGTTCATACCGCCGAACTGCTCCTGTATCTGATCAGCGGTTATCTGCTGCTTCTCCCGCTCGCGGGTGGCGAGCTGACGACCGAGCCGGCGTGGCCGTACGGCTTGCGGCTGCTGGTGCTTGCGATCTGCGTCGGACCGGACACCCTCGTCGGGGTCACGCTGATGATGTCCTCGACCGTCCTGGCACCCGCCTATGCGGCGTCGCGGGCATGGGGTCCGGGTGCACTGACCGACCAGAACACCGCCGGGGTGATCATGTGGCTGGGCGGGGATGGACTGATGGTGGTGCTGATGATCATCGTCGCGGGCCAGTGGGTCCGTACCGGTGATCAGGCCCGTAGTTTCGGCCCGTGGCTCGATGGCATTCGCCAGCGCGCCCTCCTCGGCGAATCCACGTCCGGCGGCGACATCGACGCCGAGCAGGCAGCGCTGGACGCCTACAACGCCCGGCTCGCACAGCTACACGGCCGGCGGCCTGTTCCCCGGCGCGATGCAAGGACGGTAACCCTGCATGAGCGCACGTAGATTCCCTCCGACGATTGCGAGCGAGTGACGGCATGGCTTCAGTGACCCAGACGCCCACCCTGAGTCCGGTCGCAGGGCCGCCACCCGCCTCCCGCGCGGTGGAGTTGCAGATCGGCGGGATGACGTGCGCCGCATGCGCGGCGCGAATCGAGAAGCGGCTCAACAAGATCGACGGCGTGAGCGCGACGGTCAACTACGCCACCGAGAAGGCCACGGTGCAGGCCGGCGGCGAGCTCACGGTCGAGGACCTGATCGGTCAGGTCGAGCGCGCCGGGTATCGGGCGGTACCGGTCGAGCAGCGCCCGGACGGCGATCCGGAATCGGGGCGGGTGCGGTATCTGTGGCGGCGGCTCGCGGTGGCGATGCTGCTCGGAGTGCCCGCCGGGGATCTGGCTTTCGTCATGGTGCTGGTGCCGCGGATGCGGTTCGAGGGCTGGCAGTGGCTGCTCTTGGCATTGTCGCTGCCGGTGGTGACCTGGTGCGCGTGGCCGTTCCACCGCAAAGCGTTCACCGGGCTGCGATACGGCGCGACGTCGATGGACACGCTCGTCTCGATCGGCATCATCGCCGCTTCGGGCTGGTCGCTGTACACGATCTTCGCGCACGGCTCGGCCGATCCGTCCGGGGGTGGGTGGGGAGCGCTGTTCACTCCCGGCGGCTCGGTATACCTCGAAGTCGCGGCCGGGGTCACCATCTTCGTCCTGGGCGGGCGACTGTTCGAGGCCAAGGCCAAGCACACCGCGGGCGGGGCGCTGCGGGCGCTGGCCGAACTCGGGGCGAAGGACGTCGCGGTCCTGGAGGACGGCGGTACCGAACAGCGTATCGATGTCCGCATGCTCCGAGTCGGCGACCGGTTCGTCGTTCGTCCCGGCGAGATCGTCGCGACCGACGGGGTCGTGGTCGAGGGCGGAAGCGCGGTGGACACCTCCGCGATGACCGGAGAAGCGACGCCGATCGAGGTCATGGTCGGCGACGAGGTGATCGGCGGAACCGTGGTGCTGGCCGGGCGGCTGGTGGTGCGCGCCGACCGGGTCGGCGCGGATACGCAACTGGCGCAACTGGTGCGGTTGGTCGAGCGGGCACAGCAGGACAAGGCGGGGATCCAGCGCCTCGCCGATCGGATCTCCGCGGTGTTCGTGCCGGTCGTCGTGGTGCTGGCACTACTGACGCTGATCGGATGGCTGCTCGCGGGCGGCACCGCCGAACATGCCATCAGCGCCGGACTGGCGGTACTCATCATCGCGTGCCCGTGTGCGCTGGGCCTGGCCACCCCGACCGCCCTGCTGGTCGCGTCCGGACGCGGCGCGCAGCTGGGGGTATTCATCAAGGGACATCAGGCACTCGAGTCGGCGCGTGCGGTGGATACCGTGGTGCTGGACAAGACCGGTACGGTCACGCTCGGCCGCATGACGGTCGTCGCGGTGCATCCCGCTCCGGGGCGCACGCGCGCGGAACTGCTCCGTGCGGCCGGTGCGGTGGAGGACGCGTCGGAACATCTGGTCGGCCGAGCGATCGCGGCGCTGGCCCGGGCCGAACTCGGCTCGTTGCCAATGGTCACCGGCTTCACCGCCCTGGCCGGACTGGGCGCCGGTGGCGCCGTCGAGGGCCGCGCGGTCCTGGTGGGATCCACGCGCCTGGCCGCGGACGCCGATGTCATCGTGCCCGCGGAGCTGGCCGCCGAGCGGAATGCCGAGCAGGAGCAGGGACGCACCACGGTGACCGTGGCGGTCGACGGTACCGCGATCGGTGTGCTGTCCCTCGCTGATGTCGTGAAACCCGGCGCGGCCGAAGCGATCGCACAGTTGCATCGGCTCGGCCTTGCCACGGTTCTGCTCACCGGGGACAACGCGGTGACCGCGCGGGCGGTCGCCGCGGAGATCGGCGTCGCCGAGGTCATCGCCGAGGTGATGCCGGCAGACAAGGAAGCGACCATCGCGCGACTGCAGGCCGACGGCCGGGTGGTGGCCATGGTCGGTGACGGCATCAACGACGCACCGGCCCTGGCCCGCGCCGATCTCGGCCTGGCGGTGGTCACCGGCACCGACATCGCCCTGGGAGCCTCCGACATCATCCTGGTCCGCGAGGAACTCGATGTGGTGCCCACCGCCGTACGGCTGGCGCGCGCCACCCTGTCGACCATTCGCGGGAACTTCGTCTGGGCGTTCGGCTACAACATCGCCGCCATCCCGATCGCCGCCGCGGGATTGTTGAACCCCCTGATCGCCGCCGCGGCCATGGCGGTGTCGTCGCTGTTCGTCGTGACCAACAGCCTCCGGCTGCGCAAGCTGTCACCGAGTCGATGAGCGCGGGCCGGCTCGGGCGCTGGGCGGTGCCGCTCGCTGCGATCGCCGCACCGGCGATCGTGATCGCGGTCGCGGTGACCGCTGGCAGCGCACCGTATTCCCTTCTCGGACTGGGTGATCCGGGGACCTTGGTACGAGGGGTCGCGCCGCTGCTGCGCCTGATCGCCGAGGCGTGTGCGGTGATCTGTGCCGGGGCGCTGACGTTCGCGGCATTCTTCGCCCCGGACGAGTCGGGTCGCCTCGCACCCCACGGGTACGCCGCGGTGGTGAGTGCCGGACGGTGGGCGGTCGGCTGGGCGGTCGCGGCTGCGGCACTCGTCCCGGTGGAGGCAGCGGATCTGTCGGGCGTACCGCTGTCCGGACCACCGCTGCGGGCGCCGGTCAACGATCAGCTCGCGCTGTGGGCCACTCTCGAACAACCGATGGCCTGGCTCGTCACCGCGGTGCTGGCCGCCGCGGTAGCCGTCGCGTGCCGATGGGTATTGCGCTGGCAACCGACCGTGGTGGTGTGGGCAGTGTCGATCGTCGCGGTGCTGCCGCAGGCTGTCACCGGACACAGTGCCTCCGATGCCGGGCACGATCTAGCCGAGGCGGCACTGGTGATCCATGTTCCGGTCGCGGTGGCATGGATCGGGCTACTGATCGCCCTGCTACGGCCGGCCTGGCGACGCGGTGTACCCGCGGAGGTGCTGCGTCGCCGCTACCAGCGGTTCGCGCTGGGAAGCTGGCTGGCGCTGGCCGGATCCGGACTCGTCGTCGCCGCGGTGCTGATACCGGCGGGGCGGCACCGCACCGGAGACTACCTCTGGTGGTTCCTGGTCAAGGTGGTCCTGGTCGCTGGGCTCGGAGTGATCGGAATATGGTTGCGGCGCAACCCGAATCACCGATCGGGCACCGCAAGAATGCTCGGATTGTGCGCCGGCGAGCTGGTTGTACTGTCCGCGACCGCGGGTATCTCAGTCGGACTGACACACCTGACGCCACCGGCAGATACCGGCCCCGTCGCCACCCCCGATCAAGCCTTTCTCGGATTCGACCTCCCGCATCCACCGGGCGTGATGCGACTGCTGCTCGACTGGCGGTTCGATCCGCTATTGGGCACCCTCGCGCTGCTGCTGGCCGCGGTGTACCTGGCCGCGTGCTATCGGATCCGCCGCCGTGGCTGGCCGCGTGGGAGAACGGTCGCGTGGCTGACCGGATGTGCGGTCCTGCTCATCGCCAGCTGCAGCGGAATCGCCCGCTACGCGGGCGCGATGTTCAGCTACCACATCGTCGCGCACATGCTCATCGGCATGCTCGCACCCGTCCTGCTGGCCCTCGGAGCACCCCTGACCCTCCTACGATCGACAGGGGCTCGCGAGGGCTCGGGTCCCACGGAGTGGATCACCACGCTCGCCGAATCGCGCCTCATCCGGGCACTGACCCATCCGCTGTCGGCCACTGCGATATTCGCAGGTGCGCCTTTTGTTCTCTACTGCACCGGACTGTTCGACGCGGCGGTACGTTTCCATTGGGCGCACCTGCTGATCGACGTGGTGTTCCTGAGCATCGGCTACCTCTTCGCCTGGATGGTCGTCGGACCCGACCCAGGCCCCCGCCCGATGCCGATGATCGCCCGCCTCGGCATGCTCCTGGCCGCCATGCCCGCGGACATTATCTTCGCCGCCACCCTGTTCGACACTCACACCCTGATCGGCGACGGCCGCGCCAGCGCCAACATGTACTCCGCACTGCGCCTGCCGTGGGTGAGAGACCTGTTCGCCGATCAGCACGCCGCCGCGCTCGCAGCCCTGCTCATCGGCGAGGCTGCCCTCCTGATCGCCACTGCCGCACTCGTTTTCCGCTGGCGCTCCGATACCGAACAAGCCGGGGACGACGCCACCGACCCGTATAAGGCGCTCGCCAACGCCCTGCGCTCCCACCACGAGCACAGTCCGCAGCTCAGCTCCTCCACGAGATGATGAAGAAGGACCCGCATTTCACCCAGCTGCCGAACAGCCCTGAAAGTGGCAGTCGAAGTTGCACTTTTCCGGGGCGTTATCGGTGCGGTCTTCCTTACCTCGGCCGTGTTGACGGTGGCTCTCGCACTGGGCGCCGCGCTACTTCACGCCCGATGGGCAGCGCACACTACCCACGCGTAGGGGCTCAGCGGCTGAGATTTACCGATTGGCTCTACCGACCGGGTTCACAACGAATGTCCGCCTTTGTAGCGCGCTGTGCTCGACTGCGGGCGCATTCTTCGACCATCGGCGGAACTCGCGCCGATACGACGTTTCGGCCGACCGTGATGTAGAAGTCGCGGTTCAGCGACTGCTGCCGGTGGGAGGCATGTGTTCGTTCAGGAAGCCGAGGGCGTCCGCGGATGCCTGCGAGAGGATGGTGAAGTGGTTCGCGGTTGGATACAGCTGCAGGCGGGTCGGGCTCGTATTGGTCGAAAGCTGTTGGGCCAGTGTGACAGTCAACGGTGCTGGCAGCATGTCGTCGACAACACCCTGTTCGAGGGTGATCGGCGCCCGATAGCCGTGCACGGGTACCGCCATATAATCCTGTAGTGCGGCGACCAACGCCGGGTCCGACAGTGGACGGGACAGCAGGGTTCCCAGGGCTTGTCCGTGTACGGCCGTTTTGAGCTCCGTCAGACAGCCTGATCCCTTTCTCGCTATCGCCAGTACCTGCCTGCCGCGGTCGCTGAGATAACCGTCGACATCGAGGTCGGGCCGGGCATGGTCGAGGCCCGCGAGAATGAGAATGAGGTTGAGCTGCAGGTCATTTCCTATCGGCAGGGTCGGAAAGGCCGGTCCCATCAGGTGGGTGATGATGTCTTCGGCGTGGCTGGTCGGTGCGTAGGCGAGGCTGCCGCGCACGTCGATATCGGGTGCGTACTGCTGGGCGATGGCCGCGGCGAACAACGCGGCGTGTCCGCCCTGTGAATGGCCAGCCGAGACCGCGGTGGTCGAGATCGCCGGGTCGAGCCGATGGGCGGCCCGCACGATGTCGAGCACCGCATGCCCTTCCGCGCGTCCGGCCTGGTACTCGTTGACGCCCGGTGCGCCCAGCCCGATGTAATCGGTTGCCGCGACGGCATATCCTGCGTCCAGGAATTGTGACAGGTACGGTGTCTGACTGATCGGCCCGGTAATGCCCCCGGTGAGGTTCGGCGCGCAGCCGAAGGTGATTCCCGTCGTGCCGTGGCCCCATGACACGACCCGCCAGCCCCCGGCCGGAGGATGCTCTCCTGGGAGATAGACATCGCCGCCGCTGACCTCGGCCGTCCCGTTCTGTCCGGTGGTCGTGTACACGATCCGAAACCCTTTGGTAGCGCCCGGAATCAGGTCGTCGGGCTGCAATGACCGAATCGATACCAGCATCCCCGGGAGCGAAGGCGCGGCGTCGGCCATGGGTCCGAGCGCCGGCTCGACACTCGCGAGCAGCCCGGCCAGGGCCAATGCGACGCGGTGGCGGACAGCAGTCCTCCATTGCGGGGGAACGCGTTTCGTGTCTCGGGTGTCATCGCTGGCCGTTCGCATGGTCCGCTCCTGTCAGGGTTCCTCGGCCGATAAGTGGCGCCATCAGGAACGGTAAGAACCCGGTTGGCACCGCGGTGAGCACTGGACTGCGCGGATCAGGGGACCGAAGCGATCATCGAATCCTGATATTGTCGTGACCCTGTCGCCACCCGCAAGGAGCCCGGTGATTCCGATGGAGCCGTCACCGCCACTACAGACACTGCTGGCCCGGATTGCCGCGCAAGGCACCGATATCGAACAGGCCCTGCAGGTCGCGGGCGCGGGCCGGACGGGCGGCCGGTGGCCGGAGGCTGCCAATCGAGTCGTCCGGACGATCTGGGAAAAAACCGACGACGAACTGCTGGGTCTGGGTCCGCGCCCGATCCCACGTGGGATGCTGCGCCTGCTCGCGGTCGCGGTCGTCCACACCCGCACCCTGGCCGAGGCACTTGCCCGCACGGTCGAGTTCGGCCGGCTCGCTACGGGTATCCCGTTCACCTCGTCGACCGATGAACATCGCTGTATGCGAATCGAATTCGACCCCGCTGACGCGGCAAGCCCCGACCCGGCCATGGCGGGCGCGATATTGACCGGTGTGCATCGTTTCGCCGAATGGCTCATCGGCAGGGCAGTTCCCCACGCCGCCATCGAGCCGGCGCGGCTGATGTTCTGCGCCGGGTCACTGCACGAATCCGTCGTTCGCACCGAAGCCGAGCTGACACAGCTGCTTCGAGACGCTCCCGCCGGTCTGCTGTCCGATCGATCCGGGGCGCTCTCGGTCTCGGGCCGAGTCATCGAAATCCTCGAACGCGGCCCGATACCGGTGACCGGGAATGCGGTGGCGCGGGAACTGGCCGTGAGCCCACCTCACCTGCGCCGCCTACTCGGACGAGAAGGCACATCGTTCCGGCGCTTGCAGGACGAAATCCTGCGGGACCGTGCCATTGCGGCGCTGACCAGGACCAGCGAACCCATCGCTCACCTCGCGACGCGGCTCGGCTACTCCGAACCGAGCGCCTTCCGGCGAGCATTCCACCGTTGGACGGCGACCACGCCCTCCCGCTATCGCTCCGACGCACAGCGGACGTTGCCGGTCCACCAACCCTGAAACCTGCACCACAGTGGTGGTCGTTGAGCGCTGAGAATGGAACGGAGCCGGTTCGCGATCCAACGGTGTGCTAGCACCAAAATGGCACTCTGGGGGCTAGTTCAGCGGCCCGCAACCCGTTGACCAGCGAAAATGGTTAGCTCTTCTTCATCATGTCGTAGACGCGCTTGCACTCCGGGCAGACCGGGGAGCCGGGCTTGGCCGAGCGGGTGACCGGGAACACCTCGCCGCACAGGGCCACGACGTGGGTGCCCATGACGGCACTCTCGGCGATCTTCTCCTTCTTCACGTAATGGAAGTACTTGGGGATATCGCTACCGGTCGACTCGTCGGTGGTCGTATCCGGGCGAACCAGGGTATCGGTGCTCACCCCTTCCATGATGCCGCATCGGCGCCCGGGCCGTCGCCGCAGCCTCGGGGGTTTGTTCGCCCGGCGGTGGATTACCGCATGTGCATTCGTCACGGGGGAGTGGAAGACTCGAGGTATGCAGCGTGACGGCGAAACCCCTGATGACCGCGCCCCGGGCGGCTCCGAACCCGAGGTCGAGGTCCCGGCGCCGGATGCGGTGCACGGCGAGGGTTTCTTCCGGGACACCCTGAATCAGGGCCCGGTGCCGCCGCCGCGCAAGCGCGAGGGGTTCTTCCGTCCGTCGAAGGAGGACAGGCCGGTCCTGATCACCGAGGCCGCGCCCTCGCTGGAGCAGCAGCATCGGGACCGGGTGCGCAGGTACTCGATCCTGATGGGGTTCCGCATCCCCTGCCTGGTGCTGGCCGCGATTGCCTACGGTGAGTGGCACAACGCGCTGATCTCGCTGGCCATCATCGGCGTCTCGGTTCCGCTGCCGTGGATCGCGGTGCTCGTCGCGAACGACCGCCCGCCCCGCCGCAAGGACGAGCCCAGCCGGTGGGACGGGCGCCGCGCCGAACACAAGGCGCTCGAGTCAGGCCGGAACCGCTCCATCGACGGATGAGGCGCGCCGCGAGCGGAGAAATCCCGACATGATCGCGGCGCCCGCGCACAGCCCGCCCGCGATGTACCAGGCCAGGTCGTAACTGCCGCGCATGTCGCGGATGATGCCGGCTCCGGTGGCGGCCAGGGCCGCGCCGAGCTGATGCGAGGCGAACGCCCAGCCGAACGCCACCGGTCCGTCCTCGCCGAAATACCTGCGGCACAATGTCACCGTCGGCGGCACCGTCGCAACCCAGTCGAGTCCGTAGAACACGATGAACACCCACATGCTGGGTTTGGTGTCCGGCGCGAGCAGCGACGGCAGGATAACCAGCGACAGCCCGCGCAGCCCGTAGTAGGCGACCAGCAGGTAGCGCGGATCGGTGCGGTCGGTGAGCCAGCCCGAGGCGATGGTTCCGGCCACGTCGAAGATGCCGACGGTGGCCAGCAGGCTCGCCGCGGTGGTGGGCGGCATGCCGTGATCGTGGGCCGCACTGACGAAATAGGTGCCCACCAGCCCGTTGGTGGAGGCACCGCACACCATGAAACCCCCTGCCAGCAGCCAGAATTGCGGCCTGCGGGCGACGCGGAACAGCACCGTCACCGCGCGTGCGGCCCCGCCTCCCAGTTCCTTGCGTACCCCGACCTGGCTGCCGGGTTCCGCGCCGTACGCGGTGACGCCGATATCGCTGGGAAAGTCGCGGATGAACAGCAGCACCACCGGCACCACCGCCAGGGCCGCGCCCGCGATCACCAGCGATGGCGTCCGCCAGCCGTGGGCCTGGGCCAGCGCCGAGATCAGCGGCAGGAATACCAGCTGACCTGTCGCGCCGGCCGCGGTGAGCACGCCGGTCACCAGCCCGCGATGCCCGACGAACCAGCGGGTGCTGATGGTCGCCACGAACGGCATCGACATCGATCCGACCCCGACGCCCACCAGCAGCCCCCACGTCGCCAGCAGCTGCCACGGCCGGGTCATGAAGACTGTCAGTCCGGCGCCCGCCGCCACCAGCAGCAGCGCGCACGCCACCACCCGGCGGATGCCGAAGCGGTCCATGAGTGCGGCCGCGAACGGCGAGATCAGCCCGTACAGCAGCACATTCAGCGAGACTGCGGCGCCGATCGTGCCGTGCGACCAGCCGAATTCGTGGTGCAGCGGGTCCATCAGGACGCTGGGTGCGGATCGGAATCCGGCCGCGCCGATGAGCGCCACGAACCCGGCGGCCGCGACCAACCAGGCCGGGTGCATGCCGAACGGGCCGGTGCGGGCGGGCCGCGCGCCGAGGTGCGGCGCGGTGGCGTCGGAGGTGAGGGCGTCGTTCCGCCCGGCGGCTTCGGGGCCGCGGGCCGGGTCCTGCAGTTCGGTCACCGGAAGATCGTCCCCGAGATTCGGTTGCGGTACGAGTGGCCGGAGTGCCACAATCCGTCAATATCTGGCCACTCGATCCGGCCACCGTGGGAGGCGCCATGATCCGCTGGAATACCGCATTCATCGATCGCCCCGCCGAGGGCTTCGACGCGGCGGGCGCGTTCTGGGCGCGGGTGACGGGCGCTCGCCTGTCCGAACGACGCGGCGAGCGAGGCGAATTCGCGACCCTGCTGCCGGAATCGGGCGACCCCTGTCTCCGGATCCAGGTGGTCGGCGGGCCCGGCGGTGCACACCTGGACCTGGACGTGGACGATCCCGAGTCGGCGCGGCGCGCGGCCCTGAGCCACGGGGCGAGCCTGGTTGCCGCACACGACGACTGGACGGTGTTGCGCTCGCCGCGGGGCGTGGTGTTCTGCCTGACCGTCGAGGACGGAGAGCAGGCGCCGCCGGCCGTCCCGTCGCCGGACGGTGCCCTGAGCCGCCTCGATCAGATCTGCCTGGACATCGGGCCCGCGGGATTCGACGACGAGGTCCGCTTCTGGTCCGCGTTCACCGGGTGGGGTCTAACCCCCACCACCGACCCCGAATTCGCCCGGCTGGCGGTGCCGTCGCGGCTGCCGATCCGAATTCTGTTGCAGCGCTTGAACGAAGACCGTCCGCCGTCCGCGCATCTGGATATGGCGTGCTCGGACGTCGACGCGGTCGCGGCCTGGCACGAGCGGCTGGGCGCGCGCCGGGTCGGCGGCGGCCGGACGTGGGCGGTGATGCGTGATCCCGCGGGCGGCACGTACTGCCTGACCAGCCGTGACCCGCACACCGGTCGCGTGACGGAGTAGGGGAGCGGGCAGATGGCAGGGACGCTCTCGGAATCGGTTGCGCCACAGTCCGAAACGTCGCGCCGGCACTCCGTGGCGGTGCTGGCGCTGGAGCCGGTTGTCGGTTTCGACATGACGATCCCGCCGACCGTGCTCGGTTCGGCAGAGGCGCCGGATGGCACGCCGCTCTACGACGTGAAGATATGCGGCCTGAACACCTCCAGCGTCCGGTCCACGATGGGCTACGCGATCATCCCCGAGGCCGGGCCCGAGCTGCTGACCACGGCCGATACCGTGGTCGTGCCCGGTACCCAGATGCCCGGGGCGCGCCGGTTCGGCACGCTGCCGCCGGATCTGTCGCGGGCGCTGCGGAGCATCCGGGACGATGCCCGTGTCGTGTCCATCTGCACCGGCGCGTTCGTGCTGGCCGCGGCGGGGCTGCTCGACGGCCGCCGGGCCACCACGCACTGGTCGTTCGCGGACGACTTCCGACGGCTGTATCCGCGCGTGCTGCTGGACGAGAACCTGCTGTTCGTCGAGGACGGAAACATCTGGACCGCAGCGGGTTTGGCCTCGGGGCTCGATCTGTGCCTGCAGCTGTTGCGCACCGATCACGGCAGCGAGGTCGCCAATCGAGCGGCGCGCTACTGCGTGGTTCCGCCGTGGCGCGAGGGCGGCCAGTCCCAGTTCATCGATCGCCAGGTCCCCGACGACGGTTCCGACGGCACCGCGCCCACCCGGGCGTGGATGGTGCGCCATCTCGACCACGACCTGGACCTGAATTCCCTTGCCGCCCATGCCCGCATGAGCGTGCGCACCTTCACCCGCCGCTTCAAGGCGGAGACCGGGCAGGCCCCGGGCGGATGGCTGCTGCAGCAGCGCCTGCGGCACGCCCGGCACCTGCTCGAGACCACCGAACTCCCGATCGACGAGGTGGCGCGGGCGGCGGGCATGGGCACCGCGTCCTCGCTGCGCCACCACATGCGGGCCGAGTTGGGCGTGCCGCCGCTGGCCTACCGCAAGACCTTTCGAGCGGTGCGGCACGCGGTAATCCATTGAGTAGTAACCATTCGATGTGCGCTACGGGGCCGGGCGGGTTCCGTGCGCCGGGGCCTCCGGCGCCGGGGCAGCCTGGCTGGCCGCGCCGGATACGTTGCGCCGCGCGCGCATCCGGTGCACGAGCCGCCGGCGGATGTGGTCGAAACGGGTCCTACGGGCGGGCCAGAATTCCTGCACGGTGGCGTTGAACTCGGCGCCGAGAATGACCGCGAACGCCAGGAAGAACGTGAACAGCAGGAAGGCGATCGGGGTGGCCAGCGCGCCGTAGCTGATTCCGGTGCGGGCCACCCAGGCCAGGTAGCCGCGCAGAATCGTGCTCGCGGTCATGAAGAACACGCCCGCTATCAGCGCGCCGCCGAACAGCCGGTGCCACGGCAGCGACCGGTGCAGGGCCAGCTTGTACAGCGTGGTGAGCCCGACGATGAGCAGCAGGCCGGTGCCCGGGTAGTAGAACGCGTCGATCAGCCGCAGCCCCGGTTCGCGCCAGGTGAGCGGCAGTGCCCGCCCGATCAACGTCGGTCCCAGCGCCACCAGCGGCAGCACGAAGACCGACACGATCAGGAACAGCACATACAGCAGCAGGGCGAAGATGCGCTGCCACACTGGATTTCGCGCGTCCTGCTGGTTGTGCGCGGCCACGATCGCGTCCACGAAGGTCGCCATCGCCGACGATCCGGCCCACAGCGAGAGCACGAACCCGATCGACACCACCGCGCCGCGCCCGCGACGCAGCACATCACGCACCGTGGGGGCGATCAGATCGTCGACGACGGTGGGGCTGAACAGGTTCCGGCTGAAGGTGATGATCTTGGACTCGACGATGTGGACGGTGTCGGGACCGAACCAGCCGCCGACGTAGCCCAGGCAGCCCAGCAGGCCCAGCAGCAGCGGGGCCAGCGAGAGCGTCTGCCAGAAGGCGGCCGAGGCGGACTTGCCGAATATCTCGTCGTTCCAGGATTTCACGGCCACGCGCGCCACGAACGCCCACAGCCGCAGCAATGCGTGGATGATCCGGCCGATCACCGGGGCCAGCCACCGGCCGGGCACAACGGCCCGCGCGGGCGGCGCAGCGTGCGGCGCGGGTCCGGCGGGCGTTGCGGGTCCGGCGGGCGTTGCGGGTCCGTCGCGGTGCGGGTCCGGCGTGTCGTGAGCGTCCATGCTGCCTACAGCATCGCCCACCGACGCTCGGGACGCGCGCGCAGCGGCCGATCGTGTCGCCGGTGGGGAGCGTCACAGTCATTCCGGGCGTAAGCACTCACACAGTGTCGGATTACCTTTCTGTCGGTGGGGATCGGTACTCTCCTTCGAGTGACTTCGGGTGGTGGCGGTTCTTTACGTGCATGGCAGCGCAGGGCTCTGACCAGGTATTTGACGACCAAGCCACGCGATTTTCTCGCGGTCGCGACACCGGGTGCGGGCAAGACCACGTTCGCGCTGCGGGTGGCGGCCGAGCTGCTGGCCGATCGCACCGTCGACCAGATCACCGTGGTCGCGCCCACCGAACATCTCAAGCATCAGTGGGCGGCCTCGGCCTCGCGCACCGGCATCGCGCTGGATTCGAACTTCTCGAACTCCACCGGCGGTACCTCCGGCGATTATCACGGCGTCGTGGTCACGTATGCGCAGGTGGCCTCGCATCCGTTCAAGCATCGAGTGCGCACCGAAAACCGCCGCACCCTGGTCATTCTCGACGAGATCCACCACGCGGGCGACGCCAAGAGCTGGGGCGAGGCGACCGCCGAGGCGTTCGGCGACGCCACCCGCCGCCTGGCGTTGACCGGTACCCCGTTCCGCAGCGACGACAGCCAGATCCCGTTCGTCACCTACGAACCCGACGAGAGCGGCTTCCCGCGCTCGCGGGCCGATCACACCTACGGCTATTCCGAGGCGCTGGCCGACGGCGTCGTGCGACCAGTGGTGTTCCTGGCCTACTCGGGCGAGGCGCACTGGCGCGACAGCGCGGGGGAGGAGTATTCCGCCCGCCTGGGCGAGCCGCTCAGCGCCGAGCAGACCGCGCGGGCGTGGCGCACCGCGCTCGATCCGGCGGGCGACTGGATGTCGAAGGTGCTGATCGCGGCCGACACCCGGCTGCGACAGCTGCGCGCCACGGGCATGGCCGACGCGGGCGGGCTGGTCATCGCGACCGATCAGGAGAAGGCGCGCGACTACGCCGATCTGCTGGAACACATTTCGGGCACCAAGCCGGCGGTGGTGCTGTCCGACGATCCGGGCTCCTCGGATCGGATCGACGAGTTCGCCCGCAGTACCGAGCCGTGGATGGTCGCGGTGCGCATGGTGTCCGAGGGGGTGGACGTGCCGCGCCTGGCGGTCGGGGTCTACGCGACCAGCGCCTCGACGCCGCTGTATTTCGCGCAGGCGATCGGCCGCTTCGTGCGCGTGCGGCGCCCCGGGGAGACCGCGAGCGTGTTCCTGCCCTCGGTGCCGGTGCTGCTGGATCTGGCCGCGCAGCTGGAGGTTCAGCGCGATCACGTCATCGGCAAGCCGCACCGGGAGAAGAACGCCCTGGACGACGAGCTGCTGATCGATGCGAACAAGCAGCAGGACGAGCCGGGCGAGGAGGAGAAGAAGTTCGTCGCGCTGGCCGCGGATGCCGAGCTGGATCAGGTGATCTACGACGGCGATTCGTTCGGCACCGCGACCTTCTCCGGCAGCGACGAGGAGGCCGACTACCTCGGCATTCCCGGGCTGCTGGATGCCGACCAGATGCGTGCGCTGCTGCGCGATCGACAGACTCGTCAGGTGGCCGAGCGCACCGCCGCGGCGGCCGCGGGCCCGCAGGTGGCCGCGGCCTCGGAGCGCGTGGCCACCGCGGACAAGCTGGGCGAGCTGCGCCGCGAGCTCAACAGCCTGGTCGCCATGCATCACCACCGGACCGGCAAGCCGCACGGGGTGATTCACGGCGAGCTGCGACGCGAATGTGGTGGTCCGCCCACGGCGCTGGCCACGGCCGATCAGCTCTCCGAACGCATCTCGGCCCTGCGCCGGATGTAGCGGACATCTCCACCGGGCCGTCTCGAACCCGGCCCGGTGGAGATGCTCAGTCGCCCTCGGGCGTATCGGTGTAGCGCTGCAGGTACAGCTGCTCGCCGAGCGTGTTCAGCAGTTCGAGCTCGGTTTCCAGGTAGTCGATGTGGTGTTCCTCGTCCTCGAGGATGGTCTCGAAGATGCGCGCGGAGGTGGCGTCGCCGCGCGAGCGCATCAGTTCGATGGCCGGGCGGATCCGGTTGACCACCTCCACCTCGACCGCCAGATCGGCCCGCAGCTGCTCGGGCACGGTCTGCCCGATGCGCAGTGTGTTGAGCTTCTGGTAGTTGGGCAGTCCCTCGAGGAGCAGGATGCGGTCGGTGAGAATCTCCGCATGCTTCATCTCGTCGATGGACTCGTACCGCGTGTGCTTGGCGAGCTTGGTGAAGCCCCAGTTCTCCTGCATCTTGGCGTGCAGGAAGTACTGGTTGATCGCGGTCAGTTCGGCCGTGAGCTGCTCGTTGAGCAGCGCGATGATTTCCTTGTCGCCTTCCATGGGGTGTGATCGTGGCACACCGGGATATTCGCCGTTGCTATAACAGCCAGCGTGTCTCGGCTTTCTGCAGGCAAATTCGGCCCCGGCGAAGCAAGGCTGGCCTAAAGGCTATACCGGGACAATCCGGTCGGCCGGTTTACTCGGCGGCGTGTCAGGCGGCCGGGGCCTGCGCCGATGCGACCGATGTGGCGGTCATGGCCTGGCCGAACACCTCCGCGAGGCGCCGGGTGCAGCTGCCGCAGCCGGGCTTCCATCCGCAAGCGTTCTTGACCTGTTTGGTGGAGCAGGCGCCCGCGGCGACGCAGCTGTGCACGTCCGATTCGGAGACGGCATTGCAGATACACACGTACACGGTGGGCCTCGTGGTGCGGGAGCGTCGGTCGGGGTGAGGCACCGGGGAGGAGGTTAGCCTCCCCTTATGAAGTAAGCCTCGCCTTATGTATATCACGGATCGCCGTCGTTGTGACCCCCCTGTTTTCCGATCGGCGTCAGGCGCGGGGCCGCGCGAGCGGAACCAGCGCGGGAACCCGGTGCCGATAATCGCGGTAGTCGTCGCCGAAGGTGTCGATCAGCATGGTGTCCTCGACGCGGACCCGGCGAAGCAACCATGCGGTGACGAAGGCCAGCAGCACCACCCCGGCCCCGAATCCGGACAGCAGGGTCGCGCCGAGCATGAGTCCCAGGAGTCCGGTGTAGATCGGATGGCGCACCATCCGGTACGGGCCGTCGGTGCGCAGCTCGTGATTCCGCTGGATCATCGGCCTGCCCGCCCACATGGTGCCCAGGGCCAGCCGCGCCCAGACCATGAGCCCGGCCGACACGATGATCAGCAACGACCCGAGGGCCGTCAGGGCCGCGGCCTTCCAGGTGATCGGGTCCCAGATCGAGCGCGGCAGCAGATGCAGCACGACGCTCAGCACGACGAGTCCGGCGATCATCCACGGCTCGGGCAGCAGCGTGCGGGCGAAGTGCCCGAGCTTGTCGCGCAGGGTGCCCGGCCGCACCGCGGCGAACCACACCGCGGTGCCGAGCCACACGATTCCGACCACGTCGATGCTGAGTCCGGCGACGAGGGTCAGTAGGTGCACGATGTTCATACCTTCAGGGTGCTCCGGCGACGCCCCGCTCCGGCACCACCCGCCAGCCGGTTCCCGTCCACCCGCGGGTGGAAATTCGGTGGAGGGCCCCTGGGTGCGGATCTACTCTGGACCACCGATCCATGGTCTCGACGGCGTGCGACGCACATGCGAGATATGGCAGAAGGTAGGGGAGGGTGTGTGGAGGCGACCGTCTCGGTGACTCCGGAGGAGTTGCCGGAGCTGCTGCTGCACGTGGCGGTGGTACGGCCGGTATTCCTGTGGGGCGCACCGGGTATCGGCAAGAGCTCGCTGGTGCGAGCGTTCGCCGAATCGCTGGGGCTGGAGTGCGTGACGCTGCTGGGTACCCAGCTGGCGCCGGAGGATCTGATCGGGGTGCCGCAGATCGTGGAGGATCGCAGCCGGTTCGCGCCGCCGGAGATGATCGCCCGCGCCCAGCCCTACTGCCTGTTCCTGGACGAGCTGAATGCCGCGCCCGCGGAGGTGCAGAAGTCGTTCTATTCGCTGATCCTGGACCGGCGCGTGGGGAGTTACGAACTGCCCGCCGGATCGGTCGTGATCGGCGCGGGGAATCGGGCCACCGACAACGCGCTGGCCCGGCCGATGGCCTCGGCGCTGGTGAACCGCATGGTGCACGTGCACCTGCGCGCCGATGTCGACGACTGGCTGAAATGGGCCGCGCACAACGGAATTCACCGCTGGGTCGTCGAATATCTCATGCAGCGGCCCGATCATCTGTGGTCCGCGCCGCCCAAGACCGAGCAGCCGTTCTCCACCCCGCGCGGATGGCACATGCTCTCGGACGCACTGCATTCCTACGGCGACGAGATCCCCGACCAGACACTGTGGATACTGGCCTCGGGCACCCTCACCACCGCACACGCCTCGGGATTCCGGGCGTTCGTCAAGACCGCGCGCCACGCCTTCGACCTGGAGGCGGTGATCAAGGGGGACGCGTCGTGGCCGCGCGATCCCGGCGACCGCGACCTGCTGTACTTCCTGTCCGAGGCGTTCCGGGCGCGGTTGGTCCGCGAGCTCCCGGCCTCCCGTGAGCACGCCTCGGGTGGGGTGAAACGCTTTGTGCTGCGGGCGAAGTCGATGCTGACGGAGCTGGCGGAGATCTCCGTGGAGTGCGCGCAGCTGGTGATCGCCTCCGGCGACGAGGGGGTGCCGGTGCTGCCGTCGTGGTTCCTGGTCGAGGTCACGCGGGATCTGCCGCGGCTGGCGGCGCGGCGGTGATCCGTGGCGGGAGGTGCGCGTAGGAGGCCGAAGACGCCCGATCCGTGGGCGGAGCAGCGGCAGGCCGGCTGGCGGGCGGTGCGGGAGCATCCGATCTTCCGGCGCCTCCCGTGCGGCATGCGGGAGGCCGAGGTGCTGCCCGCCGATGTCTGGGCCGTGATCGGGCCGCACGGCGGCGTCGTGTGCAATCCGAGGCGGCGGGCCGAGGCCGGCGAGTGGGCCTGGGTCTTCGCACATCTGTTGCTGCACGCGGGTTTCGGGCATCTCGATCCGCGCGGCGTGCCCGGGCACGCGCTCGAGCCGAATCGCGTGACCGGCGACTGGCTGCCCGCGCAGCACCAGCCGGATCCCGTGCACCGGGCGGCCTGCTGCGCGATCGTCGATCAGTACCTGCGCACGGTGAAGATCGGCAGCGAGCCGGTGGACCTGCCGCCGCCGCCCGGCGGGGCCGACGAGCAGGCGCTGGCCGAACGGTGGCGCGGCGACGGTGTGCCGGAACCGTATCGGCGGCAGGATTTTCCGGACTTTCTCCTCGGCACCGAGGCGATCGCCAAGAACGCCGACCACCGCACGCATTTCGCCGCGGGTATCGCCGAGGCCGCCCGGGACGCGCTGGAGGCGGCGGGGCGCGACGTCGCGGCCGGGCTGCGAAAGGTGTTGCGGCCGTGGGACAAGGCGCTGAACTGGTTCGTCTCCTCGTATCCGCTGCTGGGGGCGCTTGCGGCCGGGATGACGATCGTCGCCGATCCGGATGTGGCGCGCGGGTGGGACATTTCGATCGCGGCGGTCAATGCCGAGGCGGCCGAGATCTACATCAACCCGTATGCCGGACTCTCCACGGAGGAGTGGCGCTTCGTGCTCGCCCACGAAATGCTGCATGCCGCACTGCGTCACGGGGAGCGTAACCAGTGGCGTGACCCCTACCTGTTCAATGTGGCCTGCGACTACGTGGTGAACGGGTGGCTGGTGGAGATGGGCGTCGGTGAGCTGCCCGAGGGCCTGCTCTACGATCCGGAGCTGAAAGGGCTTTCGGCCGAACACATCTACGATCGCATCGCGGGCGATCTGCGCCGCATGCGCAAGCTGGCCACGCTGCGCGGGCGCGGGCGCGGTGACATCGTCGGGGAACCGTTGCCGCACGGCGGATCTCCCGGCCGGTACATCGATCTCGACGACTACTACCGCGGCGCGCTGTCCACCGGGCTGGCCTACCACCTGGCCGGTGGGCGCGGCCTGCTGCCCGCCGGGCTGGAGCAGGCGATCCGCGCCCTGGACCAGCCGCCGCTGCCGTGGGATGCCCAATTAGCATGCTGGTTCGACGAATTCGTTCCGGTCGTGGAGAAGCGGCGCAGCTATGCCCGGGCCTCCCGCCGGCAGTCCTCGACCCCGGACATCCCCCGTCCGGCGTGGACGCGGCCCGACGAGTCGGTCCGCCTGCCCACCTTCGGCGTCGTCCTGGATACCTCCGGCTCGATGTCGGCGGCCCTGATGGGCAAGGGCCTGGGCGCGATCGCCGCGTATGCCCGCGCCCGCGACGTCCCGTCCGCGCGGGTGGTGTTCTGCGATGCCGCCGCGCACGACGCCGGATATCTGCCGGTCGACGACATAGCCGGCCGCGTCCGGGTGCGCGGCCGCGGCGGCACCCAATTGCAGCCCGGCATCCGGCTGCTCGAACGGGCCGAGGACTTTCCGCCCGATGGCCCGATCCTGATCATTACCGACGGCGAATGCGACGTGCTGCGCATCCGCCGTGAACACGCCTACCTGATGCCGGCGGGCTCGGGCCTGCCGTTCCGTCCGCGCGGGCCGGTCTTCCGCATGCGCTGACGAATCACCTCGGGACCCGCACCTCGGGCCACGCGGCCAGGGCGCGGTCGATGGTGCGCTCGAGGTCGGGTAGGGGGCTGCCGTCGCGGGCGCGGATGGAGAGGCCGAACAGGACCGTCGCGTAGAAGTCGGCCAGGTCGGCGGTGTCGGTGGCCGGGTCCAGGTCGCCGTCGGCGATGCCGCGGTCCAGGCGGGCGCGGATGGCTTCGGTTGTGTGCGTGCGCTTTTCGATGAGAAAGTCGCGGATCTCGGTGTTGCGCGTGGTGTAGGTGGATCCGGCCAGCACGACCATGCAGCCGTGTGGCTTGTCGGGGGCGGTATAGACGACGGCGTTGTCGCGCAGCATCGCCTCGATGCTCGCGCGCGCGGTCGGTTCCTCGCGTAACGCGCGCGCGGTGTGCGAGCCGTCGGTGCGCGAATACAGCCCCACGGCCTCCCGGAACAGGGCCTCCTTGCAGCCGAACGCCGCATACAGACTGGGCGAGCCGATGCCCATGGCGGCGGTGAGGTCGGCCATCGAGGCGCCCTCGTAGCCGTGCTCCCAGAACACCTCCATGGCGCGTCGCAGCGCCAGCTCGCGGTCGAAGGCGCGAGGGCGTCCGCGTTCCGCCATGGCCGGATCCTTTCTGTGTCGATCGCTAAATATACCCCTTGACGCGGTCGCCCGGCGTCTGCTTGGGTTATTTATGTATTGATCGACACAGAATTGGGAGTGCAGATGAGTGACCTGTCCGGCATGGCGGCCCTGGTGACCGGCGGCAGCCGGGGGATCGGCGCGGCGATCGCCCGGCGCCTGGCCACGTCCGGTGCGGACGTGGCGCTGACCTATCGCGGCGACCAGGCCGCCGCCGACGAGGTGGTGGCCGAGATCAAGGCGCTCGGGCCGTGCGCGCTGGCCATCCGGGCCGACAGCGCCGATGCGGCACAGGTGGTCGAGGCCGTGCGCCGGACCGCGGACGAACTCGGGCGCATCGACATCCTGGTCAACAACGCGGGCATCTTCCCGGCCAAGCCGTTCGAGGAATTCACCCTCGCCGAGATCGACGAGGCACTGGCCATCCACGCGCGCGCCGCGTTCGTCGCCGCGCAGGCCGCCGTCGCGCACATGACCGAGGGCGGCAGGATCATCAGCATCGGCTCGAACCTGTCCGAACGCGCCCTCTTCGGTGGTGTGTCGCTGTACAACCTGAGCAAGTCCGCGTTGAACGGATTCACCAGAGCCCTTGCGCGCGAACTGGGTCCGCGTGGCATCACGGTGAACCTGGTCCAGCCCGGCTCGACCGACACCGACATGAATCCGGCGACGGGCGACCACGCCGCCGGGCAGCTGTCCTTCAACCCGCTGGGCCGCTTCGCCGTCCCCGACGACGTCGCCGCCACCGTCGAATTCCTCGCGGGCCCCGGAGCCCGCAGCATCACCGGCGCCACCCTCACCATCGATAGTGGCACCAACGCCTGATTGTCATCGTGTGTGGCCCAGGGTGTTTCCCGTCGCTGCCCCGGGAGCCATCCGAGCTCGCGGCGCTGGTTCAGGTCGGGATTCCGAAATATGTTGCCGGGTTCAGGGAGTCGAGAGGCGTCCAGCGGGGTGGTGGGGCGGCCGTGTCGCTGTCGGCAGACGGTGCGGCGGTCCGGTAGCCCTGCAGATCGAGCGCCAGCCATGGACTCTCGTCGATCCGGCGGGCAAGGGCATAGTAGGTCGCCAGGACGTGCAGGCAGCGGGGCGTGCGGGCCGAACAGGAGCAGTCGGTGCTGCGCGGCTGCGGGGCCACGGTGATGCCCGAGGCGGTGATCGCGGCGTGTGCGGCGTCGCCCAGTTCGACCGTGTCCGTGGGGATCAGCGCCGCGATGGCGGTGATCGCCTTGCCGGACAGCGGCGTCAGTTCCAGGTAGGTGACCGAGGCCTGGGCGCCGCGGTGGATCGATGCGCGCACCGCGGTGCCCTCGATCTCGGTGTGCACCCCCGCGTTGCGAGCGATGCTGCGGGCGCGGGGGAGCAGCGGCTCGGGGTGGGTCGTGCGCAGGGGTTCGGCCAGGCGGACCCAGTCCATGCCCCAGGCGGTGTAACCGAATTCGTTGTCGGGCATATCAATTGCCTCGCTTTCGGCGCAGGAGGTCGAGCAGGCGGTCGTCGTCGAGGCGGGCCAGCGCCGCGACGGTGCCGGTCTCGGTCCCGGCGCCACCGGTGAGGTCGGCGAGCGCGGACTTGCGGGCGTGCATGCCCGCGATGTGTTCCTCGACGGTCGTGTCCGTGGTCAGGGTGGTGACGGTGACCGTGCGGGTCTGACCGATGCGGTGCACGCGATCCGAGGCCTGCGCCTCGACCGCTGGATTCCACCACCTGTCGAAGTGGATGACGTCCGCGGCGCGGGTGAGGGTCAGTCCGGTGCCCGCGGCGCGCAGGCTCAGGATCAGCACCGGCGGACCGTCCGGCGCCTGGAACTCGGCCACCATCTCGGCGCGTTCGGCCTGGTTCAGCCCGCCGTGGAAGAACGGCGCCCGCACGCCGAGCGCCTCGGCGCAGTACCGCACCAGGAGCTCGCCGGTGCGGCGGTACTGGGTGAACACCAGGGTCGGGGCGCCGAGTTCGACATTGTTGGCGAGGATGTCGGCGCAGACATCGAATTTGCCGGAGCGGCCGGACAATTCGTCGAGATCCCCCGAGATCAGCCCCGGATGGTTGCACACCTGTTTCAGCGCGGTCAACGCGGCCAGCACCCTCGAATGCCGTTGCGCGCCGGAGCCGAAACCCTCGGCCTCGGCGCGCTCGAGCACCTCGTCGTAGAGCCGCCCCTGCTCGGCGGTCGGATCACAGGTCAGATCGCAGTGAATCTTCGCCGGCAGGGTGGCGGCGACCTGAGACTTGGTGCGGGTCAGGACGATCGGTTCCAGCGTGTCCCGCAGCCGGATCGCCGCGGCGGCCGACCCCTCGTGGATCGGCCGCACGAAGCGCCGCCGGAACTGCGCTCGATGCGTGAATGCTTGCGGCGCGATCAGATTGAGCAGCGCCCACAGCTCGTCCAGGTGGTTCTCCATCGGAGTGCCGGTGAGCGCGACACGCGCCCGTGCGGACAGCGCCCGCGCGGCCCGGGACACCTGTGTCCGCGGATTCTTCAACACCTGGGCCTCGTCGAATATCACCGTGGCCCAGGGCTGTTCGGTCAATGCCGCGGCGTGGCCGCGCAGCGTCGGATAACCGGTGATCACAACCGAACCCGCGGCGAGGCCGGCCAGCGTGCCGCCGCGCCACGGGAGCGGCCGCAGTCCCGGCGCGAACCGCTCGATCTCGTGCGTCCAGTTCCCGACCAGCGACGTCGGGCAGACCACCAGCTGTGGTTCCGCAGCCCGGCCGAGCAGAAATCCGATGGCCTGCAGGGTCTTTCCCAGCCCCATCTCGTCGGCCAGCACGGCACCGCCGTGCAGGGCTGTGCTTTCGCGCAGCCAGGCGACTCCGCGGGCCTGATACGGCCGCAGCCGCGCGTTCAGCGTGGTGCCGAGCTCGGCGCTCACCGCCAGCGTTCCGGTCAGCGCCCGCATCGCCCGCTCCGCCGAAACGATCTCGGTCCCTGCGGCATTGGGCACTGCATGCGCCGCCGGCGGCAGCGTGCGGGTATCGTCGCGCCCCTCGAGCGCGTCGCGCCACGCATGCAACGACGGGCTGGGGAACGGGGCGGCGTCTCCGTGTGGATCGGCTGGCGTGCGTCCCGCTCTGGTCGCCGTGAGGGGATCGTCCGACGGCCGGTCGGCCGCGAGGGGCGATTCGATATCGAGCTGTTCGGCGTAGCGATCCGGTTCCACTAGAACGCATTCGACGTCCGTGATGGCGAAAGCACCGTCGGACGAGGGGGTTGCCAGGGCGATGGTCGCGTGCTCACCTCCCGCGGGCGCCGGGCCCGGGCGCTGTCCGGTCCATGTCCACAGGGCGAACATGTGACGGTCGGGCAGGTATGTGGCGTGCAGGGCGGCGGGCACGGAGGCTCCTTCCCGGTCGGCGGGCCTGAGCGGCCGCTGGGGCGTGCGCGAGTCTTGGCTGGGCGGGGCGGTGGCGGGAGTGGCGGGCAGGACGAGCCTCTCTTATCAACGTACGGCGTACGGTGTATTGTAACTCCGTACATCGTACCGAAATTCCGCGAGGAGTGCCGTGCCCGACGAATCGGCCGTTGACCAGGCCGCCCGCCTGATGGGTCTGCTGTGGCGTGAGTCCCTGCCTCCGCGGCAGGGACTGCGGGGGCCGCGGCAGGCCGTCACCGTCGACGAGGTGGTCCGGACCGGGATCGCCATCGCCGACCGCGACGGCTACGACCGCGTCTCCATCCGCACCGTCGCGGCCGACCTGGGCCTGCGTCCGATGAGCCTGTACACCTACGTGCCGAGCAAGGAGGCGCTGATCGTGCTCATGGTCGATGCGGTCGCGATGTGGGACGCGCCCATCGATCCGGCACTCCCGGCGCGCGAGCGGATGGCCGCGATCGCGCACGGCGTCCGCGCCGAACTGCTCGCCCACCCCTGGCTGCTGGAGGTGCCGCCCTGGCGGCAGGTGCTGGGCCCGGGCCGGATGCGCCGCTACGAACGCCAGCTCGCCGCGCTGGAGGGCCTGGGCCTGACGGATCTGGAGATGGATCGCATCATCGCGGTGCTGTCCGAGTTCGCCACCGGCAATGCCCGCATGGCGGTCGCCGCCGCCCGCAGCGCCGAGGAGATGAGCGACGCGCAATGGTGGGAGGTGTACGGCCCGGTGCTCACGGAAGTCGTTCCCGCCGAGGAGTTTCCGCTCGCGATGCGCGTCGGTGCCGCCGCCGGCGAGGCATACCAGGCCCCCGGCAACCCCGACATCGCCTTCGCCTACGGACTCGACCGATTGCTGGACGGTATCCAGATCGGCCGCCGATAGCCGTCGGCATTCGGTGCACCGTCGGCCGCGCGGCACGCGTCCTGCATCGTTTTCCCTCCGGCCGTGCGCGCACCCTCAACCGACTCGGTAGTCCGCGATGTCGTTCGGCGGCGGCCAGCGAGCCGCGTAGATCCGGATCGCCGCGTCGACTACTGTGTCGAACGTAGCTTGCTGAGTAATTGCTGTCTTGTGGGAATGGTATCGGTGAGTTCCCAAGGCGGACCGCGGGATCGGTGCGGCGGACCGCCGGTGACGATCGGAAGGGCTCGCAGTTGAACTTTCGTTGGGCACGCCTCGCGGTCAGGACCGCGGCGGTCACAGCGGCCGCGGTGCTGCTCACGGCCATCGATATCGGGACCGGAACCGCGCGGGGCGGCGATCCGATCGTGGCGTCGGGCTCCCTGCTGGGTGATGTGTCCGCACCGGACGGCTCCCGGATCGAATCCACCAGGCTCCTGAACAACCGCGACGTCCGCCTGACGGTGTATTCGGCGGCGATGGGCCAGAGCTTCCCCGTCGATGTGCACCGGCCGGCCGACGCCTCGGTGCCGCGCCCGACCCTGTACCTGCTCAACGGCGCCGGCGGCGGGGAGGACACCGCCACCTGGGATCACAACACCGACATCGTCAGCGCGTTCATGGCCGACAAGAACGTCAACGTGATCCAGCCGATCGGCGGCGCGTGGAGCTACTACACCGACTGGATCAAGGACGATCCGCACCTGGGTCGCAACAAGTGGAAGACCTACCTCACCGAGGAACTGCCGCCGGTCGTCAACGCCGCACTGGGCACCAACGGCGTCAATGCCATTGCGGGACTGTCGACCTCGGGCACCACGGTGCTGGCGCTGCCGATCGCGAAACCGGGCCTGTACCGGGCCGCGGCGGCCTACAGCGGCTGCGCCCAGACCAGCGATCCGATCGGCTCGAAATACATCCAGATGACCGTCGACGTCTGGGGCGGCGGCAACACCGACAACATGTGGGGTCCCGTCGGCGCGCCGGAGTGGGCCGCCAACGACCCGTACCTGCATGCCGACCGGCTGCGCGGCCTGGCACTGTACGTGTCCTCCGGCAACGGCCTGCCCGGGCCACACGACACCCTCGACGGCCCGTACGCCTCGCCCGGCGTCGGCGGGCTCGCGGATCAGCTGATCATCGGCGGCGTTATCGAGGCAGGGGTCAACTATTGCACCCACAACCTCGCGGCCAGGCTCGGTCACCTGGGGATTCCGGCGACCTTCAACTTCCAGCCCTCGGGCACCCACTCGTGGGGGTACTGGCGGGACAATTTCATGCGCTCCTGGCCCGTGCTGGCGAAGGGCCTCGGAGTGTGATGCCGTGGCTCATGGTGTGGACCCACGGCCCGGGACGGCGTTTCGGGGACAGCGGAACGGGCGGCCCGCAAGGGGCCGCCCGTTCACGGGGTTTCATTTGGACGATTCAGTTGTCTCAGGTTGATCGGACGTAAGGAGCTGATTACAGCGCCGGTGCCGACTCCGTGTCGATCACGGCCTCGAGCGCGCGGAGACGATCCATGTGCTCGTTGGCGTGATGCTGGCAGAAGAGCAACTCACCACCTGCGGGAAGGACTGCGCGTACACGCGCGGCCGCACCGCAACGGTCGCACCGGTCGACCGCGGTCAGTGGGGTGCTAGTCAGGGTTCCTGGCATGACTCCTCCGTCCTGGCTCCCGGTGCAGAAGACCGTTCGCCTGGTGTGGGGCTCGTCGGTCTACTCCGCGAGCTCGCTTCCGCTACTTCCCAGCAGGGGCTACGTGACTACTTTGTCAGACGTTTGAGACGGGGTGTTTGTTCCCGGGGATGTTTCACTGTGTTTTCCCTAACATGACCAGGAGTTTCGCTGTGCGCGAACAAACCTCCCAGGGCTGGTTCGACGCCCGCGAAACACCTGCTCGTTCAGTGTTCCCACCTCCGCTGCCACGTCGATCCAGTTGTCTGTTCGGAGATTACCCCGGGGCGTGGGCGCTCACACCCGAGATCCGGCAAACTCGCAGGCCAGGCCTTGTCGTTATGAGCTAAAGTCGTTTCATGGACGCCGTTTCCGCCGCGAGTGCCCCAATTGCCAACGCGCGCAGCCTGGTTCACCTGTGCACCCGGGAGGAATGGGATCGGGCGCGAGCCGAGGGCGTGCGCCGGACGCCCGCACTGGGTTCCGAGGGATTCGTGCACCTCTCGGCCCCGCGTCAGGTTCACCTTCCCGCCAATCGGCTGTTCGCCGGGCGCAATGATGTCGTTCTGCTATGGCTCGATCCGGACCGGCTCGGATCGACGGTGAAATGGGAGCCGGGAGTTCCGTCCGATCCGGACTCGATGCTGTTCCCGCACCTGTACGGGCCGCTCCCGGCCGCGGCGGTGGTCTCGGTCACCGACTACCGGCCGGGTCCGGACGGGACGTATCCGGAGCTGGCAGGCTCGGCGCAGTAGCGAGGGGATCGGTCGTGGTGGTGCGGGCCTGACCGTCGCGCCACCGTTCGAGCCGCAGCGAGATCAGCAGCGAGGCCGCGCCCAGCACGAAGCCGAGCAGCACCGCCGTCAGGTGGCCGTAGTCGGTGAACGTGTGCCCGCGCCAGACGCCCAGGGCGTACCAGACCACCAGCGCGAGCATCCAGGCGACCCGGGTGGTGCCACGCAGATGAAACGCCAGCACCGCCAGCACCGCCGAAAAGCCGTACGACGAACCGACATCCGTGGCCAGGACGACCTTCAGCGGGATCAGGTGGTGGTGCACCGCGTAGGAGATCCCGGTGACCACGATGAGCGTCGCGCCGACATGCCCGACCGCGAACACGAAGATCCAGCGCAGCGTGCCGAGCCAGCGTTCGGCGAAGGCCATGACGATCAGGAATCCGATGATCGTGCCCCACGGGAATCCGCCCTCGGTCCAGAACGCGGAGGCCACCAGCACCTGCACCGGCTCGCGACGCATGTTGTGCAGATTCGTCGACTGCGACAGGATCAGCCGGTGCCCGGCGTAATCGCTGATTCCGCGCAGTGTCCACCACGTGACGAACAGCGTGAACGCGTAGGCGCAGCTGGCGGGTGCGTCGCCGAGCAGGTCCCGCAGGGCCCGCAGCGCGCGGGTCAGCCGTTCGGGTCCGCGCCACCACTCGCGCAGTCCATGCAGGGCCGTCCCGGCGTCGACGGTCCGGGTCCACGGGGATCGGTAGCGGGTCAGCACCGAGACGGGCACGCGATCAGTTTGGCGGGTCGGCCGTGGCTGGAGCAACAACGGCGAGGTGTGTCGGGAATCGGTCAGCGGCTGGGCCAGTACCTGCTCGCGCGCTGGCCCTGGATGCGGGTGAGGTCCGGCTCGTCGGGGTCGGTGATGCCGACCTGGAGGAACAGCAGGATCGTCAGCATGCTCACCCCGATGATGAGCGGGGTCAGCAGCTCGTGCGCCTGCGCACCCGAGGGCATGGCCATGCCGTCCGAGCCCTGGGTGTGCATCCCGTACATGCCCGTGTAGTGCATGCCGGTGACCGCGACGCCCATGACCAGGGCTGTGCCGATGGAGGACAGGATGCCGTGCACGTGCATGGCGAACCACAGCGCGGCCGTGGCGGCGGCGATCGCGATGCCCAGCGACAGCAGCACGATCCACGGGTCGTAGCTGATCTGGGCGTTGGACTTCATCGCGAACATGCCCGCATAGTGCATCGCGCCCACGCCCAGGCCGGTGATGGTGCCGCCGATCAGCAGCGCGGTGGGATCGCCCTGCCTGCGGACCACCAATGAGAGCCCGATCCACACCACGGCGATCGCGACCAGCGCGCTCAGGATCGTGATCGGAATGTTGTAGCGAATGGTCGCGCCGTGCACCGAAAAGCCCAGCATCGCAATGAAATGCATGACCCAGATGCCCGTGCCGCCCAGCGCGAGGGCCGCGGTGATGATCCAGCCGCGGGGCTTGGGGCTGGTGCGGGCGCGGGTCATGCAGCGCAGTGCGAGCAACGACCCGATGACCGACATGAGGTATGCGAGGGCGGGGGTGAGCCACCCGTAGGTGAATTGGTTGATCTCCGACATGCCAACTCCTTGCTAGCGAGTCGCCGCAGGACCCAACGGGCGACGACACTCCCGCACATTAGCCCGATACTCACAGGTAGTAAATTTGAAGTACTTAGTTCCTGTAAATAGCTGAGTTTGCTGGCGGCATGTCCGCAGGTAACGACTCTGTCACGGCCCTGAGCATGTTGGATCGGCGTGTCGCGAGTACGTCAATGGCACTGGAGCGCCGGTGCTTCGGAATCGGGCGAATGTCCGGCAGCGCGCCCGGGTGCACCCGCCGCGCGGCGAGCTCATAGCCGAAAGGCATCGGCGCACAGCGGATTTGCGAGCGCCGGGCGAATGCGTGCCGCGCCCGGATCGACGGGGCCGTGCCGGGGCCCCGGTTAGACGAAGGGCGCCGGGCGCAGATCCAGGCGGCGCATGAGCCGGTCGACCAGATCCGGGGGCATTCCGGGTTCGCGGCGGGCGGCCAGGGCCTCGGCGCGCCCGGCATCGAGCACCTCGTTGCTGATCGCACGGATTTTCCGGGAGTATCGCAGCGGCTTGTCGGCATCCTTGACGTTGTCCGCGGTTGCCGGGTCCGCATGGGCCAGGCGGCGTTCGAATCCGTCGCGCAGGCGCTGGTGGACCGCGGGCGGCAGCTGGTCGGTGACGGCGAGCTTGTCCAGGCGGGCCAGTTCGGCGCGCAGGATGCGGATCCACAGGTCGCGCTCGAGGGCGCGCTCGGCCTCGGTGTCGGCCTGCACGTGGCTCAGCCGCACCACCGCGGGGAGCGTGGTGCCCTGCAGCAGCAGCGTGAACAGCACGACCGCGAACGCGGTGAACAGGATCTCGGGGCGGCCCGGAAACTGCGCACCATCATCGGTGGTCAGCGGCACGGCCAGCGCGAGCGCGACCGTGGCCACCCCGCGCATCCCGGCCCACCAGGTCACCAGCGTCTCGCGCCAGGTATACGGCTCGTCCGCGGTGCGGCTATACCACCAGCCGCGGACCGCGGCGGTGCTGACCATCAGCCATACCAGCCGCAGCCCCACCACCAGCGCGATCACGATCCCCGCGCCGCTGAGCAGGCGCGGCCAGTCCGGCCCGGTGGCCGCGAGCACCGAGGACAGCTCCAGGCCGATGAGGCCGAAGGCGAATCCGGTCACGAGCATGTCGATGACATCCCAGAACGAATCGCCGACGATCCGGTAGTCGCTGTCGCTGAAATCGGTTGCGGCATCGGTCAGATACAGCGCGCACACCAGTACCGCGAGCACCCCGGACCCGTGCGCGGACTCGGCGATACCGTAGGCGGCGAAGGGCAGCAGCAAGCCCAGCGCAACCTGCCACGGCGCCTCCTCGAGGCGGCGCATGATGCGGCTGCCCACCCAGCCCAGCACCAGTCCGGCCACGATCGCGACGACGGCCGACAGCACGAACTCCAGGGCGGTGTGCCACGCGGAGAAGCTGCCGGTGACCACCGCCTGCACCGCGACGTTGTAGAGCACGATCGCCGTCACGTCGTTGAACAGGCCCTCACCCTCGAGCACGCTCATCAGGCGCCGCGGCAGCCCCAGCCGCTCGGCCAGCGCGCTGACGGCCACCGGATCCGGCGGCGCCACCACCGCGCCCAAGACCAGCGCCGCGGCCACCGGAACCGCCGGATACCAAAGGTGGAAGATCACGGCCACCGCCACGGCCGTCGCGACGACCAGGCCCACCGCGCGCAACAGGATCGGCCCCGCACTGCTCGCGAACTGCTGCCAGGACGTGCGCCGCGCGGCCGCGTACAGCAGCGGCGGCAGCACCAGCGGCAGGATCAGCTCGGGTTCCAGATTGATGTTCGGCACCGCCGGAATCACCGCGAGAATCAGTCCGAACACGGTCATCAGCACCGCCGGGGCCAGCCCGGTCCACCGCGCCAGCGGCTGCGCCAGGATCGTCGCGAACGCCAGAATGAACACCAACACCAACTGATCCACGAGCGCTGTCCCGCCTCTCCGCGACTTCAGCGTGCCGTTGCCTACCACGAGACTCGCTCGTCGGGCCGGCGGATGACGGCCCGGTCAAGGTGGGCCGGTGCCCGGCGAGTTACCCATGTTCATGCGAAATCAGTTGTCACGCATCGTAACAAGGCACCGCCGGGAGATCCGGCGGTGCCTTGTCACGATGCGGTAGTCGATCAGTCCAGGTAGTCCCGCAGCACCTGGGAGCGGCTGGGGTGGCGCAGCTTGCTCATCGTCTTGGACTCGATCTGACGGATGCGCTCGCGGGTGACGCCGTAGACCTGGCCGATCTCGTCCAGGGTGCGGGGCTGGCCGTCGGTGAGGCCGAAGCGCAGCCGGACCACGCCCGCCTCGCGCTCGGACAGCGTCTCCAGCACCGACTGCAGCTGATCCTGCAGCAGCGTGAAGCTCACCGCGTCGACCGCGACCACGGCCTCGGAGTCCTCGATGAAATCGCCGAGCTGGCTGTCGCCCTCGTCGCCGATGGTCTGATCCAGCGAGATGGGCTCGCGGGCGTACTGCTGGATCTCGAGGACCTTCTCCGGGGTGATGTCCATTTCCTTGGCCAGCTCCTCGGGCGTGGGCTCGCGGCCCAGGTCCTGCAGCAGCTCGCGCTGGATACGGCCCAGCTTGTTGATGACCTCGACCATGTGCACCGGGATGCGGATGGTGCGGGCCTGGTCGGCCATCGCGCGGGTGATCGCCTGACGGATCCACCAGGTGGCGTACGTGGAGAACTTGTAGCCCTTGGTGTAGTCGAACTTCTCGACCGCGCGGATCAGGCCCAGGTTGCCCTCCTGGATCAGATCCAGGAACGCCATGCCGCGGCCGGTGTAGCGCTTGGCCAGCGAGACGACCAGACGCAGGTTGGCCTCGAGCAGATGGTTCTTGGCGCGGTTGCCGTCGCGCATGATCCAGTTCAGATCGCGGCGCGTGGTGACGGGCAGCTTCTCGGTCTTCTCGCTGAGCTCGCGGAACTTCTCGGTGGCATAGAGCCCCGCCTCGATGCGCTTGGCGAGCTCCACCTCCTCCTCCGCGTTGAGCAGGGCGACCTTACCGATCTGCTTGAGGTAGGCGCGCACCGAGTCGGCCGAGGCGGTGAGTTCGGCGTCCTTGCGGGCCTGGCGCAGCGCCTCGGACTCCTCCTCGTCCCAGACGAAGTCGCCCGAGGCCTTGTCGGCGGCCGAGGGCTCCTCGGCCTCCTCTTCGGCCTCCTCCTCGACGGCGTCCTCGACGACCTCCTCCTCGGCGAGGTCGTCCTCGGACACGTCGATGTCACCGAGATCCTCGAGGTCGATGGCCTCTTCGTCGAGGTTCTCTTCGCCCTCGGTCTCGGGGCCGGCCTTCTTGGTCGTGGCCTTCTTGGCCGGAGCCTTCTTGGCCGCGGCCTTGGCGCCGACCTTCTTGGCCGGCGCCTTCTTCGCGGCGGCGGCCTTCTTGGCGGGGGCCTTCTTGGCCGGGGCCTTGCGGACCGGCCGTGCGGCAGTGTTGTCTGCGGAGTCGGCCTCGGGGGCCGAATCGGCGGTCTCTCGGGTATTCGTGGCTACCACGTACGCCCTTTCGTGACGGTCTCGTGCGGCGTCACGCCAGAGTGAGTCATTCCGGCGGAGCGGTTCTGTCGGGGGTATCCCGGCTCTCGTGCCGGGGTCGGTTCCGGCTCACCGCCGGGCATGCGTTCCATTGTAACTATCTAAACGGAATGCCTATGGCGCGATACCGGCATCGACTGCCATCGCGGCCCCGACGATACCCGCGGTATTGCGCAGATGCGCGGCCACCACGGGGGTTCGATTGCCCAGCAACGGGATCCAATGCTCGGCGTCGCGGCTGATGCCGCCACCGGCCACGAAGACATCCGGCCACAGCAGGTTTTCCAAGGTCACCAGCACTTTGGTAACCTCCGCGGCCCACTCCTTGTAGGACAGATTCTTTCGTTCCTTGACCGAGGAGGCGGCCCGGTGCTCGGCCTCCTTGCCGTGGATCTCCATGTGCCCGAATTCGGTGTTCGGCATCAGCGTGCCGTGGTACATCAGCGCCGAGCCGATGCCCGTGCCGAAGGTCAGGAGCATGACCAGGCCCTTGATGTTCTTGGCCGCGCCGTACTGGTCCTCGGCCATGCCGGCGGCGTCGGCATCGTTGAGCACCACTACCTCGCGCCCGCCCAGGGCCAGCGAGAACAGCTGGTGTGCATCGGTGTCCACCCAGCTCTTGTCGATGTTGGCCGCGGTGCGGGCGATGCCGTTGACCACGACGCTGGGCAGCGTGATACCGACCGGCCCGTCCCAGTCGGCCTGGGCGACCAGCTTGGCCACCGTCTCGGCGACGGCGTTCGGGGTCGCCGGCTGCGGTGTGGCCATCTTGATGCGCTCGTGGGCGAGGTCGCCGGTGGCCAGATCGACCACGGCGCCCTTGACGCCACTCCCTCCGATGTCGATACCGAAGGCTTGGCCCCGAGTGGACATTGACGACTCCTCGTTCCTGTGAGGTCGGCGCAAACGACTGCGCGCGGCACAATACACGCCGATGTGCGGTGGAGTGCGCGACGGACGGACTGTGTCGTGCACGACAAGCCTAATGCGAGCAATGGGCATTCTGTGGTCCGATGGGGGTCGTGCACGATATCAACCCTGCGGTTCCGAACCCCGACGTCGACGAAATCGCCGAATTGCGGCGTGTCGCAATACATCTCGCACGGACGGCGGCCGCGCACGTGCGGCTGCGCCGGACTCAGGTCAGCAGTGCGGCGGGCGCGTTGCACGCCGACGCCGTGCAGTCCAAGAGCACCCCGACCGATCCGGTCACCGTCGTGGACACCGAGACCGAGGAGCTGATCCGCAGCCTGCTCGCGCGGCTGCGGCCCGGGGAGCGCGTCCTCGGCGAGGAGGGCGGCGGCAGCATCGAGGAGGGCGCCGCGGACATCGTCTGGGTCGTGGACCCGATCGACGGCACGGTGAACTTCCTGTACGGCATCCCGGCGTATTCGGTGTCGGTGGCCGCCATGCGGGACGGGCGGTCGCTGGCCGGCGCGGTCGCCGACGTGGTCCGCGGGCGGGTCTACAGCGCGGGCCTGGGCGCGGGCGCCGAGCGGACCGATGCGGACGGCACGACGAGCGCGCTGCGCTGCGCGGAGGTCGGCTCGGTCGAAATGGCGCTGCTGGCCACGGGATTCGGCTACGGCGTGCACCGCCGGACACGGCAGGGCGAGCTGATCGCGCAGGTGCTGCCGCGGGTGCGTGACATCCGGCGGGTCGGTTCGGCCGCGCTGGATCTGTGCATGGTCGCCTCCGGTCAGGTGGACGCCCACTACGAGCACGGCCTGAACACCTGGGACTGGGCGGCGGGCGCGCTGATCGCCGCGGAGGCCGGCGCCCGGCTCACGCTGCCCGCGGCCGGGACGGTCGCCAAGACCGGTGAACTCGTGGTTGCCGCGGCGCCGGGCATAGCCGCCGAATTGACAAAATTGTTCGACCGCTTGGGCGTGTCGGAGGCGATTCCGGAGCCGTGACGAGGGTCGCCGACGCCCCGGCCCGGGTCAGCAGCTGGCGGCGCGGGCGGCCGAGAGGAGCCCCGAATCTATCGAGGGGTTGCCCGGCGCCGGGTTCTTCAGCGACTTGAGCACCTCCTCGGCGTTGTCGCTGGGCTGGATGTCGTTGCCGAACAGCGTTCCCAGCGCCAGGTCGACGGTGTTGTCGGTGCGCTGATCCTCGATCAGCTCGGCACACGGCGCGACCAGCTGCACCGCGGCGGCCGCGGGACGGCCGTTGACGCCGAAGCGGATCTGGCCGGTGCAGTTCAGGTCGCCGTTCGTGTAGACCGGATCGTTGGCGTACACCGGCGGGGGCGGGCTGGCGAATCCGTAGTCGCTCAGGCCCGTGGCGATGTGCTCGGCCAGGCCGCGCTCGCCAGAGGCGTTGTATACGCGGACCTTCGCCTGGGCGAGGGCTGCGGGTTCCACGTCGTGCAGGCGCGAGGGCGAGACGCGCTCGCCCAGCGGTGCGGGCTTCGGCGCGTCGGGTCCCGAGGCGGGGCTGGGGGAGTTGCAGGCCATCGCCGTGTGCGAGTGGTCCGGGGTCGTCAGCGCCTTGATCCAGACGATTGCGCAGATCAGCGTCAGGATCGCCACCATGGCGACCCAGGGCTGATAGCGGCGCCGGGTGAAGGGGCGCCCCTTCTTGTCGGTCGTGCTGCCTTCGGTGATCAGTGAAACCACACGCACACCTTACGAGTTGGGGCGGCGGTTCCTCGCATGCGTGCCGCCGAGCGTGTGGCGCCCCTTCGGTATCCGTCTCGTGTCGCGTCGATAACGGTTTGCATCAGCGGTGACCACGGAATCGCCTCGGCCCGGCCCTGCGATGACGATTGACCCTCAGTTTCGACTCGCGAGTGTTTTGATTGCGACTTTTGCCTCCACGTCCGCTATTGTCTGGCGGCCTGATTCGAATCGACCGAGGTGAATCAGGGGTGCGTTATCGGGAACAACGAGGGCATGTCCTGCGTTAACCGAGCGCGATCCGGAACGGATTCCGCAGATCCGGACCGGTGTGCGACCGGTGTACACGTGACGTACACCACCGGCGGAGCGGTACTCGCCGAGCCGAATCCGGCCGTTTTCGGCCGGGAGCGGTGCGGAGAGACCGGTCCGGGATATACGAAGTAAGGACGAGGGGATACGACATGGCAACCGACTATGACGCACCTAGGCGCAGTGAATCCGACGAGGTTTCGGAGGACTCGCTCGAGGAGCTGAAGGCTCGTCGCAACGAGGCCGCGTCCGCCGTCGTGGATATCGACGAATCCGATACCGCGGAGTCGTTCGAGCTTCCCGGCGCGGATCTGTCCGAGGAGGTGCTCTCGGTCCGGGTGATCCCGAAGCAGGCCGACGAGTTCACCTGTTCCAGCTGCTTCCTGGTGCACCACCGGAGCCGCCTGGCCAGCGAGGCCGGCGGGCAGCTGATCTGCATGGACTGCGCGGCCTGAGCCCGAGGCGAATCATCGCGTTCGCACGCACTGCCCCTGGAACACACATCCGCCCACTCCGCGCTCGGCTAGGCCGAGCGCGGCCAATACCTGTGTGGCCCGCGCCGAAATAGCCGCGCGTCGGCGATCGGTGCGGCGCCGCCGTGTCGCCGTGCCGCCGGGCTCGTGCGCGGCCTGTACCGCCGCAGACGAGCCGCCCACGGCGTGTCACCCCTGCCGGGAAGCCCTCAGGCCGTGCGTGGCGTGATGCCCAGCGCGGCCAGGACCCTGTCCGGGTGGCGGGCGCTGATCAGCCAGTACGGCGTCGGATCGTCCGGATCGTCGAGGACGAGCAGCACCATGGGCCCGATCCAGGGTCGATGCTGCACGAAGGCGGCGGGGTCGAGCTGACGGCCCATCGCTGCGCTCTTGGCGCTGGCGGGTACGACCGCCGCCCGCGCAACATACGTTACCGGCAGATGTGCCTTGTCCGTGCGCAATTCGAGAGTTCCGGCAGCATCCGGCGCCACCTCGACACGATGCCGGCCGAACCACAGCAGCACCCACACCGGGATCGGAAGCAGCAGCACGTACGGCAGCCAGGCCTGGATCCCCGGCGCGCCCATGTGCAGGGTCGCGGCCAACAGGCCGATGATGCCCAGCCCCACCGGCCACCACCACAGTGGCGCCCATTGGCGTTCGGAGTACACGGGGGAGGTGGTTTCGTTGCGCGGCATGGCTACCTGTGGGGGCTGGTCGGACACCACATCAGACTAGGTCAGTCCCCGTCGTGGTGACCGCGTAGGCTCCCTCGACGTGACCGGCATTCCATCCATACCCCTGCTGCGGCTCGACCCCGGCATCCCCGTTCCCGCCCGTGCGCACCCGGGGGATGCGGGCGTGGACCTGTGCACGACCGAGGACGTCATCCTGGAGCCGGGGGAGCGGGTGCTGGTCGGCACCGGCATCGCCGTCGCGCTCCCGACGGGCACCGTCGGCCTCATCCACCCGCGCTCCGGCCTGGCCGCCAAGACGGGTCTGTCGATCGTCAACACCCCCGGCACCGTGGACGCCGGATATCGCGGCGAGATCAAGGTCTGCCTGATCAACCACGATCCCCGTGCCGCGATCACCCTGCGCCGCGGCGACCGCATCGCGCAGCTGCTGGTCCAGCGCGTCGAGCTGGTCGAATTCGCGGAGGTCGAGAGCCTGGACGAGACTGCCCGCGGCGCGGGCGGATACGGGTCCAGCGGCGGTCACGCCAGCCTCGATAATGGTGGGGTGAGGGCTGGTGGAGACGTCTCGGCCGGCAAGGAGGCATGAGGATGTTCGGACGGAAGAAGAGCTCCCCGGAAGATGGCGCCGGGGCCGGTGCGTACGACGACTACGGGTACGACGACGAATACGACGAGGATGACGAGGGCTACGACGAGCCCGGGTACGAGGACGAGGACGAATACGACGAACCCGCTTACGCGGCCGCGGAGTACGACGAGGGCCCCGGGGACTCGGCTCCCCGCACCGGGCCCTACGACTTCGACGACGTGGCCGATCTGCTCGAGAACGTGACCGAGCAGCGCCTGGATCTCGGCTCGGTGATCGTCCCGGTGCCGCCGGGCGGGCAGCTGCAGGTCGAGATGACCCCCGACGGCACCCCCCAGGCGGTCCACCTGGCGACCGAGCACGGCCGGCTGACCGTGGCCGCCTATGCCGCGCCGAAGTCGCCGGGACAGTGGCGCGCGGTGGCCGCGGACCTGGCCGATTCGCTGCGCGCCGAGGGCGCCCAGGTGTCGGTGCAGTCCGGCCCGTGGGGGCGCGAGCTGCACGCGGTGACCGAGGGCGCCGATCTGCGATTCATCGGCGTCGACGGATACCGGTGGATGGTGCGGCTGGTGGCGGCGGGCCCGGCGGGCGCGGTCGACGAGGGCCGGCCGCTGGTCGCCGCGGCCCGGGCCATTCTCGGCGAGACCGTGGTGCGCCGCGGCGACGATCCGCTGCCGGTGCGTGATCCGCTGCCGGTGGTGCTGCCGCAGGATCTGGCCGATCAGCTGCAGGCCGCGCATCAGCAGCAGGTGCAGGCCCAGCAGGACGCGTTGTCGGCGCAGGCGGCCGCGGCGCAAGCCCACGCGACAGGTAGTTTCCCCGCCGTAGCGCCGCAGCCCGAGGGGCCGCGCCGGGGCGCGGAGGGTTCGGCCATGCAGCAGTTGGGTCGGAACTAGTAGTCGGTTCGCGGGAGGCGGCGTTCGGCCGACAGGCAGCGCCGCCTCCCGGTCAGCGCGCGCGCCCGGACGTGGTCTGGCGGCCGAACAGGGACGCCAGGCCGCGGGCGCCGAGGACGGCCGGATCCGCGCCCAGTTCGTTCAGGGTGATGCGCTGCAATTCGGCGCGTGGGATGAGTTCGGCCCAGTCCTCCGCGACGGCCAGCGGGTGCACCGGATCGTCCACCGCGGTGACGACGACGGCCGGAACCGACAGCGCCGCAAGGGTTTCCGGCGTGGGCCAGGCGTAGTCGGCCGCCTCCTCCAGGGCCTGGGGCAGATCCGGCCACTGGGCGTGCCAGGACTGGGTCAGGGCCGCGGCCAGCCAGTCCGGGCTCCCCTCACGCATCCGCTCGACGACCACCTCGAGACCGTCCGCGCGCAGCTGCTCGGCGGTGACCGCGGCGCTGAGCGAGGCCGGGCATCCCGAGGTGTCCGCGCCGGTCCAAGCGGGCAGCGCGGCGATGACGCCGAAGGCGGATTCGGCTCGCGCGCAGGCCCATTCGACCGCGATGGCCGCGCCCAGCGAGATTCCGGCCGCCAGCACCGGGCCCGAGCGGGCGGCGGTGTCCAGCGCGGCTCTGCAGCTGGCCACCACCCGGCGCGGGTCGGGTTCCACCGCCAGGAACGGCAGATCCCATGCGGCACAGGCAGGTCCGAAGGCGCGGCGGGCGAAGTCGGCATCGGAGCCGGTTCCGGGCAGACCGACAACGAGCGCCGGGCGGGGTAGATCTGGCACGGCTCGAGAGTACGCGGTGGTCCCGCCGTGCCGAGTGTGGCGGGGCCGCGGCGGTTGCCGCAGGTCGCCGCGATCGCACGCACAAGGGTTGAAGGTCCCGGACCGGGGTACCACAGGGAAGACGACACTGTCGGTGCCTCCCGTCACAGGGCGGGCGGCGCGCGTGGCGGGCCCGGCGGGCCCGATCTACAGTGGCGGTGTGCGGCCGAGGTGGCCGGTCGTCACGAGGACCGACGGCGCGTGACGCCGCCGCAGAGCAGTGCAGGAAGTGTGTACGCCATGCCATTCTCCGGCAGGAACAGGGCGGTCTCCGGGGCCGCTGTGCCCGAGGCCGGACCCGACAGTGGGTATTTCCGCCGCCTGGGCTTTCGGCTGACGGCCGATCTCGACCGGCTCGACGCTCAGGAGCTGGCGCAGACCTCGCAGGCCTCCGGGGCCTGTCAGGCCGCGGAGTGCCGGCGCGGCGAGGAGGTCACCATGCTGGGCCGCTTGCGCAGCGTGGAGGAGTGCCCGCAGGCGGCGACGGGGTGCCTCGAGGCCGAGTTCTTCGACGGCACCGACGCGGTCACGCTGGTGTGGATCGGGCGGCGCCGGATCCCCGGTATCGAGCCCGGACGCCGTATCCTGGTTCGCGGCCGCATCGGCGATCGCGATGGCGCCAAGGTCATCTTCAATCCCTACTACGAACTCCGTGAGAATTCCTGACGCATGCCGACACCCAGCAACGACGAGGGCGCCCTCGTCGCCAACAACGAGCGCCGCGCCGCATCCGACGATCGGTTCGCGCCCGCCCATCAGCATGACGACCATGATTCGTGGGGGCCGGATCTCACCGACGCGGACACCGACCCAAACGGGCTAGACCTCGGGCGGTTGCGGAAATCACGGGGGAAGTCGGTGGCCGGCGCGCCGGCCGCCGCGGAGACCGACGAGGCGGACGATGCCGCCGATCGCGAGGCCGAGGAGACGTTGCTCGAGCAGCTGGGCGGCATCAGCGGCCTGATCTACTCGACGCTGCCGGTTGTGGTGTTCGTCCCCGCCAACGCGCTGTGGGGCCTGGGCGCGGCCATCTGGACCGCGCTCGGCGTGGCGGCGGCCATCCTGGTCTGGCGGCTCGCGCGCCGCAATCCGATCCAGCCCGCCATCTCCGGCTTCCTCGGCGTGGGCGTCTGCGCGTTCATCGCCTACCGGATGGGTGCGGCCAAGGGGTTCTTCCTGTTCGGGATCTGGGCCAGCCTGCTGTACGCGGGGGTGTTCCTGGCCTCGCTGGTGGTGCGCTGGCCGCTGGCCGGGGTGATCTGGGGCGTGCTGAACGGCCACGGCACACAATGGCGTTCGGATCGTCGCGTGGTGCGGCTCTACGACCTCGCGACGCTGGTGTGGGTGCTGGTGTTCGGCGCCCGGTACCTGGTGCAGTCGCACTTCTACGCGACCAACAGCACCGGTCTGCTCGCGGTCACCCGCATCGCGATGGGCTGGCCGCTGACCGCCGTGGCCCTGCTGGTCACCGTGTGGGCGGTGCGCCGGGCCGGGCATGCCCCGGCCGCCGCGGACTGACCCTTTCCGGCCGGGGGGTGGGGATCAGCCCACCCTGGGGTGCCTGGTTCGGTGGCCCGGTTCACAGCACGATCGTCTGTAAGGACTACAGGGGTCGGCGGAAGGAACCGGGGTGTTGGCTACCGAGGACAGACCAGTGGCGTTGAAGGGGTCGGGAACGCGGGCGGTGCGGCAGCGTGGCTCGCGTCCGGCGGCGGCTCGGCAGCAGTCCCCTCGCTCCGACAGCCAGCGGGTCGCCGCCGAGCTGGACCGCCTGATCGGGCCCGCCGTCGCGGGGGACTCCGCGGCGGTCACCGAGATCGTGAAGATCATCTACCCCCTGGTGCGCCGGTACTGCTCGGGCCGCCTGACCTCCGGCGGATACGTGCACGTCACCGCCGACGATGTGACGCAGGAGATCTGCCTCGCCGTGGTGCAGGCCATTCCCCGGTATCGCGATCAGGGAAAGTCGTTCCTGGCCTTCGTATTCGGCATCTCTTCCAACAAGGTTGCCGACGCGTTCCGGCACGCTTGCCAGCGCCCGGACTATCCGGTGTCCGAGTTCCCGGAGCAACCCTCGCTCGCCGCCGGGCCGGAGGAGCTGGCCATCGCCTCGGAGCGGGCCCGGGTCGCGCACCAGCTGATGCAGGTGCTCGCGCCCGCGCATCGCGAGGTGCTGGTGATGCGTATCGTGCTGGGCTGGAGCGCCGCGCAGACCGCGGAGGCGATCGGCACCAGCCCGGGCGTGGTGCGGGTCATGCAGCACCGGGCGCTGAACAAGCTGCGGGCGCGGCTGCGGGAGGCCGCCTAAGGGGCGCTGTCGGCGCAGCCGTCCGTAAACCGCGCACGGCCGGAGCGAATGCGGAGGTACGCCTAGCCCTCTCCCATAACCCGGCGCAGCTCGTCCTCGGCCTCGACCGAGGCCACGAACAGCAGTTCGTCCTCGCCCTCGAGCGGGTCGTCGGGCTGCGGGACGATCACCCGCCCGCCGCGCAGAATGGTCACCAGCGCGGCGTCGCGGGGCAGCTCGAGCGTCTGGACCGCACGGCCCGCCAGCGGGGTGTCCGCGGGCAGGGTGATCTCGACCAGGTTGGCCTGTCCCTGGTGCAGCGTCATCAGGCGCACGATATCGCCCACCGCCACGGCCTCCTCCGCCAGCGAGGCCAGCAGCCGCGGCGTCGATACCGCGACGTCCACGCCCCAGGAGGCGTCGAAGAGCCATTCGTTGCGGGGATCGTTGACCCGCGCGACCACCCGGCGCACCCCGAATTCGGTCTTGGCGAGCAGACTGAACACCACATTCGCCTTGTCGTCGCCGGTGGCCGCGATGGCCACCTCGTACTCCTGCAGCGCGGCCTCCTCGAGCAGTTCCAGCTCGCAGGCGTCGCCGTGCACCCAGGCCGCGGCGGGGGCGGCGCCGGGATCGATGTGGTCGATGCGGCGTTCGAGCAGCATCACCTCGTGCCCGCCGCGCAGCAGTTCCTGGGCGATGGAGCGGCCGACGGCCCCGGCTCCCGCGATGGCGACCTTCACCAGTGCTCCCCACTCGACGGTGCGGCGGCCGCCAGGGCGACGGCCTCGGCGACCCGGCCCTCGGTAGCGGCCACGTAGACGGTGTCCTCGGCCTGCAGCAGCGTCCTTTCGGTGGGCAGCAGGCCCTGCCCGAATCGGATGATGAAGGCCACCCGGGCGCCGGTCGCGCTCTCCAGATCGCGCACCGGATGGCCGAACCAGGCCTCGTGCAGCCTGAGCTCGGTGACCGCGACGCTGCCGCTGGGATCGCGCCACGGCGCGGTGTCGTCCTCGCCGATGAGGGTGCGCAGGAAGCGGTCCGTTGTCCACGGCACGGTCGCGATGGTGGGAATGCCGAGGCGTTCGTACACCGCGGCGCGTTTGGCGTCGTAGATGCGCGCCACCACACGGTTCACCCCGAACGTCTCGCGTGCCACCCGCGCGGCGATGATGTTCGAGTTGTCGCCCGAGGACACCGCCGCGAGCGCACCGGCCCGTTCGATTCCGGCCCGCCGCAGCACGTCCCGGTCGAAGCCGACGCCGATGACCCGCTCACCGGTGAAGTCCCGGCCCAGGCGGAGGAATGCGCTGGGATCGCGGTCGATGACGGCGACCTCGTGTCCGACCCGGACCAGCGCGCGGGCCAGGGAGGAGCCGACCCGGCCGCACCCCATGATCACTACGTACACCTGCCGACCCCGTTCTGGAAACCGCCTGCGCGGTCTGCTCCACTACCCGCAGGGAACCGTACCCGTTACGGAGCCCCAGCAGCGGTATTCTTCGTCCGCGGGATCGAAACACCAGGTACACCGCACGGACGCCGCCGCCCGCGGCTCTATGCTGACCGGAGTGTTCCCGTTGTCGACGCGCGCCGCGGTATCCGCCCTGTCCGGCTCGAGCAGTCCGGGCCGTAGCGGAGCTCTCCCCGCGTGGGGGGCCGAATCATGTTCCGTCTCGGCACGAGGTGGCGGCGATGGGCCCGGCGGCCTGCGCGGTCGCCGGATCCGCGGACACAGGTTCTCGGGCGAACCGGCGGCGCCGCCGTGCGCGGTCGGGCGGTGGATCGGCGCATTGGTGGGACAGACCGGAAATGGATCCGCGCGCCGGCGGTGTGATTCCGCTGTGCGCAGTGGTGTCGCACACCCGGCGCGCGCTGGTGACGAGCACAGGGCGTCGCACACAAGCTTGGCGTATTCCAGCTCGGCGCCGGTGTGGGACTCGGGACAGCCGGCACGTGACGGTGGGGCAGTGCGATGCGGGGTGGCCGGGATATGTTGTGCCGTCCGGGCGCATCGCGGTGGATCCTTCGCGCCACGGTGTACGGGTCCGATCGTGTGGACCATCGGTGATGAGGAGTGGTTGTGAGCGGTCGTGACGGCGAATCCAACTGGGAGGGTTCGGTCTTCGAGGTGCGGCTCGGGTCACCCGGGCACGGGGGGTTCTGTGTGGCGCGGCACGAGGGGCGGGTGTTGTTCGTGCGGCACGGGCTGCCCGGGGAGTTGGTGCGGGCGCGGGTGAGCGAGGACCGCGGTGGGTCCTTCTGCCGCGCGGAGGCGGTGGAGATTCTGGAGGCGTCGCCGGATCGGGTGCCCGCGATCTGCCCGGTGTCCGGGCCCGGCGGTGCGGGGTGTTGTGATTTTTCGTTCGCGACTCCGGCGGCGCAGCGGGCGCTGAAGGCGACCGTGGTGAGCGAGCAGCTGCGGCGGGTGGCGGCGTGGGAGACCGACGTGGTGGTGGAGCCGATTCCGGGCGGAGAGCAGGACGTCGGGTGGCGGACTCGCATCCGGCTCGTGGTCGATGAGCGGGGGCGGGCGGGGGTCCACCGGTTCCGGAGCACCGATATCATCGCGGATCTGCGCTGCCCGCAACCGGTTTCGGGGGCACTCGAGGGGATCGCCGACCGGATCTGGACTCCCGGTGCGGATCTTGTGGTCGCGGTGGACGGTGACGGGATGCGGCACGTCGTCGAGGTGGCCCCTGCACTTGTGGAACATGAACGTAGGCAAGGAAATTCGCGGGCCGGCAATGATCGTCGTGCGCGGCGTAGCGGCGAACATGGCCGCGGTGGTGAATACGGCGGCGGTGGCGAACGCGGGCGTGGTGGCGAATACGGGCGTGGCGGTGCGAGGTACAGCGGTGCCGGTCGGCGGGAAGCATTGCATCGGGCCGGGGCCGACCGGGCCGGTGATCGGGGGAGTACGGCCGCGCGTCGGGCCGCCGCGCACGCCGACCGAGATGAGCGGGTGATCGAGGGCAGCGGGCGCGCGGTGCAATTCGTCGCGGGGCGGCGCTGGGAGGTGTCCGCGACCGGCTTCTGGCAGGCGCATCGTGGTGCGGCGCAGTGCTATTCGGATGTGGTCGCCGAATGGGCCGACCCTTCGCCGGGCGACCGGGCCTGGGATCTGTATTGCGGTGCGGGCGTTTTCGCCGCGCGGCTGGCCGAGGCGGTCGGTCCGGCGGGTGCGGTGCTCGGCGTGGAATCGGCGCGGCCGGCGGTGGCAGACGGCGTGGCGGCGCTGCGCGACCTGCCCTGGGCGAGCTTGCGCGCGGACCGCGTCGAACGCTGGATTGCCGGTGAATCCGGCGGCGCCGCACCGGATGTCGTGGTCCTGGACCCGCCGCGCGCCGGCGCCGGTAAGGCCGTCGTCGCGGCGCTGACCGCAGCCGTCCCGGCGCGCATCGTCCATATCGGCTGCGATCCGGCCGCATTCGCTCGCGACATCTCCCTCTACCGAGCCGCCGGTTACGCGCCGACCCGCCTGCGTGCCTTCGACGCCTTCCCCGGCACCCACCATGTCGAATGCCTGACCCTCCTCGAACCGGTCCGTTCCTGAGCCTGCGGGCCACAATGTTCCGAGCGTGCGGACCACACTGTCGTTCCGCGTGCGCGGGCGACGTGTTCCGGGTGTGGGCTGCCGTGCTCCCGGTTGTGCGGCAGCCGCGGTTGCGGTTGTGCAGCTACCGGGTTTGTGTGGTTGCGGTGTTCTGGGGTGTGCGGCTGTGGTTCACGGGTGTGGGCTGTCGGGTTCTCGGTCGTGTGGCCGCGGTGTTCTCGGGTGTGCGGGCTGCCGCGCTCCCGGTTATGCGAGCCATGGTGTGCGGGACACGGTGTTCTCGGGTGTGTGTCGGCTCACAGTATTTCGGTGTGTCGTGGGCGGCTCGCGGTTCCCGGCGTGGCTCGGTGCCGATGCTCCGTAGACTGTTCCGAAACAGACGAGCCACCGGAGTAGGGAGCGATAGCGGTGAGTGTGCTTGCCCGGGTCGAGACGCCCGAGGACCTGCGTCGGCTGACGGTATCGGAGCTGAGCGAACTGGCGGGGGAGATTCGCGAGTTCCTGGTGCGGAAGGTGGCCGTCACCGGCGGACATCTCGGGCCGAATCTGGGCGTCGTCGAATTGACGATCGCGCTGCACCGGATCTTCGACTCCCCGGCCGATCCGATCATCTTCGACACGGGCCACCAGGCCTACGTGCACAAGATGCTCACCGGCCGGAAGGACTCCTTCGATCGGCTGCGCAAGGAGGGTGGCCTGTCGGGCTATCCGAGCCGCGCCGAGAGCGCCCACGACTGGGTGGAGTCCTCGCACGCCTCGGCGGCGCTTTCCTACGCCGACGGCCTGGCCAAAGCGTTCGCGCTGACCAAGCAGCGCCGCCATGTGGTCGCGGTGGTCGGTGACGGCGCGCTCACCGGCGGCATGTGCTGGGAGGCGCTGAACAACATCGCCGCCGCGCCGGACCGCTCGGTGGTCATCGTCGTCAACGACAACGGCAGGTCGTATTCGCCCACCATCGGCGGCCTGGCCGACCGGCTCGGCGCGCTGCGCATGCAACCCGCCTACGAGCAGGCCCTCGATGCGACAAGGCGTTTTGTACAAGGGATTCCGCGCGTGGGAGGCTCGGCGTACTCGATGCTGCACGCGCTCAAGGCCGGGATCAAGGACGCGGTGGCACCGCAGGAGCTGTTCAGCGATCTGGGCCTGAAATACCTGGGCCCGGTGGACGGCCACGACACCGTCGCGCTGGAGGCCGCGCTGCGCCGGGCCAAGGATTTCGGCGGTGCCGTCGTCGTGCACGTCGTCACGCAGAAGGGGCGCGGCTATCAGCCTGCCGAGGACCACGAGGCCGATCAGATGCATTCGATCGGCGTCATCGATCCCGAGACCGGGCAGCCGACCGGCGGCAAGACGGTCGGCTGGACCTCGGTGTTCTCCGAGGAGCTGATCCGCCAGGCCGAACAGCGCGACGACGTGGTCGCCATCACCGCGGCCATGCCGGGCCCGACCGGGCTGACCCCGTTCGGTGAGCGGTTCCCCGAGCGCATGTTCGACGTCGGCATCGCCGAGCAGCACGCGGTCACCTCGGCCGCGGGCCTGGCCCTGGGCGGGCTGCATCCGGTCGTGGCGATCTACTCGACCTTCCTCAACCGCGCGTTCGACCAGCTGGTCATGGACGTGGCGCTGCTGAAGCTGCCGGTGACCCTGGTGCTGGACCGGGCCGGGATCACCGGCGAGGACGGCGCCAGCCACAACGGCATGTGGGATCTGTCGGTGTTGGGCATCGTGCCGGGCATCCGCGTCGCGGCGCCGCGCGACGGTGCGACACTGCGCGAGGAACTGGCCGAGGCGCTGGCCACGGCCGACGGCCCGACCGCCCTGCGCTTCCCGAAGGGCCCGGTCGCGGAGGATATCGCGGCGGTGGAGCGACTCGACGGCGTGGACGTGCTGCGCATGCCCGAGGGCGCCTCGGCCCGCGCCGTGCGCGGCGATGTGCTGGTGGTCGCGGTCGGCCCATTCGCGCAGGCCGCGGTGGCGGTGGCGGATCTGCTGGCGCCGGAGGGGATTTCGGTGACGGTGGTGGATCCGCGCTGGGTGCTGCCCGTTTCGGACACGGTCGTGAAGCTGGCCGAGAACTACCGGCTGGTGGTCACCCTCGAGGACGGCGGGCTGCACGGTGGGATCGGCTCTACGGTGTCGTCGCGGCTGCGCGCGGCCGGTGTGGATGTGCCGACGCGGGATATCGGTGTGCCGCAAAGCTTCCTGGATCACGCCTCGCGCGCGCAGATCCACGAGGCGCTGGGCCTGACCGCCGCCGACATCGCGCAGCGGATCACCGGCTGGCTCGGCGGGATCTGAGCCGGCGGCCCTGCCCGGGCTCCCGCCATTCGTCGTGCAAGCACGCCGGACCGACGAGTGGGCGGGGCTGACAGGCTGGGATGGCCGGAATCGGCGGATCATCGTCGGATGCCGGGGGCTGTCGCGTAACTTCTAGAACTGGTTACAGTTTTAGAAGTCCGCAGCAGGTAGGGAGCCCGCATGTCGTTTGTTCTGGTCGAGAAGCCGCGTCCGCAGATCGCGCTGGTCACCCTGAACCGGCCCGAACGAATGAACGCCATGGCCTTCGACGTGATGATTCCGCTGCGGGAGACGCTCGAGGCCGTGTCCGCCGACAACGAGGTGCGCGTGGTCGTGCTGACCGGCGCCGGGCACGGCTTCTGCTCGGGTGCGGACCTGCAGCACGCAGGGAAGGTGCCCGGGGTGGAGGGGCTGACCAAGACCAGCATCGCGCGGCGTTCGATGGAACTGCTCAACAACGTGATGCTGACGATCCGGCGCATGCACCAGCCGGTGATTTCCGCGATCAACGGCGCGGCCATCGGCGGCGGATTCTGCCTGGCCATCGGCACCGATATCCGCATCGCCTCGCAGGACGCCTACTTCCGGGCCGCGGGCATCAACAACGGCCTGACCTCCGCCGAGCTCGGCATCAGCTACCTGCTGCCGCGCGCCATCGGCACCACACGGGCCTACGAGATCATGCTGACCGGCCGGGACGTCGATGCCGCCGAGGCCGAGCGCATCGGCATCGTGTCCCGCGTCGTGCCAGGTGACAAGCTGCTGGAGACCGCCTACGACACCGCCGAACAGATCATCCGGTGGAGCCGGGTGGGCGCCGAACTCACCAAGCGCATGCTGTGGAGCGGCCTGGAGGCGGGCAGCTTCGAGTCGCACATGCAGCACGAGGGGACCGCGCAGCTCTACGTGCGGCTCACGACGGAGAACTTCGACGAGGCGATCCGCGCCCGCCGGGACCGCCGCGCCCCCGCGTTCGAGGACTGAGGGGCGGCCCGGCGACTTGGGCGTGTCCGTCTGAGGGGCGGGCCCAGCGACTTGGGTGCGTCGCCTGAGGCTCGGGCCTCGGCAACTTCGACGTGCCTCCTGCTGGTGGCCGATCGGAGGTGCCTGGAGGCACGGATCCGAGGGCAGGCGCCGAACGGGCCGATCCCGCCGAACGGGTCGGTCCTGCCGAGCGAGCCGATCCTATTGGTGAGCCGAGACGCGGGGCGGCGGGTTGGCCTCGCCGTCGGATCGGCCGCCGAACAGCGCCGTTACCAGTTGCTCGACGGCGAGTTCGCGCTGCCAGGGGCGGGCGCCGCCAGCGGCCAGGAATGCGTCGATGGCTCCCGCCGGATCCTCCGGCATCCCGCCGGAACGGAACTCGGGCAGGCCGTCCCAACATAAACGGCGCAGCAGATCCGGGGTCAGCAGGTTCTCCACGGGGATCGCGTGGCGGGCGCCGAGCTCACCCATCGCGGCGCGCGCGGCGTTGAGCCGGGCCGACGCCTCCGGGTCGCGGCGCTCCCAGCGGTTCACGGGCGGCGGGCCGTCGAAGGGCGCGGTCAGCGTGGGCAGGTCCGAATCCGCAAGGGCGCGTGCGCGTTCCACCGCACCGAGCCAATCCCGCGAATACCGGCGCTGGCGCGGTCCGCCGAAGACCGGCAGGGCCCGCAGCGCCGCGATGGATTTCGGGTCCGCGGTCGCGGCCGCCACGATCGCCGAATCGGGCAGGATCCGCGCCGGGGCGACATCCCGGGTGCGGGCCAAATTGTCGCGGGTGGCCCACAACTCGCGCACCACCGCGAGCTGGCGGGTGCGGCGCAGGGTGTGAATGCCCGAGGTGCGCCGCCACCGGTCCGGCTTCGGCGTGGACGGCTCCGCGGTGCGGACGTGTTCGAATTCCTGTGTGGTCCATTCGGTCTTGCCCTGTTCGTCGAGCGCGGCCGCAACCGCCTCGCGCAACTCCAGCAACAGCTCGACATCCAGGGCGGCATAGTTGAGCCACTCGGCGGGCAGCGGGCGGGTGGACCAGTCGGCCGCGCCGTGGCCCTTGCGAAGTTCGCGCCCGAGCAGCTTCTCCACCATCGCGGCCAGGCCGACCCGCTCGAAACCAGCCAGCCGCCCACCCAGTTCGGTGTCGAACAGGCGCGCGGGCGTCAAACCCAGCTCGGCCAGGCCCGGCAGATCCTGATCGGCCGAATGCAGCACCCACTCGAGCCCGTTGATCGCCGCGGCGAGGGGCTCGAGGGCGTCGGCGACCGGGATGGGGTCGACGAGGAAGGTTCCGGATCCCTTGCGGCGCAACTGGATCAGATAGGCGCGATTGGAATAGCGGAAGCCCGAGGCTCGTTCGGCATCGACGGCCAGTGGACCGGTTCCGGCGGCCAGGCGGGCGGCCGCCTCGGCGACGGCCGAGGCGGTGTCCGAGACCGGGGGCACGCCCTCGGCGGGCTCGAGCAGGGGAACGGCGGCATTATCCCCGCTTTCACCCAGCGGTTGTGCGGACTCGTCGGCATCGGGCATAGGACTGAACTTTACGTTGCGGTCAGAACTGGTCGTCGGCAATCTGCGGACGTGGCTGCAAATGAGTGATGCCGGCGGGGGGCAAACCGGCCGCGTAGGCCAGTACCTCGCAGAAGGCCTCGACGTGCGGTCCGAGTTCGGTCGACTCCACGGTCCAGGATGCACGCAGCTCCAGCTGGTGGGCGCGCGGCGGTCCGGCAATGTCGCCGTACCGGACCGAGCTCGTGGACGTGACGGTGCCGCCCAGCGCGGTGAATGCTTCGCCCCGCGATTCCAGGGCGTCGACCAGCCAGCTCCACGCCACCTCCGGCAGCAGCGGGTCCCCGGCGAGCGCGGCATCGATATCGGCCTGGATGTAGGCCACAAGCCGGAAGACCCCGTGCCAGGCCTCCTGGCCGTTCGGATCGTGCAGCAGGATCAGTCGTCCGAATGCGTCGTCGATCGAATCGACCGGAATCACATTGGTCTCGGGGTGCTTGACCTCCGCGCCGATGGCGTAGGAGTACGGCGCCAGCCGTTGCGGCGGCCGGATCGGTGCAAGCTCGATCCGGGGATGCACGGATGCGGTACCCATCGCATCGACCGCGGCGCGAAACTGGGCCGGTTCGCCGGCGGGTTCCGGGGTCGGTGCGGCGCCGTCGCGGAAGTCGAGCGGTGTCACGTATGTGAACTTAGCCCTCAATGGCTCGAGGGGGCCGGAGGCGCGCCGTGCGGCGCAGCCTACGATGGCCGTGATGAGCACACCAACACGCCGCCGGTTGTCCGATGCGCCGTTCCTGGCCGCCGCCACCGGTGCGAGCCCGAGTCGGCGCCCCGTCTGGTTCATGCGACAGGCCGGGCGGTCGCTGCCCGAGTATCGGGAGGTGCGCGCCAGGATCAGCATGCTCGCATCCTGTTTCGATCCGGAGCTGGTGTGCGAGATCACCATGCAGCCGGTCCGCCGCCACGGGGTGGATGCGGCGATCCTGTTCTCCGACATCGTTGTTCCGCTCAAGGCGGCGGGGATCGATCTCGATATCGTGCCGGGCGTCGGGCCCGTGGTGGCGAATCCGGTGCGCACCGTCGCCGATGTGCGGGCGCTCCCCCGGCTGCGGCGCGAGGAGGTCGGCGCCATCGGCGAGGGGGCGCGGCTGCTGGTGGACGAGCTGGGGGACACCCCGCTGATCGGATTCGCCGGTGCGCCTTTCACACTCGCCTCGTATCTGGTCGAGGGTGGACCCAGCAAGAACCACGAACGCACCAAGGCGATGATGCTCGCCGATCCGGAGACCTGGCATGCGCTGCTGGGCGTGCTCACAGACATCACCATCGAATTCCTACGCGCCCAGCTGGCCGCCGGGGTGGACGCGGTGCAGCTGTTCGACTCGTGGGCGGGTGCGCTGTCGCTGGCGCAGTACCGGGAGTTCGTGCTGCCGCATTCGGAGCGGGTTTTCGCCGAGGTGGGCGATGCGGGTGTGCCACGCATCCATTTCGGCGTCGGCACGGGTGAGCTGCTGAGCGTGATGGGGGAGGCCGGCGCCGACGTGGTCGGCGTGGACTGGCGGGTGCCGTTGACCGAGGCGGTGCGGCGGGTCGGTCCAGGAAAGGCGTTGCAGGGCAACCTCGATCCGGCCACGCTCTTCGCCGGACCGCAGGCGATCGAGCGCGAGGTGCGCCGCATCGCCCACGAGGCCGACGAGGCGATCGCCCTCGGCGCGGCGGGTCACATCTTCAACCTCGGCCACGGCGTCCTGCCCGACACCGACCCGGGCGCACTCACCGCCACCGTCGAGCTGATCCACAGCCTGCCCCAGCCGCTGTAGGAATCGGCGACGGCACGAGTCCTGGCCAACAGAACTGCGCAGCCGTCGCGACGCGGGCCGGCCGGCGGTCTGATCGGCCGGGCTCTCCGGCGAAGGCACGCGGTGTCCTCGAACAGCGAGATCGAACCGGCGAGACGGGCAATCCAACCGGCGGGGAATGATGAGCGGTGCGCATCCGTCGCATTCGCTGCGTCGGGGTGCGAGTAGCTTGCCAACAGAGCGGCGCGCCAACCGTGGCGGATGTGGGTAGCGGTCCCGGCGCGGCAGGAGCAGGAACGGAGCGGGTATGCGGGTCGCGGTCGTCGGTGGGGGGATCAGCGGCCTCGTTGCGGCCTATCGGCTGCGGGTTGCGCTCGGCGACGAACTCGAGCTGGTGCTGGTCGAGCAGCGCGAGCGGATCGGCGGCGTGCTGTACACGGCGGAGCTCGCGGGGGATCCGATGGATCTGGGGGCGGAGGCCTTCATCGCGCGGCGTCCCGAAATCCCGGCGCTGCTGCGGGAATTGGGGCTCGAGGACCAGCTGGTGTATCCGGCCGGCCGGCGCCCGCTGATCTGGTCCGGCGGGACGGCGCATCCGCTGCCCGAGGGCACGCTCATGGGAATTCCCGCGGGGCCGGATTCGGTCGCGGGGCTGGTGGACGACGCGACGCTGGCGTGGATCGCGGACGAGCCGAACCGGCCGCTGCGGTGGACGTCCGGCGGCGACGTCGTTGTCGCGGAACTGGTGGGGGAGCGGTTCGGCGAACAGGTGGTGCGCCGGAGCGTCGATCCGCTGCTGGGCGGGGTGTACGCGGGACTGGCCAACTCGATCGGCGTGCGCTCGGCGCTGCCGACGCTGGCCGCCGCCCTCGACGCCGGTGCGCCGAGCCTCACGCAGGCGGTGGCCCGCGCGCTGCCGCCGTCCTCCTCCACCGCGCCGGTATTCGGCGGCATCCGCGACGGCTACCGGGTGCTGCTGGACGCCCTGCTGGCTGCCGCCACGCCGAAGGTCGAAACCGGCACCGCGGTAACGGATCTGATTCGCACGCCCGAGGGCTGGCGCGTGGATCCGATCGGCGCTGTCGACGCGGTGGTCCTCGCCACGCCCGCACCCGTCACCGCCGCGCTGCTTCGTTCCGCGTCGCCGGAGGCGGCCCGCGCGGCGGCCACGATCGAACTGTCCTCCTCCGCACTCGTTGCGCTGGCACTGCCCGCGGACACTCCTCTGCCCGACAACTCCGGCATCCTGGTCGCCACCGGAGAACCGTTGCGCGCCAAGGCCTTCACCCTGTCCAGCCGCAAATGGCCGCACCTCGCCACCCGCAACGTCGCGCTCGTCCGCGTCTCCTTCGGCCGCTTCGGCGACGACACCCTCCTGTCCTGGCCCGACACCGATTTGATCGCGGCCGCCTCCGCTGACCTGGCCACCGTGACCGGCCTGGAAATCCGCCCGCTGTCCGCCCTGGTCCAGCGCTGGCCCGGCGGTCTACCGCAATACGCCCCCGGCCACGACGGCCGCGTTGCAGAAATCGAATCCGCCGTCGCAGACGTTCCCGGGCTCGCCGTGGCAGGCGCTTACCTCAACGGAGTCGGCGTCCCCGCGTGCACCGCCTCCGGCACCGCCGCGGCTACCCGAATCCTCGCGCACCTCGGCTGATCCGTCGAAAAGGGCCTACCGAGACGCTGGGCGCTGCGCAGTGTTCGCAGGCGGCCTGCGGTGTTCCCAGGCGGCCTGCGGTCCAAGGCCCGAGAGCGGACCTCCCTCGGGGCGGCAACTGATCCTCGGCTGCCGCAATTGTCCAACGGACCGGCGTCCGCGGAACCGTCAGTCGGCAAAGACCTCGTCCAAGTTGGTTGTGGTGCACGCCCGATCGAACCAAGTATCGAGTTGACCGATGTCGGTGGTGGACATGATCCGCTCCCGAATCGCCGCCGGGATCGCCAAGCCGCGATTGGTCAGCATTCGGAGCAGGGCCCGTGCCTCACCTTCAACACGGCCTTCAACACGGCCTTCAACACGGCCTTCGGCGCGGCCTTCGTCTTTGATGCCGTCGAGGAAGGGGTCACGGGGCCAGCTGATCGTCATGAGGTCCTCCAGGGCGGCTCGAGCCTCGGGCGAGGCGGCGAGGTTGATAAGTCGAGTGTAGGTCTCGCGTTGGTCCTGATCGAGGTCGACGAGGGTTCGCCATACCGTGTGGATCGTTGTCTCGCTATCCAGGTCGAGTGCGTGGGTGAGGGCGGCAAGCACCGTGAGTTCCGCGGTGGCTCGCGCATTGGCCGGGTCGGTGGGATCTGGGGTGGTGTCGGGACCGATGACGAACGGTTTCAGGTCGTATCCGGGATGTCCGGTGTGGATGGTCTTGCTGCAGGCGCGGGCCGTCTCACGATTGCGGGTGATCACTATCAGTACAGCGTCGCAATCGTGTTCAGACTGGGCGAGCGCGACGTAGGCTGCCATGGCTCGGCGCTTCTTGCGGTTGGGTGGGGCCGTTTGCGATTCGACGATCACGGCCAGCTTGCGGTGTTCGTTGTGGAGGATGACCATCGCGTCGGCACGGAGCTCGGTGGGTTCGCAGGCGGTGAGGTCGCCGTCGGCGGGGGTCGCGACAGCGTCGGCGGGGATGTCGACGCCGGTGCCCGCTAGTAGCACCGCTGCGAGATAAGGGTTGTGGCGCAAAAGTTCGAGGGGCGCCTCGTGGGGTATGGACGGCACGCCATGGAGACTGTCACAAGGCGCTAGCAGATGCATCAATTATCTTGCGAGACAAACATTTTCGCGGCGTTTCGGCGGTGTGTCTCGGGTGCGGATGCGCGGAGAGGGTGCGGTTGTGCGGGGCGTGGGCGGGCGGTGGCACGATGGGGGTATGGCGCGACTCGATTATCAGGCCCTCAACTCGACCATCCGGTATCTGATGTTCTCGGTGTTCCAGGTGCAACCGGGGGTATTGGGGGACGATCGTGAGGCGGCGATCAAGGAGGCGCGTGGCTTCTTCGACGGCCTCGCGGACAAGGGTGTGGTCGTGCGCGGGCTGTACGACGTCTCGGGGATGCGCGCCGACGCCGAATTCATGATCTGGTGGCACGCCGAGCGGATCGAGGAGCTGCAGGCTGCCTACGCCGATCTGCGCCGCACCACCGAGCTGGGCCGGGCCATCGCGCCGGTGTGGAGCAACGCCGCGATCCACCGGCCCGCCGAATTCAACAAGAGCCACATTCCGGCGTTCCTGGCCGGCGAGGAGCCGGGCAACTACATCTGCGTGTACCCGTTCGTGCGCTCCTACGATTGGTACCTGCTGCCCGACGAGGAGCGTCGCAAGATGCTCGCCGACCACGGCAAGGAGGCGCGCGGCTATCCGGACGTGCGCGCCAATACCGTCGCGTCGTTCGCCCTGGGCGACTACGAGTGGATCTTGGCTTTCGAGGCCCCCGAGCTGCACCGCATCGTCGACCTGATGCGCGATCTGCGGGCCACCGAGGCCCGCAGGCACGTGCGCGAGGAGGTGCCGTTCTTCACGGGCCCGCGTGTCGAGGTCGAGCAGCTGGTCGCCGCCCTGCCCTGAGCGAACCCGCTGGGCGCGGGGGCTTCGGCAGCTGCCCCGAAAACTCGGGGCATGCGCTCAGCAACCCCGCGCCCGTAGGGTTCTCCCCGGTCGCTTCAGTGTGTTGCGTCGTCCGAGGGGTGCAGGCGCAGCGAGATCGAGTTGATGCAGTACCGCTTGTCGGTCGGGGTCTGATAACCCTCACCCTCGAAGACGTGGCCGAGGTGGCTGTGGCAGTTCGCACACAGCACCTCGACACGGCGCATGCCCAGCGAAACATCGGAGCGCAGTACCACCGCGTCGGAGTCGGCCGGATCGAAGAACGACGGCCAGCCGCAGTGCGAATGGAATTTCTCGGTGCTCCGGAACAGCTCGGCACCACACGCGCGGCATTCGTAGACGCCGGCGGTCTCGGTATCGGTGTACTCACCCGTGAAGGCGCGCTCGGTGCCCGCCTCGCGCAGCACCGCATACTCCTGCGGGTTGAGCTTGGCCCGCCACTGCTGCGGCGTCAGCACGATCTTGGGCGCGGGAAGCGAGGTCTCGGAACTCATGGCTCCGAGTGTAGTTTTGCGTGCCCCGGTGGCGCCGCCCCGCAGGTATGACGGAAGTCTGACGGCGCCGCCGGTTCGGCTCAGCCGGCGGGCTTGTCGTAGTAGTACTTCAGGCTGCCGCTCGGGTACTCGTAGCACTGCTGGTAGCTGCCGGTCTTGGTCGACGCTGCCATGCAGGCGGCCTTGCCTGTCGGCTCGTTCGACCCCTGGGTGAACGGGCCGACCGAGTTGGGCCCGGGGACGGGCCCATCGGCCGCCGCGATGCCGCCGAGGCCGATCGTCAAGCCCACGGAGATTGCGCCCACCGCAACGATTTTCGAAAACACTGCCCGCTCCCATGCTGATCCGGTGTGAATGTCCGGGTCACCATAGTGCGAATCGGACAACCCGGGGCCGCGGGTTGTAATGAAGGTTATTCGCGGCTACCGCAGCGCGGTGGCCTCCGATGCGCTGGCTTCCGGGGCTGCGATGTCCGGTTCGTCGGCGAGGACCGCAGCCCCGGCAGCCGTGTCCTCCGGCGTCGCCGTCTCGCGTTCGGGCAGCAGATAGGCCGGATCGATCCCGGAGTCCAGGCGCCCCTCGCGCCGCGCCGCCAGATACCGATCGACGAGCACGCAGAACGTCACTACGAGCAGCAGCCCCCAGCCGAAGGTGACCCGCAGGTATTCGAGATCCCGGCCCAGGCTCTGCCAGTGATCGAGCAGCCACTTGTCGTACGTGGTGAACCCGAAGATCGCCAGCCACGCGGGCCAGTTGCGCAGCACCGAATTGGGCAGCACCACCGTCATCAGGAACGGGAACAGCATCATCGAGTAGTACATCTGCCCCAGGCCGCTGATGAGGAATTCGGCGGTGAGCAGGATGCCCGCGCTGGTGCAGATGAAGAACAGTTCGTTGTTGCGGCAGTAGCGGTACAGCAGCCACAGCGAGATCAGCACCAGTACACCCATGCCGATCCGCATGGACCACACCAGCGGCGAGGGCAGCCCCCAGTAGGCCGCCGATCCCGGGATCGAGCTGTTGAAGTAGTCGCGCGCCTGGATCGAGTACGGGAATGTCTTGCGGAGGTAATCCATCGGATCCTTGATGACCGCCACCGCAATGGCATTCAGCGCGATCGGCACGCCCAGCGCGGTGATGAACACCTTCCACTGCCGCCGCACCAGCGGGATCAGCAGCATCGGCGCCAGGGTCGGCTTCACCGTGATCGTCAGGCCCATGATCAGCCCGGCCCACAGATCACGCCGCCTGAGCAGCAGCATGATGAACGCCACCTCCGCCAGCAGCACGCACCCGTTCACGTTGCCGAAAGCCAGTGTGTTGATGACCGTCTCGGAGGCGAACATCAGCAGCAGCGTCAGCGGCGCGGCATAGGACTTGATGCTGAACCCGAACAGCCTCAGCAGCAGATACCAGGCGAGCAGCAGCGCCACGACGTTGAGCGCGACGAAGCACCACTTCGAGTGCATGGGATCGATCCACGCCAGCGGCGCTACCAGCAGCGTGCCGCCCGGTGGATACAGGTAGTGCGGATCGACCAGATCGAAGTTGTCGTTGTAGATCGACCGCCCGTGCAGGAACGCCAGCGACGCCTTGTAAACGGGTGCGAAGTCGTCGGTGACGTTGAAATTCGTCCCCATGACGAAGGCCTGATGGATCACGGTCATGACCGCGAAAGGCCACAGCGCGAAGTTCAGGACCTCGGAGGTCGTGCGAGCGGTGCGAGGCTCGAGGTGACGAAGGAACACTGGGGCACGGTACACCGGAAACCGCTCCGGCTGTTGCCCGGACCCGCCGAAATGACCTGCGATTGCTGGACGGCCCGTCAGTCAGGCCGGGCAGACGGTCGCGTCGGCGGGAAGGGTGGCGTCCTTCAGGTACGTGACCAGGTTCTGCTGGATGCAGCTGGAGTGCGTGAAGACCGGATAGCCCCAGCCTTGCCAGGTCACCGTCGAGGTGTTGGCGCCGGCGGTGCCGAGCGCACCGGTGACCGAGGGGCGGGCGTCGGCGCCGACGATCGGGTTGGCGTCGTTTCCCAGCACCAGCACGCGCAGCGGCAGGGTGGTGGGCAACTGCTGTGGATCGGGCGCCGGCCAGGCGGTGCAGGCCATGAGTTCCGCGGCCGCGACCTTGCCGAAGACCGGATACTGGTTGCCCCAGGTGGACTCGAGCTGTTTGGCCCGATCGGGTGTAGCCGGCTGCTGGTTGTCGCTGCAGCTGGAGACGAACTGCCCGTCGGAGCCGAGGGCGGTCTGTTCGCGAAGCACCAGTTGGTCCAGGGCGCCGTTGTCGCCGCGCCCGGCGGCCGAGAGCGCGTCGGCGAGCTCGGTGATGTGGGAGGACTGGTCGGCGCGCGGCTCGCCGAGGAATCCGGCGACGGCGGTGAGCAGCCCGCCCGTGCTGACGTCGCCGAGCTGGCCGGACGCCGCCCGGTTGACCAGCGCGACGATCGCACCGCGGGGATCGGCGCCCAGCGAGCATCCGGCCGCGGCGCACTGCTGCGCGAAGGCGGTGAGCGCGGCCTCGGAGCCCTTGACGCGCTGTTCGGTGCGGGTCAGCGAATCGGCCTTGGCCGCGATCGGCGAGTCCAGGACCAGCCGGGCCAGATGCTCGCCGTACCGGGCGGCGTAGGCGAGTGCCACGCGGGTGCCGTCGCCGGTGCCGATTATCGCGATGTGGTCGACCTGCCACTGCTTGCGCAGCTGGTCGATGTCGTCGGCGGCGTGCCCGGCGTCGAACGTGTTCTGGTAGGGCTGCAGAAAATCCGAGCAGGCGATGGTGGCGTCCTGGCTCAGCTTGGCCATCACGTCGACGGGGTTGCCGCCGGTATTCTGCCCGCCATCGGCCAGGCCGCGCCGGGTGTCTACGGGCATGCAGTTGATCGGCTGCGAGCTGCCGAGGCCGCGGCGGTCGACCGCCACGATCGGATGTGCGGCCAGCACGGCCGCGGCCGGTCCGGCGGCCAGGCCCGCGAGTGCGGAGGTCGAGGAGCGGTCGTCGCCGGAGGTGAGCACCACGGGCGCGGCGTTGGCGGGGGTCTGTGGCAGCCGCGCGCGCACCGCGGAGTTCTGGAAGGTACCCAGCACCGTGCCGCCGACGTCGATCGGCGTCGAATAGGTGGCGCATTCGAAGATCAGGCCGGCGGGCGGAGTGCCCAGGCCGAGCTGGCCGAAGGTGGCGCCCGCGCAGTCGTGCCAGCCCAGGTCCGCCTTGGGCATCTCGGCGGCGGGCGGGGCGGCCTGTCCGGTCGCGGAGGTGGGCGCCGCGCCGCCGGCGTGCGGTCGGGCCTCGGCGATGCCCGGACGATCCGACGGACCCGCACCACAGGCGGCCGCGAGCAGCACGATCACCGAGGACGACGCGACGACGGCCAGCGTCGTCGGGCGCGGGCCCCGTGGTATCGATGGGCCGCACAGCCCCCGTGTCGATGGGCCGCGCAGCCCCGGAGTCGTTGGGCGGCACCGCCGTCGTGTCCAGCGCATGCGATACAGCCTGCCAGGTTCGGCGGGCCGTTTCAGCCTCGGGGGACGGTAGGCCGACGGAGCCGGCGGGGCTGGGTATGGCGCATCGGGACCGTAGGCCGACGGAGCCGGCGGGGTGGATCGGACGCAGCCGGAGCGTACGCCAACAGAGTCGGCGAGGTCGGCGTGACGCATCGGGACGGTAGGTCGGCCGAGGCGATACGTCGCAGCGGGACGGTGAGCCGGACGGGCGGGTCAGCAGGCTGTGTGGCTGCGCTCCCAGCGGGTCAAGATCGTCCCGTCGTCGTCGAGCAGCGCGTGGCGCAGCGTCATCGGGGTCGGCAATGCGTTGGGCGACACCGCGATTCGGCCCGCGGTACCGCCGATGAGCAGCGGCGACACCGTCAGGCACAACTCGTCCACGGTCTCGGCAGCGATGAGGCTGCCCAGTAGCGAGGGCCCGCCCTCGCACAGCACCCGCAGCAGCCCGCGCGCGGCGAGCGCGGTCCGGATCTGCGCCGCGGTCACGGTGTCGTCCCCGATCTCGAGTACCTCCGCCCCGGCGTCGGTGAGAGCGCGCTTGCGGTCCGCGGGTGCGGCGGCGGTGGTCAGGATCAGCGGCGGGCGGGTGGTGTCAGTGAACAGCCGGCTCGCCGGGTCCAGCGCCGCGCTCGCGGTGACGACGGCGATCGGCGGCGGCGTGCCGTCCGGGCTGCCGCCCAGGCCGTGATGATGCAGCCGCAACCGGCGATGCGCGTCGGTGCGGGCGCCGCCGTAGTTCTCGGCCCGCGCGGTCCCCGCGCCGACCAGGATCACATCGGCCAGATCGCGCAGCAGCGGAAAGACCCTGTGGTCCGCCGGACTGCCGAGGGCGCCGGACCGTCCGTCCACGGTCGCGGCGCCATCGATACTGGTGACGAAGTTGACTCGGAACCAGGGCGATTCGAGTGCGGCCGGGTAGGTGTAGAGCCGCACCAGCTCGTCCGGATCCAGAGTTGTGAATTGGATCGCATTGGGCACACGCTGCATAAGTACCGATCACACCACGTCAGTACGCTACGTGCGTGCAACAACGCCTCGTCGATCGTCATCCGGAAGTTCCGGCCGATCAACTCATCGCCCAGATGGTGCCCCCGCCCACGTTCGACGAGGTGAGCTTCGGCTCGTACATTCCGGACCCGAACGAGCCGTCCCAGGCCGCGGCCGTGCGCAAGGCGGAGGATTTCGCCGCGCAGGTCGTCAAGATCCATGCCGCGGCCGGCAAGAAGAGCCTGTTCGGCAAGAAGAAGCCCGTGCAGGGCGCGGGTCTGTATCTGGACGGCGGCTTCGGCGTCGGCAAGACCCACCTGCTGGCCTCGATCTATCACGCATCCCCGGGACCCGAATCGTTCGGCACGTTCGGCGAGCTGACCAATCTGGTGGGCGCGCTGGGCTTCACCAATGCGGTGGAGCGGCTGGCGGGCAACAGCGTGCTGTGCATCGACGAATTCGAGCTGGACGATCCGGGCGATACGACGCTGGTGTCGCGGCTGCTGACCGAGCTGACCGCGCGCGGGGTGTCGGTCGCGGCGACCTCCAACACGCTGCCCAGCCAGCTGGGTGAGGGACGCTTCGCCGCGCAGGACTTCCTGCGCGAGATCAAGAAGCTGGGCTCGCTGTTCGAGACCGTGCGCGTCGACGGCCCGGACTACCGCCACCGCGATCTGCCGCCCGCCCCGGAGCCGACCGCACCCGAGCTGCTGGCCGAGAAGGCCGCGGCCACCCCGAATTCCACCCTCGATGATTTCGACGCGCTGTTGCAGCATCTGAGCACCCTGCATCCCTCGCGGTTCGGCGCGCTGATCGCCGGGGTGAGCGCGGTGTTCATCTCCGGCGTGCACGAGGTCACCGATCAGGCCGTCGCGCTGCGCGTGGTGGTGCTGGCCGACCGGCTGTACGACGCGGGCATTCCGGTGACGGTGTCCGGTGCGAAGCTGGACGCGATCTTCTCCCAGGAGATGCTCGACGGCGGCTACCGCAAGAAGTACCTGCGTGCGATCTCCCGGCTGCTGGCCCTGTCGCGGTACGAGGTGCCCGCGGCCTGATTCCGTGTGGGGCGAGACACCATTCGACTAACCGAGTGACCACTCGGTGTACCGTGACTGCCGATACCGAAATGGGAACGGCTGTTCCGGTTGTGGACGGCCGCTAGTCGTGTGGGTCATCGACCCGGAGATCGGAGCTGGAAATGGTCCATCGCTCGATTCGTGTCATCGCGGCGGTCGCCGCCACCGCCGCCCTCGCGCTCGGCCCCGCCGTGGGCACCGCGCTGGCCGCCGATCCGACCGCGGCGACCAGCGCGGTCGTCGACAACGTGCACCAGCGCGCGATTCCGCTGCAGGGCGTGCTGAACGCCCGCGACATCGGCGGGTACCGCACCACCGACGGCCGCATGGTGCACATGGGCCTGGTGTACCGCACCGGTGGGCTGAACAAGGCCGCCGACGCCGACCTGGCCGCACTCACTCAGCACACTGTGAAGTACGTCGACGACCTGCGGACCGTGTACGAGCGGGCGCTGTCCCCGGACCGGGTGCCCGCCGGTGCGACCGCACACGTCGACGATGTCATGGCCCAGGCGTCGCCACAGGTGATGCTGTCCAGCGCGCTCGGCGGCGGTGACATGACCGCGATGTACCGCGGGATGATCACCACCCCCGGCGCGAACCAGGCATTCGCGGGCGTGCTGCGCGACATCATCGACACCGAAGACGGTGCGGTGCTGTACCACTGCACGGCCGGAAAGGACCGCACCGGCTGGACGTCCGCGGTGCTGCTGACCATCCTGGGCGTGGACCGCAACACGGTGAACTACGACTACCTGCTGTCCAACTACTATCGCAACGCCCAGAGCGGCGATATGGCCAACGGCGTCGCCCAGGCCGATCTGGACGCCGCGTTCGACCAGGTCAACAGGTCGTACGGGAGCTTCGACAACTACGTGCACAAAGGTCTGGGGCTGAGCAACAGCGACGTCGCGGCGCTGCAGGCCAAGATGCTGTCCTGACGAATGCCGCTGGACGGCAACGTTCTTCGTCGAGCCCGGCTCGCGACGGCCCGGGCTCGACCTGCGTCGACACCGTGTTCATCGAGCTGGAGTGCGACGACCAGGGCTGGATCGCTGTACCCATCGCTGTTCGGCGCGGACATCGTCGGTCCGGCAACGTGTTTCAGGGTGCCTCGTCCGGTTCGAGCGCGTGCTGCATGAGGTAGTCGTGGCACAGCGTCGTGCCCACCATGAAGGTGCGGGTGCCGACGGTGCGGAACCCGCGCTTGGCGTAGAACCGCTGGGCGCGCACGTTGTCCTGATTCACCGCCAGCCAGGCTCCGGCATACCCGCCGATGCGCGCGTGGTCCAGCGCGGCGAGCATCAGCGCGGTCGACACGCCGGCGCCGTGATGGCCGGACAGCACATACATCTTGCTGATCTCCAGCACCGGCCGCAGATCCACTGCCTCCGCGACGACCGGATCGCCGGGATCGCCCGCCACCAGCATGGCGTATCCGACGATCTGGCCGTCGGCGACGGCCTTGAGCACCGTGCGGTCCGGATCGCTGAGGTACTCGCCGAACCGCTCGTCCGAGAGCACCTCGTCGATGAACATCTCGACATCCCGGGCGGCGAGATCAGGCGGGCAGGCCAGCGGAAAGGTCGCGGCCGCCACATCACTGAGGGCTTCCGCGTCCCATAGTCCGGCCCGGTCGACGGTGATGACTGGGGTTTCGGTCATGAAATGAAGTCAATCACGGATTCCCGCGTGAAAATACCGTGCCAGCAGGATCAGCGACGCCGCGAATATCAGCGGCAGCACGAATCCGATCCGCATGGTCGAGGCGTCCGACACCGCGCCCACCACCGCGCCGCCGACGAGCGCCCCGGCGTAGTTGAACAGGTTGAGCCGCGCGATGACTGCATCAAGGCCGCGCCCGCCGGTGAGTCGGCCCACCTCGCTGAAGCACAGCGGCGCCACCACCGGCACTCCCAGACCGATGATGAGGAATCCGGCCAGCGCCGGGATCGGGCCGGGCGCGCTCACCACGATCACCAGGCCGATCACGCCGATCAGCGCCGCGGTGCGCACCACCGCGCGCGGTCCGAATCGTCGCACCCACCAGTCGCCCGTCAGTCGGGTGAGCAGCGCGGCGCCCTGATAGGTGGCCAGCGACAGCGCGGCGGTCGCCGAGGAGGCCAGCAGCGAGTTCTTCATGTACAACGTCGACCAGTTGTTGTTCGCCTGGTCGATCGCGAACATCAGTGCCATCGCGATGCCGAAGGCCAGGTACATCTTCAGCGGAACGATGTGCACCGACTCCGCCGACTCGCCCGCCGCGGCCTGCACCTCGGCGGGTTCGGCCTCGGCCTGCCGGGTGCCCAGCAGTCGCGGGCCCAGGGCCAGCCCACCGGCCAGCACCACCATCGCCGCGGCGAACACGGCCTCGGCGAGCGTGACATGTGTTGCCTCGCAGGCCGAAACGAGCAGCGCGCCCAGGATCGAGCCCGCACTCCAGGCCGCATAGAACGAGGACAGCACGAAGCGCCCGTACCCGTGTTGAATGAACACCGCCTGCATATTGGTGCTCGCATCGACGATGCCGACCGCGATGCCATAGATGGCGAGCGCGGGAAACAGCACCGCCGCAGTGGGTGCCAGCGCCGTGACCGTGCCCGCAATCGCGATCAGCCCGAGCCCGATCCGCAGCGACACCCGGCTCGACCAGCGCACGGCCAGCTGTTCGGCGATGAGGCTGCCCACCGCGGCGAGCAGCGTGATTCCCACGACGGCGACCAGGATCAGGGTGTCGCCGAGGCGATACCGGGTCTGTATCTGCGGCAGCTCGGTGAGCACCACCGACAGGAAGAATCCCTGCAGCCCGAAGGCGACCGAATTCGCCACGCGCGCCGCGCGGAGCGAGGTCGATACAGGAGTGTATCCGATGGGAACCATCTGCGAAGCGTAGCGGCAGGGCCATCGATCCGATAGGGGAGAGCCGAGCGTCTCCATTGCGCCGCTGTCCATTCCGGTCGCCGCGCCGAGACCGCTCGGCGTTCCGGTAGGGGCGATGATCACGCGCGGCTCCCGGTTGCGTAACAAAAGTAGGCACATTGGCATGAAGGCACCCGGCATTTGGGGCACCCTGGAGGGGGACGGGCCGCATGGTCCGCGGTGCACGGTGTTTGGGTGGTGAGTCGCGTGAGTAAGCAGGTCGACCTGAAGCAGGGGCATGCGACGGTGCTCGATCCGCCGGACTCGGTGAATCTTCCTGTAGTGGAACCGAATCCGCGCGGGCATCAGCCGGGTGAGCGGTGCCGGGAGCCCGGCTGTGGGAACTGCCACTGGGATGTGCAGCGGTTCAAATACTGGTTACGCGGCCGGCTGCTGGCCGATGGCGCCGACGACGTCGAGGTGGATCGGCCGCTCGGCGCACAGACGCCGGGTCTGGTGTGGCGCAACGGATCTCGCCTGTTCGCTGTCGAGGTGCACAGCGCTCCGGTCGATATCGGGCACGCCGCGGAGCGGACCGCGCGGCTGCGGGCGGTGGGCGTGGACGAGGTGCTGTGGATGTGCCCGCCCGGATTCTGGGTGGGGCACCTGCCCGCCGTGGCCATCGACGATTTCGCGGCCGCGGGTTGCGAGTACCAGGTCGTCTCGGGGCTGCTCGGGGTCGGGCCGACCGGGACCGCGGCGCCGTGCGAGGAGCCCCGGCCGGTGCGGGATGTCATGCGGGAATGGGTTGCCGGTGCGCTGGCCTTCGGCTGGCGCGACGAGATCACGGGAGGTTGGGCGGCGGTGAGCACGTGGGAGCAGCACACCCGGGCGCAGGCGGCGAGGATCGCGCAGCAGCGCCAGGAACTGATGAATCAGCGCACGGCGCTGGCGCTGGCCCGCAAGGCGACCCGGGAGAAGGCCAAACAGGTGCACAAGCTGATGCATCGGCTCGAACGGTCCGAGCAGATCGCCGACGAGCTCGACGCGGCGCGTCGCAAGATCTCCGATCACAACCGCATCGATGCGACCTATCGGCTCACCCTCGCCCGTCAGCGCGCGGCGCTGACGCATTGGCAGCTGATCACCTGCTTCGCCATGCTGATCATCGTGGCCTTCATCGGGTCCGCGGTGATCCTGCACTGAGCAGGCGCTCGCGCCGCCGGATGGCCCCGCGATGGAGCTTTCGGAGTCGACGGGGGAGCACCGGGCGGTGTGCGGTGGAGCTTACGGGGCCGACGGGGCGGGTACGCTCAGCCGGAACGGCCCGCGCTCCCAGCGCCAGTCGTGACGTAGCACCATGGCGGCCAGATCGGTAATGCCGACGCCGAATTCCTGTGCGTAGCCTTGGAATTCGTCCCATGCGAGCGGTCCGTGGGCGAGCCGGTTGCGCAGGATGTTCTCGTGCTGGGCGGGCACGGTGTGGGCGCGTAGATCGGGTTCGCCGATCCGGCTGCCGGTGAACACCAGGTGGCCCCAGCCGTGCTCGTGGGCGGTGGCACGCGTCGCGGCGAGTTTGATTCGGTTGCCGTGCACCGCGATCCGCGCCAGCGGAACCGCATCGATCAGCACCGCGCGCCCGTCGGTGAGCCGGGCCGCGACCGTGGGGCAGTGCACGCGCTCCACGCCGTCCAGGCGGTACTCCGCGGCCGCGGGCCGTTCGGTGTACGCGGCGACCTGATCGCTCTCGTCCAGCATGCGCAGCAGGCGCGCCTCCAGCGCGGTATCGAAACTGGTTTCCCGGCCCAGGGTGTCGGAGAAGATCGAACCGCGGGCATCGTCGGCGGAGTCGATCGTGGTGAGCGGCAGCTCCGGCAGCGGGGCCGGGCTGCCGGTGGCCCATTCGACGCGCCGCAACAGCGGATTCAGCTGCCCGGTCACCGATTCCGCGGCGCGCGGAGTGCCCGGATGCCAGCGGCCGCGCTGCTGCCAGCCCGCGATCCGCTGGAAGACGAAGCCCGCCAAGCGCTTGGCATCGAGCAGGGCGTGCCCCGCCAGCCGCAGCCGCAGATACGCCAGATCCTGCGCGGCGATATCGGCGTCGGTGGCGTAGATCTCGGCCAGCAGCGTTCTGATCAGCCGCTGGTCGCCCCAGCCGACCGGGTAGCGGGCGGCGAAGACCTCGGTGCTGGGATGTCCGGTGGCCTGCACACGCCGCACCAGCTGCCCGGCGGCCCGGGTGTAGACCTGTCGCACACGATCCCGGGAGAGCTCGTAGCGGGCCCCGAGCAGGGTCAGCGTCTCCGGTCGTTCGCCGTCCAGGCCCAGGCGCAGGGTCATCAGCTCGCCGTCGCGCGGCCGCTCCTGCGCCTGCTCGGCGACCATCGCGGCGAGCGTCTCGTCGGAGTGCTCGAGATCGACGGTGACCGTGTCCTCGAGGTCGTCGGGCAGGGCGGTGCGCCCGTCCGTGATCTCGTCTGTCGTCACCAGTCTCGCCCGCTTTCGCCCGTTCGTTCGAATAGGGTATCCCGGCGGGCGGCGTGTGGGCGGTAGGCGAGAGCTGTGTCGGGTCGAGCGTGCCACGCTCGGTGGCGTTGTGCCACCGTGGGTTCCATCAGTTGGCGCTGACAGCGAGCCGGGACGGGGCCGGCCCGCTGTCGAGCTTCCCGCTACGCCGATCCGGGGCCGCGGGGAGTTCCCGCCATGCCGATTCCCGGGCCGCCGCTAGGGAGTGAACTCGCGTGGGCCGGGACCTCTACTCGGCGACGGGACGTCCGGCGACGCCGTAGCGTGTTATGACCAGCGCGCCCGCCCAAGCGACAGCGGTCCCCAGGGCGAGCCAGTGCAGGGAGCTGACGAAATGCGTGCCGGAGGGGGAGCCCGCGACGGCGCCGAATATCGCGACGCCGCTGGCGGTTCCGATCTGGCGGGCCGTGTTGGAGGTGCCCGTCGCCAGCCCGGTGCGGTCGGCGGGCGTCGCCCGCACGACGGCGGCCACCACCGACGCCGTGATCAATCCGGATCCGCAGCCGAGCAAGCCGAATCCGACGAGGAGCCAGCCGATTCCGCCCGCGCCGTGCAGTTGGGTCAGCGTCAGCGATCCCACGATGGCGATCGCACAGCCGAGAGTGACCGAGGTGCGAGGCCCGCGTGCCGCCGTGACCCGGCCCGCGACGGGCGCGAGCACCACCAGCGGAACCGCCAAGGGCAGCACGGACAGTCCGGAGGCGAGCGGCGAATAGCCCAGTACGTCCTGCAGATACAGCGTGGTGACGAACAGCAGGCCGTTGAAGATCAGATTCATGGTCAGCGCGACCACGTTGGGGCTCAGGAATTCCTTGCGGCGCAACAGATCCAGCGGCAGCACCGGATGGGTGCTGCGTGCGGCCGAGGTCAGCGCGGTGGCCAGCGCCGCCACCGTCGCCACCGCCGACGCGGCGATCAACACGGGCGCGGCATGGTGTCCGATCGAGATGATGGTGAACACCAGCCCGCCCAGGCCGATGACGAACCCGGCCAGCCCGCGCACGTCCAGCCGCCCGCTCCGGTTCCCGGGCCGGGCCGGAACCGTCCACAGCGTGGCCGCGATGGTCAGCGCGGTCAGCGGCACATTGATCCAGAACACCGGCCGCCAGCCGAGCCAGCCCACCAGGATCCCACCCAGCAGCGGCCCGGCCGGAAGCGCCAGCGACGAGATTGCCGCCCACGTGCCCAGCGCCCGGGCCTGGTCGGCACGGTCCGGGAACGCCTCGACGATGACCGCCATCGTGCTGGGCAGCAGCAGTGCACCGCCCACGCCCTGCACCACCCGCGCCCCGATCAGCACCCCGACGTCCGGCGCCGTCGCGCAGATCAGCGATGCCACCCCGAATATCGCGAACCCGGCGATCAGCACCCGGCGATGACCGATCCGGTCGCCGATGGTTCCGCCCGCCAGCAGCAGGCCGGCGATCGCCACCACGTATCCGTCGACCACCCACTGCAGCATCGACACGTCCGACCGCAGGCCGTGCCCGATATCGGGCAGGGCGACGTTGACGATCGTGACATCCAGCAGCACCAGGAACATGCCGGCGCACATCACGCCGAGCACACGTCCGGGCTGTATCTCGCGTATTTCCTCGTTTCGGATGGTGAGACTCGAAATGCTCATGCGGACAGTGTGTCCCGGGAAAAGTTCGGTGTGGGCCGAAGAATGGGCGGAGCGGAGTCAGGGAGGTGTCCGGTCCCGGGGCTCCGCCGTTGAACTGGACTGCGGCAGCTGAAGCGGACTGCGGAAGCGGCGGCAAAGGAACTGGCCGGCCAGCTGCACAACGCGCTGATCGGTGTCCGTCCTGCCCGGGCGATGAGGACCGATGCCGGTACGACTGCCCGCGGGGGACTCGGTGCGCATATTTCGGCGTCGGCCGAAGTGTTCACGCGGCAGACTGGGGGCATGACGGATGTGCGGCCCCTGTATGGATACTCCGATGTCGCGGAGATCGGCTCGCTGCTGGCCGATGCGACGCGGGCCAGGATCATGATCTGTCTGGCCGACGGTCGCGCGCTGCCCGCCTCGGTGTTGGCGTCCGAGGCTGGGGTCGCCGCCTCGACCGCCAGCGAACATCTCGCCCGCCTGGTCGAGGGTGGGCTGCTGACGGTCGAGCGTTCGGGCCGCCACCGCTACTACTCGATCGCGAACCCGCAGGTGGCGACGGCGCTCGAGGCCCTGGCCGCGCTCGCGCCGACCCGCTCGGTGCGGTCGCTGCGGGAGTCCACGCGCGCGGCGGCCCTGCGCCGCGCCCGCAGCTGCTACGACCATCTCGCCGGCCGTCTCGGCGTCGCCGTCACCGAGGCGCTGCTGGACCACGGTGCCTTGACCCGCACCGACGGCCTGTCCGGACTCTGCCGCGCCGAGGGCGACCGCCTCTCGGCCCGCGTGCACGATCACCCCTACGAGCTGGGCCCCGCCGCCGAACCGGTATTCGCCGCCCTGGGCGTCGACCTGCCCGTGGTCCGCCTGGAACGCCGCCCGCTCCTGCGTTTCTGCGTCGACTGGAGCGAACAACGCCACCACCTCAGCGGCGCCCTGGGCGCGGCCGTCCTGACCCGCATGGAATCCGCGGGCTGGGTGGAGCGCCACAGCTCGCGGCGTGCCCTGAAACTCACCGCCCCGGGCGCCCGGGCGCTGGATCGGATTCTGGGCGTGGAGCTGGCGGCGTAGCGGGGTTGCCGTCCGCGGCGAGCAGACCGGAGCGGGCCGCGCGCTCGACGGACTCCATGGCGGCCGATGCGTGAGGGTAACCGATGTAGTTGGCCAGCAACGTCATCAGCGCAGTGAGGCCCTCGTGGCCGATCCCGTTCGCGCTCGCCAATCGCAGGTGGGTGTCGAGGCGGTCGCCGGTGACGCCCTGGGCGGTCAGCGCGGTGATGATGGCGACGCTCCGGTCCCGGGCGGTCAGCGCGCCGTGCGACCAGGCTGGACCGCCTGCGGAAGCGAAAGCCTCCGCGGCGAATACCGGTCCGACCCGCGCCGTCATGGCCGCCTCGACGTCCTGCTCGGGGACATCGAATATTCGTGCGTACGCCGCGATACCGCGCGCCCGCCTGGCCGCGGCGGAATTCTCGGCGGTCAGGTCCGCATCGGCGGTGGTCATCGCACCCCTCCGGCGGCATGTTCCGCGTGTTCGGCGCACAGGCAGCCGACGCCGCGCTCGATCCATTCCCGCATCGTCCAGTCCGGGTGCCGCTGGATCATCAGGGCACGAACCTCCTCGGCGATGTCGTCCTCGCTCATGGCCGAATCCCGTCGCCGCCAGGTCTCGTCGCGCAGTTCGCACAGGTAGTCGCGCACATCCGCGAGCAGCCGGCCATCGCCGATCGCACCGTGCCCCGGCACGACCACCCGCGCGGGCTCCGCGGCCAGCCGTTCCATCACCGAGATCCAGCGCAGCCCCGAGACGTCGGTGTCGTACGGCGGGAACCACGGAAAGATTGCGAACTGCCCGGCCTCGGCGAGGTCGCCGGTGAACAGCACGCCGGCGTCGGGGACGGCGACGACCTGGTCGCCCCTGCTGTGCGCGCGGCCGGTCGGGCGCAGCTCGACGGTCCGTCCACCCAGATCCAGCTCGTAGGCGCCCTCGTACACCTGGTCCGGCGTGGTCAGCGTGACGCCCTCGAGCTGCCGGGCGATCGGCTCGCCGAGCTGGGAGAACATCGCCAGATAACTCTCGCCCTTGTGCGCGAGGTCGTCGGCTTGGGCCCGGTTGATCAGATAGGTCGCCTCGCCGGCGAACACCTGGGCGCCGAACGCGTGCTCGGGATGGAAGTGCGTGGTGGTCAAGTAGATTCGCCGCCCCCTGGCCTGCTCGGCGGCGAAGGCCAGGACCTTCTCGGCATTGCGTGGCCCCATGCCGGTGTCCACGACCAGTATGGAGTGCATCCCGCCGATCACCCCGATATTGGGCACCAGATCGACGCCGCGGTTCGGCACCACGACGAGGTCGTGGCCCAGTTCCCGCACGTCCTCGATCTCGACGACTGGGTCCGGGTACGGGTATTCGGGCATGGGTCGACTCCTTCGGGAGAGGTATGAGTTGACGGTGCCCGGCGGGCTTATCTCCGCGGCGGGACCGGTCGATTCCAGTCCAGCACCGGTCCCTCGCCCCGGTCCAAGACCCGTTGCGTGCGGGCGATACCGCACGGGTATCGTCGCCCGTAATGGACCTGCGTTTGCTCCGCTACTTCGTGGCCGTCGCCGAGGAACTCCACTTCCGGCGTGCCGCGGATCGACTGCACATGAGCCAGCCACCGCTCAGTCGCGCGATCAAGACGCTGGAGGCGGACCTCGGTGCGGTCCTATTGCGCCGGGCTCCCGGCGGCGTCTCGCTCACGGCCGCCGGTGAGGTCCTCTACGCTGAGGCGCGCTCGATTCTGGAGCACGCCGATCGGATCCCCGCCCGGGTCGCGGCGGTCGCGGGCACCGTCACCCTGACCGTCGGGACGTTGGGCGACAGCGCCGAAGAGGCCGGGCCGCGCCTGGTGGCTGCCTTCCGTGCACACCACGCCATGGTCCGGGTCCGCGTGCGGGAGGCCGATCTCGGCGACCCGACCTGCGGATTGCGCACGGGGCGCGTGGATGTCGCGCTCACTCGCGGGCCGTTCGAGGACTCCGGTATCAGAACCCATGTGCTGCGCCAGGATTCGGTCGGTGTGGTGTTGCGCGCGGACGACCCGCTGGCCGGGCGGGAGGTCCTGCGCGTGGCCGACCTCGCGGATCGGCCGTGGTTCCGGCTGCCGGAGGGTACCGACCCTGTCTGGCGGGCGTTCTGGAACGCGACCACGCCGGAGGGCCCGTACCGCGACGGACCCGAGGTCCGCACCGTCCAGGAGTGCTTGCAGGCCGTCCTGTGGAACGGCACGATCGGCCTGACTCCCCTCGGTCACGCGCTCCCCGAGGGCCTGATCACCGTGCCTGTGGCCGATATGCCACGCAGCCCGCTGGTCGTCGCCTGGAGCGATGCCAACAGCGATCCGCTGATCCGGTCGTTCATCCGTGTCGCCGACGCGATCTACCGTCCAGCGGGGCGGGCCTCTCGCCGCGCTTGATCGCGCTGCGCGGCACAACCTTTCGCCGCATCTTCCCGGCGGCGATGGCGCGAACAGTGAATCGTAACCCCGCCGGGTGCACCGGTGGGCACACGAAAACAGGTCAGCCCCGGATAACCGGGGCTGACCTGTCATTTCTGGTGCGCGATACTGGGATTGAACCAGTGACCTCTTCCGTGTCAGGGAAGCGCTCTCCCGCTGAGCTAATCGCGCGGGTCTTTGGTGCCTCTTTCGAGGCGGCGACGGGAATCGAACCCGTGTGCACGGCTTTGCAGGCCGTTGCCTCACCACTCGGCCACACCGCCAACCAAGGCCGGGTTGGCCTTCGAGCGGATGACGGGATTCGAACCCGCGACCCTCACCTTGGCAAGGTGATGCGCTACCAGCTGCGCTACATCCGCATGCACTGTAGTGTGCAAGTTGCTTCCGTCCGGCCCGTGGTGGCCCTTCCGGCTGCGAGAGAGAACATTAGCCCACGATCTGCGTCAGCAACAAATCCGCTGGTAGAAGCGGGTAAATCGGAATTACACCACTGTGCTTCCGCAGGCCCGGCGCTGTGCCGCCCCTCGAGCCTTACCCCTGGGCGGTGTCCGCACCCGGCATCAGCCCGCGGCACACCCACCCCAGCGGCCCACCTCTGAGCGATACTGAAAATCGCCAGGTAGAGCCGCGATTTGGTGTGGCAAGGGTGATGCGTGTTAAGGTTCCATCTCGTCCGGAACGGAGCTCCTCCGACCCGAACACCCGCATCCGGTCCTATAGCTCAGCGGGAGAGCGCTCGCCTCACACGCGAGAGGTCGCTGGTTCGAAACCAGCTAGGACCACCACGAAAAATATGCCTTGACCAGCACATTCAGCGTCTTACGCGATGCGATGCCGCGAAGTCCGATCTGCGGTTTGGTCACGGTTGGTCGCAACTCCGTCCAATGTCTTCGCTGCGGCGAACAGCTCGGCGTTCTGGCTGTGCACGTAGGTTCGCATTGTGAAGGCGCGTTCCACGTGCCCCAGCTACGCCGCGATCACCGCGATCGGTACGCCTTGAAGATGCATCAGCGTCCCGCAGGTGTGGCGCGCGTCGTGCAGCCTGATCCTGCGGACCCCCGCCATTCGGCACATTGCCACCCACAAGTCGTACAACGTGTCGGGGTGGTACGACCTACCGGTCTCGTTGCACACGACGTGAGTCCCGGGGCCGTAGTTATCTCCCAGCGCCAGCTTCTCCGTTGCCTGGATCAGTCGAGCCTTCTCGAGGGCGTCGTGCAGCGACCTGGTCAGCGGAAGGGTCCGGCAGGATCCCGCTGTTTTGGGTTCGCCTTCCTCGGATCCGCCCTCCACTGGAACCATGTTGTTGGCGATGCGCAGCACGCCCCACTCGCCCTGGTCGAAGTCGATGTCGGACCAGCGCAGCCCGCCGATCTCGCCTCGTCGCAGGCCCGATAGGGCAAGGTGCCAGACGGTTGTTGTTCGCCTGGGCGAGCAGGCGCCGGACTTCCTCTGGAGTGAAGGTCTCGATCGGCGGTTTGGTGGCGGACACGCGATCGACCAGCCGGGCGACATTGCGTACGAGCAGACCCTGGGCAACCCCGTTGGCTCCGAGCCTTCGCTACGGGCACGGCCGGTTCTTAGGGGGCGGGGGCGTCGACGAGGGTTCACGCGATTCACCCGCCCGGTCTTCCCCAGCCTGTAACCCCCGGATGGAACAAGGGTCCTTGGGCCGTGCCCTCGGGCTTCGCACCCCACGGTCACCCATGACGCACGCCGAGGCGGGGACGATCCACGCGCACGGGATCGGGAACTACGTTATCGGCATCGGCCGATCCCTCCTTCTACGAGTTCCACTGTTACTCATGCGACTTCGTGTCGCACGATCCGGTTCAACCACGACGAATACGTCCGCAGGAACACCAGCCCGACATCGTGAGCAGCGCACATACGGGCGTAGTGGCGGCTACCCGACCGGCGCGGTATCCGGTGACCACCGCGGGTAGTCGGGGTAACCCTCCGCGGTCTGCCCGGGCCCGATTGCTGGGCGGCACGCCGCCGGGAGAGCTACGTTTCGCGGCGCGGCTGGAGGAGGATTCGTGGTGCGGCTCAGTGCGGTATCGGGTGCTCTCGGATGATGGGAGGAAGTTCACCTCGTGGCGACCGACGATGCTCGACCTCAACCGGCGGCGGAGGCCGCACCCGCGCGGGATCCCGAACAGTCGCGGGACGCTGAACAATCCGAGTCCGCGCAATCCGACTCCGCGCCGGACCGGATCCCGCCGGAGATCCAAGTCGCCTTGCGCAACGGGCATTACGCGCTGGTCGTCGCGATCCTGGCCGCTGTAGCGGCGCTGGTGTCGGCCGGCGTGTCCGCGTGGGCGTCCGTGCATGTCGCCGGAACCCAGCTCGACCGGCAGGAGAGACTTGCGCGGGAACAGGCGATACGGGCCGATCGGGTGCGTGGCTATTCGGATTTCGTCGTCGCCTTCTCCGATCTCGAGGTGCAACTGGGTGGACTGAAAGGGGCATTGCAGCGCACACCTCCGAATCGCGCGGGCCTGGACGCCGCGGTCGCCCCGGTTCATGCCGCTCTTGATCCCTACGAGCGGAGTTATGGTTCACTCCAAATCGTCAGCAGCTCGATGGACCCCGAACTCGACGGCATGCTCGCCGCTCAACGGGCCCTGTGGGAGGCGCCGGACTCCCTCGGTGCGACCCTCGCCTACGCCCACAACCACGACATCGTGACCGATGCGGACTGGCCGCGAGTCGCCGCCGCGGGCGCTGCCGCCATCGACAGGTTCGTCGGCGACACAGCGATCGACAAATTCGTCGCGCACGCGCGCAAGGACGTGGGGTCCGGCTAGTGTGCTGAGTCGTTGTTCAGCGCCGTAAGTTTGTGGCAGTAGTGGGCGAGGCTGTCGAGGATTTGGTCGGCGGCGCTCGCATCGGCGATCGACCGGCAGCTCATTCCGGCTCGTCTGCTCATCGGGTGCCCGGTTCGCGAGAGCTGATCGCCGGCAGGGCTATCACATCGATCGCGTGACTCACGGCGCCGATCTCGTCGGGTACCGAGGCCAGCGCGATATCGACCGTGAATCCCATCGGCGCGTCCAATGGCCGGAGAAAATCGTCGTAGTGCATCGGCACAACGATGGCAGGACGCAACCTGGTCAGGATCCGGTGCCAGTAGTCCAGTGTCACTGACCGCCCGGCAACCCCGGCGAGAAAGATGTCGACATCCCGGTGCCGGATCGCCTCGTCGATGAGGTCGGCACTGCCCTGGTGATAGATCTCGATACCGGCCACCGCGATGTGGATGCCCCAGGTCTGTCCGCAGCCGTAGGCCATGGGCGAGAGCGCGGCCAGGGATTCGCAACTGGTGTCGCCGGGGGATGGGATACGGGTGCCGAAGGGGATCTTCGAATGCACGCTCGGCACGAAGGTCACCGTAAACGGTCCGAGCTCGTAGCGGCGGTACGGTTCTACCACCACGCCCCGATCGCCGAGTCCGTGCAGATCCATGAGGTTGTGCACCGATTGCGAGCCATAGACCGCGCATCCGAAGCGGCGCGCGAGCTCCGGCGCATCCAATGCGTGATCCCAATGACCATGTCCCACAACGATTCCTGCTACCGTTCCCGGATCGGGTAGAAAGCGGTCGATCGACGCGGGATCGGGGAGCGCGGTGCGGCGGCGCACGACCGTCGACAGCGGAACCCGGGTCAGGAACGGATCAACAAGCAGGGTCCGGTCCTCGTATGTCATCCGGTATCCGGCGGTGCCCAGCCATTGGAGTTCCATACCCGCCGGCAGCGTCAGAGGCCGGGCCTCGAGTTCGTGCAATGCCTGCGCATCCTCACGGTCGCGAGCGCTCTTGTTGAGGAAATACCGCGCATAGTCAGCGGTGTGCCGGAGCGGATCGAGCACCGTCGATAGAGCGGACATCGGTCCATTGTGCGCGCGACCGGGCGTGTGCGGCGGTCAGGTATTCGTCGGCGACCAACCGGCTCCTTCGGTGGCCCTCCGGTCCACAAGGCTCTGGGGGTGGTTTTCGTCGAGGTCATCTAGTTTCGTCCGGCGGCGATGTAGTAGTACATCGGGTCGACGATGTCGAGAAGGTGTTCGATCTCGCTGTCGGTGAAGCGGTTTCGGCGGCTGACCGTGATCAGAACGAGGTCGTTGATCGCTCGGGCGATGCTGTCGAATTCGTTACTCGCGGGTGCGGTTGCGTGGTCTGCCAGTGGGTTTGAGCGTGTCAGCTCGGCGCCGGCGGTGGCTGCCAGCGACCGGAGGATCCCGGTGGAGCCGCGGGGGCTTGCTGTGCTGGCGGCGTGCTCGTAGAACTGGATGGCGCCCTGGATCAGCGCGGCAGGGTGTGGGTGAACCAGCGAGTCTTGTGGTCGATCTGCCGCGATGGTTGCGCTGGGATTATCGGGCGTGGCCGCGGGGTGGGTGAGGGTACGGGCTTTGGCGGTGAGAAAGCGCGCCACCAGAATGTCGCGGATGGTGCCGTATTCGGCGGTGCGGAGCAGATCGCTGGACGCCTGCCCGTAGTCCTGGATAGCTGACGCGATGTGATCGGCGCCGACGGCCGAGTCGTGGTGATCGAGACGGCGGGTGAGATCGACCAAGCGAAGCAGCGCTCGGACGTTGCCCTCGTGGCGGGGACGTTCGCTGATGGTTGCGGGGAAGCACGCCAGCAGATTTCGTGTAATTGTGGCCATGCCGTCACCGAAGGTCGTAGCGTATATCCCCTGGTAGTCGGGATGGGCGGCGTAGGCCATGTCGATTCGGCACAGTCCGACGATGATTTCGGCCAGCTCTGCCGCTCGTAGGACGTCCTGAGGCTCGCGGGTTGAGGTCGGATTGGCCGCACACAGGCCGGTCAACGTGGCGCCGATGGCGGCGTACGCGCGCATTTCCCGCTCGGGATCCTCTTCGCTGAGGGCACGGGCGTGTTCGGCGTGGAATTGGGCGAGTTCGCGGTGCAGGTCCCAACCGAGGGCGTCGGCCAACGCGGACTCGGTCTCCTCGAGCGATCGGATCCGGCTCAGTGCCGTGGGTTCGTAGTCGGCCCGCCTGGCCAGCGCCGTCTCGGCCGCAGTCGCTGCGCGGGTGCACCGGATGCCCATCATGGCGTCCAGGCGCGAGTCGGGATCGACCAGGGCGAGACCGCGTCGGGCCCAGTCTCGGGCAGTGATGGTCGGCTGCCGGTCCCCGCGGCGGTGGTGTTGCAGGTGACGTTCGGCCAGCTCGGCCGACCAGAACAACATGTCGGAGTGGTTGCCGCGCGCCGCTGCGGCCTCGAATTGGCCTTCCAAGCCCGTGATGTCGAAATGCCGGGCAGAGAACCGTGCCTCCAGTCGCTGCACATCGGGGTTCTCGGGACGAGTGCCGGCATGACTGTCACGGGCGGCCAAAGCTGCGATCTCGGCGGGAACCGTCCGGTCCTCGGCGGTCATGTTTTCCACGACCGCAGCGGCCAGGGCTTCGATTGTTTTGAAGTGTTTCCACATGGTCGCCTTGGGGATTGGGCCCTCGGTGCCGTCACGGCGGATGTAGCCGCGCGCGGCGGCGCACACCTCGGCGATCGTCAAGCGATCGAGGGAACCGCCCGGCGTAGCGATCCTGGCCGCCATCAACCGCTCCGACGCGGCGATGATCATCGCCCGAGTGTGCTCCTCGAGGGTTCGACCGGTTCGTGCCTGGTAACTGGGCGTACTGCGGGGTTTTGCTGTGGACGACACCCTGTTGAGTCTATTGCAGTACACATCGTTGTGAACCTGTCCACCGCGATTTACGGTCGGAGTTCCGACCAAGAACCGGCGCACCCGGTGCCAGCGCGAAGGAGGACGCCTCCGTGGAGACGACTGCCGATAAACTCACCACACTGCGCAAGCATTTGGCGGTCGCGAAGGAGCCGGCCGGGGAGGCAGGGATCGCCAAACGTGCGGCGAAGGGCATCCCGAGCCCCCGCGAACGCATCGCGATGCTGCTGGACGCGGGCAGTTTCCTCGAGTTCGATGCACTGGTGAAACAGCCCGGCACCCCCGGCGCACTCTACGGCGATGGCGTGGTCACCGGCCGCGGGACGATCGATGGCCGTGCGGCGGTTGTCATCTCGCACGATCAGACGGTTTTCGGCGGATCGGTCGGTGAGACGTTCGGGCGCAAGGTCGCCAAAGCGATGGACTTCGCCGCCGATATCGGCTGCCCGTTCGTTGCCATCAACGACTCAGGCGGCGCGCGAGTCCAGGACGCGGTGACCTCGCTCGCGTGGTATGGAGCATTCGGCCGGCGACAGTTACGACTGTCCGGCGTCGTGCCGCAGGTGTCACTGATGCTGGGCAAATGCGCTGCCGGCGCAGTCTATTCACCGATCAACACCGACGTGCTGGTCGCCACCGAGTCGGCGTACATGTTCGTGACTGGTCCCGACATCATCCGCGAGACCACCGGCGAAGAGGTCACTCTCGACGAACTCGGCGGTGCGTACACCCAGGCCGAGAACGGCAACATTCATCACGTCGCATCCGACGAACAAGCAGCCTTCGACTGGGTGCGGAACTACTTGAGTTACATGCCGTCCAACTGCTTCGACCGGCCACCCGTAGTCAATCCGGGCCTCGAACCGGAGATCACCGACAGCGATTGGGAACTGAACACGATCATCCCCGATTCCGATCGCGCCGGTTACGACATGTACGACATCCTGCTCCGGATCTTCGACGACGGCGAGTTCCACGAGATCGGTGATGCGAACGCCCGCAACATGATTACCGGATTCGCCCGGGTCGATGGCCACCCTGTCGGTGTCGTCGCCAACCAGCCCCTGATCTCCAGCGGATCCATCGACGCCCGCAGCTCAGACAAGGCAGCCCATTTCATCCGGCTCTGTGACGCATTCGGGCTACCGCTGGTCTTCGTCGTCGACACCCCAGGTGTGCTACCCGGCCTGGAGGAGGAGAAGATCGGCGTCATCAAACGCGGCGGCCGGTTCCTCTACGCAGTCGTCGAAGCCACCGTGCCGATCGTCACCATCAACGTCCGCAAAGCCTACGGCGGCGGCTACGCAGTTATGGGCTCCAAATCGCTCGGCGCAGACATCAACCTGGCCTGGCCCACGGCGCGCATCGCGGTCGTGGGCGCCGAGGCCGCCGTCGGCCTCACCCAACGGCGAACACTCGCCGCAGCCCCAGAAGCCGACCGCCCCGCCCTGCGCCAACAACTGATCGACTACTACAACGCCACAGTCGCCACACCCTGGACCGCCGCCGAACGCGGCTACATCGACGCAGTCATCGAACCCGCCCACACCCGGCTCGGAATCCGCAAGGCGCTACGGCTCTTACGGGACAAGTCAGTCGAGCACGGCCCCCGCAAACACAACCTCATGCCGTTGTAACAACACATATGCGCAATCCCACAGCCTATGCTCCCTCATACATATCGAGCAGGTTCCGTTGGTTGCGGCGGCAGCAGGACATCGCGGGTGTCCAGCCGCCCACCATTTGGCGCGTGACGCGCGTCGATCGTCGACGATTCACCGTACCCGCAGGTCAGCCCGAAAACCACGTCGGTGGATGCAGATTTAGCGCAGGCAGGCGTCACGGGATTTCGTTGGGCCACCATGCTTCCCGCGGACAGGGCTCCATTACCGGCGGGCGCGTTGGCGTTCCAGGCTGAGTTGGAGGTGTTCGGTCATGGCGTCCGCGGCGCGGTCGGGGTTGCGGCGCAGGATCGCGCGCAGGATGCGGTCGTGTTCGGCGATGGTGAGCTGACCGGCGCCCGGGACGCCGCCGAGGCGGAAGATGTGCAGGTGTGAGTGGAGTCGTTCGACGGCGTTGGCCAGCAGGTGGCGGCTGCTGGCGGCGGCGATGGTGTCGTGGAAGAGCTGGTCGAATGCCGCGAACTCGCCGTAGTCGGCGTAGCGCTCACCGGAGTAGGGGCAGGCGCGCATTCGCTCGAGGATGTCCTCGATGCGGTCCAGGTGGGTTTCGTCGCAGTTCTCGGCCGCGAGCGCGGCGGCTTTCGGTTCGAGCAGCAGGCGCATTTCGAAGAGTTCTTCGAGTCCCTGCGGGGTGAGTAGTTCGGTGGCCCGGTAGCCGGCCAGGGACCGTTTGGTGACCAGGCCGTCGGCTGCCAGGCGGGCCAGTGCCTCGCGTACCGGTGTGGGGGACACCTCCAGGGTGCGCGCGATCGCCTCGATGCCGACGCGTTCGCCTGGCTTGATTTCAAGGTCCATAATCATGGCCTTGACGGCTTCATAGACGGTGTCGGCCAATGCCTCGCGATGCGGCAACGTGCGCTGTTGGGCGAGCATTTTTCCCCTCTTCGTGCCAACTCGACCACTTTTCCGACATCCTATTGCATATAGCTTTCGGGCTGGTTGAGCTGGTAGGTGCGGGTGGCGTTGCCGCCGAACACCGCCGCCCGTTCGGTAGCCGTCAGGCCCATGGTGAGTTCTTCGGTGGCCTGTACCACCCTCCCGTAGTCGGCGGCCAGGGTGCACACGGGCCAGTCCGAGCCGAAGAGGATCCGCTCGGGCCCGAAGAGCGACAGCGCGCGGTCGGTGTAGGGGCGCAGGTCGCGAACCGTCCAGGTGACCCAGTCCGCTTCGGTCACCAGGCCCGACAGTTTGCACACGGTGTTGGGCAGGGCGGCCAGCCGGGCCAGATCGCTCGCCCACGGTTCGACGAGCCCGGCTGCGACCGCTGGCTTGGCCAGATGGTCGAGTACGAAACGGCATTCGGGTACCGCGGCGACGGTCTCCACGGCGGCGGGCAGCTGGGCCGGTGTGACGAGCAGTTCGTAGACCAGCCCGGCCGCGGCGACGGCACGCAGGCCGCGGCGCACGTCGGCGCGGCAGAGCCAGCGCGGGTCGGGTTCGTCCTGTGCTTGGTGGCGGATGCCACGCAGGTACGCGCCCGTGGGCCGCTCGCGCAGGGTGGCCAGCCGGTCGGCGATATCTGGGCTGGTCAGGTCGGTCCAGCCGACGACTGCGGCGATGGGGCCGGCGTCCGCGGCGAGGGCGAGCAGGTCGATGGTCTCCTGCTCGTCGGACACGGTCTGGACGACCACTGTGGCGGTGATGCCGCGAGCGGTGACCTGTGGCACCAGTTCGGGTAGGCCGAAGTTGCGGCGCAGGGGCGCCAGCGCCGCCCCGGTGATCCAGGGTTGGTCCCGAATGGTGAGGTCCCACAGGTGGTGGTGGGCATCGATGCGAATGGTCATGTGAGTGCTCCGTTTTCGGGCAGCAGTCCGGCGGCGGACAGATCTGCCCACAGCCGGGCGGGTACGATCGACGTCGCGGCGGTGCTGTTCTGCCGTACCTGCGCCGGAGTGCGCATGCCGATCAGCGCGGTGCGGACGGCGGGATGGTTACGGGCGAAGGCGATCGCCACGGCTGCCGGGGAGACCTGGTGGCGGCGGCAGATGTCGGCGATATGTGTTGCGCGCTGGACTATTTCGTGCGGTGCGGGTTCGTAGTCGTAGGTCGCGCCGGGTTGCGGGTCGGCCAGCAGCCCGCTGTTGAAGATTCCGGCGTTGACGACGTCGACACCGCGTTCAGCACACAACGGGAGCAGTTCGGCACCGGCTTGCGTGTCCAGCAGGGTGTACCGGCCGGCGATGAGTACGCAGTCGATGTCGGTCTCGCGGACGAACCGTAGCGGGCTGCGGGTCTGGTTCACGCCGACCCCGATGGAGCTGACGACGCCTTCATCGCGCAGCTGGGCCAGCGCCGGGTACGCCTCGGCCAGCGCCTGCTCCTCGTGGTCGTCCGGGTCGTGGATGTACAGGATATCGACGTGGTCGAGCCCCAGCCGGCGCAGGCTGTCGTCGAGCGAGCGCAGCACGCCGTCGCGGCTGAAGTCGATCCGGCGGTCCCGGTTGGGGGTGCCGTAGAAGCCGGAGATGCCCTGGACATCGGCCGCGGGGCCGTTGTGCGGGACGAGCAGGCGCCCGACCTTCGTGGACACCACGTAGTCGTCGCGGGGGTGCTGGGAGAGGAAGCGGCCGAGTCGCTGTTCGGACAGGCCGACTCCGTAGTGGGGTGCGGTGTCGAAGTATCGGATTCCGGCATCCCATGCTGCGCGGAGAACCTCGTCGGCCTGCTCGTCGGTCATCGGCTCGAACAGGCCGCCGATCGGGGCCGCGCCGAAACCGAGACCGGTCATCTCGAGACGCCCGCGGCCGAACGGAACGGTGGCCGGCCGGTTTTTCCCGCTCATCGTGTGGCACCCTCGGCGACCGGGCGCAGCCGCAGGCCCTGCATCCCGCCGTCCACGGCCAGCGCCGTGCCGGTGGTGGCATCGGCCAGCGGGCCGGCCAGGTAGCAGACGGCGACGGCGACTTCGCGCGCGGTCACCAGCCGGCCGGTGGGCTGGCGGGCGGCCAGGGCCCGCCGTTCGGCGTCTGGGTCTGCGGCGGCGTCGAGGAGCCGGCCGACCCACGGGGTGTCGACCGTGCCCGGGTTGACGCAGTTGACCCGGATTCCTTCGCGCACATGGTCGGCGGCCATGGCGCGGGTCAACGCCAGGACCGCGCCCTTGCTCGCGGAGTACAACGCGCGCTGGGGCAGCCCGGCGGTGGCGGCGATGGAGCAGGTGTTGACGATGGCCGCACTCTCGCCGGAGGCCGCCGCCGTTTTCCGCAACAGTGGTAGCGCCGCAGCGCTGACCCTGGCGATTCCGGTGACGTTGACGTCGAGGACTCGCTGCCATTCGGACTCGTCGTTGTCCTCGACGGTGCCCTGCGCGCCGATACCGGCGTTGTTCACCAGGATGTCGAGTCGTCCGTGGCGTCGCTCGACGGCCTCGATCGCGGCGCGGACCGAGGTGCTGTCGGTGACGTCGCATGGCTGCCGGTCCAGCCCGGCGGGCACGCCGTCCGTGACGAGATCGAGCACCACTACCGATGCGCCGCGCCGGGCCAGTTCCGCGGCGACGGCCGCTCCGATGCCGGAGGCGCCGCCGGTGACCGCGGCGACCCGGCCGCCGAATTCCCCGCTCGCCGCCGGCGCGTCCGCTGTCTCGTTTCGTACCGTCATTGTTGCCCTCATTCCATGAGAAAGATCTGTTCCGCCGGCGCCCACCACTCGCCCGGGCGCGCTTCGGGGACCGGTTCCTGGCACGGGTCGGTCAGCCGCCACCAGTGCCGGGTGGCCTCGTCCGCCGCCATGGCGGCCAGATCGGCTTCCAGATCGTCGCCGTGATATTCGAAGTAGCTGAACAGCCGGTCGCCGAGCAGGTGGATCGAATAGTTGGTGATATTGCTGCGCCGCAGCCGGTCCAGCACCGGTTCGGGGACGGCGCGATGCAGCTGCCGGTACTCCGCGAGCCGGTCCGGTTTCACCCTGATGACCTGGGCGACGCGCCGTATCACAACACCACCTGCCGGTGTGCCCGTACCCGCTGGCGCTGGGTGCCCAGCCGCTCGATCTCGAGCTCGACTACGTCGCCGTCGCGCAGATAGGGAAACCGGCCGGACAGCGCGACGCCCTGTGGCGTCCCGGTGTTGACGATGTCGCCGGGTTCGAGCACCAGATAGTGGCTCAGGTGCCGGATCAGTTCGTGCACGCCGAAGATCATGTCCGCGGTGATGGAGTCCTGTCGTGGCTGCCCGTTGACCCGGCTGCTCAGCCGCAATGCCTGCGGGCCCTGGGGCAGTTCGTCCGCGGGGACCAGCCAGGGCCCGAGCGGATTGAACGTCTCGCAGGACTTGCCCTTCGACCATTGCCCACCGGAATCCTGCAGCTGATAGCGCCGTTCGGAGACGTCGTGTGAAACGGCGTAGCCGGCAATGCATTCCGCCGCCGCCTGCGGTGATTCCAGGTAGCGCGCCGGCTTTCCGATGACCACCGCCAGCTCCACCTCCCAATCCATCTGCTCGGCGCCGGGCGGGAGCAGGACGTCGTCGTAGGGGCCGACGACGGTGTTGGGATGTTTGAAGAACACGATCGGCGCCTCGGGTGGCGGGCTGCCCGACTCGGCGGCGTGGGCGGCGTAGTTCTGGCCGATGCACAGCACGGCCTGCGGCCGCGCGACGGGCGGACCGATGCGGAGGTCCTGCGTCTCGCGTGCGACCGGGAGCGTGCCGGCCCGCAGTGCCGCCCGGGTCGCCGCTATGCCTCCGGATGCCAGGAACCGTCCGTCGATGTCGGTGGTCAGCGGGGTCAGCTCGCGCAGCGTGCCGTCGTCCTCGCGGACCACCGGTCGTTCCCGGCCCGGCTCTCCTACTCGCATGAGCTGCATGCTCGGTACCTCCTTGCTACGGCAATCCCGACGTGAGCCAAAACATATAGGAAATACTCAAGTTGTGGAAGCTCTTCTGTGCGTCGAACGGTGCAGTGATGCATATGTGCAGCTAGACAAGGGGTTGACGGATAGTGAGCCACATCGCATACTCAACGCCTGTCTAAATTTCCTATAGGAAATTCGTTCGTTTGATGGAGGAAGCATGGCTGGTTCCGTGCGTTTCGACAGTTCGGCCGACCGCCGTGAGGAGGCGACCGTCCCGATCCCCCGCTTCGTGTTGGTGGTCGCGGTACTCGGCGGGATGGCCGGACTACTCTACGGATACGACTCAGGCGCCATCGCCACCGCACTGCCCCTCGCCACGGCACAGTTCGGGCTGACATCCACCCAGCAGGGCCTGGTGGCAAGCCTGATCCTGCTCGGCGCGCTGCCCTCGATCGTCGCGGGCACGCTGGCCGCCAAGCGGTTCGATCGCCGGCATCTGCTGATCCTGGCGGGCGTCATCTTCGTCGTCGGCTCCCTCGGCTGCGCCCTGTCCACCACGGTCACCGAACTGCTGATCTCCCGGTTCGTGCTGGGTCTGGCGGTCGGGCTGGCCAATATGTTCGGGCTCATCTACCTCACCGAACTCGCCCCCAAACGCGTCCGAGGAATGCTGAGCGCGCTGTACCAGCTCAGCGTGAACGTGGGCATTCTGGTCGCCTACGGCACCGGCGACGCGTTGCGCGGCACCGGATCGTGGCAGTGGATGCTCGGCCTCGGCGCCGTGCCTGCGGTGTTCTTCCTGATCGGCATGATCCTCAGCCCGGCTAGTCCCCGCTGGCTGACGCTGCGCGGACGCACCGACGACGCGCACCGGGTGCTATCGCGGCTGCGCTCCTCGGCGGCCGAGGCCGACACCGAAGCGGCCGAGATCCAGGACAGCCTCAACCACCAGGGCGCCGGTCTGCGCGAGCTGTACCGCCGCTACCGCCGCGCCGTGAACATCGGTCTGGTCCTGACCTTCTTCCAGGTGTTCACCGGGATCAATGCGGTCGTCTACTACGCACCGACGGTATTCGCCGGCGCCACCGGCCATGGCAGTGACACCGGCATCATCGCCAACTACAGCGTCGGCGGGGCGCTGGTGCTGTCCACGGCGCTGTCGCTGCCGTTCATCGACCGGATCGGCCGGGTCAAAATGCTCGCCGTGAGCCTGGGCGGGCAGGTGCCGCCGCTGGTGTTGCTGGCCCTGTTCCCGCACGCCTCCGCACTGGACATCGTGTGCGTGTTCGTGTTCACCTTCGCCTTCGGATTCGGTGTCGGACCGGTGTTCTGGCTCTACGTACCGGAGATCCTGCCGCTGCGCGCCCGCGCCGTCGGCATGGGCCTGATCACCTTCGTCCAGTACGTGTTCAACTTCATCTTCTCGCTGACGTTCCCGGATCTGCTGGGCGCGATCGGATTCGGAGTATTCGGGATCTATGCCCTGCTCTCCGTGCTCGGAACGATATTCGTGCTCACCCGGGTCCCGGAGACGGCCAAACGCTCCCTGGAGGAGATCGAGGCGGGGTGGCGCCGTGACGGCGAGGAGCAGGTGTGCGCGTAGCGGTCTTCGTCACCTGCGTCAACGACACGCTCTACCCGGGCACCGGCCGGGCGACGGTCAGGTTGCTCACCCGGCTCGGGCTGGATGTCGACTTCCCCGAAAGCCAAACCTGTTGTGGCCAGCCGCAATTCAACAGCGGTTACCGGCGTGAGGCGCAGCCGCTGGCGCGCCGGACAGTGGCTGCCTTCGACGGATACGATCATGTCGTCGTCCCGTCCGGATCGTGCGCGGCGATGGTGCGCGACAACTATCCGCGCCTGGTCGCAGGCGGCACGGATCTGCCGCCCCGCACCTACGAGCTGACCGAATTCCTGGTGGACGTGCTGGGGGTGACCGATGTCGGCGCCTACTATCCGCACACCGTCACCTACCACCCGACCTGTCACGGGATGCGCATGCTCGGCCTGGGCGACCGGCCGCGCCGGTTGCTGGCGGCGGTCCGTGGGCTGGAACTGCGCGAGTTGGCCGCGGCCGAGGAATGCTGCGGATTCGGCGGCACCTTCGCGGTCAAGAACGCGGCCGTATCCGCCGCGATGGGCGCCGACAAGGCCCGCGCCGTCGAGGACACCAGCGCGGAGGTGGTCTGCGCGGTGGACAACTCCTGCCTGATGCACATCGGCGGCACGCTCAGCCGTCGCGGCGCAGGAATCCGGCCCGTCCACATCGCCGAGATCCTGGCCAGTACACAGGAGGACCCACTATGAGCGGCACCTACATCGGCATGCCCGCCTTTCCAGCTGCCGCCGCGGTGTCCACCCAGGATGCCCGGCTACGGGCCAACCTGCGCCACGCGACCCACACCATTCGCGCCAAACGAGCCGCCGCGGTCGCCGAGCTCGCCGACTGGCCGGCGCTGCGGGAATCCGGCGCCGCGCTCAAGGACCACACCCTGCGTCACCTCGACCACTACCTGGTTCAACTGGAGGAGAGGGTCACCGCGGCCGGCGGCCACGTCCACTGGGCAGCTGATGCCGCCGAGGCCAACCGCATCGTGACCGAGCTGGTGCGAGCCACCGGCGAGACAGAGGTCGTCAAGGTCAAATCGATGGCCACCCAGGAAATCGGACTCAACGACGCGCTGGCGGCGGCCGGGATCTCGGCCTACGAAACCGATCTGGCCGAACTCATCGTCCAGCTCGGCGACGATCGCCCCTCCCACATCCTCGTCCCCGCCATCCACCGCAACCGATCCGAGATCCGGGACATCTTCACGGCCAGAATGCAGGACTGGGGCCGCGCCGCACCGCACAACTTGACCGACGATCCGGCGGAGCTGGCCGAGGCGGCCCGGCTGCATCTGCGTGAGAAGTTCCTGCGCGCCAAGGTCGCCATCTCCGGGGCGAACTTCATGGTCGCCGAGACCGGCACCCTGGTGGTGGTCGAGTCGGAGGGCAACGGCCGTATGTGCCTGACCCTGCCGGAGACGCTGATCTCGGTCGTCGGCATCGAAAAGGTTGTTCCGACCTGGCAGGACCTGGAGGTCTTCCTGCAATTGCTGCCCCGCTCCTCCACCGCCGAGCGGATGAATCCCTACACCTCGACCTGGACCGGCACCACCGACGCGGACGGACCGCGGTCCTTCCATCTCGTGCTGCTCGACAACGGCCGCACCGATACCCTCGCCGACCGGGTGGGGCGGCAGGCGCTGCGATGCATCCGCTGCTCGGCTTGCCTGAACGTCTGCCCCGTCTACGAGCGCGCGGGCGGGCATGCCTACGGCTCGGCCTATCCGGGACCCATCGGCGCGATCCTCACTCCGCAGCTGCGCGGCATCGCCTCCGAGGTGGACGCCTCGCTTCCGTTCGCCTCGACCCTCTGCGGCGCTTGCTACGAGGTCTGCCCGGTCGCCATCGACATCCCCGAGGTGCTCGTCCACCTCCGGGAACGGGTCGTCGAGACCGGTGCGGGGCACACGATCGAACGCGGCATCATGCGCGCGACACGCTGGATCCTCGACCATCCGCGCGCGCTGCGTGCCGGGCAGCGCCTCGCCGCGCTCGGTCGCCGGCTCCGCCTCCGCCGACTGCCCGGTCCCGGCCGCGCCTGGACGGCCACCCGCGACCTACCGGCCCTGCCCGCCGAGTCCTTCCGCGACTGGTGGCGGCGCACCGAGAACCAGAGGACACACGGAGGCACCCGGTGAACAGTCGCACCCTGATCCTCGCCCGCATCCGCCGAGCCCTCACCGACGTTCCGCCCGATGAACAGCCCGGCCGGACACCGGTTCCGCGCGCCTACCTCCGCACCCATGGCGCACAGACCGCGGCACAGGCTGCCGACCTGCTCGCCGCGAACCTGTCCGACTACCGCGCCCACGTCCACCGCACCACCGCCGCCGCCCTCCCCGCGACGATCGCGGACCTACTCGCGGCCCGCGGCGCCCGCACCCTGATCGCACCGGCAGGCATCCCCACGGCATGGCTGCCCGGCACCGTCGAACGCGTACCGGACACGGCGGATCTCACCGCCGCCGATCTCGACACCGTGGACAGCGTCGTCACCGGCTGCGCCGTGGCCATCGCCGAGACCGGCACACTCGTCCTGGACGCCGCACCGGATCAGGGACGACGGCGGATCACCCTGATCCCCGACCACCACATCTGCCTGGTGCGCGTCCTCGACCAAATCGTGCAATCCGTTCCGCAGGCCCTCGAACGCCTCGATCCCGCGCGGCCCCAGACCTGGATCTCCGGTCCGTCCGCCACCAGCGACATCGAACTCGAACGCGTGGAAGGCGTGCACGGCCCCCGGACGCTGGACGTCGTCCTCGTCGCGCCCTGAGTCCCGCCGCCATACACCCTGTTTCCTGACAACGAAAGGCCGTCCCATGAGCAAAATCACCAACGTCGAATGCCGGCTCGTGTTCCTCGAACCGGAAACCGTGCGGACCGACGCAATGCAGACCTTCGTGCGCCAGGAAACGATCCTGGTGACCATCGAGACCGACGACGGCCTGTCCGGCACCGGCTACTCCTACACCATCGGCACCGGCGGGCGAGCCGTACTGTCGATGCTGCGCGACCACCTGTCCGACCGGCTGCTGGGCGCCGATGCCCGCAACGTCGAGGCGGTCTGGGCGCACCTGCTCGCCGGCACCCGAGCCACCACGGTCGGCGTCATCACCTCCCTCGCCCTAGCCGCGATCGACACCGCGCTCTGGGATCTGCGGTGCCGGCGCGCCGGAGAGCCGCTGTGGCGCCTCGCCGGCGGCGCGCACGAACGGTTGCCGGTCTACGACACCGAGGGCGGCTGGCTGCACCTGACGATCGACGAACTGGTCGCCAACGCCCGCGCCGCGAAAGCCGCCGGCTTCCGAGGGGGCAAGATCAAGGTCGGTAAACCCACCCCCGGCGAGGACGCCGAGCGGCTGGCCGCCGTCCGCGCCGAGGTCGGCGCCGGCTGGGAGATCATGGTCGACGCCAACCAGTCGCTGACCGGCCCGGAAGCGATCCGCCGGGCCCGCACCTACGAACCACTCGACATCGCCTGGTTCGAAGAACCGCTGCCCGCCGACGATCTGTCCGGGCACGTACGACTCGCACGCTCGACCAGCGTCCCCATCGCCGTGGGCGAATCGATCTACAGCGCAGGGCAATTCGCCGAATACCTCGCCGCAGGCGCCGCCGGCATCGTGCAGGTCGACGTGGCTCGCGTCGGCGGCATCACGCCATGGCTGAAGGTCGCGCACACCGCCGAGGCGTTCAACGTGCGCGTTGCCCCCCACTTCCTCATGGAGTTGCACGCCGGCCTCGCGTGCGCGGTGCCCGCCGGAACCTACGTCGAACACATCCCGCAGCTGAACACCATCACCCACAGCGCACTGGTGATCGAGGACGGGCACGTGGTGCCGCCGGAGACACCCGGACTGGGGATCACTTGGAACTGGGACGCGATCGCCGATCTCCGCGTCGCCTGAGGATCGGGAGCTACCGATGCAGCAGCAGGAAACGACGGAGTCGTCCATGCGGTGGTCGTGCCCGCGGCCCTCGTCGGCTCCGCCCTGGAGTGGTACGACTTCTATCTCTACGCCGCGGTGTCGGCAGGTTGAGCAGCGCCCGCGCCCCGGTCGAACACCGCCCGTTCCAGGTCGTGGTTCACCGCGTGCAGCCAGTCCATCGCCCGATAACGCACGCGCATCGTCGTCGGTCTCGGGTAGCCCGTGGATGTGCACGTCACCGCTGATCCATTCCACCGCGGCCAGTTTCGACGACGGGGCTAGCGCCCGGCCCGCGACCAGCCCGAACAGCACCCGCTCGGTTGCGCTCACGTCCCAGGGCCGACCGCGGCGAGGCTGCCCGAGCCGGGTCACGATCGCATCTATGCCCACCCACCGCCATAGATGATCCAGCAGATAGGCGCCGCCGAACGCCCTGGAGGACACGAACTCCAACCCCGCGCCCTCGGCGGTGGCGGCCAGGTGTTGTGCGCCAGATGTAGATACCTGACCGTGCCGGACTTGTTGTCCCGCTTGGTCGTCTTCACGTACGCTCACGCCGAGCGCAACCGCTGGATAGCCAATGGCACTGCACCTGACCACCATGTCGGATCGGCGGTGCCGTCGGTGGTGTGCCCGTCAGAGTGGACGTAGTGCCGCACATCTCGTCCCGGCGTCGTGAACTCGCGGGCCAGAGCGCGCTCGAGCCAGTCGGCGCCGAACCGGAAGATTTCAGCCGCCACGCCTCCGAGTGGATGGAATTCGCCTTCGTAGACGCGAATCTCCTTGGGCGCGCGAACGAGTTCGTAGTTGGCGAGAGCCTGCTCGAGCGGGGTCAGCTCGTCGAACTCGCCGATTCCGTACAGCACCGGGCACGTGATGTCACCGACCAGATCACCCAGCGGCATCCGATCGGTCAGATCACGGTCGAAGGCCGCTTCGTCGTCGTAGCCTGCCATGTACATGTAGTTGTTCTTGAAGGTCGGCTGAGCTCGCTCGAAGATGGTCCGGAACTCACCGGTCGGCGCCTCGAAAGCTGCCAGCGCCGCCAGCCTCGGATCTGTTGCGGCCGCACGTGATCCCCAATATCCGCTCATGCTGATGCCGAACATGCCGATGCGGTTCGGATCCACCTCCGGCAAGCCGATCAGGTAGTCGATGTAATGCCGCACCGCACGTTCGTAGTTCGCGAGATCGACGGTGAGGCCGTGCGCCCGGCTCTCGCCTTGTCCAGGGCCTTCGATGGACAGGGCAACCACACCCCGCGATGTGTAGTACCGCTCGGCCGCGGCGATGTAATCCTCCTTGATCATGTCCATCCCGGGGCCGAGAATCACTGCCGGTGCCCCACGCACCGGCTCCGGTGGCAGGTGCAGCAGCGCGAAGATCTGCTTGCCCTCGAAGTCCAGCACCACTCGCCGGACCCGTCCGCCACGCAATTCCCCCAGCCGTTCGACGCAATGGTTGGCGCGCTCACGGAAAGCGAGTTTGCGCGGGTCGGCGGCCTCGAAGATCGAATACTGGGCCCGGCCCCACATCACCGCAGCCCGGGTGTAGAGGTCGGCGGCGGTGCGGGCAAACCCGTTTCGCTCATGATGAGCGGCGCGCTCCTCGGCTTGGGCAGCAATGCTCGCCCACGCCTTGGGCAGCATCGCCCCACTCTGGACGAGTTCGAAGACCTTGTCGAAATCGGTGTGGTCGTGACCGAGTTGCTCCATGGTGCCCTTCGCCTGCGGGTGCAGGGCGTCGAATCCGCCCTGGGCGAGGGCGATGTCGAGGGCCCAGCTCTGGCCGACGGATCGAGTGGTCATGGTGATTCCTTCCGAATAAGTTAAGTACTTATCTATTAAGTACTGCACTAAGCTGGTTGTCAACCTCGAACGATCCGTAGACAGGACACGCACCGTGACAGAAGACCTCGATTCGGACCGCGCGAGCGCCCTCGACCTGCTGGCCCGGGCCGCCTATCGGCTCAGCGCGGCAGACTCCCGGCTGCGGGGGCGTGCGACACGATCCCCCGAGGCGCTGTCGCTCACGCATGCGCGTGCCTTACGAGCGCTGGCCGACCAGGGGTCGCTCATGATCAGCCAACTCGCCGCCTTGACCGAAACAACCAGCGCCGCAACCACTCAGCTGGTCAACGGCCTGGCCGCGGCAGGATACGTCACCAGGGAACGTCTACCCGGCGACAAGCGCTCGGTCCTGGTCGCGTTGACCGAGACCGGGCGCGTCCGGTGCCGCGAGCGCATGGTGGCCATGACCGACTCCCTTCAGGAGGAACTGGCCGATCAGGACATCGCAGCGCTGAGATCCGCCACCGAGGTCCTCGATCGGCTTGTTGCGATCTATGACCGGCTGTGACTGCCGATGTTTCGGCGCCGCCGATCATGCTTGTGCGCGAGGAGTGCCGATAACCAGCGAACCGCCAAAACCGCAGCTCGCGCCGTCGATGTCGCCCTGCGCGGGCCTACCGGCTTGATCCAGAGCGTCGGCCCTTCGGCCGTGGGGTGGTTCAGTGGAACACGAAACGCCCGGGCCGCCGCTCGAGACTCGTGGCTTCCATCCAGTTGGGCGAGAACAAGGATGGGCTGATCATCGGCGCGATCGCCGCCGGGCAACGCGGATACCTCACCCACGCCGAACAGAATTGCGCGGGTGTCGGGACTATCGCGGTGACCGTGTTCGCGGGGCCACTGAACTATGCCGGGGTCAATCCCAAGGTGACCAACTGCCATGTGCCCCAACCCAGCCGCTGACAACATCGGTGCCCAGGGCACGCGGTCGCGGTCAACCGAACCCATTCCCGACACCGGTACCAACCACATCGACCACGCTCAGCCCAAGGGGAATCGCTGGCCGCTGCAGCGCTCGGCGATGCCTTGGACACCATGATGGCCCATCCGCTGGCCCTGCAACTACGCAACCTGCAAACGCTGATCGAACTCGGCGTCGACAAGAACACCACCGTCGTGTTCCCGGCACCACTGATGAGCGCGATCGGCGAGATCGGTACCTTTTTCGCCCGCGAAACCGCTGCGGCCGCAGCATTCATCGCCCGTACTGCCACCACAGTCGGCGCCCCTGCCGGCAACGATCCCCAACGGCACCGCCGAACCCACCTACCAGACCTCGCCTGTATGAGCTGCTCGGCCAAATAAATCACTCTTGGGTACGGAGCACCGACCATGACGCTACAACACACCCCGAACACGCACGTGCCACCAGCACCGAATCTGCGGGTGCGGCTCCGGCGCGAATCCCCCGCACACAGTCATGTCGACGGAGCGTGGTGGCCCTACCGCAACGACCTCGCCGCCGAACTCCCCGAACTGCTCGAACACCTGAGCCCCCGGCTCGGACCGATCGAACGCGTGCTCTTCCATCTCGACGAATGGTCGAAAACACCGGCAAAACTCTCTTTCGGCGAGCGCAGGGTCCGGCTCGACGGATACCGACACCACAAACCCGCCCACACCATCCTGGTTCGCGGGGTCGACGGCCGCACCATCGGCCTACTGGTCATCCCGCCGACAACCGGTTCGGACACCGCCACCGCGATCATGGCCGGCGTAACCCACTCTGATGACACCTCGACCGTCGAAGACCTGCTCATAGTCAACACGCGGGATCGGCGCGCCCGCACCGACCGCGAAACCGCTGAGCAGCGGTGGGATAACGAGGGCGGCGCAACCGATTGAACTGGTCGGAGTTCGCATACCGCCCGGTCGCGCTGGACACCGCGCGCCAGCCGTGCACGCCCGTGCACGCCAGGGTCGTCGGTAGCGTCATTGCCGCCACTCCTGTTCAGGCCGTGAATCGGCCGGTTTCATTCGAATCGGGCGACGACGTGACCTTGAAATAGTCACGTAACGGGCTGGCGATCGTGTGACCAGCCGCTGCTGGCGCGGCCCAACAAACACCGTGATTCGGTCGCCGCCACGTTCACCGCCCGGTCAACCTGTCCGGTGCGCGACCCTGCGGCAGGCCGGCAGGGTCGCGCACCGCAGACGCTGCAGGCGGTAACGTGAGGACTCTCGCCGGGCGGATGAAAGGGGAGGAAATGGGTGTTGCAGGGATTACATGCTGTCTTATGCGCGTATCCGACCTGGATCGTTCCGTGAACTTCTACTGCGATGTGTTCGAATGCCACATCGCGATTCACGAGCCGGACGCGGCGCTTCTGTTGACGCCGGGCGGCTTCCAGATATACCTGCGCACACGCCAGGCGGGCCGGGCACGCGGCATCAATGATGTCGGTGTTGAGGAAATCATCTGGTCCGTAGACAGCGAAGAAGAACTACAACGCATCGAACAGCGGCTGAGCACCCGGTATCCCAGTACATATTCGAACACACTGAACGGGGTCAGTTTCGTCGACAGTATCGACCCGGACGGGATTCGCGTGCTGGTCACCTACCCGACTCCCGAACAATTTCCGCCCGCTGTCATAGACAGACGATTTCGGTGACCGGCACAGACGATCCGTTCCGCTTACCGGTGGCGTCTTGGGCACGACAGTCCGGATCCGACCCGCCACCGGGGCGAATCGGCTTTGATACCGATTTCCAGTGATCGTCGGCGCCCGTCGCCGAATGGCCACACGGCTGGGGTGTCGATGCCTCGAAACATCGGATGGCCGTCATCGGATCGCTTACGGTGGGGTGGCTGCTGTTGTTCTCGATCAAGCGGTCGGGGACTCCGATGTGGATCGGTCGACCTCGAGGACTCAGCATGGCGATCACCGAGATCAGGCGATACGCACATCTCAGCACGGCCGACGTCGAGGCATTCGGGAGCGAACTCGATTCGATTCGCCGCGACATCGAAAGCTCGCGTGGCCGGCGGGACGCCCGGTACATCCATCGCACCATCGCCGCACAGCGGACACTCGATGCGGCGGCCCGGCTGGTGATCTTGGGCAGTAGCAGCAGGACCGGCTGGGTGTTGGGGGTGACCGCGCTGACGGTCGCGAAAAGCATCGAGAACATGGAAATCGGCCACAACGTCTGCCACGGCCAATGGGATTGGATGAACGACCCGGAGATCCACTCCCGCACCTGGGAATGGGACATGGCAGGCGTGTCGGCGCAATGGCGGTATTCGCACAACTACCGCCACCATATGTTCACCAATGTCGTAGGCATGGACGACGACGTCGGCTTCGGCGTCCTGCGGATGACTCGCGACGTGCCGTGGCGACCGCGACACCTGCTCCAGCCGCTGCGGAATCTGTTGCTGGCAGCCACTTTCGAATGGGGTATCGCCCTGCACGGGCTGCATTCCGAGCGCGATCGCGTCGCGAGCGATGCTGCAAAGAAGGCCCGGACCAGGGCGCTGATCCGGAAGATCACCCGCCAAACCGGGAAGGACTATCTAGTGTTTCCCGCGCTGAGCAGGCGGCGTTGGCGGCGCACCCTGGCCGCGGACGCTGTCGCCAACCTGCTGCGCAACCTCTGGGCGTACGTGGTGATCTTCTGCGGCCATTTCCCCGACGGCGCAGAGAAATTCACTCCCACGGTCATCGACAACGAGACCAAACCAGAGTGGTACCTGCGGCAGATACTCGGCACCGCGAACTTCGACGCCGGTCCGATGCTGGCACTCCTGAGCGGAAATCTGTGCTATCAGATCGAGCACCATTTGTTCCCCGATCTGCCCAGCAACCGGTACGCCGAGATCGCCGTGCGGGTACGGGCGCTGTGCGAGAAATACGACCTGCCCTATACCACCGGCCCGCTGACCCGCCAATACCTGCTGACCTTGCGCACCATCCACAAACTCGCGCTCCCGGACCGCTTCCTGACCGCCACCAGCGACGACGCACCCGAGACCGCGTCCGAACGACGCTTCGGCCAACCCACCATCGTCGGGTCGAACCCGGCCGCCGCGCGGCGCGGATTGCGCACAGCGCTGACGGAATTGCCCTTGCGGCAGCCCGGCAGCAGGAGGGGGCCCGGACTGGGCCCGGAAAACGACGGATATGCCATAACCGACTGGAAGAATCTGCTCAATTGGTTCCGGCTCCGCCTTCGGAATCCAGGCGCTGCTCTGCGGCTTCTGTTTCGGTGCGTTCCTTCCGCTCTCGCGCGTCGATCGAGTAGTCGGGAATCGGATCGAGGATCTGCACGTCGGTGATTGACTTATAGCGCCCCGCCGGGGGCGCGAACCTGCGACATCCGTTCGTGTGTGTCGATGCTGCTGCGTTTATGCGCGTGGTCGTCCGCGGGCGTCACGCGTAAGGATGCCGCGTTGGCGGAGTTTGGCCAGCACGGTGGTGGGGTCCACACCCAGGTGTCGGCCGACGCGGGCGAGGGACCAGCCGAGGTTGTACAGATGGATGGCATCATCGGCCTGCTCGGGGGACAAGCCCCGGCGGCGCATCGACACCTCGTGCCGATGCAGGATCTCGCCGACCGTCCGCCGCTCGATGCCGAACCGAGCGCCCAACCGGTACACCGTGGCTCCACTCTTGTATCCGGCGATGAGTTCCTGGACCTGATCGGTGCCGAGTTGGCCGGCCCGGCCGGGTTTGGGTCGATCGGCGGGCGGTGGTGCGGGTGTGGTGGGGTCGGGAAGCTTCCGGCGCAGGGCCTCCAGGGCCTTATCCGAACGCGGTAGAGGGGATTTTCGTGGACGTGGCGCTCACGGCGTCCTGGTGACGGCTACCGTTGACGGTGATTGTGCGGTTCGGACTGTGGACGAGACGGGACTTCGAGGTGGGCGATCCGACGCTGCCGACGGCCGATGAGATTGTCACGCACACATTGCTCAACTGTCTGCTGCGTGAGGTCTGCGGACCTGATCAACAGGCCATTGTCGCCGACGGATACCTGCTGGTCTTGCTACCCCGGCGGGGTGTATTGCTGCGTATCGCCTTGCGTCGCACCTCGTTGATCGGCGCGCACCGGTTCTGCGGGCCGATCTTCGAACAGCGTGATGGTGACTGGGTTGCGCTGGATTGTCGGCAGCTGGCTATGCACGTACACGCGGAGTTGACCTTGCGGACCGGCATCGAGAACGACGAGTTTCTGAGCCAGCTGGCCTCCAGCTACCAGAACGTTCGTATAGCCCTGACGTTGCGCCCGAAGCCCTCCGGCGTCCGAGACCGCTATCTGGAATCCGAGCAGTCTCTCCTTTTCGGTCACCGGTTCCACCCGACGCCCAAGGCTCGGTCCGGCACTGCACGAGACTGGACGGCCTACGCTCCGGAGGCAGGGGCCCGGTTTCCGGTGCGCCATCTCGCTGTCCGGCCGCACCTGATCATCGAGGACATCGCTGCCGTCGGCGCGGCCACACCGATTGATCGTCTCGGCGACGTACCCGACGGGTATCGGTTGTTGCCGATTCACCCCTGGCAGTACGACTTGCTTCGGGACTATCCGCCGCTGCGGACGGCGCTGGGACGCGGAGACATCGTCGATCTCGGAGTGCGTGGAGCTCTGTTCACGCCCACCGCCTCGGTCCGTACTCTGTATGACGGACAGGACTTCTTGAAGTTCAGCCTCGATATCCGAATCACCAACTGTGTACGCAAAAACGCTGCCTATGAACTTGCCGGTGCCGTCGCGCTCACCCGGCTGCTCGCGTTGACTCTGCACAGTTTGTCTGCCCGGTTTCCCGATGCGGTCGTGCTTCGTGAGTCGGCTTACCGTTCGGTTGCCCTGCGCGCCACCGATCCGAATTGCGCGACAGGGAGCGTCGATACCACTCTCCTGGAGGGATTCGGGGTCATCGTCCGCGACGGGCTGGGCCGGTATCTGCGCTCTGGGGTGACTGCTTTGTTGGCCGCCGCGATGGCCGATGAATACCCGACCAGTCCGGCGCACCTTTCCCGGTTGCCCGCCTGCGCGGATCCGATACAAGCCACCGCCTGGTGGACGGCCTATCTGCGGCTACTGGTCCCTCCTGTGCTGACCGCGTACTTCGAGCACGGAGTCGTCTTCGAACCCCATCTGCAGAACGTCGTGGTCGGAATAGATCCCGACGGCATACCTGTCCAGGTGTTCTTCCGCGACTTCGAAGGCACCAAGCTGCTGCCCGACCATCATGCCGACGCGTTGGCCGCACTTCCCGTTACCGTCTCGGGTCCGTTGACCTATGACGCCCAACACGGCTGGGACCGGGTGGTTTACTGCCTGCTGGTCAACCACATCGCCGAAATGCTGGCCGTCCTGGCGGATCTGCATCCCCGGCTGGAGCGCGCACTGTGGATGCAGGTGCGCCGAACCCTGCAGGATTACGCCGACACCTACAACTGCCCGCCCCGACTGGGCGCTCTGCTCACCGGTGATCGGTTGCCGGCCAAGGCCAATCTGCTCAGCCGCTGGCACCGCAACCCTGATCGCGACACCGGGTACGTCAGGCTACCGTCACCACTGATCCCGGCGATGGCGACCGACGTCGTCGGTAGCGATCGAGGCAGGCCGTGACTCCTACCGCGGCGGTACTCACCCGGATCAGCGACCTCTCCTCGGATGATCTCCCCGCATACCTCTACGATCTGGCCGCGCTCAGAAGCCACGCGGCCACGATCCGCGCCGCGATTCCCGCACGCGTCGAGTTGTACTACGCCGCCAAGGCCAACCCCGAGCCGCCGATCCTGACTGCACTGCGTGGTTACGTCACCGGCTATGAGGTCTCCTCCGGCGGCGAAATGGCCCATGTCCGCCGAACCGTTCCCGAACTGCCGGTGGCCTTCGGCGGTCCGGCCAAAACCCCCGCCGAGATCACCGCGGCACTACGGGCCGGCGTCGAACTGTTCCACGTGGAGAGCGAATACGAACTGCGACTGCTCGATACGCTGGTTGCTGCCCTGATTCCGGGCCGGTCCATCGATGTGCTGTTACGGGCCAATCTTCCTGTCCCGCAGGGCACTCTGCGCAGTGCCTCATTGGCTATGGGTGGCAGCCCCACACCATTCGGCCTGGACCCCGACCAGGTCGAGTGTTGCCTTGCCGTCCTCGCCCGGCTACCCCGGCTGAGATTTCGAGGCATTCACACTCATCTGGCCAGCGGGCTGGATGCCGATGCACATCTCAGCCTCGCGTCCGAAGTGATCACCTGGGCAACGCAACTCGCCGAGCGCCGCCGTATCCCTGTCTCGGAGATCAACATCGGCGGCGGCATGGCCGTCGACTACTCCCAGCCGGAAACACGGTTCGAATGGGACCGGTTCGGCGCCGGGCTCGACCGGCTCGCCGCCGCACATCCCGAGCTGACCCTGCGTATCGAGCCGGGGAGAGCGCTGACCGCCTACTGCGGCTGGTACGCGACCGAAGTACTGGACATCAAACACAGCCATGGCCGAGAATTCGCGCTCATACGCGGTGGCACCCACCATCTACGCACTCCAGTGACCAAACAGCACAATCAGCCGTTCACGATCCTGCCCGTGAACCAGTGGCCGTACTCCTGGAAACGGCCCAGCCTCCAGCACACCGAAGTCACCCTGGCCGGACAACTGTGCACACCTAAAGACGTTCTCGCCCACCAGATCCCAGTCACCAGCCTGAGAGCCGCCGACCGTGTCGTGTTCGGTCTGGCCGGTGCCTACGCCTGGAACATCTCCCACCACGAATTCCTCATGCACCCACACCCCAGCTTCCACTTCATCGACCCGTGACTCCGGTGATATCCGGTTCACCTCCCACCGGGACCACCCGAGACCGGTTCCGGCGCTGAAGGCGATCCACCGCAATGAGCGCGCGATCACGAAGGCTGGGATGTGGTCGGCGCTGTAGCCGAGTCGGGTGTGCGGGCTCGGATGGAGTCGATGATGCGGGTTGCCCAGTCGATGGGGCGGTCGTAGCCCAACAGGTGGGCCAGGTGTTCCGCGCGGGTGCGGCGTTCGGTGCGGCCGAGGCACAGGGCGCGGGCCAGCGTGGTAGTGAGGTCCTCGAGGGAATGGGGGTCGGTGAGCAGGGCGGCGCCACCGAGTTCTGTTGCGGCGCCGGCATAGCGCGACAGCACCAGCACCCCGGGCCGGGAGCCGGGTCCGGCTGAGGCCGACTGGGTGGCGACGAATTCCTTTGCGGTCAGGTTCATGCCGTCTTGCAGGGAGGTCACCCAGAATACGTCCGCGGCCAGGTAGTGGTCGATCACCTCGGGTAGCGGCAGAGTGCGGGGGATATAGTCGATCGGCTGCCAACCGCCGGTGCGCCAGGCTTCGTTGATCTCGGTGATGCGCCGTTCGAGCGTGCTGCGGGTGGTGTCATGTGCGGTGATGCCCGGCTCCGGTGGCGGGCAGATGAGCCGGAAGACCAACCGGCCGCGCAGGTCCGGGCTGCGGTCCAGCAACGCCGCCAGGGCGTTGACCTTGTGCACGGGAGCTTTGGCGTAGTCGAGACGTTCGACCGACAGCACCAGCACGTGGCGGCTCGGCCGTCGGTGCGGTGCGCGGCTGCGGGCGAGTGCTTCGATCGTCGGGCGGTCGATGCCCAGCGGGTGGATACCCAAGGCCGGCAGCATCGGTTGGTTGCCCAGGGCTTGGCGAAAGTTGTCGGCAAAGGCAGTGGTGTGAAATCCCGCCCAGCCCAACTGGGCTAGTGAGCAGCGGATCTCGTCGGCGGTGGGCAGGGTGGCGAACACCGACGCTGGCGGAAACGGGGTGTGGTGGAACAGTCCGATGCGCAGGTCGGGCCGGGCCCGGCGAAGTAGGCCGGGGACGAGCCAGAGGTTGTAATCGTGTAGCCAGACGATCGCTTCATGTGCTGCTCGGGCTGCGATGTGCTCGGCGTAGCGCTGGTTGATCACGCGGTAGTAGGCCCAGGCCGTGACATCGAAGTGCATGCGGTGCGGCTCGGACATGAGGATCGGCCAGAGCGTGTCCTTGCATGCGCGATGGAAATAACCACTCCATTCGTCGGCAGTCACCGGCAGCAGCGACAGCGGAACCTCGTACTCACGGTCGTCGATACCCCCACCGACCTGGGCGGCGATCCAGACACCCGACAGCCCTCGAGAGAACAGAGCGGTCAGGGTGGGCAGAATCCCGTTGGGGCTGGACAATGTCTGTCGGTCATCAGGGGGCACCGGTGGCCGGTGATAGCCGACGATCAGGGAGTGCCGGTCCTCGGGGGCGGTCACCAGGATTCTCATCACCAGCTCAAAGGCTAACACCAGGAGCATGTAACTCGTTGCCGCTGCGGCCGTCCCGACCGCTGCCCCCCAGTATGCTCATCGGATGGGCACAGACAACCGGCGTGGATGTGAAATCCTGGTGGTCGGCGCATATTTCGTAGATCTGATCTTCCACGGGCTCCCCGAACCCGTCCGGTCCGGCCGTGAGGTCTTCTCCGAGGGGTTCACCATGGTGCCCGGCGGCGCCTACACCCTGGCCATGTCCGCGCATCGACTCGGGCACGACGTCGTCTGGGCAACAGACTTCGGCACCGACCCATTCAGCACCTACGTCTTCCACGCGGCACGCGCGGAAGGACTGGACGAGAGCGCCTTCCGGCATCATCCGGCCCCGCTGCGCAGCCTGACCGTCGCCCTGTCCACGCCCGGGGACCGCGCGATGGTCAGCTTCCAGGACTCGACCGGTCCGCAGCCGGTTCCGTCGCTGCTGCGGCAATATCGGCCGCGTGTCCTGATGGTGCCGCAACTGCGCTACGACGCCGACACCGTGCACGTGCTGGCCCTCGCCCGCCACCTCGGCATCACCGTGGTGATGGACTGCCAAGACGTCCCCGTCGACCTGGACACCCCCGGCGTACGGGCCGCGCTTGCTTCCACCACCATCTTCGCCCCCAACGCAGAGGAAGCACTGCGGCTGACCCGAGAACCCACAATCGACGACGCGATATCGCGGCTGAGCGAACTCGTGCCGACCGTGCTGATCAAACTCGGCAGCGCCGGAGCCACGGCCAGACACGACGGCGAACGTTACGACGCCTCCGCACCACCGATTTCGGTCCTCGATACCACCGGCGCGGGAGACTGCTTCAACGTCGGGTTCGTCCACGGCCTGCTCCAAGGATGGCCACCGGTGAAATGCCTCGCCGCGGCCGTAGCATGCGGAACGGCGGCCACCACCGGCCCAGGCTCCGCCACGGCGCCGGATGCCGCCGACCTCGAGCGCTGGCTCGCGCAAACGACGACATCGGGTCGCGCGGGAACGCCACGCCGATAACGACGGTCGACGGCTCAACCTGGACCGTTCCCGGTTCGGTGGACACGAAGCCGTCCAACATGCCAGCGACGACGAACTCGCTCATCTGATCCTCGACGGCAAGATCTTCTCCGCCGACCGGTGCAGCGAGAAAACCACCAGCGTGTTCCCGTTGCCGGGCTTCGGCCCGGCCAGGGGCAGGGCAGAGTAGGCGTGCAGCCCTTCTGTCGAAGTAGCCGCCGGTGGATGTGAGAAACACCGGATCGGTGGCGAGTCGGCTGATGATCGCGGCGCCGATCTCCAGATCCCAGTCGACCTCCGCGTCGATCCGTTCGCCGACAATGGGAGTCGGGTTACGGGACAAGGTGTAACGGCGCAGACCCGGCAGTTGTCTGCACAGCGGGATGTGTACCTCCCGATAGTGCTTGTCGAATGCCTCTGGATCGGACGGGGTATCCCAGAGCACGATGAACCGCGCAATAAGTGCCACTTGCTGTTCCTTTCGGGAATGCCGGCTACTCGGGCACACGGGTGCGTTCCAGCAGCCGGAGTGTGAGGTGACGTGGCACCGGTCCGTCGTAGGCCAGGTTGACCATCAGCATCATCGCGGGTTCGACATAGCGAGCACGGATCAGCGGCCCGGCGTCGACGGCATGCACGCCGATATCGGTCAGCAGCTCGGACACGATCCGATTGGCACCCGCGTCGTCTCCGCAGACGAAGGCCGACGGGGCCAGCCTCTCATCGAAATCGAATGCCGGGCGGGCGATCTGGGCCGCAAAGGGTGGAATCGCGGCCACCAGTCGAGCCCCTGGCATCAGGGCCGCGATCTGTTCGGCGCCCGAGGTGTCGAAGCCGACCGCCAACCCGGACAGGTCCACGGTCATCGCATTCACACACGACCACACCACCCGCCCGGCCAGCGACGGTGCGTCGTCCAGCGCCTGCGCCACGTTCGAGAACGGCACCGCCAGCACCACCACATCGGCCCCCGCCCCCGCCTCCTCGTGTCCACCGTCGACATCCGCGTAAGCGGTGATGTGCCCGGCCTTTTCGAGCCGGCTGCCCAGCGCGCGAGCGAGCCGTCCGGCGCCGAGGAATCCGATCTTCGCCATCGTTTGTGCTTCTTTCTGGAACTTGCCGATTTCTCGGACTCTTGGATTCGTCCCACGGCGACGACGCGGCGGTAACCGCCGTGGGACAACCGACCCCCGCAGACGCCACGGCCTGCGTGCCCCGCGAACCGGCACGCTCGTGTGGCGCGTCGCGCAGGATCAGGCAGTGCCGCCGTTGACCCGGATGTTCTGGGCCGTGACCCAATTGGCCGCATCGCTGGCGAGAAACGCTACGACCGCGGCGATCTCGCTCGGCCGGCCCAGTCGTCCGAAGGCGCTCAGGGCCTCCAGTCCGGCCAGGAACTCCGGGCTCTTGCCGATCCGGTAGGTCTCCGTCTCGGTGGCGCCCGGACTCACCGCGTTCACGGTGATGCCGCGCGGGCCGAACTCCTTGGACAGGATGTGGGTGAACTGTTCCACCGCGCCCTTGGTGGAGTCGTACACGGCGTAGCCGGGTAGCATCAGGGCGGTAGTGGAACTGGAGATGCTGATGATGCGGCCGTTGTCGGCCAGTTGCTCCCAGGCCAGCTGCATGCCATGGAACACGCCTTTGACATTCACCGCATAGCTGAGATCGAACTCCTCGGAGGTGATCTGCGGGAACGGCTTGGTAATGGCGACCGCGGCATTGTTCACCAGCACATCCCAGCTGCCCCACGCCGCTTTGATCTGCCCGACCATGGCGGCGTACTCGTCACGGTCACGCACATCGGCGGCCACTGCCAGGGCCTGCCCGCCGTCCGCCTCGATCCTCGCGACCACCTTGTCGGCGAGTTCGGGTGTGTGCGGATGATTGATCGCCACCCGGAACCCCTTGGCTGCAAGGGTTTCCGCGATCGAGCGACCGATGCCCGTGGCGGCGCCGGTCACCAGCGCGGTCTTGCCCGTAGCGGCGGACATCATTCGAACCAGTACTCGAGCCAGATCTCGGCGTTCTCACCGAGATTCGCGCGGAAGCCGCCGGTGCCGCGCAGCCCGGCCAGACCCGCGGTACCCGAACCCGGCACCACGAACCATTCACCGGTCACGATCTTGTCGGCCACGCTGCCCTGATCCTGCAGCAGGAAGGTGCCGGCCTTGCCGCCCAGCGTGCCGTCGACGCGCTCGATGCCGACGAAACTCGCGGTGCCGTCCGCATTCGAGGATTGCAGGAATTCGACGACACCTGTGCCCTCGATTCCGCCGGAAAAAGCTTCCGTCACATGGATTCTGGTCAGTACAGGTCCCGCGGCGGGTTCTTCGTAGGCAACGGGTTCATAGGTGTGCACCGTGATGGTGCCTTCTACACGGGTTTTTTCGGGCATGGAGTTCTCTCTTTCTGTGATGACCGATATGTGGGGTTGATCAGAACGTCGCCACGAAAAACAGCACGCTGGTGGCGAGGGCGGCGGTGAGGCGGCCGAGGTTGGGGGTGTGGAAGCGGCGGATCTGTGTGCGGACGTCCGCCGGGGTGTCGTCGGTCAGGCTCCACTTGGCGACAGCCTTGTAGATCGGCAGGTTGAAGATGGCGGTCCAGATCAGCGTGGACAGCACCCGGTTGGTACCCGCGTGCTGCAGGAAGTCCTGGAAGTTGCGGGCGGGTCGGATTCGCTCTGCTGATTCCACAGCCCCCGCATGACGGTCAGCAAGGTGGTCATGAGGCCGACCAGCATGGCCGCCGAGAGAATCGCCAGAAAGGCAAGGGGCCGATACATTGTCGTGTTCCTATCGGTAGCCGTAGGCATGCCAGTTGGCGAGGACGCGTTCTTGAATCTCTGTGGGCCAGCCGTTTTCGAAGCTGCCCTTCACCGGACGTTTGCCGTCGGGGTAGAGATCGGCGAGCAGGCAGTTGTAGATGACCTTGCCCGCCATGTAGGTGTGCTTCTCTTCCTCGTCGAGGTAGACGGGCAGGTCGTCGCTGAGCCGGTGCGGGAAGTGGAATTCGCCGCGCTCGGCATCGGGGTGCGAGCGGGTGGCGAAGGCCCACACCACCTCGTTCAGATTGGTGATGTCGACGTCGTCTTCGACCACCAGGATCTTCGGTGCGTTCACCGACGCCTTACCGGTGAAGGCGACATCGGCGATCTGCTGCACCAGTTCGGCCGAGGAGATGCCGAGGGTTTCGTGCCAGTCCTGGCGCACCGACAGCGTGAGCCAGTGCATGGCGGCCTCGGGTGTGTGCCAGGCCGACGTGATCGGCAGCCCGGCCTGGCGCAACTGGTAGAGCAGCTCCGCGCCGTGCATGGTGGCGGTGCAGGTGTGGTCCTCCTCCACCGGCGGGCCCGCGGCCACCACCGGCAGGATCGCGTTGTCGCGGTGTGTGATCGCGGTGACGGTGAACAGGTGCTTGGGTGAGGATGCGGTGGCGTTGTAGCCCGGGAACTCGTTCATCGGGCCTTCCATGACCGTCTCGTCCAGGCTGATGTAGCCCTCGATGACGATCTCGGCGGTCGCGGGGACCATCAGGTCCACTGTCTCGGCGGGGACGACTTCGATGCCCTCACCGAAATAGGCTCCGATGAAGTCGCTTTCGGAGACGTGGTCCGGTAGCGGCATGCCGCCGACGAACGGCAGGCCCGGTTCCACTCCCAGCGCCAGCACGATCGGCATGGGTTTGCCGATTTCGGTCCACGCGGTCTGCACCACGCCGAGATGCTGAACCGACGCGAACATGCAGGCCAGGCTCTTCGCATCGTGGATCATCATGCGGTTGACCGACCAGCTGGTCCACGAACCGTCCGGTGTGCGAGCGATATTCAAGCCCCAGGTCTGAATGTAGCGGCCGCCGTCATTGCCGTGGATCCACGGCGTGGGGAACTTCAACAGATCGATGTCGTCACCGAGCATGATGTTCTGCTTGCACGGCGCATCCTCGCGTTCCACCTCGACCGGCGGAATGCCAGGCTTTTCCCGCGCGGCGACCAGTGCCTCCATCAGCTCCTGACCGGTGGCGTCGGCGGGCAGGCCGAGGGCCATCGTGATGCGGGCCAGCTGATGTTCGGGCGCGCTCAAGGCGCCGGGTGCGCCGAGTACCCGGAACCCGGTGTCCTGGTAGCCGGTGATGTTGGTGAAAAGCGGTGCGGGCGCACGCAAGTCGTAGGAGTGTCGGATCACGGCGCCGATCTCGAGCTGCCAGTCGACCTCGTGGTCTATGGTCTGAATCTCGCCGATGGCCTCGAGTGCGGTGATGAACTCCCGCAGGCTTTTCAGGTGTTCCATATCAATCTTTCCTCGTTCGGCAACGGTTTCTGGTTCGGTGTCGTGTCTTCGCCCCAGCGCGGCAGGTCCGGCACGTCGATGCCGAGCAGATCGAGGGCCCTGCCGGCAGTGTGCTCGACGATGTCGTCGACGGATTCGGGCCCGAGATAGAACGCCGGCACCGGCGGCATGACGATCCCGCCGGATTCGGTAACGGCGGTCATCGCGCGCAGATGCGCCATGGTGAGCGGGGTTTCGCGCACCATCAGCACGAGCCGGCGCCGTTCCTTGAGGGTGACGTCGGCGGCTCGGGTGAGCAGATTGTCGTTGTTCGCATACGCGATGGCCGACAGTGTCCGGACCGAACAGGGCGCGACGATCATGCCCGCGGTGCGGAACGATCCGGACGCGATGGCAGCGCCGATGTCGGCCGGGCGATAGGTGACATCCGCCATCGCCGACAGATCGCCTGCGCTGATATCGGTTTCATGCAGGCGGGTCAGCTGCGCGGCGGAGGTGACCACCAGGTGGGTCTCTACCTCGGCCTTGCGTGCGAGCTCCAGAATCCGCATGCCGTAAGTGATCCCGGTCGCGCCGCTGATGCCGACCACCAGACGTCGTGGAGTCATGGCTATGCCCGCAACAGGCTGGTGGTGAGCGAATTCAGTTCGACAGCGCCCTCGGCCCCGACGACGACCGTCCCGCCGATATTGGCCAGCCGCCCGTTGATCACGCAGTTGGGTTCGAAGGCGAAGGTCATGCCCTCGGCCAGCGGCAGATCGGTGCCGATGGTCGGCACCTCGGCCAGCAGCCCGTAGCCGGCGGCCTCGGGCAGCTTCCGCATCCCCTGACCGAAGCCGCTGACGGTGCCATAGGGGTTCATGCCGTGCACCAGCGGATGCACGTTCCAGCCGCCCGCCGCATCGAGCGGGGCCTTCATGGCGTCGACCACCTGGCCGAAGGTGTTGCCCGGCCGTAGTGCGCCCAGTCCGGCCTCGTAGGAGGCGCGCGCCACCTGCGCCGCGGTCTCGATATCCGGATGCACCTCACCGACCGCGATGGCCACCTGATGCTGGGATTCACGCATGCCGTACTGACAGAACACTTCCGCCATGATCACGTCGCCGTCCTCGATCACCCGGGGGGCCTGCGGGCGGTAGGACCAGACCGGCGGACCCCAGCAGGCGAAGCCGGGTCCGGACTGGATGAGCATGCCCGGCGCGACCGTGCCCAGCCGGAACGATTCGGCCATGCCGGCGGCGTACACGTCGGCCTCGGTCACACTGGGCGCGGTGGCCTTCAGCATCGCGGCCGCCATGGCCTCCCCGATCTCGGCCGAACGGCGCAGCACCGCAAGCTCTTCGGTGGACTGTGTCAGCGTGCGCAGCAGGAACGGGAACCACACCGGCTTGAACGTCACCTGCGGCAGCTGCTGCTGCACGCCCGTCCGCAGCGCGTACGGCATAGTCGGGTTGAATTGGAACGGCGGATACGGCTCGAGGCCGATTACGCCGACCGCCGACCGTTCGAGTCCGTGCTCCTTCAGGACATCGACGACGCCCTGGGCGTGCTTGGCCACGCGCATGTTCTGCGGTTCGGTCCAGCAGGCCTCGGCGCGGCGGCGGGCCTCGATGTGGTCTGCGATATGCATGGGCGACCAGACCAGCGAGATGGGGTCGGCGTCGCGGGGGAAGACCACGATCGCGCCGGGGCGCTCGTTGGTGAAGTAGACGTCGGGTGCGAACGTGGCGGGGCCGCCGGTCTCGTGTTCGCCGTAGATTACCAGGGCGTCGACGCCCTGCTCGTCCATCAGCTCGCGGGCCAGTACCCAGCGTCGATCGCGTTCGCTCAGCGAGTAATTCGGATACATACCAGCTCCTGATGTCGGGGTGAATTAGCTGGTAGGAACGCTATTGCGGGGCGGGCCGGAAGGATTCAGTCGAACGACTGGTCCGTGATCCGTCACATTCCTTAGGTAGGGTCCGTCGAGTGCTACACGGGCGTGCCGAAGAGTTGGTACTGATCGATCGGCTGCTGGCGGATGCGGGCGCAGGCCGCAGCGGAGCGTTGGTGCTGACCGGGCCTGCCGGCATCGGTAAGACGGCCCTGCTCGACTACGCCGCGGCGCGGGCCGGCGGACTGCGGGTGATTCGCGTGGCCGGAATCGAACTCGAGGCGGAATTGCCTTTCGCCGGCCTGCATCTGCTGCTGCGCCCGGTACTCGATCGGATCGGCGCCCTGCCCGAACCGCAGGCTGCCGCCCTGCGCGGCGCCTTCGGCCTGGCTGCAGCGGAGACCGGTGACCGGTTCCTGATCGGTCTCGCGGTGCTGTCCATGCTGGCCGAACTGGCCGAGGACGGGCCGGTGCTGTGTCTTGTCGACGATGCTCAGTGGCTGGACCGATCTTCTTCGGAGGCATTGACTTTCGCCGCCCGTCGGCTGCATCACGAGGGCGTTTTGCTGTTGTTCGCCGTGCGCGGCGCCGCCGCCCCGGTGGCCGGACTGAGTGCGCACGAACTGAGCGGACTCGACCGCGCGGCCGCCGCGGCACTGCTGGACGAGCAATACCCCGAACTCGCTCCGCGGGTGCGGGCCCGAATGCTCGCCGAAACCGAGGGCAACCCGCTGGCCCTGGTCGAATTGCCGTCCGCGCTCAGCGCCGAACAGCGCACCGGCGCCGCCCCGACCGTGCCCTACGACCTCGCCATGCTCCCGCTGTCTATCCGGGTACAGAGGGCGTTCGGCGCGCGCGCCGCCAGACTCGACGAAGCGGCGGGTGCACTGTTGCTCATCGCAGCGGCCGAGCAGACCGGGGAGATCTCGACGGTGCTCGACTCCGCCGCCGCGTTCGGGGCGGGACCCGAGGACCTCGTGGCGGCCGAGCGCTCGGGATTGCTCGTGCGCCAGGGTGATCAGGTCAGCTTCCGGCATCCGCTGGCCCGCGCCGCCATCCTGCGCGATGCCCCGCTGGACTTGCGGCTGGCCGTGCACCGCGCGCTCGCCGAAACACTTTGTCGCAGTGGCAATCCCGAGGCCGTGGACCGGGCGGTCTGGCATCGCGCGGCGGCGTCGACCGGTCCGGACGACACCATCGCCGACGATCTGGAGGCCGCGGCCGCGCGGGCATACGGACGCGCGGACCATGCCGCCGCGTCCGTGGCCATGGAACGAGCGGCCGAGTTGACCGTCACCGCGGGGACCGGCACCCGGCGTCTGATCTGCGCGGCCAAGGCAGCCGTCGTCGCCGGAGATCTGCACCGGACCGACGCGCTGGTCCGGCGGGCAGGCCGGAGAACCGTCAGCGAGACCGACACCCCGCGACTGGCCTCGCTGCGGGCCCTGGTCGAGGCTGAATTCGGTTCCCGGCACACCGCCGCGCGCCTGCTCATCGACGCCGCCGATCGGGCGCCGGACGAAACGGCGGGCCCGATGCTGGTCGACGCGGTGCGCAATGGCTTCCTGGTCGGCGATGCCGAACTCACCGCGCGCGCGGCCACCATGCTGCACTATCGCCACGGCCCCAACCGAGTGACCGAGGGGCTGCTCGGGTTGGCCCGAATGCTCGGCGGTGACGACGAGTTCGCGTTGCCGCGATTGCGTGCGTGCGCCGAATACGCGCACGCACACTCGGCGGAACTCACCCAGGACGAGCGGATGAACGGCGCCGCAATGGGTCTCATGACCGGTTTCGACCGCGAGGCCCGCGACCTGCTCGAGACTCTCGTGGCCGAAGCACGCGAACAGTCGACGCTCGGTACGCTGCCGCTGCGGCTGCACTACCTGGCCTCCGCCGAATACGCCACCGGCCACAGTCGTGACGCGATCGTGCACGCGGAGGAGGCGCTCGCGCTCGCGCAGTCCATCGGCCTGAATCACCAGATGGACGGCCTGCGTTGCGTGCTGGCATGGGGCGCGGCGCTGTCCGGTGACGAGACGCGCTGCCGCGAACTCGCCGAACCCGCTCTCTCGGCCGCACTCGATCGTCGCGAGGCCGCGACCGCGGCGCTGGCCACTACGACGCTCGCCATGCTCGATCTCGGTGCCGGCCGCTATGACCTGGTGTTCGATCGGCTCGAATCCGCCGCCGGCGAACCGATGTTCGTGGCCGCGTCCTTCACTGTGGCCGTGTCGTACACGCCGCTACGCGTGGAAGCCGCAGTGCGGATCGGGCAGCCCGGCCACCTCGCCGAACCCCTCGACCGGTTCCGACGTTGGGCGGCCGCCAGCGGATCACCCTGTACGCAGGCGGTTTACGAGCGCTGCCTGGCCTTTGCAGGTCCCGCCGCCGAGACCGAGGAGCACTACGGCGCGGCCGAGCGCCTGCACGAAGAAGGTGGACGCCCCTTCGAACGGGCCCGCACCGCCCTGCTCTACGGCGAATGGCTGCGCCGCGACCAGCGCAAGGCAGAGGCCCGCACCCGGCTCCGCGCCGCCGCGGAAACCTTCGACCGCCTCGGCGCACACCTCTGGGCCGATCGGGCCCGCGCCGAACTGCGCGCCACCGGCGACACCGGCCGGCAACCGGCCGGCGCGTCGGTGCTGGATCTGCTCACGCCGCAAGAGCTTCAGGTGGTCCGCCTGGCGGCGCGGGGGCTGTCGAACCGCGAGATCGGCGGGCAGCTGTTCCTCAGCCCCCGCACCGTCGGCTACCACCTCTACAAGGCCTATCCGAAACTCGGCGTCGCGGTGCGGGCCGAACTGCCCGCCCTGGTCGATCAGCTGTAGCGGGAAAACACCCGCATCGCGGAACACATCCCAGGTCGAGCACCACCGCGTCGGGATGCGCGGTGGTGAACGCCCGGACGGCATCGTCCAATTTCTCACTGTGCGGCGCTGTTTCGCAGGTCAGGCTCTCCTTCATCTTCAGGGTGCCGAAGTCATAGTCGAGCCGACAGCGCGGCGATCAGACTCGGCTCGAGAGTATCCGCCCACAGGTTCGTCACCTTCGCCTACGACAGCGTCAACGGAATCCGTCGAACGACTGGTGTCGACGGCGTCGCTGCTGGCCCCGGTTACCTGATTGTTCACGCACCGCCCCGAATGTCTTGCGCCGTCTAGTTGATTCAGTTAAAACTGAAACAACTAGACGGAACTGGAAAGGATGGTGCTGATGGCACAGGCGGATCCGGAGCAGGTGCTCGAGTGGGTCGAAAAGGTCGCGATGTTCTGCGCTGTCGAGTACGGAGTGCCACCCATCGCGGGACGCATTCTCGGATGGCTGATGATCTGCGATCCCGCCGAGCAATCCGCCGATGAGATCGCCACGGCGATCGCAGCCAGCCGCGCGTCGCTGGCCACCAATATGCGGGTCCTGACCGACGCCGGTTTCATCCGGCGGCGCACCAGACCAGGCGAACGCTCCAACTACTACCGCATGGACGACCGCGCCTGGGAAACCGTCGTGCAGCGGCGCATTGCCAGCCTCGCCGAATTCCGTGGCATTACGGCCGAAGGTATGGAGCTGGCCGGCGGTGCGGGCACCCCCGCACGACGGCTACAGGCCGCGCACGACGTCTACGACTGGATGACCGAGCGGCTCACAGCGGAACCGCTTCCCGACACGAAGGAACAAGACGAATGACCAAGCAACACGACACCGGTCGGCACGCGATCATCGCGGGCGGTGGCATCGGCGGACTCGCCGCGGCCATCGGCCTGCGCCGCGTCGGATGGTCGGTGACCGTGCTGGAGCGAGCGGGCGAATCGCGGGAGGTCGGCGCGGGCTGGTCCTTCGCGCCGAATGCCTTGAAGGCCATCGACGCCCTGGGCATCGGCGCGGAATTCCGCGCCATCTCCCAGCCGTCCGAGGCGGCGGTCAACCTGCTGACACCGGACGGAAAATACCTGATGAAGTTCGAAAAAGGCCGCGATACAACACTTTTGGCGAACCATCGAGGCGATCTGCAGCAACTGCTGCAGTCTCACCTCCCTGCCGACAGCATGCGCACCGGGGCGGAGGTCACGAGGGTCGAGCAGACCGATGCGGCCGTCACGGTGACCTACCGGTCCGGCGACGACATTCATCGTCAGACCGCCGACGTCCTGATCGGCGCGGACGGAATCCACAGTGCGGTGCGGACTTCCGTCTGGCCACACACCACGGACCCGGTCTTCCAGCGCATCCTCGTCTGGCGCGGGGTGACCGCGCCCGGCTCCCTCTGGCCGGTGGACGGCTTCCAGACCTGGGGACGCGGCGTACGCTTCGCCGCGCATCCGATCTCCGAGGAGCGCGTGTTCTGGTTCGTCGCCATTCGCCAGCCCGAACCGCACGTGCACTACGACGACGACATGGCCGAAGTCGTCGAGCGCGTGGGTACCTGGCACGACCCGATTCCGAAGCTCGTCGCGGCGACGCCGCCGCAGTCGCTGCTGCGCAACGATGTCTCCGACCTCGACCCACTGCGCGCATACGCCAAGGGCCGCGTGGTTCTCCTCGGCGACGCCGCGCACGCCATGACGCCGTTCCTCGCCCAGGGCGCCTGCCAATCCCTCGAGGACGCGACCGTCCTGGCCGCCGAACTCGCCGGCGACGCCGACATCCCCGCCGCCCTAGCCCGTTACGACAGCCTCCGCCGCCCCCGCACCCAGACCGTGCAGCGCGGCGCACGGCAGGACCCGTCGATCAGCCTCTCCACCAACGCTTTCGTCTACGCCACCATGACCCGGCTCACCGCCCTGGCCGGCAGCCGCATTGCCGCCCGCAAGACCGCACACCTGTGGAACTGGACCCCACCGAGCCTCGACGGCCACCCCGTGACAACCGGAACGGGCCGATAGCATGACCATCGAACACGTCATGTTCCGCAGCGGCGACGTCCGGTGCGCGGCTGATCTCTATCTGCCCCAGCGTGATTCGGATGCGCCGCTCGCGGCCGTGGTGATGGGTCACAGCGTTCACATGGTGAAGGAGGCGCTGGCCCCGCACGCGGAGTACCTGGTGCAGGCCGGTTTCGCGGTGCTCGGCATCGACTACCGCACCATCGGATCCAGCGAAGGGCAGCCTCGCGGTCAGGTGTTCCCGGAACGGCAGGCCGAAGATGTCCGCAATGCCGTCTGCTATCTGCGCACGCGTGCCGAGGTCGACCCGGATCGGATCGGCCTGTGGGGCCACAGCCTCGGCGCGACGGTCGCCATCCAGGCGGCGGCACTGGATCGACACGTGAAATGCGTTGTCGGACAGAACCCGAGCATGTTCAACGGCTGGCGCGCGACGGAGAAGTCCCGGGGCAGAGCAGGATTACAGGCGCTACTGGACCTACTGGACCAGGATCGGCAGCAGCGCTTCGCAACCGGGCAGGGCATGCGGGTTCCGCTGCTTGGTGGCGGGGATGAGCACATCACCGACTACCTGCGGCTGGCGAAGGCGGCATTTCCCACCTTCGACGACGAGGTCGAACTCGAATCACTCGGCCACATCCTGGCATTCGCGGCCGAAACCCTCCTGGAGCGACTCTCGCCGCGGCCACTGCTCCTGGTCACCGGCCGTGAGGACCTAACCCACGATATCGACGAGGTGCTGTCCGCCTACGCCCTGGCCCGCGAGACCAAACGCCTCGAGATCCTGCCCTACGACGAACGCGGGCTGTCGGTGGAACCCGGTCTCGGCCAAGCGATGAAGCTGGCCGCCGACTGGTTCGACTGCCACCTGCGTATCGCCCCCGCCTTCGTTCCGTCACCCGATGCCGAGGAGGTCCGGGCCCAGCACCTGCGCCCCGAATTCGGGTGAATCCGATCGAACTCGCCATCGCTCCCTGGAGCTTGCGCCACTGCTACTCAGTGCTGGATGAGTGATTCCAAGGGGTGACCTGGTGCGCGGCTGCGCCGCGCACCAGGCGCCGATGCAATATCGGCCAGCCCGGCCGAATACGTTGCCCGGCAGACACATTTGGGCCGCGAAGATGAATGAAATAGACGCCCTCGCCACCGCACTGTACTTCAAAACCGACGACCTGTTGACCGCTCGCCCCGACCTGGCTCCGTGGCGTCCGCGAGTCGGGCTCACACTGCGGCTGACCGACGCCGAACTGATTACCTTGTCGGTGATGCAGGCGTTGCTGGGGTTCACCTCCGAGGCACGCTGGTTGCGCTACGCCCACGCTCACCTGGGGCATCTGTTCCGGTACCTGCCACATCAGCCGGGCTACGACAAGCGGTTGCGCCGGGCGGGCGGGCGGGCTGATGCAAGTGGTGATGCGGGCCCTGGCCACCGACACCACGGTATGGACCGGTGACGTGTGGGTGGTCGATTCCACGCCCGTGGAATGTGGGCGGTCCCGGGAAACGGTGAAACGCTCCGAGCTGGCCGGATGGGCCGAGTACGGATACTGCGCATCACATTCCCGCTACTTCTGGGGGCTGCGACTGCACGCAAGCGGTGGTAGCCCACACCGACGGCCACCACCTTCGCTGCGACCGGCGGCCCCGATGGCGAAGACTTCACACCCGTTGTCTTCGCCTTCGGCCCCAGAACCCGCGCGATTGCCCGCAGCGACGCCCTGTCCCGCCCGGAGACCCAGCCCGCTTCGTCGCTGATCAGCCAGCCGACGATGGGGGCGGTGTCGGTAGGGAGGCCGAGGCGGCCGTGCGGGTTGTGCAGGGCCGCCTCGGCAATGGATTCCGGGGTCTCTGCGCCGCGGAAGAAGTCGTCGTCGATCGGGCCGGGAGCGACGGCGTTGACGGTGATGCCGCGGTCGCCGAGCTCCTTGGCGGCGGCGAGCACCATGCGTTCGACGGCGGCCTTGGAGCCGGAGTAGACCCCGTAGGTGCCGGTCATGATGGAGGTGAGGGTGGTGGACAGCACGACGTAGCGGCCATTGTCAGCGAGGTGGCGGGCGGTGGCGCGCAACGATATCCGCGAACAGGGCGTCCACCTCGGTGGCGGAGGCGGCGTCGGAGCGAATGGCCTCCGCGGTCGCGCCCAGCTCCTGCAACGCCGCCAGCGTCTCTTTCGCGGCCTGCTCATTGCCCTGGTAGGTAATGATCGTGACGGCGCCACGGGCGGCGATATTCTTCGCGAACTCCGCACCCTGATTGCGCGTCCCACCCACGATCAGCGCGATCTTGCCTTCGAGGTCACGGGTACCTACTGACATCGGTCGAATCTGTCTTCTACTCTGCGGATCTGAGTCGGCTCCAGCTTCACGCATGGGGCCATACCTGGCGAAGGACACCGCGGTCCGAATCTCCTCACGGTCGAGGGCGCGTTGCAGCGCCGGCCGCACAGATCACCGACGGCGACACCGGCAGCTGGGTCACCGCGGCGAATCCGCCCGGCACGTAACCCCTTTCACAAACCCAGACCACATCTCTCCGTCGTGCTACATTGCTATTGATTTCAGTCGTAGCTGAAATAACTAGCAAGAGTGAGCGCGAAGGAATGGACGTGACCCTGACACCCGAACATGTGACGTTCAACAGCCTGGGCATCAGATGTGCCGCTGATCTGTATCTACCCGCGGCCGACGGGCCGGTCCCCGGATTGGTGCTCGGGCACAGCGGTGTGATGGTCAAGGAGGCGCTGGCGGTTTTCGCGCCCTATTTCGTGCAGGCTGGGTTCGCGGTGCTTGCCATCGACTACCGCACCGTCGGGTCCAGCGAGGGCGAGCCGCGCGGACAGGACTACCCCGAACGGCAGGTGGAGGATTTCCGCAGTGCGATCTCCTACCTGCAGGGACGCTCCGAGATCGATGCGGAGCGGATCGGGTTGTGGGGCGTCAGTGTCGGCGGTTCGGTGGCGGTGCAGGCCGCGGTGCTGGATCGGCGCGCGAAATGTGTTGTGGTGCAGAGCCCCAGCGCATGGAACGGCTGGCGTTACCTGGAGCGGTTGAGCAGCCGGGCCGGGGTGCGGACGCTGCGCGATCAGCTGGACGAGGACTGGCAGCGGCAGTACGAGGGCGGCGCGAGTGCCCGGATACCGCATCTGGAACTCGATTACGACAGCGTGCGCGGCACCCCGGATCTGGCGGCCGAGATGTTCCCGACCTATCGCAACGAGAAGACGCTCGACTCGCACGAGCATCTGCTGACCTTCGCCCCCGAGAACCTCATCCACCTGCTGGCACCCACCCCGTTGCTGATGATCGCCAATGGCGGCTGGGACCCCTACCACATGCTGGAGGAGGGGCAGAGCGCGTTCGCCAAGGCGGGCGAGCCGAAACGCTTGGTGGTGCTGCCCTACGACGTCCTCGGCCTCTACATGGGTCCTGGACTCGAGGAATCGATGGCGCTCGCCATCGACTGGTTCGACCTCTACCTGCGCAAGACTCGGCTCGCGACCATCACCGCACCGCCGACCCGGGAGTCGGTGGCCGCCATGATTGAGTGATCCCACCGACCAGTAGCCGAGGAGAACGCGCCGATGCCGAGCGAGCACCGACAGGACGACGTCATGCGGTGGGTGGAGCGAGTGGCCACCTTCTGCGTCGACGAGTGGGGGCTCACGCCGATCACCGGGCGCATTCTCGGGCTGCTGATGATCTGCGACCCGCCCGATCAGTCGGCGGGGCAGATCGCCGATACCATCAAGGCCAGCCGGGCGTCGCTGACCTCGAATATGCGACTGCTCACCACCATCGGGCTGATCCGCAAGGTTCGGATCGCCGGTGATCGCACCGCCTACTACCGCATCGAAGACGATGCCTGGCAGAAGGTGATCCAGCGCAAGATCGCCGGTCTGGGCGCGTTCGGCGATATCGCCGACGACGGTCTCGCCCTCGTCGACGCCGGGAACCGCGTGCAGACCGAGCGCATTCGCGCCGCCCAGCAGGCATTGACCTGGCTCCGTGACCTTTCCGCGGAGCATCCCATGAAAACGTGAGGTATCCCGTGACCGTACAACGCACCCGTCTGGATCTGAATCAGCTCGAGGAAACCCTGCTGATCACGCTGTGGGCCAAGGCCCTCGACGGCAAGCTACCCGTCCCGATGCTCGGCGACACCCGCTCCGCCGAGATCGCGGACCGGATCGATTACGACTTCGGCAAGTTGAAGATCAAAGACAGCCTGACCTACGAAACAGCGCTGCGCAGTAGGAAATTGGACGACACCGTGCGGTCGTTCACCGCCGCGCACCCCGACGCCGTGGTGCTCGATCTGGGATGCGGGCTGGACCCCCGAATGATCCGGTGCCGTCCGACCGCCCGAATCGATTGGTACGACGTCGATTTCCCCGAGGTGGTGGCCCTGCGTCCGCAATTCCTGCCGGAGCCTTCGCATCTCGTCGGCGCGGATATCACCGACTCCGGCTGGCTCGAGGGCATACCGGGCGACCGCCCGGCCATGATCGTCGCGGAGGGACTGATCCCCTTCCTGCCCGGCGATGCCTTCCAAGCCCTGACCCACGCTCTCACAACGCATTTCACCAGCGGGGAGATCGCTCTCAACGGCTACACCAGATTCGCCGCGTGGGCGATGAAATACCACCCCACAATCAAGGCGCTCGGCATCAAGGCCGCCGCGGGGTTCGACGATCCCCGCATACCGGAGACCTGGGACGCCGGCCTCACCCTCGTCGCCGAGGACTTCCTCACCCGCGCACCGGAGATCGCCGCCTGGCCGGAACCCCTGCGCGCCCTCACCCGCGCCATGGCCCGCAGCACCGCCTTGTCCCGCCAGGGCGCACGCATCCTGCGCTACCGGTTCTGACCCGAGAACGATGGCCCCGAACGCGGGGCCATCGAAAATCGGGTCGTTCCGACATCTGACGCGTGTGACCGACATACCCTGGCCGGCAGTTACACGGTCGGTTCAGTCCCAGTCGACGAGTGCGGCCAGCTGGTGGCGTCCGGCCACTTCGAGTTTCGGGTAAGCCTTGTATAGGTGATAGCCGACGGTGCGGGGGCTGAGGAACAGTTGGGCGCCGATGTCACGGTTGGACAGGCCCTGCGCGGCGAGTCTGATGACCTGAAGTTCCTGGGGTGTCAGGGTATTCAGCTTCGATGCCACGGGTGGCTGCGGGCCGGCGTCGCCGGTCGAACGCAATTCGGCGCGGGCGCGCTCCGCCCAGGGCCTGGCGCCGAGTCGTTCGAAGGTTGCCAGGGCCGGTCGCAGCCGGGTGCGGGCTTCGGCCTTGCGCTGCGCTCGGCGCAGCCACTCGCCGAACAGTAGGTTGGTGCGGGCGCGCTCGAATGGCCGATCGCCCCTGTCGTGCAGTCGGATTGCTTCGCGGTAGTGCAGTTCGGCTCGGTCTCCGGTGGCGGTCAGCGCTGCGCAGCGTTCGGCTACCGCCTCGGTCCATGCCAGGCCGCTGGCGCGGGACCATCGGTGGAATCGGTCCAGTGGTTCCACCGCTCGCTCCGGTTGTCCGGTGCGGATGGCCGCCTCGATCCGGTCGGGTGCGAACAACGTGACGCCATAGTGGCGGGCCATCGGGCCGCGCGCGGCCCACTCGAGCCGGTCCAATGCCTGTTCGTAGCGTCCGGCGCCGATGTCGAGCAGGCCTACCGCCGTCGTCGCCAGTACTGCGGTCCGGATCTCCTCACGGTCGAGGGCGCCGTGCAGGGCCGGTTCGGCGAGTTCGTAGCAGCGGACCTCGTCTCCGGTCAGGGCCGCGATGCACGCGAGAATGCTGCGCAGGTGCTGCGACTGATTGCGCTGTCCGACGGACTCGGCCAGGTTCTCGCCCTGCTCGGCGTGGGCTTGTGCGGCGCGGACATGGCCGGTGAACAGTTCGGCGACGGCCAAGTGCTCGAGCATGATCGGTAAGCGGGCGATCAGCCCCGCCTGCCGCGCGTCGGTGACCACGTCTGCGAACAAGTCCAGCGCCTTGTCGTCGTCGCCGGTCATCAGAGCCACCGCACCGGCAAGCAGGCGCTCGTCGTGCCCGGGGACCGAATCAGGTTGGGCGAGTATGGAATCGGTGAAGGCGCGCAATCTCGGCATCGCGTACCCGTCGTCGCCGTCCATCAGGCGGGCGAGTCCGAGCATCGCCTCGGACAACGGTGACCCACCCACGGTCGCGGCCAGCAGGGTCGCCGCGTTTGCGGCCAGTTCGGCGTCACCGACGTAGTAGCTGTTGCGCACGGCTGCCAGCAGCATCGGTGCGGCGGTCGGAGCAGGTGCGGCGGGTGCAGCCTGCAATAGGATGCGCGCGGCGGTGCGCGGGGATCCCTGTTCGAATTCGATGGCCGCACGGAGGGAGGCGAGTCGCGCTGCACTCTGCGCATCGGTGGGACTCCGGCTCACCTTGCGGGTCAGCGCGGCAGTGCGGCGCAGATCGCCGCAGGCCATGGCGGACTCCGCAGCACAGATCAACCGGCGCGTCCGCTGTCCTGGATCGCCGGTCAGCTCACCGGCCCGCTCCAGCGCGGCAGCTGCCGCGGCGTGATCGGTGCGGTCGCGGGCTCGTTCGGCGGCAGCCTCCAGGTCGGCCGCGGTCGCGTCATCGGTACCGGTTGTCGCGGCCGCTCGATGCCACATCGCGCGGTCGTCGGAGCCGGGAGCGCTGTGCGTCGCCAGGACGTCGGCGAGTACGCGATGGGCGTCGAGTCGCTGGTGGAATCCGGCCTGCTGCAACACCACCGCGCGCGCCAGCGGATGCTTGAAAGCAAGACGATCATTGTCGCGTACCACCAGTCCGGACTGCTCGACTGCCAGCAGTTCCGCCGGCCCGGCATCGATGGCGGCCGCAGCCCGCAGCACCACACCCAGTTCGCCGGTCTCCTCCGCGGCCGCGATCAACAGGAGCTGCGCGGCCAGGGCATCGAGGCGGTCCGCCTGAGCGCCGAACGCTGTTTGCACTCTCGCTGTCAGTGGAAGCCGAGCCACATCGTCCGGTAGACCCGAACCCGCACCGGTACGCTGTTCGGGCGTGAGGGCCAGTGGGAGTTCCTCCAGCGCCAGCGGATTTCCGTCAGCTTGGTCGAGGATGCGGGCACGTGTCGCCGCCGCGAGGTCCGGATATCGCTGTTCGAGCAACGCGACCGAGGCCGTGCGGTCGAGCCCGGAAATGACGTGCCGAGGCAATTCGCCGAGCCCGCTCACCCCCTGCGCACCGGCGCCGTCGCGAATACCGAAGAGCAGCACCACGCCTTCGCGATAGAGCCTGCGCGCCGCGAATGTCAGTGCCTCGGCAGAGGAGCGATCCAGCCAGTGCGCGTCATCGACCAAGCACAGTACCGGCCCGTCCTCGGCCAACTCCGCGAGAATGGACAGCACCGCGACACCTACCAGGAACCGGTCACTGACCGGCTGCGGCGGCGCCAGGCCCAACGCCCCTCGCAGCGCCGCGGCCTGCGGCGCAGGCAGCGAGTCCAGCCGATCGAGCACCGGGCGCAGCAACAGATGCAAGCCGGCGAAAGGCAGCTCGGCCTCGTGCTCGATGCCGGTGACCCGCACCAGACGAAGCCCGCTCCCCGTCCCTGCCGAGGCGGCGTAATCGAGCAATGCGGACTTGCCGATCCCGGCAGGACCGCACAGCACGAGAGCCGCGCTCTGGCCTACGCGGGCGTCGGCGACCAATCCGTCGATCAAGGCCACTTCGTCGGCCCGCCCATATAACACCGCACGACCGTACCTGAATCGGACAGTCATGCGGATCCCGCTCATTCGATGGAGGTTTCGACCCACCCCCATCGCCGGCGTGGCGCTCCGGGCCGCGAACCCGGGTCGGGTTGGTGAGCTGTGCCGAGTTGGCGCTGACGCGATCGGGGGCAGACCACCCCGCAGAAGGGAAGCAGAATCCGATGTGCCGGGCCGACCCGAAGCCCGGCGGAGTCGGGAACCTCATCGTGAGACAGCGACCACGGCGGCGACGGTGCCCAGAATCAGTGCTGCGCCATGGATATTCGCGGTCGCGGCGAGGGTCAGGCCAACGGCCACGAGCAGACTCGCTACCGGGCGGCGAAGGTCGATACCACGCGCTGCCAGCAGGTTCGACGGTCCTACGAGCAACGCGCACGCCACTACCGCAGGCAGCCATGCTCGGTCCCAAAGGGTGGCGAACATGGCTGCGCTCCACAGCATGATGAGGATCGGTGTCCAGCGGGGCAGGCGTTCGTCTCGCCGCCGCAGTGCTACCGCGAGCCCGCCGGCGAGACCGCAATCGGCGATGGAGTTCCCACCGCCCGCCGGTTGCCACGCGTACGCGATGAATTCTGCTACCAGCCCGACCCCGAAATACTGAACCAGCCAGCGCGCGGGCGAGAGCACCTGTTCGGCGGCCGCGCCCAATACCAGCAGGAAGGCCAGGTTCAGGAGTGCGCCACCGAGTCCGCCGTCTTGCACGAACAGTGCGGTGCCGGAGCGCCACCAATCCCCGTACAGCCCCGAGGGCGTTCGCTCCAGGTGCGCCAGCATGCCCGGTATCAGCCACTGCAGGGCGTTCGCCGTCGCCGTCACCGCGAACACCCCGAGCGTCAGCTTCGGGAATTGCTCCAACCCCATACGTTTCAGAACGTGCACGCCTGAGGCTAATCTTTCGCCTCTGCGTCCGGCTGATCGCCTCGTCCGAGGTGGAACTGAAAGCTACCCGCTCACCCCTTGTTGCGGGTCGCTTTCACGACTGCACGGACCCTGCTCAGTTCGGATTGTCGGCGTGGGTGAGGGTTTCCCACATGGTGAACATGTCCAGCCCTGCTGGGCGCTGCTCGAGGTTAGTTTTTCGGTGTAGGGCAGGTCCAGGTGCATGCGGTTGTGCAGGGCGTTGTAGGCGACCTCGGTGACCGGTCCGAGTTCACGCTGCAACTGTCCGCCGCACAGCCAGCTCGGCATCGGTGTCCCGAGTTGGTATTGCGAGTGCAGTTCGAAGCCTGCGCGGAGCCGGTCGGCCACCTGGGGGTACAGATCGTGCTGCTGGATGCGGCTGGTTTCGGCGATATGGGCGATGGCGGACAGTCCGTATCCGGTGTGGGCGAAGCCTGGCACGACCGACACAACAGGCGACACATTGATGTTCGAACAATACCCCGTCGCCGGCACCGATCATGTAGAGCTGGTGAGCCGCACCGATATTCGGCGACCGTCCGGCGCTCGATACCGAAATTGCCGTCCTTATGTACGCGCAGTCGCGGCGGGTCGTGCACGCGCTTCCGGATGTGCCCGTTGCTCGTGGTCGATGAGGGAAGTCGGCGTCGGCACAACCGGAACAGAGGGATGGTGGCGCAACTGCGTCGTCGGTGACCGGTCGTCGTGACCGTGGTGACGACGCCATCGGGAATTCCTGCGGCAGCTCCCGGTCGCGCCCGAGCAGCCCGTCGGACTCGATCGTGTCGATGGTGGTCTCCGTGCTGACGCGCTCTTCAGTAGCGTGACGACGGCGTCGCGGCCACCGCGACCAGAGCGTCCGTGATCTGATGGCAGAACTTGTCGGCATCATCGGTGCCATGAGTAAGCGCTCGGAACAGGGTTGCGCCGCGCAGTAGTTCGAACACCGCGTCGGCATCGCAGTCGGGGGCGGCCTGTCCCGCGTCCGATGCGCCGGTCAGCAACTCTCGCAGCGCTTCTCGGGTGGGCAGCTCGCCACGGTCGAGCAGACGGCGGTAGCTGTCGTGGTCGTCGTGATACTCCGAGAGCAGGCCGGGAATGGCCGAGCGGGCCGCCGGATGTGCAGACGCGGACAAGAACAGGCGGGTCCAGGCCAGCAGGTCCGCGCGCAGATCGCCGCTCGGTTCGGGGTGGGCGAACTCGTCCAAGGCGAAGATGGCGTCCTCCACCAGTGCCCGCTTGCTCGGCCAGCGGCGGTAGATCGAGGTAGTGACCACGCCCGCGCGGCGCGCGACCGCGGCCAGGGTGGTGGCCTGATAGCCCTCGCTGACCAGTAGCTCCTGGGCGGCGGCCAGCACCAGCGCATCCAGTTGTGGATCGCGTGGCCGGCCTGGGCCGGGCCGTGTCGGATGCGGGGGTGCGCTCACAGGACTCTCCGATCCGGTCTAGGAAATTCTGCGATTGAGGTTACATCGAGAAGCTAATTCAAATACGCTGCACATCGTATTCAAATTATGTGGCCGCGGCCACAGTTCATTCGAGAGGTATCCGTCGATGCTGACACCCCAGGACGAACTGCTCTGTCACCAGTTGCCCACCACTTTCGACCACGTCCAGCAGAGCGATCTGCGCTGGACCGAGCGCGTGGTCATGTACGGCTTCGACAAGACCCGCCGAGTGAGCGTCATGACCGGCATGGCGCGCTACCCCAACCGGAATCTGATCGACGCCTACGCCATGATCACCGTCGACGACAAGGCGCATGTGGTTCGCATGTCCCGGCAGATCGACACCCGCTACGACGGCCTCGGCTCCTGGCGGGTCGGCCCGTTCACCTACGAGATCGTCGAACCGTTGCGGAAGGTGCGCGCTACCCTCGCCGACAACGAGCACGCAATCGCGCTGCAGCTCGAATTCGATGCGCAGTTCCCGGCTTACGAGCAGGAGCCCGCATTCTTCCGCACCCGTGGCCGGGTGCGTGAGGATGCGCGGCGGTATTACCAGAACGGCCGCGTCTCCGGTTGGCTGGAGTACGAGGGCGAGCGCATCGAGATCGACCCCGAAAACTGGTGGTTCGGGCGCGATCACTCCTGGGGCACCCGGCACGGCGGTGACGGTGGCGCCATCAACGAAGGCGGCGGCATTCTGCAGCCGAACGAGATTCCGGACGATGTTCTCTACTACATGGGCATCTTCCAATTCGAGGACGAGCTGGTGCATTTCGCGCAGCGGGAGACCCCCGAGGGCGCCCGCTGGCATTTCGAGGGCACCGTACTGTCGCCGTTCGGCGCCGACACCGAGCCGCAGCCGGTGCGCGATGCGGGCCATGATCTGACCTTCCGCGACGATTTCCGCATTGTCAGCGGCGGTACCTTCACCATCGTCGACGCCGCCGGCAAGAACCGCGAATTCACCATCACCCCGGTCGGTGACTTCTGGCCCGGCATCGCGGGTTACGACTTCTACCGCGGTTACGCGTCGGGCATCTGGAAGGGCGAGGACTGGAGCGACAGCTTCGTCGCCGACCTCACCGATACGCAGGACCTGAAGCAGGCCAGCATGCTCAGCGAGACGTTCTGCCGCGTCGAGACCGACGGCAAGGTCGGGTACGGACTGGTCGAAATGGTCTTCATGGGTCGCAATGAGCGTTACGGGTACGAAGGGTACTGAGCTTGAGCACAACTCGACTGTCAGCAGAGCAGCTGGCCGCGGCGCTGGAACCCGCCGTGCACCGCAACGTCTCGGTATCCGGCGGCGCCCAGATCCGCAATTTCGCTCGCACCGCTCGCGGATTCGCTACCGAGACCTTCCTTTTCGAAGTCGAGGATGACAACGGCGCGCTGCCACTGGTCTTCCGGCGACCACCGGAGATGTCGCTGTTTCCCGACTACGACCTGCTGCGACAGGTGCTGGTCATGCGGCGGTTGGCCGGTACCGATATCCCGGTCGCCACGCCGCTGTGGCTGGACCGCGACGGCGGCGAAATCGGCAGTCCGTACTTCGTGATGAACCGGCTCTCCGGCGAAGCGCCCAGCGACTATCCTTCGTACCACTCGGCGGGCAATTACTTCGAGGCCACGCCGCAGCAGCGGGAGCGCATGTGGTGGGGCTGTGTCGATACCATCGCCGATATCCACCGATTGGATTGGCGGGCACTGCGATTGGACTTCCTGGCCATGCCTGACCATGGCACCCGGCCGGTCGAGCAGATCGTGAACTATGTGGACGCCGCGCTGAGCTGGGCCACCGAAGGCGATGAGCCGCAAACCTATCGCCGGGCCATCGCCTACCTGCGGGGAAACCTCTACGAGCCCGAGCACACCACGCTCTGCTGGGGTGACGCCCGCATGTCGAACATCCTGTACGACACTGACTTTCGGGTCAGCGGGGTATTGGATTGGGAGATCGCCTACTTAGGTGATCACGAGGCCGATCTGGGCTGGCTGCTGTTCCTGGATTGGGCCAGTAGCGAATTCGAGGGTCATGCGCCGCTGCCCGGCACGCCGACCCGCGAGGAAACCATCGCCCACTACGAGAATCGCACCGGGATGCTGGTCCGCAATCTCCGGTACAACGAGATACTCGCCGCCGTGCTGCTCTCGATTCCGTTGCTGCGCATGGCCAATCGCGTGCAGTTGCCGCCGGAGATGAACATCACCGGCTTCTGCACCACCCGAATCGAGCAGTTGCTGCCCTGATCCATCGCGAAAGGACTCTGCCCCCGAGACCGGCCTGGGGCGGAGTCCTTTCGCTCGGGTGGGCTGGCCTATAGACCCGCTATCACTGAGCTTTCTGTGTGATGTCGCCACTCCCGTCATCCAGTCATGTTTTCGGCAGGGATTAACACCGACTGTGTAACAACGGCTTTGGTGGATCCCGGCCAAGAGCACGCCGGAATGACGGGGGTGAGTTCACGTCTTGAAACTCGGTGATCGATCTCGATCAGCTGATATCTGTCGTCAGGGGAAGATCGGTGACCGACGTCCCGACGTGAAGCGTGAACGCGCCTGGTTCGATCGCCCAGCCATCGGCGGTCCAGTGTTCGAAAGCGCGTCCGGGCAGCTCGAGGTCGACGGTCCGGGACTGTCCTGGGTCCAGCGTGACCGCGGTGAATCCGGCGAGCCATCGGACCGGCCGGTCGATCGCGCTGTTCGGCCGGGATAGGTAGGCCTGGTAGACCTGCTTTCCGGTGCGGGTGCCGGTATTACCGACGGTAATACTCACCGTGCGACCGGAGACCCGCAGATCACCGGCGGACCAGGTGGTGTAGCCGAGTCCGTGCCCGAAGGGGTAGGCGGGTTCCGTTCCGGCGCGCAGCCAGGCGCGGTAGCCGATGTGGATATCTTCGGTGTACGCGAGGACACCGTCATTCGGCGTGGTGTCGAGGACGGGGACGTCGGCGATGGTCTTGGGCCAGGTCGTCGGCAACCGGCCGCCGGGTTCGGCGGCACCGGTGAGAACGTCCGCCAGCGCGTCGCCGAACTCCTGACCGGGAAACCAGGTCAGCAGCACCGCGGCGACCTCATCGCGCCATGGCATTTCCACCGGCGCACCGGAATTGACCACCACGACCGTTCGCGGATTCACGGCGGCGACCGCGGCGACGAGTTCGTCCTGGCGATCGGGCAGGCGCAGCGAGGTCCGGTCGGTGCCTTCGCTCTCGATCTTCTCGCTGGTGCCGACCAGGACCACCGCCACCTCGGCCGCGCGCGCCAATTCGACCGCGGCCGCGAACTCTTCGTCCTTGGGGCGCTGCGGGCGATCGATGCCCAGCAGGAAGGCCAGCAGGACGCCGAGCCCCGGGATGGCCTCGGGAACGGCGATCCTGAGGTGCACGTCGACCTCCTGACCGGCGGCCAGGACTCGGGCCACCGACCGCTGCGGCGGTTCCAGCAGCGCCGCGACCGGATCGCCGACCGCGTCGACGACGGTCTCGTCGATCACCGGGATCCCGTCGATATCGAGCCACACCTCGCCGGTTCCGCCGAACCCGATCCGCCATTCGCCCGACATGTCGGCTCGCAGCCGCGCGTGAAGTTCCATATGTGTTGCGCGGGCGGCCAATTCGTCGCCGAGCAGCACGAGGTGGGCGGTGTGGCGATGCCGGGCGCCGATCTCGGTCTCGCCGTCGAAGTACCGCACCCGCACCCCCGGCGTTCCGTTTTCCGGATCGGTGACCAACTCCGGTGGTGCGGGGATCAGCCCCTCGATCAGGCGGACGCCCGGCGTATGTGTCACGGGCAGCACGGCCCCCAGGCCGGCCAGTGGAGTGCTGAGGTGCGTGGGCAGCACCGTGGCGCTGCCGCCGCCCATGATGCGCGGTTCGGCAGCGGACGGTCCGAGCAGTGCGATCGTCGTATCCGGGTGCAACGGGAGTGTTCCGTCGTTGTGCGCCAGCACCATCGACTGGGTGGTCAGGTGCCGCACCAGATTCCGGACCTGGTTGTCGGTGAAATACGAGGTGGGCCAGGGCGAACCGTCGAGCGCGCCGACGCGGGTGGCGAATCGCAGTATGCGCCGGACCTTGTCATCGATTGCGGACTCGGGGACCGCTCCGGATCGGACCGCGGCCAGCAGCGGCTCCCCCCACAGGATCGGCGGACCGGGCATACAGAGATCGGTGCCCCCCGCTGCGGCTTCGGTGGAGCGGACGGCGCCCCAGTCCGAGACCACGACACCGTCGAAACCCCATTCGCCCTTGAGTGGTTTGTCCAGCAGCGGGTTGTCGGACATGGCGGCGCCGTTCACGCCATTGTAGGAGTCCATGATCATCCACGCGCCGGCCTCGACGGCTCGTTCGAACGGATAGAGATAGAGCTCGCGCAGCGCGCGGTCGGAGACCTGGACGTCCACGGTGAAGCGGTCGGTCTCGGAATCGTTGGCCACGTAGTGCTTCGGGCACGCGCTCACTCCGTGGTCCTGCACCGCGCGCACATAAGCGGCGGCCATCTCGGCGGTGAGCAGCGGGTCCTCGGAGAAGCATTCGAAGTGGCGGCCACCCAGCGGGGAACGGTGCAGGTTGATGGTCGGACCGAGCACCGCGTATACGTTCTTGCGGCGCGCCTCGGCGGCGATGAGCGCGCCGATCTCGTTGAGCAACTCCGGATCCCAGGTCGCGGCCACCGCGGTGCCTGACGGCAGGCTCACCGAGGGATCCGGCTCGTCCATGCTCTCGCCGCGCACGCCGGACGGCCCGTCCGATATCGGCATCTCCGCGAGCCCGATGGCGGGATCGCCCGCCAGCCGGAACAGGCCGGCTCCGGATATGAGCCGGACCTTCGCCGGTAGGTCGAGCTTGGCCAGCAATTCGTCGATGCGGTCGCCCATGCGCGGGTCTTCCCCTTTCAATGGATATTGCTCTGCTGGTCGGTCCAGTGCGCGTTGTGCTGGAATTCGCCTGTGCCCGAGACGAATATGCTGTGCGCCCGCGTATCGCCGCGCAATTGATCCAGGAACCACGCGGTCAGGTAGCCCAGGTAGCCGTCGACGCCGTCGTTGCAGCCGAGGTTGGTGCATCCGGGCTGACCCTGGATGTCGTTGTGGCTGGCATTGATCAGCGCCGCGCGGGCCTTGGGTATCGAGGCGGGCAGTGCGTCGTAGACGCCCTGCATGCCGCCGGACGTGCCCGAGGAGGGGATCGGGTCCGCGGTGCCGCTGATGAGCAACACCGAGCTCGAGATCAGCTTGGTGGGAATGTCGCAGACGTTCTTGCCGGGGATCAGCGGTGGCAGGCTCGAGCACAGGCTCTGTGAGGGCATTTCGATGGTGACCGCCGTCTTGACCAGATCGTTCGAATGCGCGGCCGCGTTGAGGGTGCCGAGTCCGCCCTGGGAATGGCCCATCGCGCCGATCGCGCCGGTATCGAGTTTCCGGTAGAACACGCTGGCCGGATCACTGTTCTGCCGCGTCAGATAGCTCACCCCGTCGAGCATCTGAGCGCCCGTGCCGGTGCTGGTCAGATCGGGGGCGATCACCACGAAACCCCAGGAGGCCAGGTGCGCCAGCAGGAAATCGTATTCGCGAGGATGCGCCATCGTGCCGTCTCCCCAGGTGATGATCGGGCGGCGGGTCCCGCTCGCGCCGAGGTCCGCCGGGTACCAGATGTCGTAGGCATCCCCGGTGGAACTGCAGCAGTCGGTCCCGGCCCGTCTGGCCACCGGATGCGGGCCCGCCGCGTGATACGTGGCTTCCACCGGTCCGGCGGGTTGATAGGCGGGGGCGGCCTGAGCCGGCGCCACGGCCGAGATCGCGGCGCAGGATAGCGCGATTGCCGCGGCGACGGCATGGACACGGCCGCGCTGCCGTGTGGATTTCTGATACACAATCGCTGACCGTAGGGCCGTGGAATTCGGTCGGAGCCCGTCTGGATCGTTCTGCAGACACTTGCAGACAGCGCCCGCCGTGGACGTATTCTGCGAAATATTCGATCCGGTACGACCGGTGGGCACGCAGAGAGGCAGGGCGCATGACGGAGATCGGGCGTGCGCTGCGCACGGCGCGGCAGGCCGCCAGGCTGAGCCTGCAGGTTATGGCCGGGCGTACGAACTATTCGAAGCCGTACCTCGGGCAGCTGGAAACCGGCGCCCGCGCCGTTCGGGCGGAACATGTCACCGCCTACGAGTCGGCGCTCGGTGTGTCGCTGAGTCCGCTGTACGCACAGTTGCCGGTGGCCGCGCGGTACGAGCGCGAGCTGTCGATGGAGCTGGCGTCGCTGCTGCTGCCGATCGTCCCGGTCGGCGACACCGAAGGCGGATTCCCGCTCGGCGAGCTGGGTGCGGCGCAGCGATTGGCGAGGTGGGCACGCGGCCTGCAATGGTCCGAGTCGACGCCGCCCCGCCGCATCGTGATCGGCTGGGTGGAGGCGAATCTGCCTGGTCTGCAACAGCTCTCGCCCGGCGTTGGCTGGGCGGGGCAGGCGTTGCGGGTCGGCGCCGAACTCGCGGACATCGCTGCCGCCATGTCCTGGGATATCGAGGACACCGACTCCGCCCGCAGGTTCTCCCTCGTCTCCGCGCGCTTGGCCCACAGCGCGGGTGACCCGAGTCTGGCGGCAGCGGCGCTTGCCGGGCTCGCCATGCAGTTCCTGGACCAGGGCAGGCCCGAGGACGGGCTGGAGGCCGCGCAATCGGCGCAGTACGTCGCCCGGCGGTCGGCGTCGCCGCGACTACGGGCCGCGTTGGCGCATCTGCAAGCCACCGCCTACGGTATCGTGGGCGACACCATGGCGTTCGAGCGGGAGACCGCCTACGCCACTGAGTGTCATCTGGAGGCGGCCGCGAACCCGCTGGTGGATACGGCGGTGGACCGGAGCTTGACCGCATTGAATCTGAGTTTCCTGCTCGGACCCCGACGCACCTGGCCGAGTCGCGGCAGGCAGTCGGAATTGCTCGGCCCCAGTTACCGTCACGTGGTCGCGACTCGTCCGCAACTGGCCGGCGCGGCCTTCGGCATGGATCGAACTCCCTTGCCCGGCAATATCGTCGAGCCGGCCATGACGCTGACCTCCGTCGCCCGCCTGCATCTGATGCTGGGCGAACCGGAACGCGCCGCCGAGCTCGTCGGCATGGCCCTGCCGTTCGCCGGAGCGCGCCCCGGTGGCCGCACGGCCGCCCGGCTGCGCGATTTCCACCACGAATCGCGGGAATTCGCTGAGGTTTCCGAGATTCGCGCAGTGCGCACCACGATCGCGGATATCACGGTCGACCACTGAGCCGGAGGCGACACCCAGCGCTACCCGAGCGCGCCGCGCTGGGCGAGGAGCATTCCGATAACACCGATTTCCTGGCTCTGCGTGCTGATCATGTCCCGTGCGGCGAGTTTGACCTGACCGCCGGTGAGCTGCGGGTCGGCGGCCTGGGCCATAGTGACGCCGCCGTAGTGGTGGCGCTGCAGACTCGCCATTCCCGGCATGGTGGTCACCGGACTCGCTGTCGCGGAGGGGGTTTGATGTCCGTGACCGGGCATCGCGGATTCGCCAGGATCGTGCATCCATGCCATCGGATGGGGGTTGGTGGGCACGGCATTCGCCAGCCGGAGCCAGCCGAGCATCATGCCGATCTCGACGCGCTGGTTATCGGCGATCTGCTGGGCAAGCCTGCGGACGGTCGGGTCGGCGTCGGGGCTCAGGCGTTGCACGAGGATCAGCGCCTGCTGATGGTGCGCGAGCATGTCCTGCAGGAAACCGATCTCGGTGGCATTGAGAATCGGTGTGGGGGAGGCCTTGTCCGTGATGAACAGGGGCCGGGCCGCCGCGCCCAGTACGAGCATCAGCAGCGCCAGCGAGCCGAGCGTCCCAGCGGTGATCCATCGGTGTCGAGCCGGGAAGATTTTCATCGTCAATTCTCGCCTGATCTGCATCGATACGAATAACGTAACAGGTTACTATGTAATTGTGACTTCGGATAACCAGCCGCGGCCCGGACGACCGCGCGATGTGGACAAGGACCTCGCGGTGCTCATCGCGGCCCGGCATCTGCTCGCCGAGGTCGGCTACCAGCAGACGACGGTGGTAGCGATCGGCAAGCGTGCCGGAGTGAACACCCCGGCGATCTATCGGCGCTGGCCTACCCGACAGGCGTTGCTGGAGGAGGCCATTCACGGTCCGGGTGGCCACGCGCCCCCGGAACCGACCGGTGATCTTCGCGCCGACCTGGCGACCTGGGTGCGAATCTTCCTGGTGCGCGCCGATAGTCCCGCCGCGCGGGCGGGTGTGCCCGGATTGCTCGCCGATTCGCAGACCGAGGAGGCGCGCCGCCGGCTGCTGGCCATCGGCGCTCCGGCCCGCAAGGCATTCGCCGAACTACTCGGCGGTGCGGTGGACGACGGCCGGATACCACCGGGCGCGGACGCCGACTTCCTCTTCGAGATACTTTCCGGCACAACGACGTTCCATGCCCTGGTGCGCGGCGGTGGGGAGTCCGGCTCGTTCGTGTCCGGCCTGGCGGATGCTTTGTATGTCATGGCGTCCCAGGGCGTGGCGATGCGCCGGGACTGAGTTCGGCGTCAGGAGCCGACCGTCGAATGCTGTTCGGCGGGAGGGGAATAGACATGCGGTGACAGTTGCAGTGTCATGAAGCCGTTGTCGGCGCAGGTGACCCACAATTGCGAGCCGTGCCATTCCGGAGGCGACATGCACCAGTCGGTGGACAGATCACCGAAGGCGATATCCCCGCTGCGGGGACTCAATGCCTTCTTGGGATCGAACGCGCCCTGATTCAGCGCTTGCATGACCGACTGTGTACTGAGCAGGGGGAATCCGATAATGGAGGCCAAGGCGTGCGGGGAGTTCCACAGCTCGGTGTTGTGCCCGGTGCGCGCTCCCGGGTTGTAGTACGCGATCTCGCGGACATGCAACGGATCGCGCACGTCGAAGACCCGGATGCCGGAGGAGATCCAGCCGCAGGCCAGTGCCGTCGGGGTGACGGCGCGGTCGGCGGCGCAGTAGTGGGAGTCGTAGGCGAAGAGCGAGCCGCCCATGCTGGAAGCGATAGCGGAGGCGCGGTTTTCGACCAGGTTGATCTCCAGTTTGATCGAATTCACCACCCGCGGCCGCCTGTCATCGGAGATGTCGATGAGCTTCACTCCGCCGGAACCGGCCTCGTCCGCGGCGAAGACATAGGGTTTGCCGCCGTAGGTGACAGGTATGGCGTGCTGGGTCGCCCACCCATCCGTCCAGGTGGTCTGCGACAGCACCGGTACCTGCGGATTCGGATCGCGGCGCTGCACCGCGCTGGTGTCGAGAACGCTCATGCCGCCCATATTGTTCGCCAGATACATGCGATTGCCGTCGGCGCTCAGGCCCATGCCGTGCATGGACATGCCCGGCATGCCCTGCCAGATGACGTGCGGCCGAGACGGATCGGTGAGATCGACAGCGCTGACGATGCCGGGAACGACGCCCGAGGACCAATAGGTTCTGCCGTCCGGCGAGAACCCGCCTTCGTGGCCGGTCAGGGGGACGGGCATCGCCAGGTTCGTACCGGGACCGGGATTGAGCAGGACGGGGTGCGCGCAGTGGGAAACATCGTAGACCGCGATCAGGCCATAGCCGGTCAGCGCGGGAACTCCGATGCCAACCAGCAGCTTTCGGGCCGCATTGACCTTGAGACTCTCCCACGTCCCCGCCAGCATGGCCGGCGCGGTGAGCGTATCGGTGAGTACCGGGTGCGCGGGATTGGATACATCGACGACCTGCACACCATTGGTGTGCCCGACCATATTGCCGGGGAAGAAACTGCCCATGTACGCGCAGTGATCGAAGCTGGTCGAGGTGATGCCGCCCCCGCGCCCGGCATAGCCGCCCAGGCGAACGATATTGCAGCTGTAGCCGAGCGTGCTGCGTCCGCTATTGCGGTCGGCGGCGGAAACATCGCCCTGCAGGCCGGTTTCGGCGAGCGAACCCTTGCCGCAGTTCGCGCGGGGGACGGCGGTATTCGCGATGTCGTTCAGCTCTTGTACGGAGTCGGGGGAGCTGAGGGGTGGTTGCGCACTGCTGGTGCCCATCGGGAGAAGGGCTGCGGCCGTGGTGATTACCAGGGTGCGCCGGATGCGGCGGGCTGGGAGCGATCTCATGCCGGGCCCTCGCGGACGAGGGTGCTCGGACGCCGTTTCCGCCTGTCGCAATGATCGTCCGATCTTGCTCCGACGGCGCGGGAAAGTGGGGATGACCTCGAACACCCCAATAACGTAACATGATACTATGTAATTGTGAGAGTCGATCTGCAGCTCGACGGGCGGCCCGGTGAGATAGCCGCTCGCGCAGCCGAATTGGTCGCGTGCGGGGCCGACGGGCTGTTCACCTTCGAGGGCGCGCACGACGCCTTTCTGCCGCTGGCCGTGGCCTCGGGTGCGGTCGCGGCCGACCTGATGACCAATGTCGCCATTGCGCTGCCGCGCAGCCCGCTGCATTTGGCGCACGCGGCCTATGACCTGCAATTGCTCAGCGGCGGGCGATTCCGCCTCGGGCTGGGCTCGCAGACGCGGCCGCATATCGAAAAGCGTTACGGCGGTGAGTGGTCGCGTCCGGCGGCGCGGATGCGAGAAACGGTACTTGCGGTCAAGGCGATCCTCGGTGCCTGGCAGCACGGCGACGCATTGCGCTTCGAGGGTGAATTCACGCGGCACACCCTCATGCCGCCCATGTTCGATCCCGGTCCCAATCCCTCTGGGCTGCCGGAGATCTGCCTCGGTGCGCTCGGTCCGATCATGACCAGGGTAGCCGCGGAGGTCGCGGACGGGCTGCTAATCATGCCGTTCAACAGCGCCCGCCACTTCCGGGAGCGCACCGTGCCCGCCATCGAGGAGGGGCTCGCTCGCGCCGGTCGCGACGCTGCGGAACTGGCGATCTACCCGCAGGTGGTGGTCGCGACCGGCCGCACGTCGGACGAATTGGCAGCTGCCGCCGAGGGGGCCCGCCGATTGCTCGCGTTCTACGGCTCGACTCCGGCCTATCGCCCGGTCCTCGACGTGGAGGGCTGGGGTGATCTGCAACCGGAATTGCAGGATCTCTCCAAGCGTGGCCAGATCGCCGCGATGACCGAGCTCATCGATCACGGCATGCTCGAAACCCTCGCCGTCTACGGCACACCCGAGGACTGTGCCGCGGCCGTGCTCGCGCGATTCGGCGGCTACGCCGACCGAATCTGTTGCTATTTCCCGGGATACGAGGTGCCGGCCGCGCATGTGGCGGACCTGATCGCGGCACTCAGGGCATCGTCATGAGTGAGGTGCGCGTCGAAATCGACAGCGGGGTAGCGGTGGTGACCCTGAATCGCCCGGAGCGGCGCAATGCGTTCACCAGTGCGATGGGCCGTGCGCTCGGGCAGGCCTACCGTGATCTCGATGCCGATGATGCGGTGCGTGTACTCGTGCTGACCGGGGCCGCCCCGGCATTCTGTGCCGGGGCTGATCTCTCCGGTGGCGGAGATACCTTCGAAAGCCCCGACAGCGCGGCGTTTTCCGCCTCACCGGTCGATCCACCCGCGTTCGCGCTGCGGAAACCCGTCATAGCCGCGGTCAACGGGCATGCCATCGGCATCGGTATGACCCTGGCCATGCAGGCCGATATCCGTTTCGTCGCCGCCGACGCTCGCTACGCCATTCCGCAGGTTCGGCTCGGAGTCCTGCCCGACGCGATGGCGCATTGGACCGTAGCCCGGGTTGCGGGAATGGCGGTGGCCGCGGAGATTCTTCTGTCCGGCCGGACATTCGACGGCGACGAGGCGTACCGGCTCGGGCTGGCCGGTCGCAGCTTGCCCGCTGCCGACGTGCTCCCGGCCGCACTCGACATGGCCCGCGATATGGCAGTCAATGTCGCGCCCATGTCCGCGGCACTGTGCAAAAGACTGTTGTGGGACACCGCAATTAACGGCCACCACCCGAGCCGCGTCGCGGAACTCGAAACCGGACTGCACCTGCGGGTCATGGGCCGTCCCGACGCCGCCGAAGGCGTGCACGCACTCCTGGAACACCGCGATCCTGCCTGGTCGGCTCGACTGTCGGCGGAATGGAAGGAACTACCCGATTCGTGAACACTACTTCGCACGTGCGATCGAGTGCCGACAACTGGCGCCAAAATCGCAGGTCATGCCTTCGGTGTCGCCGTGCGCATGCCTACTGGCTTGATCCGGAGCTTCGGCCCTTCGGCCGTCGGGTGGTTCGGATTGATCAGCGTTAGGCCCACAGAATAGCAAAGTCGCAGGTCAACGGCCTGCGGCTTTGTTGCATACGTGTAGTTATCCGAACCGTTCCGCGCTTCAGCGCGCACAGCCGAGGCATGTCGTGCATAAGCTTCTGGATGGGCTTGTGGCTTTCGTCGCTGGCTGTCGATGGCGGAAGTCGGCGGTGGCACAACCAGCGCAGACGGATGCTGGGCTGCGTCGTCGGGGTCAGGTCAGCAGCCAGAGGCTCTCCTTCAACGCGGTTATGAGCCGGATTGAACATTCATGCCGCAAGCCGAAATGCGTTGTGCGCGGGTGGCGTCGAGCGCGCACCCGATGAGCACCTTGACCAGCCCCTGTCCCTCGTAGCGCGGATAGATCTCCGTGTGTACGAAAGCCCGGTTGACGCCAGCGTTCTCGTGGGTGACGATGCCGGCGAGCAGCGTGTTCGTTCGACAACTAGCCCGAAACCGATGCGAAACCGATTGGATTACCGGGGGATTGTTCTTCAGCCCAATCGAGAGTGGTCGTCGGTTCGCGGGCGACGGCGGCCATCAGGGCGGTATGTGCGCTGTCGTGGCTCGTGGTCGAGGCGATGACGCGCAGCACGATCATGCGGCCGTTGCTGCCGTAAATGTACATCGTGTTGCCGAGTTCGAATGGGTGGGCGTCGAGTTGTACCGCGCGGTTGCCGACGGTCAGCCGCCGGGGGACGCGTGACCAGCTTGCCCGGTCGTAGATGACGCGCTGGATGGGGCCCAACCGAACCGTCAAGACCGTCAATAGGTCCGGTAGTTCGGCGGTGAGTTTGCCGGATCGGGGCCACCATGCGCCGTCGAGGTATCCGTCGCTGTCGGCTTTCGGCTTCAGTCGCAATCGAGGTGTGTAGTCGGGCGGAACACGATGTCGGGCGGAACGGCGGTGAATCTGTAGTGGCGCCATGTGGGGGTCTCCTGTTCGGCGGCGAAATCGAATCGTGTGGCGGTGTCGATGTCGACCGGGTGCCGGATCGGTTGGTTGTGGCGCCTGGTATCCGGCCGGGTGCCCGCGATCAGGACGACCAATCCGGCCACGCCCATCGCGGCGATCCCTCGGATCTGTCGATAGCACCAGTAGACGCCTCATGCACCCATATGTCAACATTGTAGGTCTACACTAATGGAGCTGGTAACCGCTCCCGAGGAACGGAGTCCCGTGATGGCCGAATCGCCGATCAACCGCAGGTCCTCCCGGTCCGATACCGGTAGTTCCGATCGCGTGGGCGACGGCCGCAGGCACAGTCCGGTGACGCGGGACGCGGTGCTGGCCGCGGCGCTCGAAATCGTCGATCGTGACGGGGTCGAGGGGTTGTCGATGCGGCGTCTGGCCGAGGCGGTGGGGCGGGATCCGATGGTGATCTATCGGCATGTGCCGAACAAGGCCGCGGTGCTCGACGGTGTCGCCGAGATCGTGTTCGCGCAGTTGTCGGTCGACACCACGGATCCGGACTGGATGGCCCAATTACGAGTGGTGGCACGGGATTTCCGGCGGCTGGCGCTGGCGCATCCGCGGGTGGTGCCGCTGCTGGTGACCCGGCCGCTGGCGACACCGCTGGGCTTGCGGCCGCTGGCCGTGCTGCGGCCACTGGAGGACGTTCTTGCTCTGCTGACGCGTGCCGGGTTCTCCGGTGCGGATGCGTTGCATGTCTATCGGGCGTTGTTCGGGTTCCTGTTCGGGCATGTTCTCAACGAGTTGCAGGAGATCGTGGAACGGCCCGAGGAGACCGACGCCTTGTTGCGGCTGGGGTTGTATCGGCTGCCGGTCGGCGAGTTCCCGCTGCTGCGCGGGTTGGCCCCGGTGCTGGCGGCCTATGACGGTGCCGCTGAGCTCGAGCGCGGGCTCGATATCCTGCTGACCGGCCTGGCCGCGAATTCGACCGGCGCAGGCGGTGATCTTCGCCAGCGGTGATCTCAGTAGGCGCCGGCGCCGCCTTCGGAATCCCAACGTTGCTCTGCGGCATCTGTTTCGGTGTCGCTGGTGTCGTCTCGCATGGTGATCGCCACAAGGTCATCGATGGGTTGATGTGATGCGCGGGTCGGTGGCGGTCGTCGTGGTCGTGTGCACGGAGTCGGTGTTTGTGTCGGTGGGATGACCAGCAGGGCGATCCTGGTGCCGCCGATGTCGAAGACGTCGATAGTATGGGCCGGTTTGTGCCGGTAGCCGTCGAGTCGTACCGCACCGTCCTGCGGTGGCGAGTTCGGCGGGTGCGGCAGCCCACTCGTCTGTGGCGTCATTGTCGACGCTCCCGTCTCGGCCGCGGGGCGGCCGGGGTGATGGTGGCGGTGAGGCCGGTGAGCAGGATCTCGAGGCCGCGTTCGAACTCGGTGTCCCCGTCGTAGGCGGCCAGGACGGGGGCGAGGCCGCGCAGCAGCGGGAATTCACCGAGCGGTAGGCGTTGTAGCCCGAGTCGTAGCAGGTCGGTGGTTTCCTCGGGCCGTGCGACGATCTCCTGCAGTTCGGTGAGAACGTGGCCGTAGAGGAATCCGAACAGGGCGCGGTAGATGTGCAGGGCCTCGGTGTCGCTGAAGTCGGCGCGGGTGAGCAGTTCCAGAATGTGTTCCAGTGGTCGCAGGGTGCGCAGCGGGCGCAGTCCGAGCGGGGTGGCGAGCGGGTGCGTGACCAGCAGCGGAACCACGTTCGGATGGGCCACGGCCAGCTGGCGGAACTCACGCGCGACGACGCGCAGCTGGTGGCGCCAATCGGGGTCGCTGCTGTCGACGGTCAGTTGGCCGAGCATGATCTCTGTGACGCCGTCGAGGAGCGCGGCCTTATTGGTGGCGTGCCGATAGAGCGCCATCGGGTCGCGGCCGAGCGCCTCGCCGAGGCGCCGCATCGACAGCTGGTCGACACTGCCGCGGTCGATGATCTCGAGCGCGGCGGCCAGTATCACGGCGCGGCTGAGCGGGCTGTTGCGGGTGTGTTCGCCGACGGCGTGATTCGTACGTTGGTCCGGGCCGCCGGGTCCGGCCCTCGTGTCGTTCATCGTATTCAGCATCCCTTCCTCGAGCGTTCGGAATTATGTCAACGATGTAATCCTACGCTGTAGACGTTCGATGTATCGAAGCCTAGGCTGGAGTGATTACCGGTGCTTGCGGCGAACGGCCGGCCGACCCGGTCGGCCGCGGTCGAAACCGCGCATCCGGGGACGGGATCATTCCGATGACCGAGAACACGATCACGCACCAGGTCCAGGCAGCCAAGGAAACCCTGGAGAAACTCTTCCGCGGTGGCGACATCCGCGATCCGGCAGAGGGACGCGGATATCAGGGCCCCTTCGATCGAGTCGGGCAGACGCTGAGAGGCGTGTTCAAGCGCTGACCCCTTCCTCGACGAAGGGCATCGTCGCCCGAACACGCTCCTCGGGTCCGCGCACCGGTACAGCCCCACAGGAAGTCGAGGAAATCGACGATGGCAATCACAGAAGTCGCTGCCTACGCGCACCTGAGCGCGGCCGACATCGAGGCGCTCGGGCGCGAGCTCGACCAGATTCGCCAGGACATCCAGGACCAACGCGGAACCCGAGACGCCACCTACATCCGCCGCACCATCACATCCCAACGGACTCTCGACGCCGCGGCCCGACTGACGATCGCGATGAGCCGCACCAGAATCGGATGGATTCTGGGGGTCACCGGCTTGGCGGTAGCCAAGAGTGTCGAGAACATGGAGATCGGCCACAATGTGTCCCACGGCCAATGGGATTGGATGAATGATCCTGAAATCCATTCCAGCACCTGGGAATGGGACATGGCGGGTCTGTCGTCGCACTGGCGCTATGCGCACAACTATCGCCACCACGTGTACACCAACGTCCTCGGCATGGACGACGACATCGGCTTCGGAGTGATGCGAGTGACCCGTGACCAGCGCTGGCGACCGTACATGCTCCTGCAGCCGCTGCAGAACCTCTTGCTGGCGGCCACCTTCGAGTGGGGAATCGCCCTGCAGGGTCTTGACTCCGAATGCGCCCGCGCCGCGACCCGAGCAGAGAAGATCACGCAGGCCAAGGCACTCATCGGGAAGATCATCCGGCAGGCCGGCAAAGATTATGTCCTGTTTCCGGCGCTGACCGGCCCGCGCTGGCGCCGCACACTGGCTGCGAACGCCGCAGCCAACCTGCTCCGCAACCTCTGGGCCTACGTGGTCATTTTCTGTGGTCATTTCCCCGATGGTGCGGAGAAATTCATGTCCGCAGCGGTCGAGCACGAGACTACGCCCGAGTGGTACCTGCGACAGATGCTGGGCACCGCGAACTTCGACGCTGGACCGGTGCTGGCCTTCCTGAGCGGGAATCTGTGCTACCAGATCGAACACCACCTGTTTCCCGACCTGCCCAGCAATCGCTACGCCGAGATCGCCGGGCGGGTGCGGGTGCTGTGCGACAAATACGACCTGCCCTACACGACCGGTCCATTGCTGCGCCAATACCTGCTGACCCTGCGCACCATCCACAAACTGGCCCTACCGGACCGCTTCCTGATCGCCACCTCCGACGACGCTCCCGAAACGGCCTCGGAACGAAAGTTCACCAGCCCCAACACAATCGCCGCCGTTGATGCGGGCCCGCCAGCCGAACAGCACGGGTTGCGCTCCGCGCTCCGCGCGGCGGCAGTGCAACGGCTATAATCAATGTATCGGCGACACATCGCATACGACTATTTCGAGGTTGTATCGTCGTCCGATTCGAATAATCCGGCCGATTCGCGGCCCAGGCAGGAGCGTCGGTCATGACGCGACAAAAGAACCGACTCGGCATCGGGGCGCACGGCCCGCCCGGCGATCGCACACCGCGAGTGCTGTTGAAGGCCCACCTGCAGAAAACTGGCTACGTCGACGGAGCGTGGTGGCCCTACAGCGACCAACTCGCGACCGAGCTTCCGGGCCTGCTCACGGTCTTGGCCGCGCGGCTCGGCGCCATCCATCGGGTGGCTTATAACCTTGATGAATGGGCAAGTACCCGTGGCGAATTCGTGTTCACCGGGCAGGTGGTGCGGCTCGACGGATACCGTCACGGCACCGTCAACACGATCGAAGTACTCGGCGCACGGGATCGCCGACTGGTCCTGTTGGTGGTTCCGCCTTATACGGACGCGTATCACGCGTTCACGGCGATGACGTCCGCGTCCGTCGCGGACAACGAATCGACTGTCGACGAACTGTTGATGATCGGCGTACGAGAACGCACCGCCCGTACCGGCAGAGCTGCCGCGTTGCGACGGTGGCGGCTCGAACGCGTGACCGGCCGAACCCGCGAGGGCGACGGCGCCCGCAGGCCGCGCAGCGATGAGTTCGGCGCCGAGCCCTCGGATCTGCTGGCGACCACCGGAAGAAACGGCATCGAAGACGCCGAAATCGTTGCTGCACAGCAGCGTTGGGACTCCGATGGCGGAGCGGCCTGTGAGCTGCCTACACGGATTCGCGTACGGCAGGAGCAGTTGTGAACGTCCTCGGCGTGATCATCGCTGTGATCGTGGTGCTGCTGATCGTGGTGGCGTTCTCGGTTCGGGTGGTGACCCAGTACGAAAAGGGTGTGTTGTTCCGGCTCGGGCGTGTGGTCGCGGTTCGGGAACCCGGCTTGAACCTCATCGTCCCGGTCATCGATCGGCTCCGGAAGGTGTCGCTGCGCATCGTCACCATGCCGATCCAGTCGCAGGGCATCATCACTCGCGACAATGTCAGTGTCGACATCTCTGCTGTCGCCTACTTCCGGGTCGTCGATGCCGAGAAGTCGGTGGTCGCGATCGAGAACGTGTATGCGGCCATCGATCAGATCGCTCAGACCACGCTGCGCAAGGTGGTCGGTCAACACACTCTGGACCAAGCGCTCGCCGAGACCGACACCATCAACGTCGACATCCGGCAGATACTCGATACCACCACCCTGGAATGGGGCGTGGAAGTCACGCTGGTCGAGCTGAAGGACATTCAGCTGCCCGACAGTATGCAGCGTGCGATGGCCCGCCAAGCCGAGGCGGAACGTGAGAAGCGGGCGAAAATCATTGCCGCCGAAGGCGAATCGCTGGCGGCTGCGGCGCTCGGCGATGCCTCGGACACGATGATGGCTCACCCCCTGGCCCTGCAGTTACGCAACCTGCAGACCCTGATCGAACTCGGGGTCGACAAAAACACCACCGTGGTGTTCCCTGCGCCGCTGATGAGCGCGATCAGCGAGATCGGCACCTTCCTGGCCCGCGAGACCACCGCATCCACCACCCTGCACGCCGCCGCGTCGACACCCAACGGCACCTCCGACTCGCATCACGCCGCAGCCATGCCTCAGCGGGAGGGATGGTCGCCGGTTCTCGGGTGACGACAGTGACCCCTCCACACGTCGTCGGCGGGGGCGGGCCTACCGGTTGCAGCATGTGCCAGCCGGCGGAGTGGGCGGCGATACCGGCGGCGAACCGGCTGGCCAATGCCTGAGTGGTGTGCTGCACACCGCCGGTGATGTCGATCGGCGCGTCGACATCGAAACCCCAGCCGTCGGGGGTGAACCAGCAGTGCACCGGTAGCGGCGGAGCGCCGGTGTCGATCGCCAGCCGGGCCGGGCTGGCATGTGGGACGGTTCGCCGACGTGGAAGGGGGCGAGCCGAAAGGGTTCGACCCGAAGGCGAACACCCATGCGGCGGGGTGGTCTCATGCAATGCCGCAGGCCACTGTGGCATGCGCGCATATCGGGCCGGTGTAGGGTAAGGGCGTAGGGGGCTTCTCGAAGCCACCCGTGGTCTTGTCGTTACCCGGCGAACGAAAAGGGCCGCCACGCGGTCCCGGTCAGGAGCGTCGTGATGACGCCACAACACGAGCCGATCCTGCTGGACCGCTCCTCACGCTTTTCTCTCCGCAGCGGCGCCCTGCCGTCGTCACGGCGGTTACCGACACCGCGAGCGTCCCGCCACGGGGCGCAGGATCCCCGTCTCCTGCGGGCGGTCTGATATGACACAGAACCCGTCGCAGGACAGGGGCGGTGCCGCCGCCGACCGCGGCCTGGGCCGATTCCGGGCAACCGCCGGTGGTGGGCAACCATTCGGCACGCCGACCCGCACACCGCGACTGCTGCTCCGCGACTGTGACGAACAATCCAGTGGCGTCGACGGCGCCTGGTGGCCCAGAACCGACAACCTCACCAGCGAACTGCACGACCTGGTCACCGCCCTCACAACGCGACTGGGCGCGACCGCCCGGATCACCTTCGATTGGAATTCGCTGAGCCTGTCCCAGCGTGGCATCGACCCTCCCGATGGGATCGAGGTCGCTGGCCCGCTTCCGGGCCAGCCACCCGAGGTGATGTATGTCTTCGGGCCGCACGATCGGCGCCTTCGATTGTTGGTGATCGACCCCGCCACCCCCGCAGACCGCGCCGACGCGCAGATGCGCAAGGCCGTAAGCACCATTGCGGACCAGTCGTAATCATGAATTACCCTGGGCGGCGGCATGGCCGGCCTCCGCGCTTTGCCTGCCGGCCGCTATCCGGTAGTGCGGTTCCTCGATTGTCGACCACCCTGTATCGCTGCGGCACCGACAGTGGCCGTCTCATTCGTCGTCGCGGGCGTCGGGATCGCGCAGCGGCCCGTGCTCCGACCCAGCGTGGTGGCAGCGCGAGACGGAAGATCTTCAGCCATACCGACCCGATCTGTCTGCTCAGCGGTCCGGTCTTGTAGGGCAGCCGGTATTTCTCGCACAGGGTGCCGGGAGTGCGTTGGGGCCACGCTGTTTTGTAGGTGTTGACAGGTGGGTTGGTGCTGTCGGCGCGGCAGTCGACTGGCGGGCTGGGTGATGTTCTGGTGGATGAGCCCGACCTTTGGCGGGGGTGGTCACCGGGCGTAGAAGTCTGAGGGACGGTCTCGGATCGATTGGTGTCGGACCCCTCGCTTACCATTGCGAGCGCATTCCGAGCCCGCAAGGAGAACGAAATGAACCCGGATCTGGACTCGACGCCGATCCTGTTTCTCAGTGGAGCAGGTCTTCCGGCCTGGATCTGGGACGGGGTCCGCGCGGACCTGCCTGTCGAGTCGGTCGTGGCGGCGTATCCGAAGCGGGCTGACGCGCGTCTCGTTGACTGTGTGTCCTCAGTGCTGGCGCAGGCGCCGGAGGGCTCGTTCACGATCGTTGCCCATTCGATCGGCGGTGTCGTGGCAAGTCAGATCGTGGCGACTGCGCCCGAGCGCGTTGCCGGGCTGCTCGGGGTCGCCGCCTCGTTCCCCGCCGCCGGAACGTCGTTCCTTGCGGCATTACCTGCGCCGCAGCGTGTTGTTGTGGGCCTTGTCATGCGTGTCGCGGGAACTCGTCCCCCCGAGAAGGCGATCCGCTCGGCGCTGTGCGCCGGCCTCGACGAGGGCGACACCGCTCGCATTGTAGCGGAGTTCGGGCCGGAATCCCAGCACCTGTATCGGGACAAAGTGTCCAGCAGGACGTTCCCGGCGCGCAGCGGGTATGTCGTGACCACGGCGGACCGACAATTGTCCGCCGCGATGCAATATCGGCACGCGGCCGAACTCGGCTCCGGATTCCGTCGTGAGCTGTCCACCGGGCATCTGCCGATGCTGCAGGATTCCGCTTCGCTGGCGAAGGTCGTCCAAGAGTTCACTGCCAACGTGTGAATTCAGGCGTCACTGCAGGGGCTTCGGCGAAGAGCCACGCCGATCCCGAAGCCGCCGCCACCGTGCGGTATCCGACGTTGTACTTGCCCTGAAGCTCCCGACCCGACATCCCCGCCCGCGAATCCCGCCGGATAGCGGCATACAGCTCCACCTTCGACGCACGTAGCGGCAACAACGGCTCCCTCGGCGTTTGTCCACAGCACACAGATCCCCGCACCGCAACGCGGCCCGCGGTGTCAAAATTCGCCGGCTCCAACGTCTTCCGATCACAACCGGTGTCGAAATTCGCCTGTAAGCGGTGTCGTGGTTCACCTGCATAACCACAAGCGCCGGACCGCGGTGCAGGACAAGCAGATTCCCATGCGGCAGCCGTATGCCGGTGTGAGGCAGGCGGATTCGGCCTGCTCAAGCAGGGTGGCACCGGTGTTCTCTGCGGTGACACCGCTGCCGGAGAAGCGCACCGTCCCCTGGCATCCGCCGGGTCCGCGGGGGCGGAGGTGACGGTGAATTCCTCGCTGTGCAGGCGGTCGTCGAGCTGTCCGGCCGTGTAGATGGTGCGTACCGCCGCCATCAGCGACGGTGGGCCGCACAGGTAGGTCTGTGCGTCGGCGGACCACGGCGCCACTCGTTGCAGCTCGTCCGTCGTAGCCGAAGCGGCCGACGGCGGGCCCAGTGGCCGCGCAGGTCCACGGCGCGGCGCCGGCGGCCATCGGCTGCTGCGCTGTGGCATCCCGCGTGTAGTCGGCCAGCATGCGCAGCATGGACAGCACCGGTGTGATGCCGCTGCCGCCACTGATCAGCAGGATCCGCTGCGGGCGCGGATCGGGCGAGGGCTACCGCGGCATTCGATAGGAAAGCGGCGAGGGTTGCCGCGCGTGCGACGGCCAGCACCAGGCCGATCAGGATCACCCGCCGCGCCCCGAACGGTCAGCGCCCGTGCCGGTCCCGCTTGCATACCTCTCCGTGGTGTTCTTCGATGATGTGGTCGAGTCGGTGGCGGATCGCGGGATCGGTTGTGGCGGCTCGTGTTCTACGAAGCGCGGCGAGATCGCGCATCAGTTCCAGGTAGTCTTTCTCACTCACTGTGGACATCGGCTACCCCCGCCCCCGCCCCCGCCGCCGGCGACAGCGGTCCACTTCGCGTAGGTTCGTGCTCCGATTCTCTTGGTGCATCGGTCGTACGGCCGGGGCTGTCCCGTTGCCCACCGCATCCGGGTGCCGGCCTGTGCGGGCGTGGTGTCGGCGGGTATGACGAGTAGTGCCAGTCGGGTGCCCTTCAGGCCGTACAGGTGCATGATGCCGCCCTGTCTGTCGTCGCTGAAGGTGGATGCCGCTGTGTTCCAATCGAATCCGATTCGAGCCAGTCGACCGAGGCGTGGTGCGAGAACATTGACTACCTCGCGCCACATCACTCGTGGCGCTCGCGTCCGCGCGCTCACAAGCGACGGCACAGGTTCGCCGGTCATTCTGAAATGTCACCAGGGGTGTTTCGCCCGGCCCTGAGCAGGTCGGTGATGGTCGATGTGTTGCCTCTGGCGGCCGCGGCCGCCATCGTGACGAGCGCGGAGTGGACGGTGGTGCAGGGCGGGACGATCAGTAGCGCGACCCTGCTGCCGGCGAGCCCGACAACGTCGAGGGTGTGTGGCGGCTTGCGGTGGAACCCGCCGAGCCGCACCCAGCCTGCAGCGACGGTGAATCCGGCCGGTGCTTGATCCCAATCGTCGAGGTGGTAGATCACGCGGTGCACGAGGCCGAGCCGGGTCGCCAACGCCGTGAGCAGGGCCGGCAGCTCGGTGGTGAGGTGATGGCTGTGGGGCCACCACGCACCGTCGACCCATCCGGTGTGCGGTGGTTGGGTGTCGACCAGCAGACGCAGCGAATGTGCGGGTGGCCTGGGATTGTCGTATCGGGGTTGCCGTGAGGTCATGATCGATGCTCCCGTCTCGGCGCGCGGGCCGAATTCATGCGCCATCGTCGCAGCGCGGCGGCTCTGCCGGTGCGGTTGGTGCGTTCTTGGGCGCCGGCTGCGGGGTGCCGTGCGGGTATCGGTCCAGTCGCACCATCTGCCCGGCGAATACGAGTTCGCCACAGGTACTCGCCCGGTCACCGAGACGACAAGTAACCCGATGGATGGGATCGAGCCGCACTGCCAAGACCGTGAGCAGGGCCGACAGCTCGCTGGCAAGTTCGTGGCCGTGGGGCCACCATGTCGGCCGCGCTCACGTGCGCGTAGACAGCAAACTCTGTAATTGCCATGTCAGCGCTTGAACACGCCCCTCAGACTGTGCTCCAGCCAGTCGAAGGGGCCGTGACTCCCTGTACGCCCTTCAATGGGGCCCCGGGCACCGACGTCGCGGAAGCGTTTCTCAATGCCTTCCTTGGCGGTCCAGATTCGATCCGTGATCTTGTTCTCGGTCATCGGAAAAGATCCCGTCCCCGGATGTACGGTTCGGCCGCGGCGGCCACATCGACCGACCGTTCGACGCACGCACCGGCTATCGCCACAGCATAGCTTCGGCTACCTAACATGTCTACATCGTAGAATTACACAGTTGACATACGCCTCTCGCGCTGGGGTCGCGTCAGCTGTTCCAGCGCTTCCTGTCACGCCCATGGCTGCTCGACGCACCGACGACCATCCCGCTGACACCACACAACGCGGCCTGGCTGGATGCCCTCATCACCGTCCTGAAGCCGACCGGCACCCAGGTCGAATGGTTGAAATCTCCAGGCCCCCAATTGATCTCGACTATATTGGCAGGTCAGTACCGGTCGTGACGACTCATCGGGTGCGGCTCTCCCATCAGGCCGTTCATGTACAAGTACGCAAGCATGCGACGATAGATCGGTGAGCACCAAGCCGCACGGCACCGGTGACGTACACCGGATGGCACCCATCCGGCGTGAACGCGTCCGCGCACGCACATCCGACCGGATCTACGACGAGTTGGTCTCCGCCATTCGAACCCTGCGCATCCCACCGGGCGCGTCGCTGTCCGAGACCGACCTGTCCGCCCAGCTGGAGGTCAGTCGCACGCCGCTGCGTGAGGCAATCGTGCGTCTTGTCGACAATGGGTTGGTGTCCGTCGTACCGCAGGTGGGCACGCGGGTGGAGCGAATCCGGTTACAGGACGTGGAGGAAGCGCGCTTCGTCCGTGAAGCCCTGGAACTAGCCGCCTTTGCGGAGGCATGCGAACGGCCGGACCGCGATGTGAGCGCAATGCGGGCGCTGCTCATCGAGCAGGAACGTTGCCGCACAACCCACGACCTCAGTGCCTTCTTCGCCGCGGACGAGGCGCTGCACCAGCAGATCTTCGTGCTCAGCGGGCACAGCGGTGCCTGGACGATGATGCAGCCGATGAAGCTCCAGCTCGACCGGCTACGTCGGCTGAGCCTTCCCGAATCCGACACGGTACGGGAGCTGATCGACGAACACACCGCGATCGTCGACGCGCTGGAGGCGGCTGACATCGAGCGCGGCCAGACGCTGCTCCGCGGACACATCAGCCGGGTACGCCGCTACGGTCGTATGTTGCGCGAGCAATATCCCGACTACTTCGCTGACTGACCCGGAGACGTGGAACCGGCACTCGGGGCTCGATACTGACCCCGTCGACTTATCGAACGGCCTGGCCGTAGCGGACCTCGGCCGCCACCGCGGCCTCGGCGCTGACTGGCGACGCTGGCCCTGGACTGTCCGGGCTCGCGCAAAACGTCACCGACTGCACCGATCTCATCGCCGCGAACCGGCAGCTGAATACTTGCATACAAGAAGACTGGTATGCAAGATTGGGTCATGATTTCCGACACCGCCACCTGAGGCGACACCTCTCCCGCCGCCTACCGCCGCCGCGGACGAGCCCACACGATCGGGCTATCCGCGCGGCGTGCCGGGGGGAGGCCCTCGGCATCGGGTAGGCCACACGACGTTTCCATTCATCGACGAATTCAGAAGCTGGAGTAGCCAATGGCACGCTTTGACGGCCGCAAGGTCCTGGTCGCAGGGGCAGGATCCGGTATCGGCTGGGAAATGACCCGACTGTTTCTCGAAGAGGGCGCCCAGGTGATCGGCGCGGACCTCGACCCCGACAGCCTGCCCGCTGGGGCGCACGCTGTCCGGGCCGACATCAGCGTCGAGGACGATGTCGCCCGATTGTTCGATACCGCGGCTCGCCTATTCGGAGGCGGAGCCGACATCCTGTGCAACAACGCGGGAATCGGTTCGACCACCGATGTCTTGGACGCCACGGTCGAGGAATGGGACCGTGTGTTCGCGGTCAATGTTCGTGGCACATTCCTGTGCACCAAATTCGCGCTGCCGCACATGCTCGGCCAGGGCAACGGAGTCATCGTCAACACTGCCTCTGTCGCGGGGATGATCGGGCTCCCCGACCGGGCGTCCTACTCCGCGAGCAAAGGGGCGGTCATCGCACTGACCAAGCAGGTCGCCGTGCAGTGGGCCAAGCAGGGTATCCGCTGCAACTGCATATGCCCGGGCACAGTGGATTCCCCGTGGGTGGGCCGGCTACTGGCGCAAGCGGACGATAGCGATACCCGGCGCGCGCAGCTCGTTGCCCGTCAGCCCATGGGCCGGCTGGCGCAACCCGTGGAAGTGGCCAAGGCAGCACTGTATCTGGCCAGCGACGACGCGGCATTTGTCACCGGCAGCGAATTCGTCATCGACGGCGGAATTCTCGCCGGCTGACCTCCTGACACCGAACACAACGACTGAGAACGGGTAGAAGATGCGCATTGGTGTGACAGCCGGCCGAGCGAAGATAGTCACGGGCGACCGGGCGATCGACATCGCGGATGCGAGCGGAGGGCGCTTCGGGCCCGACCCCCTGGCGGTCTATGACCGGTGGGATGAATTCCTGCTCTGGGCCGGCGGCGTCCCGGTCTCCGATAGCGAGCCGTTCGAGGTGGACAAGGCCGACGCCCCCGTACCGCTGCCCCGGCAACTGTTCGGAATCGGGCTCAACTACCGCGCCCACCAAATCGAATCAGGGCTACCGGAACCGGAGTTCCCGCTGGTGTTCACCAAGTTTCCCAGCTCGGTGACCGGCCCTCGAGGCACTATCGAACTGCCGACCGACCAGGTGGATTGGGAAGTCGAGCTGGCCGTGGTGATCGGGCGCCGCGCCCATCACGTCACAGCTGACCGAGCGTGGTCGTTCGTCGCGGGACTAACGGCGGCGCAAGATATTTCCGCGCGCGACGTGCAGATGCGGCCATCCGGGACACCGCAGTTCAGTCTCGGCAAGTCCTTCCCCGGCTTCACGCCGCTGGGGCCGGTGCTGGTCACCGCCGACGAGTGGGAAAACCCGGACGCGATCGCGCTGTCGTGCGAGGTCAGCGGTCAGCGGATGCAAGCCAGCAATAGCTCGGACCTCATCTTCGACGTCAGCACGCTCATCGCCTACCTGTCCGGCATCGTGACGTTGCTGCCCGGTGACGTGATTCTCACCGGCACCCCATCGGGTGTCGGCCTGGGCCAACAGCCACCGCGTTACCTGACCGACGGCGACGAAATCGTCACTCGCGTCGGGGATCTCGAAATGCGTCACCACGCCCGTAACCGGAGGTGAGCAGTGTTCACCACCGAGACCATCATCCCTTACCTGATCGGCCGTGGCGTAGTTCCCCGGGGCAGCGCCGCCGCCGCGTACCCACTGTCCGGAGGGGTGTCGAACGAGGTGCTCGCAGTGCGGGGAGACGGGGTGGACGTCGTGGTCAAGCAGGCGCTGCCACGCTTGCGAGTGACGCAGGAGTGGTTCGCCGACCCCGCCCGAATCCTGGTCGAGGCCGCGGCGCTGCGCGTGGTCGGCGAGCTGGACCCCACCGCGGTACCAAAGGTGATCGACACCGACGACCAAGCGCTGACCCTTACCATCGAACGCGCACGCGGACAGTGGACCGACTGGAAAACCCAACTCCTCGCTGGAACCATCGACCCCGCGGTCGCCTGGACCGTTGCCACCGCACTCGCCCTATGGCACACCGGTACCGCCGGCCGGAGCAGCCTCGCCGCCGACTTCGGTAACACACACTTCGCGAGCCTGCGCATAGCACCGTTCTACCGCGCGGCAGGCGCGGCCCACCCCGGCGTTGCCGACAAGGTCGACGCACTGGCCGACCAGCTGCTGCGCGAGCGCACCTGCCTGGTACACGGCGACTTCTCTCCGAAGAACATCCTGGTGAACGGTACCGACGCCTGGGTCATCGACTGGGAGGTTGCCCACTACGGGTCCCCGGTCTTCGATCTCGCCTTCCTCAACACCCATCTGCTCCTCAAAGCGGTCCACCGGCCCGAGGACACTCTCGGCTACCACGGGGTGGCGGACGCCTTCAACCACGGGTACACCAGTGCGGTGCACGGCGACCTGGTCCCGGAATCCGGGCAGCTGGCCGCGCACGTCGGATGCCTACTGCTGGCGAGGGTCGACGGCAAATCTCCAGCGGAATATCTCACCCACAGCGGCCGCGGACGAGTACGAGAGCTGGCCCTTGCCGCGCTCCACCGCGCGGCCGACCTCGAAGAACTCTGGAAGACCATCTCATGACGGACACACGCATCACTTCCCTGCTCGCGTGGGAAGCACTGGACTCCCGCGGGACCCCCACGGTCGCCTGCGAGGTACTGCTGGCCTGCGGCGCCCGGGGGCAGGCGATGGCACCCTCCGGCGCCTCCACCGGCACCCACGAGGCAGCCGAGCTGCGCGACGCCGATCACCGCTACGCCGGACGTGCCGTCACGCGAGCCGTCGCCAACGTGGAGACCACACTCGCCGAGGCCGTTCACGGCCTCGACGCTCTGGACCGATCCGCGGTCGATACTGCTTTGCTCGCCACCGATACCGATGCCGCGCTGTCGAATGTGGGAGCCAACGCGGTGCTGGCGGTGTCGGTCGCGGCCGCGCTCGCCGCCGCCGATGCCCGCCGAATGCCCTTGTACCGCAGCGTTCTCGACGCCGGCGCTGCACCGTTGCTGCCACTGCCGATGATCAATGTCATCTCCGGCGGCGCACACGCAGGCGGTGCGATCGATATTCAGGACATTCTCGTCGTTCCGGTGGGCGCCGACTCGTTCAGCCAGGCGCTCGAATGGTGCTGGAGTGTCCGGCGCGGCACCGCCACGGCCGCCGAACAGCGAGGCTTGTCGACTGCGCTCGTCGCGGACGAAGGCGGGCTCGCCTTCCCTCTGACGCGCAACCGCGACGCCTTCGACCTGGTCACCGAAGGGATCCACCGCGCAGGACTCGAGCCGGGGACACAGGCAGCTATCGCGGTGGACGTCGCGGCCACCCAATTCTTCCATGACGGCCGATATCTTCTCCGCACCGAAGACCGCGCGCTGACCAGCGCCGAACTCATCAGCGAATTCCTCGAGTGGACAACCACCTACCCGCTGATTTCCATCGAAGACCTCCTCGCCGAGGACGATTGGGACGGCTGGGAACAGGCCACCGGACAGCTCGACAGCACCCAATTGCTCGGCGACGACCTGTTCGTTACCAACCCGGCCCGGCTGCAGCGCGGAATCACCCATCACGTCGGCAACGCGGTGCTGGTCAAACCGAACCAGATTGGGACCCTTACCCAGGCGCGGTCCGTCGTGCGCACCGCGCACGATGCGAACTACCGGACGGTGCTCTCCGCCCGCTCCGGCGATACCGAAGACAGCTGGCTCGCCGACCTGGCGGTGGGCTGGCGTACCGGCCAGATCAAGGTCGGTTCCACCATGCGCTCCGAGCGCACTGCCAAATGGAACCGGCTACTGCACATCGAACGCGAACTCGGTGCGGCGGCGGAATTCGCAGGCTGCGACGCCATCCGCCGGTGACTTCGATACGTTGCCGCGCAACGGGATCAGATCGCGGTGCGGTTGGGGCCGCTGCCGGACCGATCCCGTGCAGGCACCGCTCATGGGGTGAAATACCCCGGGTGCTCGGACTGGACCCTTCCGGCCTGGTCGAGCACGTGCCGAGAATGTACCGTGATGACGCGTATACCCTCCTCGACGTCCCTGTTCTCGAGCAGATCCACAATGCGTATGTGCTCGTCGATGACGTTCCGCGTGGTCACGGTCTCGGAAAACGCCAGTCGGCGAAGTCGGTCCAGCTGCAGCTTCGAGCGCTGTATCACGTTCCAGAGCCCCGGATAACCGCCCAGCCTGAAGATCTCCTGGTGCAGATCCTCATCCGAGACGAAGAAGGCTTCGACGTCGCGGTCGGTCACTGCCTGCTCCTGACGTAGCAGAATGCGCCGGAGCTCGCCGACATCGCCACCGGATTCGCAGGCTTGCTGGAATGCTGCCGTCTCGAGGGCGCGGCGAATGAAGCAGGCTTCCCGGGCCTGCGAGAGGTCGATGAGTGCCACGCTGGTCCGGACCTGGGAGACGACGCTGAGTAGGCCCTGATCGACCAGCCGGGAAATGGCTTCCCGCAACGGCGTCCGGCTTACCCCCAGCTGCACGGAGAGCTCGGCCTCGGACAGGAGAGCCCCTGGTTCGAGCCGCAGGTCCCGGATCGCGGACATGAGCTCGTCGTGGACCCGGTCCGACATGCGCTGCCGAGCCGGGGTGCGGGCGACCTGCCGCAGACCTGCAGACGGTGCGGGTGGCGGCGGCCCCTCAGCGGATCGGGAAGTAGAAGTCATGCTCGATTTTCACTCATCGGAGGGCTTGTATACAAGTATGTTTGAACTCTAGTATGTTAGCCACCTGCAATCAAAGGAGATTGGAATGCAGCGGAGATTTTTCTCACTCGTCGCAGCCGGGGTCTTGACCGTTCTTGCGGTCTCGGGGTGCGGGCCTGCGGGCAGCGGTGGTGCGGGCGGCAGTGGCAAGAAGCTCACGGTCGGGCTGATCATGCTCCAGGGCGACGAATACTTCAGGGGGATCCAGACGTCGTTGGAAGCGGCGGTGAAGGCCGACGGGGGTACGGTCGTCGCGGCCAACTCGAACAACGATGCAGGCGCGGAGGCTGCCGCCGCGCAGAACATGATCCAGCGCCAGGTCGACGCGATCATCATGCAGCCCGTTACCGTTGCCGGCTCGCTGGCGACGATGAAATCGATCAAGGCTGCGAACATCCCGCTGATCTGCTACGGCAACTGCACGGCCGATGCCACGAGTCCCTCCGTTGTCAAGGGGGTCGTCCAGTCCGACAACACGGCCCTGGGAACGGCCACCGGAAAGGCCGCCGCGGAATACATCAAGAGCAAGCTCGGCGGGTCGGCGCGCATCGGCATCCTGAACTGCGACAGCGCGGCCGAAACCTGCAAATTGCGCAAAGCCGGCTTCAAGAAGGCGCTCCAGGATGCGGGCGTGACGGCCACCTATGCCTCCGACCAGGAGGGATTTCTCGCGGACAAGGCCACCACTGTCGCCACCAACATGCTCTCCGGGGATCCCGGCATCAACCTGCTCTGGGCTGCCAATGAGGGCGGCACCGTCGGCGAGGTGACCGCCGTCGCGCAGTCCGGCAAAGCCGTGCCGGTCTTCGGCACGGATATTTCCAAGCAACTTGCCGGTTTCCTGGAGGACAAGAACGACATTCTTCAGGCCACGACCGGGCAGGACCCGCAGACCACAGCGAAGGACGCGTACCAGCAGGCCGGAAATGCCGTTGCGAGCAAGGCGAACTCCCCGCTGGAGACCGACCTTCCCGGAATCACCTATACCCGTGACGATCCGGCCGCAGTGAACAAGTACCTGGGCAAGTAGGAACACCGAACGGCCACGTGCCGAGGCTCTTGCGCGCCCCGGCACGGTGTCTGCCCGGTCAACGATGAAGGAACGCTTGTGGATAAGACTGCTCCTCCGATCCTGGAATGCATTTCCCTCAGCAAAACCTATGGAACCGTCAAGGCGCTGGTAGACGTCAACCTCACCCTGCGTGCGGGGGAGGTGCGGGCCCTGCTCGGGAAGAACGGGGCCGGGAAGTCGACCCTGGTGAACCTCATCTCCGGGTCCCAGCAGCCGGATCCGGGCAGCGGAAGACTGCGCGTGTCCGGCAAGGAGGTGCATTGGAGCCGGCCGGGCGACGCCCGGGCCGGCGGCATCGCGATGGTGCACCAGGAGTTCAGCCTCGTGCCGGGACTGTCGGTGGCGGAGAACATCACGCTCGGTCGCTGGCCCGAACGCCAGGGCTTCATCGACGCCAAGACGTTGGAGGACAATGCCCGGCGGGCCATCGAGATGCTGGGCGAACCGATTCCGCTCTGGCAGGAAGTCGGCAACCTTTCCCTGGCGCAGCAGCAACTCGTCGAAATCGCCAAGGCACTTCTCGACGAGCCCCGGGTACTGATCCTGGACGAGCCGACCAGCGCCCTGAACAGTCACGAGGTCCACGCGCTGCTGGCCCTGATCCGACGCCTGGCCGGTCAGGGAGTGGCAATCATCTATGTGTCGCATCGGATGAAAGAGATCCCGCTCGTTGCCGACACACTCACCGTGTTGCGAGACGGCCGCGAAGTGCAGACCTTCGGAGCGGACGAAGCGAGCGCCGAGAAGGTGGCCGCGCTCATCGCGGGCGAGAGCGGCCAGGTGGCCGCCCGGATAGAGCACCGGGATCGTCGGAACGAGCCGGTCGTACTGTCGGTGCGGGACATGCACATCACCGGTGTGCTGGGCGGCGTCGAGTTCGATCTGCACGACGGTGAAGTGCTCGGCATTGCCGGGCTGCTGGGATCGGGGCGGACCGAGCTCCTCGAAGCCATCTACGGCCTGCGACCCGGCGTCCGGGGCGAGGTGTCCGTGGCCGGCGAACGCATCCTGCGGCGCCGCCCCCGCCGCATGCTGGCCAGGGGAGTCGGACTGACCCCCGAGGACCGGAAAGGCTCCGGAATCGTGCCGATGCTCGGGGTCGGGGAGAACATCCTGCTGTCGGCCCGGGGCCGGGTGCTGCCCCGGTTCTGGATCAAGCCCCCGCGCGAGGCCGCGGTGACGACCGAGACGCTGCGCGCGCTCTCGATCGTCGCATCGACAGCAGGTCAAGAGATCGGCACGCTGTCCGGCGGAAACCAGCAGAAAGCTGTGATCGGCCGGCTGCTGGCGGCGAAGATGTCGGTGCTACTGCTCGACGAGCCGACCCGCGGCATCGACGTCCACGCCAAAGGCCAAATCTACAAGCTCATCCGAGAGTTGGCCGTGAACGGGATTTCCTCCATCTTTGTCTCCTCGGAGCTCGAGGAACTCTCGGAAGTCTGCGACCGCGTGCTGGTGCTCAGGGATGGCCGGATCCGAGACGAAGTCGTCGGGGCCGGTGCCACGACGGAAAAACTATTGGCACTTGCCATGAAAGAAGGCAACTGAAATGTCCCACCCGGAAGTCATGCGGCCCCAGAAAAGGGCCGTCGAATCCGAGGCCGGCGGCCTGTTCACGCGCATCCGCTCTTGGGAGGGCATCGGCCTGCTCGGCGTGCTGGTGCTGGTCTTCCTGGTGCTGTCCGTCAGCGCACCGAACTTTCTCAGCGCGCGCAACCTGCTCAACATTCTTCAGCAAGCCGCTTTCTTCGGGATTGTGGCTTTCGCTATGACGCTGGTCATCGTCGCCGGCGAGATCGACATCTCCGTGGGATCCTTGGCCGCGCTGTCGTCGGCCCTGCTGGGAGTCATGGTCGTCAACCTTGGATTGCCGATGTGGGCCGCGTGTATTCTGGTGCTCGCCGCCGCCGCTGCCATCGGCGCCTCCGCCGGATGGATCAGGGCGGTATTCGGGGTGCCGACCTTCATCGCCACGTTGGCCCTGTATCTGGGATTGCGTGGAGTGGCCATGCTGATCACCAACACGTTCCCGATTCCCGTCGACTCCGGCAAGTTTTTCTACTGGGGGAGCGGAAAGATTGCCGGAGTCATTCCCGTGCCGGCCGTGTATCTCCTGATCGTTTTTATCGCGATCGCGGTAATCGCACGCAAAACGGTGTTCGGCCGGTCGATCTACGCCGTGGGCGGAAATGCCAAATCCGCCGAATTGTCCGGCATCAACGTACGCACCATCCGGATTTCGGTGCTGGCGATCTCCGCGTTGACCGCGGCGGTTACCGGGTTGCTCCAATCCGCACAGCTGTCCTCCGGAAACGGCACCATCGCCAACGGACTGGAGTTCGATGCGATCGCCGCCGCCATCATCGGCGGCGCCTCGCTCAGCGGCGGCAAGGGGACCATCGTCGGGACCCTGATCGGTGTCCTGTTCATCGCCGTACTCATGAACGGGATGGTGCTGCTGGGGGTCGACCCCTATGCCCAGCAGGTTGTTCGCGGCGCCGTCGTCCTCGTCGCGGTCTTGGTGAACGTATGGCGTTCACGCCGGGCGACAACCTCGACCTGACCAGCGGGCCACCGCCACCCGAGGATCATCGACACAAGGAAGAAATGGCCACGATACCGCCCAACGACACCGAACGATTCGATCTCGTTGCCGCTTCGCTCTACACCCCGGTACTCGGCGACGTCCTGGATGCGCTCGGCCGGACACACCAGTTCCTACCGGCTGCGGTGCAGCCGCTACTGCCCACCATGACCGTGGTCGGCCGGGCGATGCCGGTGCTGGTCGGGGACGTCTTCGGGATGCCGGCGAAGCCTTTCGGCAAACTGACCGAAGCCCTGGACGCTTTGCGGCCCGGCGACGTCTACCTGGCCCGCCGCGGCCGTCTCGATTGCGCCGCCTGGGGCGAGATCATGACTACGGCCGCACGTGCCGCAGGGGCGGTCGGCGCCGTCATCGACGGGTACCACAGGGATACCGACAAGGTCTTGGACCAGAAATTTCCGGTCTTCAGCCGCGGCAGCTACGGCCAGGATTCGGGAGTCCGAGGCACTGTGCTCGACTACGGGATTCCCCTCGAAATCGACGGTGTTCAGATCACCCCCGGAGACCTCGTCGTGGGAGACCGGGACGGCGTCCTGGTCATCCCGGCCGCCCTCGAGGACGAAGTGCTGGCCCGCGCGTTGGACAAAGCCGGCGCCGAGAACCAGGTCCGCCACGCCATTGAACAGGGAATGAGCACCACTGAAGCCTTTGCGACCTACGGCGTCCTGTGAACGCCGCAGCTACAGCCCGCGATCGACAGCGAGAGGAGCAGAACAATGGGTTCCGTAGAACTTTTTCCGCAGCCTGACGTGGTGATCCGTGCCCATGCCACGGTCGGTGAAGGACCTGTCTGGGACCGGCGGACCGGACGGTTGTGCTGGGTCGACATCAACAACGGCCTGCTCTTCGAGAACGACCTCGCGACCGGCGGGCAAAGCACCTCCGCCCTGGACACCCTCCTGGGGGCGGCGGCACCCCGGGCCCAGCACGAGGGATTCGCGGTCGCCGTCTCCGACGGTCTCGGGATCTTCGCCGACGGAAAGCTGGAAGTCCTGGACCCGGTACTGCCCGAACCCACCCGGCGCATGAACGACGCCAAATGCGACTCGCGCGGCCGTCTCTGGGCCGGGAGCACCCACCTCGACTTCGTCCCCGGCGTCGGCGCCCTGCACCGATGGGACGGGCAGGCGCCCAGCAGTGTCGTGGCGACCGGATTCGCCCTGCCCAACGGCCTGGGCTGGAACGCCGAGGACACCACCATGTACCTGGCCGACAGCATGGCCAACCTGCTTTTCAGCGCGCCCTACCGCAGTGACGAAGGCGAGGTCGGACCATTCACGCCGCTGTGCACGATCGACGGCGGCCTGCCCGACGGGCTCGCCGTCGATCTGGACGGATGCCTGTGGGTCGCGATCTGGGGAGGTAGTGAGGTGCGCCGGTACGACCCCGCAGGCGAATTGATCGGACGGATCCCGATGCCCGTCGAACAACCGTCCAGCTGCGCCTTCGCCGATGACGGAACGCTGTACATCACCTCGGCGTCGGCAGACATCCCCGAAGACCGGCTCAGCAAGCAGCCCCTGGCAGGCTCTGTCTTCGCGGTCGCCACCAACACCGCCGGTGTTCCCGTCCAGCCCTTCGCCGCATGAGCCCGCGAACCCTCGACCTCACGAGCCCAGATCTACAGGTCAGCATCGATCCCGGAAGAGGAGCAGACGTCCTCTCGCTCGTCCACCGGCGCACCGGAGTGGACGCGCTCTTCCGGACGCCATGGCGGGAACGCGCCGACGCGGTCCGCGACGGGCAGCGGCCCTCGACATACGACCCGGTCGCCGGATGGCTGGAGCAGTATCGGGGCGGCTGGCAGACACTGTGTCCGAACGCCGGCGACCCTCGGTCCGTCCACGGCGCTCCCGTGGCATTCCACGGTGAAGCCTCGGTCGTCCCCTGGCGGGTCGATGAAGCATCGACCGGCTCAGCTCGGCTGCAGGTGGAGCTGTTCTCGATCCCGGTGCGCATCGATCGGGTCATCGAGCTCCAAGGCCCGCGGCTGCACCTCGCCGATACGCTCACCAACCTGAGCGACATCGATCTGGAATTCGACTACTCGAGCCACCCCGCCCTCGGCGGCCCATTCCTGGACGGGGACTGCCGGCTCGACACCGGCGCTCGCCGGTTCACCAGCGACCCGGAGCGGGAAACAGTGTTCGACTCCGGCTCGGAACACCGCTGGCCCGAGGCCGTCACAGCATCAGGAGAGCGTGTCGATCTGCGCCGAATCCCCCCGCGTGGTAGCTCACGCGAAGTGTTCGGGTGGCTGCACGACTTCACCGAGCACTGGGTCTCGGTCACCAATCTGGACCTGGGCCTGACGGTTCGCCTCGACTGGGACGGCACGCACCTGCCCTACGCATGGCTGTGGCAGGAGCTCAATGCCACCCAGCAGTTCCCGTGGTATGGGCGGGCCCGCGCGATGGCCATGGAACCGGCAAGCATGCAGACAAGCGGTCCGGACCGGCGAAGCGCCCTGCACCTCGGCCCCCGGGCTGCGATCGAGATCCCACTGAGCATCAATTTCGACGACAGGAGTGCGTGATGGGTGAACACGACGAACGGGTCGCCCTCGTCACCGGCGGATCCCAAGGCATCGGCAAGGGCATCGCGCTGGCATTGGGCCGGCAAGGTTCGGCCATCGTCTGCCACGGGCAGACCGAGGACCCTGCCCAGGAAACGGCGGCGGAAATCAACCGTGCAGGCGGCAAGGCGATCGCGGTATGGGGACCGATCGGCGCTTCCGATACCAGCCGGTTTGCGGTCGAGCAGGCCATCTCCCGGTACGGGCGGCTCGATACCCTCGTGACCTCCGCCGGAATCCAGCGGTACGGCGACGTTCCCTCCACCCCGGAGGAAACCTGGGACGAAGTTTTCGACGTGAATGTCAAAGGAGTCTTCCTCGCCGCCCGTGCGGCCCTGCCCTACCTGCGCCAGAGCCCGGCCGGTGCCATCGCCATCATCTCCTCCGTGCAGGCCACCGCGACCCAGAACCAGGTCGCCGCGTACACGGCGAGCAAAGGCGCTCTCAACGCCCTGACCAGGGCGATGGCGGTAGACGAAGCCGAGTACGGGGTCCGCGTCAACAGCATCAGCCCCGGCTCGGTGGACACACCCATGCTCCGCACGTCGGCGGCGCTGTTCAGCGACGGCTCGGAAGAGAGCGCCCAGCAGATCGTCGCGAACTGGGGCACCGCCCACCCCCTCGGCAGGGTCGCCAGGCCCGAGGAAATCGGGGAAGTCGTCTCCTTCGTGACCAGCCCTCGGGCCAGCTTCGTCACGGGAGCGGAAATCCGGGTCGACGGAGGCCTGCTCGCCCGCATCGCCGCCCCTCTTCCCGATACGAAGAACTAAAAGCACCGACGCAATGCCCGAATCGACCAGGGCCAACTGAAAGGTTGCATGATGATTCAACTGAGCGAAATGCTTTCCCCCCGGCCCGAGCCGCTCTGGAAATTGATCAAGCAATGCGGGGTCGACAACGTCGTCGCCCTCCTCAACGGAGCCGAACAGGACCAGCGCATGTTCGCCTCCGTCGGCAAGGACGGGTTCTCCGGGACTGCTTCCGGCGATATTCCGTGGGGCGAGGCAGCGATCAGACGCGACATCGAAATTTTCGCCGAACACGGCCTCAAAGTAATCGCCATCGAGGACACGGCCCCCATGGACAAGGTCCGCCTGGGGCTCCCTGGGCGGGACGAACAAATCGAAAACATTCTCACGCAGATACGCGCGATGGGCCGGCTGGGAATCCCGACCCTGTGCTACAACTGGATGGCCATCTCGAGCTGGGGCCGCACGAGCGTGGACATCATCGGGCGCGGGGGAGCCCTGGTCACCGGGTTCAGGGCAGCGGACATAGCAAGCTTGCCCCCGCTCGCCGAACCGGGCGAGATCACCGAAGATCAGTTGTGGGATGCGCTGGGCTACTTCCTCGACGCCGTCATCCCGGTTGCCGAAGAAGCCGGAGTCAGGCTCGGGATGCACCCCGACGACCCGCCCCGCGCCACGGGCCGCAACGTGCCGCACATCATGCGCTCCCCCGAGGCATTCCGGCGGCTACTGTCGCTGCGCCCCTCCACGAGTAACGGCATCACGTTCTGCCAGGGCAATTTCGCCCTGATGGACGCCGACCTACCCGCATTGATCAGGGAATTCGGCGGCCTGGACCGAATCAGCTTCGTGCACTTCCGCGACGTCCGGGGTACGGCCGACGACTTCCAGGAAACCTTCCACGACGAAGGCCAGACGGACCTGCCCGAATGTATGCGCGCCTACGCGGAGGTCGGTTTTTCCGGACCCATGCGTCCGGACCACGTCCCCACCATGCATGGCGAATCCAACGACCGCCCGGCATACGGCGCCCTGGGGCGCCTGTTCGCCATCGGATACATTCGCGGCCTCGAACAGTCGATCTATGGCAAGCCTCCGCTCCCGATGGGACATGCCCTTTCTTAAGCGCTGATCGGTGCCGAGTTGGCGGGCCCGGCCGGGTTTGGGTCGATCGGCGGGCAGCGGAGCGGGTGTGGTGGGCTCGGGAAGCTTCCGCCGCAGGGCCTCCAGGCCTTCTACGCCCAAGAGCTGACACCGCTGCGCGGGCGATCATGAAATGTTCACGAAGAGATTGGTTTCCTTTGTGTGGCACGGAAATCCGCGCCACAACGAAAGGATTCAGCTCTCATGATGAAGAACATTCTTGTCACCGGCGCCATCGCGATCGGCCTCGCCGCTGCCGGCACCGGGATCGCCTCCGCCGACGAGGTCCAGGTCGAGGGCAACTACTCGACCCTGGCCGCCTGCCAGGCCGACGGCCCCCATGTCGAGGTGACCCGCAACAACGACAAGTGGACCAAATGGGACTGCCGCCAGGGCGACGACGGCCTCTTCTACCTGTACCTGTCGAACTAATCGACATCGCCGCTTGGGGTTTCCTCCAAGCCGCTGCCCGGGTGGCTCGCGAGGGGTCGCGCCACCCGGCGTCGCCGCGCACTGCATTCCGAGTGCGGATGGAGGCCGGTATAGACGTTCCCTCCGGCTATACCGGCCTCCACTCGCACTGGTGGAAAGCCGGCGAGAAGCGGTTCATCCCCTCCACCACAGCGAATTCCAGCAGAATGCCTACTGGGTTCTCGTGACGGCGGGCAGTATTGCCGGCGGCAGCCACAGCGTGGCGATCGCCCCGCCGCCGGCGGCCGGTTCGATGGCGGCGTTGCCGCCGTGCACCTGTGCGACCCAGGCCACCAGAGCCAGCCCGATGCCGTGCCGGCCGCTGCGCCCGGCGACGCCGCGGTCGAACGGGTTGGCCGACAGCGCCGGATCGATGCCCGGTCCGTAGTCGCGGACGCTGATCCGGCCCTCGGCCACCTGCACCTCCACCGGTGCCGATCGGTTCACCGCACCGTGGGTGAGCGCGTTCTCCACCATGTTGCGGATCGCCAGGGTCAGCAGTTCCGGATCGCCGACCACCATCGAGGGCCGGGCGTCCAGGGTGATGCGGTCGTCCGGGATGTCCTCGACGACGGTATCGGCCAGCTGATCCAGCCGCAGCATGGTGCGTTCGGGATCCGCGATGCCTGCCTGCATGCGGGCCCGCGCGAGAAGACCGGTCACCAGCCGCGCCATCCGATCGGCCAGCCCGCGCGTCTCGTCGAGCACCCGGTCCAGGTCCTGCGGTGTGTGCGTCCGTGATTCGGTGATCAGCTTCATGGTGGTCAGTGGCGTTCGCAGCTCGTGGGCGGCGTCGGCGAGGAACTGCTCGTGCTCGTCGAGCACCTGGACCGCGGCTCGCATGCTGCGCCCGGACAGCACGTGCCCGGCTGCGCCGGCGGCGGCCACGATCAGCAGCCCGCCGGCGAACAGGCCGAGCATGAGCAGCCGATGCGCACCGGCCCCGCTCATCGGCGGCGCGCCCGCCATCACCACGGCGACCCGATCGTTGTCGTCCCAGAACACCGGGGTGGCGGCCACCCGCACCGCTGCGCCGGACACGTCGGACCCGGTGTGCATCCAGGTGGCGTAGATCTGGCCCTGGGATCGGTCGACGGAGTCGGAGGCGAGGATCCCCAGATCGGTGTCGTCAGGCAGCTGCGATCGCAGATGGGTGTACACCTGTCGCCACTTTCCGCCGGTGCCCTTGCGGGTCAGCACGACCACGGCGGTCTGCTGGTTGGTCAGGTCGTCGTTGGCGATGGTGGATACGTCGACGGCCTTGTTATCGGTGGTGAGCAGCACGGCCCGGGCCAGGCCGCCCGCCACCCGGTCCAGATCGTGATCGACTCCGCGCGAGCGGGATTGGCTGTCGACCCACACCACGCCCACCCCGAGCACCATCGTGCACACCGCGGTGATCGAGGTGACCAGCGCGGTGAGCATCCATCGGGTGCGCCGCAGCCCAGCCAGTGCGGGGCGGGTATTGCTCCTGCCTCCGCTTCGCTCGCTCATAGAACTGGCTCGAGAGCGAACAGGAAGCCAGTGCCGCGAACGGTCTCGATGACCGGCGGCGGACCGAGTTTGCGGCGTAGCTTGGCCACGAGCGCATCGACCACGTTGGAGGTGGGCTCGGCCATTTCGTCCCAGCAGCATTCGATGAGTTCGCTGCGCGAGACCACGCTGCCGCGCCGGGCCGCCATCAACTCCAGTACCGCGAACTCCTTCGGAGTCAACGACAGCAGGATCCCTCCGCGCTGCACCCGGCGGCGCATCAGGTCGATCTCGATGTCGCCCACCATGATCTGCGCCGAGGTCGGCTGGGCCTGACGCCGGCACAACGCGCGCACCCGTAACACCAACTCGGCCAGCGCGAATGGCTTGGCCAGGTAGTCGTCGGCACCGTTCTCGAAGCCGGCGATGCGGTCGGCCAGTCCGTCACGGGCGGTGAGGATCAGTGCGGGTACGTTGTGACCGGCGGCGCGGGTGTCGGCGACCAAGTCCAGGCCGTCACCGTCGGGCAATCCGCGGTCGACGACCAGGCAGTCGTAGCGGTTGACCGCGATCTTGAAATCGGCATCGGCGATGTCTCCGGCCGGATCAACGGCGAACCCCGCCGACCGAAGTCCGGTTGTGACCTCGTGGCACAACCGCTGGTCGTCCTCCAACACCAGAATTCGCACGCACCGACATTAGGCCATGCCGATCGGGCGGAACCAGCGGGCGGGCGCCGTCAGCTGTTTCGAGATGCGCAGGGGCAGCACGGTCTTCCGGGTTCGGACATCCGTACCTGACCGACTCGCTGCCGCTGGCATCGGTGCGAGCGTGCCCGCATCGACCGCGCAAGGCCGCCCTGTGGTGTCGGGTCGGGGGCCGGTCAGCTGAGGAAATCGGCGATGCGCGCACCCCAGGTGTGTCGGCTAGCTGTTCGGCGGTGGCGGTCGGATGCTGGCGCAGCTGCGAAAGCAGTTCCAGGGCAGGCGGATTCGAGTCACGTGCGCCACGTATCACCGCCGGGAACAGGGCTTCCGCGATATCGGGTATGCGCACCTAGCCGCCCAGCGCGTCGAGCAACTCGGCGCGCGATCCACCGGCTCACGGTCGAAGGCGAGGCGTAATTTCAACAATTCGTTGATCTCTTCAACAAGCGAGGGTAGCGTCGCCGTTTATCTAGAGAACGGAGGTTCCGCAATGTCGCGAACCTATGTGCGCCACATCGCACTACTGGCAGGCTTGGTCAGTTTCCTCGTCGCCTGCGGGAGCGACCCGAGCGGCGGCGGCACGACGTCGCATGCACCGAGCGCCAACGTCCCGGACAACGCCGCGATCATCGGGGCGGTGACCAAGGATCCGCAGCTCAACGCCAGCCTGCCGGCGTCGATCAGCCGGGCGGGCACGCTGCACCTGGCGTCGTATATCCAGTCCGCACCCAACAACTTCTATGCCGCCGACGGCAAGACTCCGATCGGCTACGAGGTCGATCTGGCCAAGGCGATCGCGGCCAAGCTCGGTGTCGGTGTCCAGTATCAGGACATGACGTTCGATTCGCTGATCACCAGCCTGCAGTCCGGCCGAGTCGACCTGACCATGGCGGCGATGAACGACACCAAAGCACGTCAGCAGCAGATCGACTTCGTCGACTACTTCACCTCCGGCATCGCGATCATGATCCGCAAGGGCAACCCGGACGCGATTACCGGGCCGGATACGTTGTGCGGCAAGAACGTCGCGGTCGTCCAGGGAACGAGCCAGCAGAAGTTCGCCGCGGACCAGAGCACGAAATGCACGCAGGCAGGCAAGGCCGCGATCAACGTCACCGAGACCGAGAGCGACAACCAAAACCAGACCCAGCTGCGCACCGGTCGGGTCCAAGCGATCGTCAACGACCTGCCCACCGCTATCTACGTGTCCCGCACCGCGGGCGACGGGAAGTTCTTCGAGGTCGTGCCGGGCGAGCCGATCAACGGCGGTCCCTACGGTATCGGTATCAACAAGCAGAACAAGCCGCTCGCCGAGGCCGTGCAGAAGGCGCTGAACGAGCTGATCACCGACGGCAGCTACGGCAAGATCCTGCAGGCGTGGGGTGTGGAGAAGGGCGCGGTCAAGGAGGCCGTGATCAATGGCGGAAGCTGAGCTGCCGATAGTCCGCCTGAGACATTGGGGTCGCTGGATCGCCGCCGCAGTGATCCTCGCCCTGCTGGTGGCACTCGGCATCGCGCTCGGCAACGGGAAGATCGAGTGGGCTCGGGTACCGGACTTCCTGTGGTATCGCGTGATGGTGACCGGCCTGGTCAACACCATTGTGCTGGCAGTGCTCTCGCAGGGTGTGGCGATCGTGCTCGGCGTCGTCGTCGCGTTGCTGCGACGCAGCGCGAACCCGGTGGCGCGCTGGTTCGCGGCGGGCTACATCTGGCTGTTCCGCGGCCTGCCCGTGCTGCTGCAGATCCTGCTCTGGTACAACCTGGCGCTGGTCTTCCCGGTGATCTCCATCCCATCCCTTTTCCACGCACAGACCAATGCTCTGATCAGCGCGTTCACCGCGGCCTTCCTCGGCCTGGCGCTCAACGAGAGCGCATACATGGCCGAGATCGTCCGGGCCGGGCTGAACAGTGTCGACAGCGGACAAACCGAGGCGGCCAAATCGATCGGTATGACACCCGGGATGACCCTGTGGCGGGTCGTACTGCCGCAGGCGATGCGGGTGATCATCCCGCCCACCGGCAACGACTTCATCAACATGCTCAAGGGAACGTCGATGGCGTCGGTGATCGGCGTGACGGAGCTGATCCACGCGGCCAACAACATCTCCTCCAGCAACCTGTTGGTGATGGAGACCTTGCTCGCCGCGGCGGTCTGGTACATGGTCGTGGTCACGGTCGCCGGGGTCGGCCAGCATCGCCTGGAGCGAGCGTTCGGTGTGGCCGACCGGGGGCCGATGGCGCGCGCCGCGAAGGCGTTGCGGGGCGTGCCGTTAGTAAGGAGTACCCGTGAGTGACCCCCTGCTGCGAGCCGTGAGCGTTCGCAAAAACTACGGCAACACCGAAGTGCTGCGCGGGATCGATCTGGAAGTCCGCAAGGGTCAGGTCGTCTGCCTGCTCGGGCCCTCCGGCGCCGGGAAGAGCACGTTCCTGCGGTGTATCAACCACCTCGAGACCATCGATGGCGGCCAGATCTGGGTCGACGGTGAGCCGATCGGATTCCGGCTACGCGGCGGCAGGTTGTACGAGCTGCGGGAGCACGAGGTCGCCCGACAGCGACGCGACATCGGCATGGTTTTCCAGCGGTTCAACCTCTTCGCCCACCGCACGGCCCTGGAGAATGTCGTCGAAGGGCCGGTCCGGGTACTGGGTGTCGACGCCGCGAGCGCGCGGCGGCAGGGCCTGGAGCTGCTCGACCGGGTCGGGCTGGCACACCGTGCCGACGCCTACCCGGCGCAGCTGTCGGGCGGGCAGCAGCAGCGGGTGGCGATCGCCCGGTCGCTGGCGATGCGCCCGAAGCTGATGCTGTTCGACGAACCGACCTCGGCGCTCGACCCGGAGTTGGTGGGTGAGGTTCTCGAAGTGATGGGTACGTTGGCTCGAGAGGGGATGACGATGGTCGTGGTGACACACGAGATGAGCTTCGCCGCCGAGGCCGCCGACGAGGTGGTATTCCTCGCCGACGGCGTGGTGGTCGAGACCGGGCCGCCGGGTGAGGTGCTCAGCGCACCGAAACACGACCGCACCCGCCAGTTCCTCGCGAGGATTCTGTCGTGAATCCAGCGACGCGGATTTCGCCGCGCTACCTGCTGCAGTTCGATGAGCCCGCAGGATATCTGGACTTCGCGCGGTTCGGTCCGCCGTCGCACGCCGTGCTGGACACCACCGCGAGTCTGCTGCACGAGGCCACCACCGCCGGCCCGGCCACGGTAGACAATCTAATGCTGCAGGAGATCCGGGCCAGAGCGGCCGTGTCACGACTGTCCGGGTCGGATACCGACCACGTCGTGTTGCTCCCGCACACCAGCCTCGGCCTGTTCCAAGCGGCGTTCGGTTTCGGCGGCGAAGTGCTGGTATCGGCCGCGGAGTTCCCCGCCAACACCTACCCGTGGGCGCGGGCCGAGCAGGACGGGCGGCTCGTCGTCCGACGGCTGGCCGGTGGGTATGTCACGCCGGAGCGAGTCGCGGCCGGGCTGACCGACGAGATAACCACGGTGAGCGTCAGCGCGGTCGACTTCCGCACCGGCTACCGCGCCGATCTGGCCGCACTGCGCGATGTCGTCGGTGACCGGTTGCTGGTCGTCGACGGCATCCAGGGTTTCGGCATCACCGAGGAACCGTGGCAGGTCGCGGACATCCTCGTCGTGGGTGGCCAGAAGTGGCTGCGCGCCGGGTGGGGTACCGGGTTCGCCGTGCTGTCGGACCGGGCACTGGAGCGGATGGACCCGGTGCTGTCGGGCTGGACCGGAGCCCGTGACCCCGGGCTGTTCAACGACGAGATCCGTCCGCCGGATACCACCGCCGCCGCGTGGTCGCTGACCAATCTCAGCCCGATCACCTCGGGCGCGTTCGCCGCGGCGCTCGAACTGGTCGAGGAGGCCGGTCCCGGCACGATCGCGGCCCGGATCGCCGAGCGGATCGGCGAGTTCTCCGACGTGCTCGCCGGTGTCGGCGCGCAGATCGTGTCCGCTGTGGACAGACGGGCCGGAATCCTGGCATTCACCCTGCCCGGCCATTCGGCCGAACAGGTTGGTCTTGCGCTCACTTCGGCCGGGATCGCCGCGACGGTCCGGCCGGAGCACGTTCGGCTGTCGCCGCACGCCTCGACCCCGCCCGCCAGCGCGGACCTGCTGCGTTCCGCGCTGGAGACGCTGCACCGTCCGCGGAAACCGCTTCCGGCGCCCGCGGCTACGGCGGCCACGCCCGACGTGCTGACCGCGCTGGTCCCAGCCGTACCCGGCCTGGCCGCCATGCTCGGTCCCGGCAACGAGGTGCTGCTGCACGACCTGACCCGGCTGCCGGACTCGATCATCGCGATCGCCGGCGATCTGACCGGACGCAGCATCGGCGGCCCGATGACCGATCTGTTGCTCAGCCTGATCCGCCGCGGCACCACCCAGGATCTGACGAACTATCGGACCCATAGTCCCGATGGCCGCCCGATCCGTTCGTCGACGCTGTTCCTGCACGACCCGGACGGGTCGGCGATCGGCTGCCTGTGTGTCAACAGCCTGGACACCGCGGCATCCGCCGACGGCAACGGCGAACCGGAGATCTTTCCCGCGGATATCGACAGCCTGCAACGGTTCCTCGTCGACCGCGCGGTGGGAAAGGTCGGCATCCCGGTGGATCTGATGAAGAAACGTCACAAGGCGGCCGTCGTGCGCGAACTGGACGAGGCCGGCTTCTTCCTCATCAAGGACGCTGTCGACGACCTCGCCGGACGCCTGGACGTCACCCGCTACACGATCTACAACTACCTCAACGAGGTCCGGGCGTAGCGGTAGGTGCCAGGCGATGGTTTCGGGTCCGGCGTGGTTGCCGTACCGGCCGATCGCCTACTCCCCGGCTGCGGGGCCGTCGCCGACGCGATGCAATACCCAGGTGCCGCGGCCGGCGGCCTTGGCGCGGTATAGGCCGACATCGGCGTCGTCCAACAGCTTTTCGGCTTGTGTGCCGGCAGCCGGCGTGACGACGGCGCCGATGCTGGCAGACATCGTCAGCAGATCCCTGCTGGGACCGACCGGAATCGGGTCTCGCAGCGTCGCAAGCATCGTCTCGGCCGTCTCGTACGCCGTGTCGTCGTCGCAGGGCGGTGCGAGTAGAGCGACGAATTCATCTCCGCCGATGCGGGCCAGCGTGACCGCCGGCGAGGTCAGGGCCGCGTCGAGCCTGCGGCCGACCTCGGCCAGCACGCTGTCTCCTGCGCTGTGACCGTACCGGTCGTTGATCAGCTTGAAGTCGTCGACATCGAGGAAGCACAAACCGAGGTGATCGGCGGGACGGGCCACCGCGACAATGGCCTCCAGCTGCTCGAGTAAGCGACGACGATTCGGCAAACCCGTCAACTGGTCGTGACGGGCCTGCCACGACAGTTCCTCCTGCATAGCCCGGCGCTCGGTGATGTCCTCCCCGACGGCGAGCAGCCGCACGTCACGTCCGTCCATGCCGCGTACCAGCGTTATCGTCCACGCCCCCCAGCAGACGGTGCCGTCAGTGCGACAGAATCGACCCTCGAGATACTCGGTGCCGCTTCCGCGTTTCAACAGGCCGACGGCCACCTGACGGAGCTTGTCGCGGTCATCGGGGTGCATCAAGTCCAGAGCGGACACGCCCGGCATGTCCTCGGGGTTCATCCCGACCATCCGCGCCGTGGTGGGATTGGCCTCGAGCGTGATGCCGTAGACGTCGTAGAGCGCGATGGCCACCGCGGCGTTGTCGAACACCACACGGAAGCGCTGGTCCGCAAGCTCCTGGCTGCGGACGTGGGCCTGCAACAGCTCGGTGGTGTAGCCGCGGGCCAGCTCGCCCATCAGCGCGCCGAATCGCTGTGTCCGATCCGGTTGTGGCGACCGCTCCAGCAAACCGGTCAGCACCGCTGCGGTCGGGCTCATCATGGCGGGGACCGTCAGGTTCGACCGGACCATCTCGACCCCGACTCGGCATGCGGGCGACGGGTCGAACGATTCGGCCGACAGGGCAGCTTCCAGTTCCACGATCCATCTGGCCGTCAACCGGCTGATGTCGTGCGGCAGAGATATCAGCACGCCGCCGCATTCGACCAGGGCTGCCGACCAGTCACCCGCCATCTCCGCAACGTCGCGACTGTCCATCCGCGATGCCCTTCCTCCACCGCTGAGCCATCGAGGTCCACCACTGACGACCCTCCTGCTCGCTAACAATGAGCATACGAAGAACCGCCGCGGATGTCTCGGCAGTTGCCGGCAACCGGCCGCGCCGACGAGGGGCATCGGTCTCGCACTACTTGCCTACGGGCACGGCACTTGGACCAATCATTCGCCCCGCGACTACGAGACAGCATCGGTCTCGGCGCGGGTGACCCAGGATGTGCTGCTGTTGCACGGCAACGAGGACCACTACATCCCGAACCAGCACTTCGTCGACCAGGTCGCGCTGCTCACCGCCACCAGCTCGCTCACCGCTCGCGTCTTCACCCACCATGAGCAGGCCCAAAATCACTGTCAGGTAGGCAATTTCGGGCTCGCCCTGCGCGCCATCATCGACTGGCTCGACAGCCTGCGCCGACGTGACGACGCACTGGCAGCGTCCTGAGCAGGGTTCGATCCCGCCTCCACGAGCACCCGCTACCCGCCGGTGGCTCGCATGGGGCGGATTAGGAGACGGCAACCGTGATGCCGGTAATGGGAGGCAGGCCAACGACCTGGGGCGGCGGTCACTCGCCTACAGCGGGGGCATCTGACTGATTTGTACCAGTTCCCGGCCGCCGCGGCTGCGGGAGACCAGCATGCCGCGGCCGGGTGGATAGGTGGCGGGGCGGACGTCGCTGATCAGGATGCCTTCATCCTTGGGGACGCTCATCAGGAACGCGTCCACCGACATGTCCTTGAGTGGGCCCAGGACATTGTCGAACAGTGCGCGGGACGCGCCGCCGGAACGACGGGCGATGATGACGTGCAGGCCGACGTCGCGGGCCTGCGGGATGAGATCCATCAGCGGTAGCAGCGGATTGTTGTTGGCCACCATGTCGTAGTCGTCGACGATCACATACACCTCCGGCCCGGACCACCAGCTGCGTTCGCGCAGCTCGGTGGGGGTGATATCGGATCCGGGGATGCGTTCGGAGACGAAGCCCGCGACCTCCTTCAGCGTCGGAATCGAGGTCTGGGCGCTGGTGGAATATGCGGCCAGATGCTTGGTATCGATCGCGCCGAGCAGCGTGCGGCGGTAGTCGATCAGGACGATCCGGGCCTCGTCGGGTGTGGAGTTCTCCACGATGCCCTGGGCGATATTTCGCAAGAGGGTGGTCTTGCCGTTGCCGACGTCGCCGAAGATCATCAGGTGCGGCGAATCCGCGAAATCCAGCACCATGGGCTGCAATTCGGATTCGGACAGGCCGATCAACATCCGCTGGCGATCCAGCCGCACGTTCTGTTCACGGGTGATGGCCAGCACGTGCTCGCGTGGCAGCTCCAGCGGCAGCATACGCACCGCGGGTGCTCGCCGCTCGCCGTATATCTCCCGCAACGCCTCCTTGGCCGCGTTGACCCCCTCGGTCAGCGTGTTCGGGTCGGTGTCGGTGTCCAGCCGAGGTAGTGCGACGAGCATGTGCAGCTTGGTGGCGGTGAGGCCGCGACCGGGCCGGTTGATCGGCACGCCCGCCGCGCCGCGCCGGTCCATCTCGGAATCGGACGGGTCGCCGAGGCGCAGCTCGATGCGGGTGCCGATCTGGTCCTTGACCGCGGGACGGATCTCACCCCAGCGGTTCGCGCCGAGCATCAGGTGGATACCGTAGGACAACCCGCGCGCGGCGAGCGCGTGTACCTGCGGCTCGAGGAATTCGAACTCCTCGCGGAAGGTCAGCCAGCCGTCGATCACGAGGAACACATCCCCGAACAGGTCCTCGGACAAGGGATGTCCGCCGTGCCGGTCGGGCGGGAGGGCGGCCAGCTCGGCCTTGGCCTTGCGGAAGTCGCGCATGGTTTCGATGCCGAGTTGCAGGAAGCGGGCCTCGCGCCGGCGCAGCAGAGTGCTGAGTTCCGCGATGGTGCGACGCACCCGGTCGGCCTCGAGCCGGCCGGCGGCCGAGCCGACGTGCGGCAGGCCGTTGAGGCCGGCGAGGGTGCCGCCGCCGAAGTCGAGGCAGTAGAACTGCACCTGTTCGGGGGTGTGGGTGGCCGCGGCGGCCATGATGACGGTGCGCAGCGCATTGGACTTGCCGGACTGCGGCCCGCCGACGATCGCGACATTGCCCTGCGCGCCGGCCAGGTCGATGGTGAGCACATCGCGCTTCTGTTCATACGGTTTGTCGATGATGCCGATCGGGAGCCACAGCTTGCCGTGCCGATTCTCCGGGGCCCGCCAATCCTCTTGTGGCAGCAGCATATCCACGGTCGGGGAGATGTCCAACGGTGGCAGCCACACCTCGTGCGCGGGTCGCCCGTGGCCGGTGAGGCGTTCGACCACCACCTGCAGCAGTGAGCGTTCGGTACCCGACGGCGGTTCCTCGGCGAGCAGTTCGGCCAGGCTCGGCAGTTCCACCTGCACCGGCACCGCCTTGTGGACGGCGACGGCGGTGGCGGTGAACAGGCCGACCTCGCCGGCTGCCGCGCCCGCGACGACGCCTCCGGTGCGCCGGGCGACCGGCGGCGTATAGGGGCCGGAGACATAGGTGGCGTTGAATCGCGACGGATCCGAGGAATCGCTCTTCAGATAGCCCGCACCGGGCTGCGCGGGCAGGTGGTAGGCGTCGGTGATGCCGAGCACCTGCCGGGACTCGCCGGCGGAGAAGGTGCGCAGGCCGATCCGATAGGACAGGTGCGAGTCCAGTCCGCGCAGCCGGTTCTCCTCGAGGCGCTGCGAGGCCAGCAGTAGATGCACGCGCAGCGACCGGCCGAGGCGGCCGATCATCACGAACAGCTCGGCGAAATCCGGCTTCTGCGACAGCAGTTCGGTGAATTCGTCGACGATGACGAACAACGCCGGCAACGGATCCAGTGCCGCACCGTTGGCGCGGGCCTTCTCGTACTCGGTGACGTTGGCGAAATTGCCTGCCGCACGTAACAATTCCTGGCGGCGGTTCAGTTCACCGGCCAGCGCGTCGCGCATGCGGTCGACCATCGAGAGTTCTTCCTCGAGGTTGGTGATCACCGCCGCAACGTGTGGCAGCGGGTCGAGGCCGAGAAATGTTGCGCCGCCCTTGAAGTCGACCAGCACCAGGTTCAGCAGATCAGGTGAGTGCGTGGTGACCATCGAGAGCACGAGGGTGCGCAGAAATTCGGATTTGCCGGAACCGGTTGCGCCGATGCACAGTCCGTGCGGTCCCATGCCGTTCTCGGCGGACTCCTTGATATCGATCTCTACGGGGTTGCCGTCGGGGGTGATGCCGATCGGCACGCGCAGCCGCTCGCGCGAGGAGCGGGGCCGCCATACCCGGTCGGCGTCGATGGTCGCCGCGTCCGGAATCTTCAGCAGCGCCATCAAACCCGGATCGCCGGCGCCGTCCTCGTCGAGGTCGACCATCTGCGCGGTGGTGGCCAGGCGGTAGCGGGCCATGCCGCGGGCGAATGTGGCGGCCACGTCGAGGCCGACCCGGTCGGGGCCCGCGAACTTCTCCACCGAACCCCCGGTGCGGGCGCCGATCACGTTCTCCTCCGCCACGAGTTGCAGCCCGCGGCGCACCGCCAGTCCCGCCTGCGGAGCGCTGAGATCCAGCACGGTCACCGAGTCGAGGCCGGCATCGCTGATGATGCGTTCGGAACCGCTGACATAACCGTCGTCGATGACGATCACCAGATGCAGGCGGCCGGCCGTGGACGGTGCGTTGCGCAGGAACCGGCCGCGCTCGAGCAGTTCCTCGGTCAGCGAGCTCTCGAGCTCCGACAGCGACTCGTACAGCATGCGCATGCTGCCGATGCCGTCGTTCTCGCGCGGATGTTGCAGATGCGGAAGCCATTTCGCCCATCCCCACGCCTCCCCGTCCGGATCGGCGGTGACGATGGCGAACACCATGTGGTCGGGGCCGTGAAAGGTGGCCAGCTCCAGCAGGATCGAGCGCACCAGCGTGCGGCCGTGCTCGCGCGTGCCCTCGATGTTGATCGCGGGGAACGCGCGCAGCGAGATCGCGGTCGGCAGGCCGTGCACCACCGAATGGGTGCGCACGAAGCGCCGCAGTGCGACCGTCGCCACCGGTTCCAGATCCTCCAGCGGCCCGGTCTCGGGGCGGGCCAGTTTGGTGGCGATCCGATGGCTGCCCACGCCGATGCGTACATGCGCGAAGTCGGGATCGTTCGGGCGGCGCTCCCACATCCGGCGGGTGCCGATCAGTGAGTGCAGATTCGCCGGATCCGGATGGTTCCAGGCCAGCGCCTCGCGCTGGGAGGCGCCGGTCTGCCGTACGTCACGTCGCAACTGCTCCAGGTAACGGAAGTAGTCCTTGCGTTCCTCGTTGAGCTCGCCGGCCCGCTTGCCGCCCCCGCCGCCGCGCCCGGCGAACATGCCGACCATCGACATCAGCATCATCATCGGGAACATCATCGTGAGCGGATTGGACAGCATCGACTTACCGCTCATGGTGAACATCAGGCCCACCATGCCGACCATCGCGACCACCATTACCACGGGCATCAGCCGCTGCCACAACGGATTGGGGATCGGCGCGCTGATCTCCGGCGGTGCGTTCAGCACCACCTCGCCGCCCGGCGGGCGCGGCGGCGCGATGCGGGCCAGGCGGATGAAACCCTGTGTCGTCGTCATGAAGGGCTCCTCGGGAAACGATGGGCCGGCGGAGGGGGCGGAGCCGGCGGGGTGGGTGGGGTCAGTCGTCGCCGGGCATGGCGAGGGGGGTGCGCTGCTTGCGGCGGAACGGCACGGACAGGCCCAGAACCAGGCCCAGCAGCGCCAGACAGGTCAGCGCGCCCGCGGCGCTGATCCGGCGCGGCCACGGGTCTACGGCGGGAGGCGCCGGCGGGGCCGGGATCGCTTCGGCGGCGGCCGCGGCCGGGACCGGCGGCAGCGCCGCCGACAGCGCCGCGACCGGGTCGATCATGCCGGCGCCGACGCGGTCGTCGTGGCTGGGGCCGAAGCCGTGGGCGGTGCGTTCGATGCGGTCGATGACCTGGCCCGCGGACAGCCGGGGGTAGTGGGCTCGCACCAGCGCGGCCAGGCCCGCCACGAACGCGCTGGAGAAGCTGGTCCCGTCGACGGGGGCGACCGGGCCGTTGGCCTGCGGTGTGCCGTTGACCAGTCCGGTGCCGCCGGGATCGCTGTCCAGGGACATCAGGTTGCTGCCGGGTGCGGCGACTCCGACCCACGGGCCGTAGAGAGTGAACGGTGAGGGGGAGCCATCGGCCTCGACCGAGCCGACGGGCAGTACGTAGGGGGTGAACCAGGCCGGGCTTGCGACCGTGTTCACCGAATCCCAACCGGCGGTGCCGTTCTGGGTCTTGCACGCACCCTGTGTTTCCAGGTTGCCGGCCGCGGCGACCACGACGACGTTGTGGTCGTACGCGTATTTCAGCGCCGCGCCGAGGGCGCCGTCGGCGGCGTTGTCCCCGGCCGCGCGGCAGGACACCTCGGAGATGTTGATTACCGAGGCGTGCATGTCGACCGCATGAGTCACCGCGTAGGCGAGGGTGACGACGGTCCCGAAGCCGCCGGCCGACATCCCGCCAGACCTGTCCGAGTTGTAGCTGCCCTTGGCCTGATAGGCCAGGCTGGTCTGGCGGATCGACAGGATGCTCGCGTCCGGCGCGATGCCGGAGAAGCCGTCGCTGCCGTCGGGTGCGGGATGGCCGGCGATGATCCCGGCGACGAGGGTGCCGTGCCCGTCGCAGTCCGTGGTGCCGTTGGAATTGGAGACGTAGTCGCCGCCGGGCACGACGCTCAGGCGAGGCTGCGGGTTGACGCCGGTATCGATGACGGCCACGAGTTGTCCGGCGCCGCGGCTGAATTGCCAGGCCTGGCGCAGCTCGAGCGCGCGCTGCACGGCGGGCTCGCCGACGGGCGGGGGGCCGGACCAGGTCGGGTGCGAGCACATCAGGTGCTGCTGCGACGGTTCGGGCGGGGCGACGGGCGCGTTGAGTACCAGCGCGTTCGGGTTCACCCCGGGCGGTGCGACGGCCCGGGCGGACCCGGCCGGGGTGAGGGTCAGCGCGAGCGGTAGCGCCAGGGCGGCGGCCGCGGCGCCGAGCCGGCGGGCGCGGGATACCGTTGCCGCGCTAGCCATTGCGGGCGAGGGCGTAGATGTCCAGGATCCAGAACGTCAGCGGCCCGATCGCGCAGATCAGCAGGTACTCGAACCATTCGCCGGCGCGCTGCATCAGCGGCGAGATCTCGAGGTGCGGCCCGGCGACGCCGATCAGCAGGGTCAGTGCCACCAGCACCAGCAGCGCCGCCGCGCCCGGTAACGCCGCACCGTGCAGGCCGACGCCGAGCAGCACCGCCGGCGCGGCGAGCGTCGTACAGCCGCCCAGTACCAGCGCAGTGGCCTGGGTGAGGTCGGCGAATCCGCGCCCGCGCCGGGCCAGCACGATGCCGACCGCGAACGCCAGCGCCACCGCCTGCCACCGGTGTTCGGCGGCCTCGGCGACCGTGACGATCGTCCCGGCGACCGCGACCAGCACGATGCCCAGGACGATGCCGGTCTGATACGCATTGGCGAGGTTCGCGCGCCGGCCCAGCCCGGCCGCCGAGGGGATCGAGGTGGCGCCGATCGCGCCGATGCCCTCGACGGTGGGACGGGGTTCGTGATCGCGCGGATCGATGGCACCGCCGGCGGTCGGCACCGGCGGCACCGGTAGCCGCGCGGCCCACACCGCGATGCGCGGGGCGGACGTGATGCCCAGCAGCGCAAGGGCGGTCGCCGACACCGCGGCCTTCGCCGGTGCGGCGCCCCACAGCGTCATCGCGGCGGCGGCGCCGGTGGTGAACGTCGCGGCGGTGACGACGGCGGAGAACATCGCCGGGCCGGTGCACACGACCCGCAGCGCCAGCACGGCCAGCAGCAGCACGACCGCGCCGCCCAGCAGCAGATGTGGCGCGCCGAGCGCGCCGGGCACCAGCGCGGCGGCCCCGCTGCCCATGAGTAGCAGTCCGGTCAGCGACAGTGCGGTGGCGGGCTGTTCCGCGGCGTACATCCGGGCCGAGAGGGTGGCCACCACCAGGGCAAGCAGCCCGGCGCCGAGCCCTGCGCCGCCGGCGGCCAGGCCCTGGCCGTGCGCCTTCGAGATCAGCAGCAGCAGGCAGGCGCCGAGCCCGGCGAGCAGGGCGCCGGTCATGCCCGCGCGGGCCGCGGACGCGGAAGTCCAACCGCGGAAAGAACTTTCGGTGAGGCGGGCGACGGCGTCGATGACGTCGTCGAACAGCGCCGGGGCGTCGATGGCGTCGTCGGTGCGCAGCACCAGCAGCTCACCGTCGTATACCTCGGCCTCGGTCAGGGTGCGCAGAGGATCGATGGCGCCGTGGCCGAGCCGGGACAGCGTCCAGCGCTGCGCGGTGAGCACGCCCTCGTCGTGCTCGTTCAGGTTCGGATTGCGCGAGTCCACGAGTGTGACGACATCGGGGATGAAGTGGGCGATCGGGACCGTGGTGGGCAGCACCATGTCCACCTGCGTATTGCCGCCGATCACCGAGACCCGGCACAGCTGCGGCTCGGAAGTCGATGATTCGATCAATGAATTGCTCCTGCATGCGTCCGCGTGCGGTGGGGAAAGGTCATGTCGTTCACCCGGAGTTCACCGGCCGGGGCCGGTGACGGGGACGGTGTCGCGGGCGATCAGCGCCGACCGCCGGTCCAGCATGGGCCCGGAGGGAAACTGATCGACGATCTGCCAGGGCACGAGTTTCGGTTGGGACAGCCCCAGCACGGCTGCGGTGGCCGCGTCGGGAATGCCGAACCGCACCCCGGTGTCGGTGATGTAGAACAGCCCGTCGCGGCGGGTGCTGTCCGGTTCGATCCCGGTGACCTGAACGAACTCACCGGTGGACGGCGGCACGTACGCGGCATCGGCCACGGCGCCGGTGCTGCCGCCGACCAGGTCCAGCGGCTGTGCGCCGTCGGGCAGGGGCAGCTGCCTGCCGATCAGCACCCCCAGCTGTGCCGCCGGATCGTGCGGCCCGCGCGCCCACGCCGCGCAGGCGATCGGCGCGGTATCCGCGGAGACGATGGCGGGGCGCTGGACGGGGAATTGGTCGACCGGCAGGGTGTGCACCACCGGCACACCGCGGATGGCGTCCGGGGCAACCTGCGTCATCTCGTTGCGCCCCATCGAATTCGCGGTGCGCAGCACCTCGGCGGTGAATGGGGACACGGTCTGGATGCCGTCGGCGAGCGCGACGTACAGCATGGCCGATCCGGGCTGCTCGCCCTCGACCGAGATCACCGTGCCGATCGGAGTGCCGTGCACCGCGCTGGGCGCACCGGCGTTCGGGATCGCGGGCACTGCCAGATCGGGCGCGGACACGGTGGCGTTCAGCAGGCCGGTCCCGATCGGCCGCTGGGCTATCCCGTGCAATTGCAGCGCGGATTCGATTGCGGCATTGGCGGTGTCGACCCGGGCGTGCCTGCCGTCGTAGATCAGATAGCTGGCTCCGTCCCGGGTGGCCAGCAGTGCCTCGCCTGCCGCGGTCGGGTGCACCTGCGGGCCGAGTTGCGGATTGCCTTCCAGCACAGTGGTATTCAATCCGGAGCCGACATCGTCGCAGACGGCCCAGGCGGACCGGGCGCTCGACGGGCCGGGCAGGGCGGCCGGGGCGCCGGGTATACCGAGCAGCGAACCGCGCGGCATATCGGAGAGTTTGGCCTCCTCGACCGGCGCAGGCGCGGCGCCACTGCCCGCGACCAAGCGCGCCGAGGCCAGATTCAGCACCGGATGCAGCGTCTTGCCCACCACCACGTACAGCGCGCCGCTGTGCGAACCCATGATGATCTTGGAGTCGCCCACCTGCCCCTGGGGATGCAGGAACCCCAGTACCGCGCAGCCGCCCGCGACGAGCGCTGCCAGGACGAATCCGGTGATCCACGATCGGTATTGGATACGCATCGGATCGTGCAGCATGTGCACATCGCGACGCACCAGCGCATGATCGAAACGCTGTAACAGGAATAGATACCCATTGACCTGTGCCCGGGTCGTCAACTGTGCGGGCAATTGCACCTCCTCGCCAATTCCCGGAGCTCACGAAATCAGCGAGCGTATGGGAGGCTACCGTACTGCGGGGGGCAGTGCCGATGGGAGATGTGTCGAATGAGTGAAATCGCCGCCGTGCGGGTTGGGCACAAAATGATCAACTCTCCGGAAAACGGGACCGAGGCCGTACCCGTCGCCGATATCCCGGAATCCCCGGCGAACCCGGAGATTCCCCAGCTGGTGGGCGGGAAGCGTGGGCCGTTCGACCGATTTCCGTTGCCGGAGGTGCTGCCGTCCGCACTCTCCGGCGCGGTCGCGGGAACGACTGCCGTCGCCTTTCATGCTCCGCTTTTGGCGACCCTCGGAATCGGTTTCGGAATTGCGGTTCTAGGTGCCGCCAGGATTAACGAAAGAAATATTTGGCAAACTCTGGAAATGCGGGCCGCGCTCCGGTTGCGGAGTCGGCGCGGCGGTGATATTGCCGGGCCGGCCGAGCCGTTCGACGTGCCGGTGCCGGATGCGGCCGGCGAGCGCTGCGGCATGCGCTGGGACGGCAGGCACGTGCTCACGATGCTGCGGGTCGAACGCGCGAACGTGGCGCCGACCCTGTTGCGCCCGCAGGAGATTCGCACCGGCGACGCGGTGCCGCTGGCCGAGGCGGCGCGCTGCCTGTCGCAGTTCGACATCCGCCTGGCCGCGATCGACGTGGTCACCCTCGGTGTGCGCACCCGCGGCAGCCACGAGGTGGTGCAGCTCTACGAGCGGCTGCTGGGCCCGCTGCCCGCGTCCACCTCGCGCACGGTCTGCCTGGTGTTGCGCTTCGATCCGGTGGCCAACGCCGAGGCGATCGAGAGCCGCGGCGGCGGGCACGAGGGCGCCCTGCGCACGGCGTTGGTCGCGACCCGCCGGGTCGCGGGCCGCCTGGCCACGCGCGGGGTGCGGGTGCGTGCGCTGACCGCGGCCGAGCTCACCGCCGCCGAAGCCGAGATGCTGCACGGCGCCGCGCCCGGCGACTGGACCGAGCGGTGGCATGCGATGCGGCACGAGACGATCGAGCTGACCGGGTACGCCGTGCGCCCGAGTCGGCTCAATTCCGAAGTGCTGGCAGGTATTTGGTCGCTGCCCGGGATGTCGACGCTGTTGCGCCTGCGGCTGACCCCCGCATCCGGCCCGCGGGCGCCCGGAGGGGACGGCGGCGAGGTATCGGTGAGTGCGCTGGTACGCCACGACACTCGCGTCGGCGGGCCCGGCGCCGATCGGAAGATGCTGCGGAAGATGGGATTGCGGCCGCTGGCCGGGCTGCAGCGGAGGGTGCTGCTGGAGGGCGGATCGCTCGCGCCGGTCGGCGCCGCGTCCGGCCCGCCCACCGCGCTGGCCGGGCTGTCGGTGCCCGCTGGCGACTGCGGGCAGGTGATCGGCGCGACCGAGGGCGGTTTCGGCGTCGCGGTGCCGCTGTTCGGACCGGCGGTGCGGACGGTGGAGATCGTGGGCAGCCTGCACCTGGTCCAGCAGATGATCCTGCGCGCGGTAGCGGTCGGTGCGCGGGTCATCGTGCACACCGTGCGCGGGGAGGCGTGGCTGCATCTGGCCGCCATGATCGACCGGCCCGAGGCGCTGTCGGTGACCCGGCCGGGCGGCGGCGCGCACCACACCGCGGCCGCGACGATCATCGTCTACGACGGAATCGGTTCGGCGGGACAGGTTTCCGAGGCGACGGTGGTGCACGTGCGAGAACCCGGAGAGGTATCGGCGGCCGTGCTCGAGGCCGACGTGGTACTGGTCGAATCCGCGGAACAGCCTGGACGAGTGCACATTCGCACGGCGGGCGGGGAACTGACGGTGCAGGTGGTGTCGATTCCGGAGGAGCGGCGGTATCTGGAGGGGGCGACGCAACGCCAGCGGGAGGTGTTGCAGCCGACCTGATCCGGGGCGGCTCCCGGCACGATGCGGGGCCCGGCACCACGCTGTGCCGGGCCCCGCGTGCGAATCGGACTACTCGTACGCGGAGAACGCGTTCTTCACGCCGTTGTCGGCGGCCTTCGCGTTCTGCAGTGCCTGGCTGACCGACGTGGACAGCGTGTTCAACAGCCCGATTGCGGTATCCTTGCTGGTGTCACCCTCCGGGCCGAACTGGGTGTCCCACTTCTTCACCGAGTTCTGGAACGCGGCCAGACCGGCGTTGCCTTCCCACGCGGCCGCCAGGGCCTTGGCGTGGGTGTGGAAATCGGTCGACTCGCTACCGAGATCCTTCGCGAACTGGCTGAGCTGATCGGAAAGGTCCTGCAGGACCCCTTCCTCGTACTTCATGAAATCGGACGACATATCGAATCCTTCGTGTCGGGATAGGTTGGGTGACTCGTGCGTCAGGCGCGCAGTGAGGTCCAGGAAGATGCCGCGTTCGGGGCATCGGTATTCACCAGCTGATTGAATTGCTGCTCGTTGTCGCCCTCCAGACCGGTGTAGGACTGGTTGCCCTTGCCGACCTCGTTGGTGATCTCGTCCAGGGTGGAGTTGAGTTTCTTGGCCTTGGCGTCCCAGGCGTCGGCGGCATTCGCGCACGCCTTGAACGCGGAGCCCTGCCAGCCGCTCTTTGCCGCATCGACGGCCTGGGTTATCTTGGTGATCTTGGCGCGCAGGGCGTCCACCGAGTTGCCCATGTTCTGCTGGGCCTGTGCGGACGCGCCGGAATCATTCTGTACGACCATGGTCGCAGCTCACTTTCTGTGTTCGAATTCCGGATGGGAAATCACCCGGAAATGCTCGGAATATTTCGTGGCGCCGCCACGGCGAGCGCACGCCACCGCGGCGTATACGAACGGCTAGGGCATCCACCTACCTTCCGGCAGCGCCTCGACGAGCGCGGTGATCGCCTGCGCAAGCCGGCGGTCGCCGCCCGGGGCGAGCGTGGTCCAGGCCCGGCCGTCGGCGGCGACGCTGCCGCTCCCGATGACGCGTCCGGCGGGCGTGTCGTAGATCGCGGCACTCGCGCCGCCGCGGATCGGGCGGGCCTCGCCCTGGCTGTAGCAGACGAGTTCGGCGACCGACTGGCACTGACGCAGCGCCAATCCGAGCGTTATGGCATCGGATTCGGGCATGCCGAGTCGATAGGCGGCATCGGCGTAGCTGGAGTCGGTCGCATCGAAACGCTCCTGGAGCTCAGCGGTCGGCACGCTGAACGGCAGCAGGTCCGCGGCCGGGCAGGGGCCGAGGGCTGCCAGCAGCGGGCGGGCCAGCGTCGCGGGGTCGTCGTCGCCCCAGACCGTGCGCACGTCCAGGTTGTCTCCGGTGCGCACGGCCAACGCGTGCTCGAGACCACGGCGGACCAGGCAGAGCCGAATCACTGTGCCGTCGCGGCGAATTCGCATCGCCAGCTGACGATCCGGGCGGGCCAGCGCGACCAGAGCCGTGGTGAGCTCATCGTCCAGCGGGTCCCCGGCCGCATCGAGGACGCAGCGCTCGCGCAGCGCGGTCGCGGTAGCGGCGCGGGCGGCGGCGAGTTCCTCGTGGTCTGTGTGCCGGGGCCGCAGCGCCAGCACGGTGGGCAGGGTCTGCACGCCGAGTGACGCGGCGACGGTGAGCATGCCGTCGCTTGTGAGCGTTGTCATCGGCGATCGGCCCCCGGTGCTGTGGTGTGGGCGCGCATTACGCCCCCGGCGCCGCGACGACGGGTAGCTGCTGTGCGCCGCGGCCCAGAACGGCGGGGGCAGCGGTGAATCCGGCGGCGATCGAGAGGCCGCCGAGGTCGATGAAATCGGCGGCGCCGGCGGCCGACGTCTCCTCGACGGTCTCCGAGGTCGTTGCCGCTGCGGCGGCGCCGTATGCCGGGGCGTTCGGCGCCGGCAGGGGCGGCGGGACCGCCGGCAGGGGTTGGGCCATCAAGGCGGGCTGCACGATCGCGGTCGCCGAGGGCGTGACGAGCAGTGGCGGGGCGACCGGCGTCAGCAGCAGGCTGTCCACACCGATGGGCACAGTCGGGGTCGTGTTCATCATCGACAGATCCACCTGCGGTAGCTGCACTTGCAGCGTGGGTTGCGTGACCGTCGCGGCGTTCTCCGGTGGGCCCTGCGGCTGCTCGGATCCGCGGCCCGGCGAATTGTCCGAGATCAGGCTCGCGCCGTCGGAGACCAGAGGCGCACGCTGTTGCTCCCACGGGTGCGCCATCTTCTCGCTGGCCGCCTCGTAGGTGCGCATCACCTGCGCGGCCTGGGCGCGCAGCTCGTCGAGTTGCTGTTCGGCGGTGTCGAACAGACCGGCCAGCGGTGCGCCGAGCGGTGTGCCCTGCACCATGGTGTGCGCCGTCCGCACGGCCTGGGTGACCTCCGCGACGGGCGGCATGGCCAGCTCGGCGATCTCGTAGGACGTGGCCTGATGCAGTGCGGTCTCGGCGTTCTGGCGGGCCGCGCTGCCGAGGTGATCGAGCCAGTCGGCCAGCTGTGCGAGCTGCGCCAGGCCGTCCCTGCTGGACTCCGAGCCCCAGGCATCGCCGACGACGGACAGGATGGCGCGATACTCGGCGGCTGCCTCACCGAGCCCGGCGCTGAACGCGCCGTAGGCCAGGCCGGTCTCGGCGACGGGGGCCGCGCCGGGGCCCGTGGTCAGTTCGTGGGCCAACTGCTCGGCCGGGACGGCGTCCCACACCCTGCCGGTGAAGCCCGGGTGCGACGGTTCGACCATCGTGTCACTCCTTCTCGCGCGACCGCGGTGACTCCGCGGTCGCGGGATTCACATCAGGGGGCTGAACAGCCCGGCGGCGTCGCCCTCGGTGTTCTCGTGGGTGTCGGCGTGGGTACGCAGGTTCGCGGCGATCTTGCGCAGCTCGTGCACGCCGCTGAGGTACGACTCCCGGAACGACTCGCCGGCGCCGCCGAGGGTCTGTGCGGTGCGGAGGGAGACCGGGTCCAGGGCCGCGGCAGCCGGGTGCAGGGTGGGCGCCGAATCGGTCATCCGGCTCTCGAGCACATCGGCGAGGGTGTCCAGCCGACCGGCCGCGATCCGGGCCAGACCATGGTCGAAAGCGATGCGGCTCATAGTTTTCTCCTCTAGAGACTGAACGGGGTGTCGGGATTACTGTCGGTGGCGAGGGCGCCGATGACGGGCGCGGCCACGTCATCGGGCGCCTCGCCGACGAGTTCGTCGCCGTGCTGCCCGGTGACCAGCGATTCGGGGGTGGCGGCGCCGCCCCGGCCGCCGCCGGGCGCGATGCCGGCGCCGGGGAGTATCGGCGGCAGCATCTCCTCCTCGGAGGTCTCCGCGACCCCGCCGAGCGGTATCGCGGTGAATTCCGACGATTCGGCCGTCGCCGCGACGCCCTCCTGCTGCCACTGGGTCAGCGGCTCCGAGGCGGCGATATTCGTTGCGGGGCCGCCGAGTCCGCGGGCGCCCACCAGCGGCGCGGTCAGGGCCGCGGATACTGCCGCATGACCGGCCGGGACGCTCGCGGGCAGATACTGACCGACCTGCTGTGCGGCGGTCTGCAGCGGCGCCACGACGCCCTGCAGCATCGAAAGCAGCTGCGGCAGCTGGGTTTGCGAACCGGAGGCACTCGAGGCGGGGGCCGCCGTCGTCGCGGGCTCGGCGGCCCGCAGCGCGCCGAGCTTCGGCTTGGATGTGGGTTTGACGCGGGTGCCGCACCGGGCCATATTCGCGGAGTGACAGGCCAGCTGCCCCTTGGTCTTCGCGGTGATCGCCGTGGCCTCGGCGCCGGTCTCCAGGGCAGTGGCCAGTAGCGCCGCCTGACCCGGCGGGGTGACCAGGGTGGGGCCCAGAGCGGCGGCGGTGAGCGCGAATTTCGCCGCCACCGCAGCCATCTGGGCGTAGCCGACCGCGACCGTGCCGGCCGCCACGCCCATGGTGGTGTGCATCTGCAGCGCCTGATCGGAGATCTCCGCCGAGGTGCCCAGGGCGGACGTCGCCGAGGTGGTCGCGGCGAGCGTGCCGGCGCTCTGCATCGTCTGCAACAGCGAGATGCCTTGTCCGGCCCACTGCGTCGCGGTCTCGATGGCTTGCATCACATTCTGCAGCAGGGTCTGTGGGTTGAGCACGCCGCCCGCGCCGAGCCGGCCGTCGCCGAATCCGCCGAACAGGTCGGTGATCGGCTTGACCAGTGCGGCCGGATCCAGCGGCGGCAGCATCGGCGCGCCCGGCAGCATGGGCAGCGCGGCGGGAACCGCCGGCAACCCGGGCAGTCCCACTCCGGCCAGCACCTGCGCGGCCGGCAGGCCCGCCAGTGGCGCGGCCGGGGTGTTGCGCAACGCGTCCAGGACACTCGGATGTAACGGTGCCGCAAGGGGTTCGGCGGCGGGAGTCACTGTTCGGCGACCCGTGTCGTCGCGGCGAAGGTGTCCACGCTGTGCTGCTCGTGCTGCTCGTAGGATGCGGCGGACGAGTGAGCCGCGGTCGCGGTGGTCGTGTAGTTGTCGACCAGATCCGCCAGGGCCGCACAGTGATTGGCCTGCGCGTAGGCGAAACTGGCGAGGAACTCCTGCCCGATCAGCCCGAATACCGGCACCGCGGCCGCGACGCTGGCGGCCTGATCGATCGCCCCGACAGCGCCGACCGTCGTGGCTATGGCCTGGGAGATGTTGCCGTACTGCCGGAACGACCCGGGCCGTATATCGAGAGTGTCTGCCATGGTGCGCTCCTCGTGATCTGCGATATGGCTGCTACGCAGGGGTTTTGCGATGAATGCTAATGAGCGGGCCGAGTTGGGCAACCGCTCGGAACGGCGAACGTCAACTGTTCACCTGTTCGTTGAATTCGCTGATCAGCGCACCGCGGCGGGCCAGGGCCCGGTGCGTGGCGGCCGCGGCGGTGTCGATGACCGCGCGCCCGAACTCGGCCGGCGAGAGCCGCGAAATGTCCACGGAGAGCACAATGTCCAGCAGCCGGGCGGACCCGTCCACGACGACGGTGACCGCTCCGCCGACGCCGGTGTGCCGGATCTCGAGGGCGGCCAGGTCGTCCGATAGCTGTTGCATGCGATCGAGCCGGGCCTGCGCGGACTCCTCGAACGCGGCGAAGTCGTCGGTTGTCACCAGATGCTCCCGTCCGGCTCCATCAGGCTGCGGGGCTCGTACTCGTGTACGGCCTCGTCGGCCAGTTCCATGCGCTCCACCTCGGTCTGGGTGGGCAGGCCCAGCAGTTCCACCGCGTGCGCCGGGATACCGATGTCGGTCAGGTAGGAGCGGCGGGTCAGGCCGGCGCGGCCCGCGGCGAGGCGGCACAGTCGCACCAGGTCGTCACCGAGGTCCCGGGGCTCGCGCCGGAGCTGGGCGGCCGAGACGCGGAGGGCGAGCGGGAGCCCGGAATCGGTTGCCGTGAGCTGGATCTCGCCGCCGCGCAGGGATGCCTGGCCGACGGAGTAGGTGGCGAAGCCAGCGTCGTCCCCGTCGGGCGCCCCGGTTGCCGCGCCGTCCGGGGCATCGGACGCATCCGGCTCGTCCGGGTCGTCGCCGGTGTAGACGCCGTCGTGCAGGACGGCGCCGAACGGTGCGGCCGCGTCGCCCGGGTCGGAGTCCCAGGATGATGCGGCGCTCCAGGATGATTCAGGCACAGCGCTCGTCCTCCAGTGTCTGCAGTACCTTGGCGATCTCGGCGTCGATCATGGCCGCGAGCCGGTGCCGGTCCGCGGGTACAGCGACCGGCTCTGCGGTCTCGGCGACGGCGTAGCGACCGACGCCCGTCACATCGCGCCAGGAGACGCGGTGTGGGATGATTCCGCGCGGGCCGAAAATTGAACTGCCCAAGACGATTTCGAAGGCGCCGGCGCGGTCCGCCGGATGCTTGCGCCAGGCCGCGCCGCGGCGTTCGGCGTCCAGATAGTCGGCGTGGGCGGGGGAGTGGCCGTGCCGAGGGCCGGTGTGGCCGGGCCTCGGGGTTGCGAGCGGGATGTCCGGTCCGCTCGCCTGCGGGCACGGCGGCAGCGTGCCGGCCATCGCACCGGCCAGTCGTTCCGCTTCGCCCATGGTGATCACGAATCCGCCACTGTGCCACACAGTTTCGCCGGGCAGCTGGCGGATAAGCACGGCCACCGCGCCCTGGCGGGCGCCGAGCACACGTAGCCGGGTCAGCGGATCCTCGTGGTCCCTCGGGTCGATGGCGTGCAGGCGCACCAGTACGTCGGCCCGTGCTGCTCGGCCGAGCGCGTCGTACAGTGCGCCGTCGTCGCGGGCGCGTAGCGCGGCGCGGGCGCCGGCGGCCAGCACCGCCCAGTCGTCGACGTTCGATCCGCGCTGCAACGCGAACAGCGGTGTGGGCAGTCGATCCCCGAACAGCGTGTCCCACAACACGATCAGCTCGACATCGGTCAGCGACCAGGACTCGCTCATCGGTCGAGTACCGGCCGTACGATGCGTCCCAGCGTGCCCATGGCCTCGTCCAGGTGTTCGGTGGAGTCGAGGATGTCCAGGCGCTTCTTTTCCTTCTCCTCGTCCTTGCTGCCGCGCCCGCCGCCCATCGGGAACCCGGGCTCGCGGCCCTCCTCCTCCATCAGGCCGGCCTTGGGGAGCTTCTCCTCGGGCGGCAGGACCGACCGGGGGAAGAGTTTGGACTCCTCGCGCTCGAGTTCCTCCTCGGTGGCGGCCAGGCTGCGGCCGAGTCCCTTACCGAGGCCCGTGTTGCCCAGGGGGCCGATCGGTCCGGGGCCTCCCAGCGGCGCCAGCAGCGGCATGCCGCCGAGCGAGGACGCCGTGCCGTCCGGGGTCGTCGAGAGGTCCTTGATCGTATTCGGCAGCGAGGAAGGGGTACTGGTGGAGTCCGTTTTCCCGGTGGTCGGGTTGTACGTGGGGCCGCCATTGTCGTAGCTGGTGTTGCTGTCCGAGTAGTTGCCGCCGTGGTCGGATCCTCCGCCGTAGCCACCGGAGGATCTGGAATCCGATGTGCTGTTCGTGTCGCCACCGGATGAGCCGGTGGTGTCCGTATTGCTGTTGCCGGGGTTATTCGTACCGCTGTTGTCGCCGGAGGTACTCGGATCACGGGTGGTCGTGTCGCCTGCCGGGGCTACGATCGTGGGCGGCGGCAGGATGACGATGCCGCTGGCCGTGGTCGGGAAATTATCGGTGTAGTAGGTGGTGAAGTTGTTCTGCATGACGGTCAGCGCCTGTTGGATCGTGGTGGGATCCCCGCCGGCGTACATCTCGGGCGCGGGTGTCGGCGGGGTGGACATGGCCTGGGTCTTCGCCAGCCAGCCGGAGGTGAACAGCAGGTTCTTGCCCAGCAGGTTCATATCGCCGGTGAGCTGCTGGGAGGCGTACACGTACTGCGAGGTGGCCTGGATGGCGGCCTGTGCCCCCTGCCCGGTCCATTGATCCGACACGGCCGAGATGCGCTCGCGCAACGTAGTGAAGCCGGTGTCGAGCTGGTTCGACAGCCAGAACCAGATGCCCCCGGCATCCGCGACCTTCTGTGCGTCGATCGAGTGCCCGATCCGCCAGAAGTCGCCCCAGGCCAGCTGTGCTCCGCTTTCGGGGCCGCCGAAGGTCCACGGATAATAGTCCGTGCCGCGCTTGGCATGGAACTTGGTCGAATAGTTCGGAATCGTCTGCGGCTCCGGCGATCCGGTCGGTGCGGTGCCTGAGCCGGCGTCGAAGGAGATGCTGTCGAAATTCGTCGCGTTGTTGTGCTCGGTGGTGTCGTACAACTTTCCGGCCGAAATGAAGGTGTTGCCCATATCGGTGAGGATGTTGTGGTGCTGCACCATCCGCTGCGGCATCTCGAGGGAGATCTTCTGCTGGTACACCATCGACAAATTCGCCCCCGAGGTCGTCAGGCTGATCGGCGGGCTGGCCTGGGCGTTATTGCTCCGGATCCAGGTCTGCACGCCCACGACGGCGTCGAGCATGTCCGCGACGTGCTGTGCGCACTTCTCTGCGGTGCCGGATTCGAGCATGAGATCGTTGCTACCGGTCAGGCCGGACCAGCTCGTGAGGGCCAGGTCGTTGGGATTCGGTGCCACCGTGATACTCCCGTACTAGCAGTGATGTGTGGGTGACGGCTCGCGTTGCCGCTCACCGCAATTGATCGCGGAGGTTTTCCAGCCCCGCTAACGTCTCGGCGATGCCGGGGAATCCGGATCGGTCGTAGGACACCGGCGCGAACAGCGCTTTCACCCGCCGTGCCACCTCGGGCACCGCCGCCCGCGACGCCGCGAGGATCGCCGCCGCGATCTCGTCGGGGTCGAGATCGGCGATGCCGGGGGAGAATTGGATGTCGACGATGATGCAGTCCGCGTTCACCGTGACCGCCACGCGGCGCTGCTCGGCGGTGCCGGTCGCCACTAGCAGTGTGCGCGCGTGCTGCAGCCGGACGAGCTCGGCGACCGACTGGTCAGCGGCTTCGATGCCCGGATGCGGTTGTGCGCCGGCAGTTACGGGCGTCGGCTCGCGCGCGCCGGGCGGGGTCAGCAGCGCTGGAGGGGGCGCGGGGATATCGCCCCGCGCGGACAGCCCACCGATCATCTCGGCGGGACCGGGTAGCCGGTTGAGCTGATCGCGTAGCGGCGCCATGATCGCGTCGGCGCGGTGCCGGACCTCCGCACCTGCCGCCTGGGCGGCCTGCACGGTGGAACGTGCGAGGCGGGCGTAGCCGAGTTGATCTGCGTCGTCGGCAAATTCGATGTCGGTCACCGCGCTGGAGCCGTCGGCCGTGACGCTGATACTTCCGTGCTCCGCGGTCACGGTGGCGGTGACGGCCTGGCAGCGGCGGCGGGCGTCGGCCAGCCTCGTGATGACCTCGTGGATGCCGTCCAAGACCCCGGCGGTGTCTGCGATCAGCCGGGTGTTGTGCTGAACCACTCTGCCTCCCAAACCGTGTCGGAATGCCCGTGCTCGAGTCTGCGGCGCGCGTTCACCATTCGTCGTAGACGCTCTCGCGAGCGGTTCCCTGCCGGGACTCGTCCTGCCGCACGATCAGCAGCTCGGCGCACTGTGCGTCGATGTCGGCGCGCAACCGCTCGCCGTCGGCCGCGACGGCCGCGATCGGTGGCCCGAGGTCCACGACGTAGCAGCCGTCGCCGCGGTGTTCCTCCCAGAAGATGTGCTTGGTGACCTTGCCGCGCGGGCCGAATCTGGACTGGCCCGGGGTGATCTGGATGCTGCCCACGCGCGACTTCGGCGCCGCCTGCCAGTACCGGCTCCGCGCGTCGACGGTGTCGCCGTCATCGTAGAAGCCGCTCTTCCCGTGGGTCCAGTGGTCGACGGTCTCCTCCTTGTCGTAGCTGAGCAGCTCCACCCGGGGCTGTGAGCCCGGCGTCATCGGCGGCAGCCGGTCGACCAGGACGCGGGACATGGCCGCGGCGTCGCAGAGGGTGATGTCGAAGTGGTCGTGGCTGTACAGCGAGGTGGGGTTGAAACCCTGGATCACCACCGCGCGGTCGCCGAATCGTTTGGCCATGAGCAGATCCCGGGTGGCGTTGTTGCCCCGGGCGCCGAAAACCTGTGCGATGAGCCGGATGTCGGGGTCCATCGATGCCGTCAGCACTTCGGCGAGCTCGGCATCCCACTTCGCCCTCAGCTCACCCCAGATGCGGGCCTTGACGAACTGGTAGTCCCAGGCGCTCTCGATGGTGGTGACCGTCCGGAACGGCCAGCTGTTCGGGCGGCCGAGGAGGCGTTCGCGCAGCACCAGATACTCCAGGCCGGTCAGCTGCCAGGTGTGTTCCACCTACTGCTCTCCCTTCACGGTGACGCCGGAGGCGGCGGGCTGACCGTCGACGACGGCCGTGCCGCCCGTACTGATGGTGAGGTTCGGGACCACGTCGGGTGTGTAGCCCTGCGGACCCCAATTGGTCACGCCCGCACGGGGAGTCAGCGACAGATCCAGTTCCGGGATCTTCGGTCCCGCGGGGCCGTGGTCGAACTGGTGCCGGAACTCGTCGAGCTCGGTGCCGACATGTTTGGTGGCGTCGGCCATCGCCTGTTTCACGGTCATGGCCCCGTTCTGGACCGCCGACGCCAGCGCCTGCAGCCCAGGCCCGAGGTCGGCGGCGAGTTGCATACCGAGCTGCTGCAGCATCGGTATGCCCGATGAGACGAGCTGCATCACCTCGGAGAACAGGTTGAGCAGGCCCGAGGCGTCCATTCCGCTGGCGCCGCTGGCGAGTGCGCCGAGGCCGAACGGGTTGCTCATGCTGCTGGAACTGCCGCCGGATCCGCTGGAACCTCCGGTTCCGCCTCCGGTGCTGCCGCCCCTTCCGCTGCCGGTGCTGCTGCTTCCGCCTCCGTTGCCGTTGCTGTCGCTGCCGGATCCGCTGCCGCTGCTGCTGGTGCTGCCGCCTCCGCCGCCTCCGCCGCTGCCGCTGTTACTGCCGCTGTCGGATCCGCTGTTGCTGCCGCTGTTGGATCCGCTGTTGCTGCCGCTGCTGCTGCCGGATCCCTTGGCGTCGGCGATGTTGGGGTCGGTGATGACCGGGATGCTCTTGACGATGGCGGCCAGGCCACCGGCGTAGCCCTGGCTGGAACTGGTGGTGTCCCACCATGTGTCGACGCTGCTCAGGGTGCCGCCGGTCCAGGTCCAGTTCGTGTCACCGGTGGGGGGGGTCTTGGTGGTGGTGGTGCTGGTCGGCGCGCCGGTGAGGGGGTTGGTGGTGGTGACGGTGGTGGTTGCCGTCACGGGAGAAATGCTGCCGTTGCCGTAGCCGGTCTCGTCGCCCCAGGTGGGTATGTTCTGGTGCGTGTACCACGTGAATTCGACCGTGTTCGCCATCGAGTTGTACATGTTCTGCATGGACGTGCCCGTGGTCTGCGCCGCGGTTAAATAATTTGTCACCGCGGTTTTTGCGGTCGATGCTGCCGAACCACTCCAGGTAGTGGGGCCGAAGAGGTTGCTCATCGTCGACTGGAACGTGAAGACGGCGTTGTTCCATGTCTGATACATTTCGTTCCACTGACCGGCCACCCATGCGACGGTGCCCTCCCATTTTTGGATGAGGTCGTTGATATTCGCGAAGTCCGGCAGATCCGTGAACAGGCTGCTCGGCTCGGGCGGGACACTGATCGAGGAGTCCGCGGAAACACCACTGCTGACACCCGTCGCATACACCGGCGTGGCCCACTCACCGTCGGTGGCCGCAGGCGGTGTGACGCTGGACAGATCCACCTTGGTTCCCGCGGACGGCACAGTGAACAGACTCGCGTTATCGATCTCGGCGCCCTTGTACTTCTGAGCCGCGACATTGAAGGTGTCACCCATATCGGTGAGGATCTGCTGATGATTCTGCAGAACCGTCACGAGATCGTTCAGCTTCTTGTTGAAGACCGCGAACAGGTTCGCCATGCTGGCAAAACCCGTGGTCCACGTCCCCGACTGACCACTTATCGACCAGTTCTTGGTGATCGACAATGTCGTGGGCAATGGTGTCATGCCCTGCACTGCCGTGATCAACCCCATCACGGTCCCCAGCAATGTCTCACACGCCTTCGCGGCCGTCCCCAACACGGACGGATCCAGGGTGAGCGAACCATCGTTCGCCCCATGCAGTAGCCCGGCCCAGTCGGTGCCATCACTACCGCTGCCAGACATGACACTCCTACTACAGATTCATCAGGTTCGATGTTCGAACGCGTCCTTCCGGTTTGTACACGTCCATGTGGCTGTTGGCTTCCCGGCGCCGGCCTTGGAATCGTTCTGTACATCGGGTGTTCACCGGAAGCCCCGGGGTGAGATGACATCCCGGTGACCGTCAGTGGCGGCGGCCCCGTGGCTCCGCGCGAGACTCTGCGCCAGTGACCGCGGGGCAGGAGGGGAGGGCCGGGTCGTGTCGTACGACCGAATTCGCGGCCTCGACTATTCCAAAAGACCTGCGGGCGAATGTATTTCGTGGTGAGTCGCAAGATCCGACAGGGCATGATGCGCGCCGGGGGCGCTCCCGTCGGGAGCGGCGGGTTCGCTGGACGCCCAGCACCCGAAGAAATTCTCGGCGTCACCCGGAACGGTGAACACCCGGTGACGCTACCGGCGTCCGCGTGGTCCGCGACTCGAAAGGCAGGACCCGCCGTGTTTGAGTATCCCGTAGTAATGGTGAATTGGCAGGAGTGTCATGTCGGGCAGCGGTAGCGATGGCACCGACTGGGCCGGATTGTTGGATGGGGCGAACAATGGTTCGCTCACTCTGGACCCGTCCGTGTTGGGCACGGCCGCGGGTGCGTGTGAGACGTTGTTGAAGACCGTGATGGGGTTGATTACCGCGGTGCAGGGCATGAACACGTCCACGACGCAGTTGCCGACGACATTGTCGATCACCAAGAACTGGTCGTTGAATAGTCAGTCGGGGACGTGGACCACGAACTTTGTCAGTCTGGCGAATCTGTTCGGGGTCTTCAACAAGAAGCTGAACGAGGTCGTGACGGTCCTGCAGAATCATCAGCAGATCCTCACCGATATGGGTGACACCTTCAATGTCGCGGCGCAGAAGTACAAGGGTGCCGAGAGTGAGAACCTGAATTTGTTCGTCGTGCCGTCCTCGGGCACTCCGGTGGATCTGACCAGCGGTATTACCTCGGTCGAGGCCACCAATAATGAGTGGACCACGCCGGTGTATGCGACGGGTGTCAGTAGTGGTGTCTCCGCGGACTCCTCGATCAGTGTCCCGCCCGAGCCGAGCAGTCTGTTCGCGGATCTGCCGGATTTCGCGAATATCAACGACCTCATCAATGAGTGGAATGGCACCGTTGGATGGGTGGCCGGCGAGTGGCAGCAAATGTATCAGCAGTGGAACAACGCCGTCTTCGCGTTTCAGTCGACGATGAGTAACATCTTCGGTCCCAATTCCTGGAGTGGCTCGGCGGCGTCGACGGCACAGACCGCGGTGACGAGTTATGTGACCGCGGCGCAGACCATGGGCACGTCCATGCAGAACATGTACAACTCGATCGCGAACACAGTCGAATTCTTCTGGTACGTGCACCAGCAGGTACCCACCTGGGGCGACGAGACCGGCTACGGCAACGGCAACATCGCTCCCGTGACGACCGGCGACACCGCCCCCACCGGTGACAAGAACTGGACCTGGTCCGGCGGCACCCACAGCACCCTGAACGACGTCGACACTTGGTGGGACACCACCAGTTCCAGCCAGGGCTACGCCGGCGGCCTGGCCGCCATCGTCAAGAGCATCCCGGTCATCACCGACCCCAACACCGCCGACGCCAAGGGCACCGGATCCAGCAGCGGATCCGGCAGCGGCAGCGGATCCGGCTCCGGCAGCGGATCCGACGGCGGCAGCAGCGGCGGATCCGGCTCCGGCAGTAGCAGTTCCAGCAACGGAGGATCCAGCGGAGGTAGCGGCGGCAGCGGAGGCAGCAGCAGCGGCAGCGGATCCGGCAGCGACAGCACCGGCAGCGACAGCACCGGCACCGGCGGCGGCAGCACCGGCGGCGGCAGCGGAGGATCGTCCCCCAAGACCGCCGACTTCAGCGCCGGTAACTCCTCGGGCACGAGCCTGTCCCTGAGCTCCGGCCTGAGCGGCTATACCGGTTCGTCGTCCTCCTACGGCCAGAGCGGTGCCGGCAGCCTGTTCAGCGGTACCTCGGGAGCATTGTCGTCGCTCGAGAACATGCTGCAGAACATGAGTTCCGGCATGTTCGGTGCATCGTCCGGTTCCTCCGGTCATTCCGGATCCGGATCCGGAATACCGGGCGTGAGCGGTCTCTGGGGCAGCGGCGGCCTGTTCGGATTCGGCACCCACCCGGCGGGTACCGGTGGCGGTGGCATCGGTGCGGGAGGGGGCGGAGGCAGTTCCGCTATGGCACCCCTCGACGAGGCCAAGCTGTTCCCCCGCGCGGCCGGCACCGCCGTGAGCGGCGTGATGGCCGTGGCAGCCGAGGAGGAGGTCGTCCCCCGGGCGGGCGTGGCGGAGACCGCCGCCGGGCCGGTGGGTGGCTACCCGATGGGCGGTATGGGCGCCGGTCAGGGGGGTCAGGGCAATCAGCAGAAGGAACGTAAACGCGCGCCCTATCTGGACGGCAAGGAACATCTGGAGGAGGCCGTCGGCGAAGACCCGCTGTCCGTGCGCCCGATTATCGACCGCTGACCCGTGCGCACCCCATGCCGTCCCCCCGTTCGAATGTGAGCCTCCGCCATGCGATTCCACGTCGTCAACCAGCCCAATACGCAGACGACCCAGTACTACCAGCCGTGCGCGTACACGCAGAAGAACCGTCGCTTCGCGACCATGATGACGCGGCTGGGCCACGAGGTGTTCCTGTACGGCGGCGAGGAGAACGACGCGGAGTGCACCGAATTCGTCACCCTCGTGACGAAGCGGGAGCAGGCCGAATGGTTCGACGACTTCGACCCCTACCGGCAGCTGGCCAATATGACCTGGGATCAGCGCGCCCCGCACTGGGTGACCTCGAACGATCGCGCCATCACCGAGATCGCCCAGCGCAAGCGGGACCGCGACTTCATCTGCGTCCTCGGCGGCACCTGTCAGAAGCCCATCGCCCGGACGTTTCCGGAGTTGATGACCGTCGAATACGGCATCGGCTACAGCGGCGTGTTCGCCAACTACCGGGTCTTCGAGAGCTATGCGTGGATGCACTCGGTGTACGGTTCGCGCACCACCGTACCCGGCGTGATGAGCGCCCGCGGCCGGTTCTACGACACGGTGATCCCGAATTATTATGAGGTGGAGGACTTTCCGTTCTCGGCGGAGAAGGACGACTACTTCCTGTTCATCGGTCGGCTGGTGGAGCCCAAGGGCATTCAGATCGCCATCGACACGTGTGAGCGGCTGGGCGCGAGACTCGTCGTGGCCGGGGCGGGGCAGGCGCCGCCGCCGGAGGTCGCCGAGTATGCCGGCGTGGTCGATCACGTGCGCCGCGGCGAGCTGATGAGCCGCGCCCGCGGTGTGTTCGTGCCCTCGCTGTATCTGGAGCCGTTCGGCGGCGTGCATGTCGAGGCGATGCTCTGCGGAACCCCGGTGATCACCACGGACTGGGGTGTTTTCACCGAGACCGTGCAGCAGGGCGTGCAGGGTTTCCGCTGCCACACGCTGCGCGAATTCTGCGATGCCGCCGAATCGGTGGACAAGCTGGACTACCGGGGCATTCGCGAGTACGCGATCTCCCGTTTCTCCACCGATGTCGTTGGGCCGCAGTACGAGACGTACTTCGAACGCCTGGAGTCCCTGTGGGGCGATGGATGGCATGCCGCATGAGAGGGACTCGAATGACCAGCGTGATGCCGCCGTCGATGCCGGAGACCGGGCGCCGGATTCCGGTGGCGCCGCGCGCGGATGACGCGTCGCTCGCGCACGCGGAGGAGGGGGACCGGTGAGCGACGGCAACTCCGGCAGCAGCGGCGCCTCGGGCAGCGGCGCCGGGCCCCTGACTACCTTCGGCAGCGGCTCCCATGTCGTCGAGGTTCGGCCCGACCTCCTGATCTCCGATGGCAAGAAGCTGGCCTCGCTGCCGGAACTGGTGGGCGGCATCTTCGACACACTTACCTCGCTGCACAAAAACCTCGCCGCGCTGGGTCAGCCCTGGGGCGACGACAAGACCGGTGAGCAGTTCTCGCAGGGGGCCTCCGGCTATCTGGCCGCGCTGAGTTCGCTGGTCGGGAACGCGAGCACGGGCGACGACGCTTCCGGGGCGATTCCGGTCTACGGGCAGATCCTGGTCAACTACGGCGAGACGATCCAGACCGCGGGGCAGGCATTCGCGTCCGGCGACGACCTCTATGCCGAGTGGATCCTGAAGAACTACGTCGACGAGAACGCCTCCGGTGATCCGGGACAGTACTCGGGCCCGCTGAGTTCGAATCCCGATTCGGGCGGCGGATCGACCGGCCCGAAAGACTATTCCAACACCGGCGGTGGCGGCAATTCTGGTGGCGGCGGCAATTCTGGTGGCGGCGGCGACTCGGGTGGTGGCGGCGATTCGAGCGGCGGCGGCGATCCGGGCGGCGGGCCCGGTGGCACTGGATCGGCCGACGGCGCCGGAGGGCTCGGTGACGGGTCGCTCGGTGGCGACACCTCCGGCACGACGCCTACCACCTCCGACCTCTCGTCCGACGGCGGCGCGACCGGGGCTGCGGATCCGCTCGGCGCGTACGCCCTGGGCCCCAGCGGCGCCATCCCCGACGGTCCGCTCGACCCGAATGACGAATTCGATGCTGCCGGTGGACCTCTCGGCGCCTACGGCCCGAACAGCTATGCGGGCGGCCAAGATTCGGGCCTGGGCACGACCCCGAACGGGCTGGGCCGCTCGCCGTTCCAGGGTGAGCAGCTCGCCTCGAAGTTCGGCCCCCAGGGCCTGGGTACGCGCGCGGGCGGCGCGGGTGCGGGCATGATGCCCGGCATGCCGGGTGGCGGCCTGGGCGGCGCGTCCGGTAAGGGTAAGGACGACGAAAAGGACAAGCGCAGGGACCGGCGCCGGGGAACCTCGCCGAGTGTGGAGATCGAATCGAGCGGCGGCGAGGCGCCGCGGCAGCCCGGCGACCCGTGGGAACGGTCCGGCTGGACCACGGGTGGTGCCTGACGCATGGCCCTGCCTCCCGTCGTCCCGCAGAGCGACATCCCGCTGCCTGACTGGCTGCATTGGGCGGCCACCGTCACCGGCGGCACCTGGCCCAAGGGCAGCGAGGGCGGCATGTTCGCGCTCGCCGACGACTGGAACAACGCCGCGACCGCCCTGAACAACCAGGTGCAGGGCATCCAGGACGTGGTGAACGACATCATCCAGAACGCGTATCCGTCGGTGTCCGACGTGGACGCGACGATGGTCAAGACGCTCAAGGATCTGACCGACCCGGCGAATAACAACTCGCTGCCGTCGATCGTCACGTCGATGCAGAGCATCGCCAGCTCGTGCAACAAGGTCGGTTGCTCGATCCAGGAAAACAAGATCATGACGCTCTTCGCTCTGGCCCAGCTCGTGGCCGACATCGTCGTGATGTGGATCTTCCCGCCGACGGCGCCGGAGGAGCAGGCCGCGGCGGTCGGCCTGTTCCGGGTCATCCTCGCGTACGCGAAGAAGATCCTGGAAGAGGCGGTGCTCGCGGCCATCGAGGGTGCGGTGTCGCAGGGGCTGCTGGATCTGGCCATCCAGCTGGGGCAGATGTGGGGCGAGCACCGCAGGGACAGCGTCGATCTGAAGGAACTGGAGGCCAGCATCGCGGGTGGTGCGCTGGGCGGCGCGCTCGGCAGCGTATTCGGCAAGGGCGCGGGCGGGCTGTTCAAGTCGCTGGGCAAGGCGGTGGCCCCCGGCGTGGTCAACAGTACGGCGGGGAATGTTCTCAAGCACCTGTTTGTCGGCGCTGCCGGTGGCCTGGGCGGCGCGGTCGGCGGTGGCCTGGGCAACGAGCTGGTCTACGGCGGCCCGTTCGAATTCAATGCGGCCGGTATAGCCGCCGGTGTGGCCGGTTCGCTGGGCGGTCTCCGCAGCCATGGCGCCGGGGACGCCGGAGTTCATATCGAGGCGAACGAGCACGAGAACGTCTCCACGCCCAAGCCGGATACTTTGCTGCCGCCGGAAAAGGCCCCAGGGACGCCGAATACGCCCGGGGAATCCGTTGACGTTCAGCAGAATCCGGCCGATCAGAGGCCGTCCGCCGGTGGCGCCGGGGGTTCGTCCCTCGGGGACGGGCAGCGGTCGGCGAACAGCGATTCGCAGCAGTCGTCCTCGACGACGAACACCGAGGGGCAGAACCCGAACAAGTCGGAATTGTCGGGGTCGCAGAATTCACAGCACAACTCGTCCTCGACCGGCGACGGCCAGCAGCGGTCCGGTTCGGTGGTCGAGTCGAACAACGATGGCGCGCAGGATAATCAGGGGAATCAGGTCGGCGGCGATCAGAACAAGGGCGACAGCGGATCGCCCTCGAAGCAGGACGGGGCGTCGCCGCTCTCGCCTCCGGGGGCCCAGTCGTCGAAGATCGACCCGAACACTTCTCATGTCACCAATTCGAACGAGCAATCGCAGTTGTCGGACAAGTCGAGCGGCAGCACGTCCACGGACAAGGGGTCGCTGGCGGGCGCGGGCAAGTCGGAGTCCGGGATCCAGGGCCCGGTCGCGGGGAAGAAGCAGGACGTTGCCGCCGGCTCCACCGGTGCCCCGGAGAAGGTCGAGACGCAGACATCCGGCCCGGTGCATGATCAGTCGAAATCGGAGACGTCGAAGGCGGAGAATTCCGGCCCGGATAACACGAAATCCACTGTCCTGGATACGAAATCGCCCGAGCCGAAGAATTCCGAGGGGAGTGGCGCCGAGAAGACCGACAAGGACGAGAACGGCAAGGGTGCCGCTGGCAAGGGCGAGAAGGGCCCGCAGGACGAGGGAAAGCCGGACCAGCCGTCCGAGGACGAGAAGACGAAGGGCTCGAAGACCCCGGAGTCGACGTCGAATCCGAAGGACGACAACAAGGGCGCGCGCGCCGTGAAGGACGACGAGGCCCACGCCCCCGCCGCCGCGAAACGGAACCGGGCGCGGCCGTCGAACTGGATCGACCGCATGAACCAGATCAAGGTCACCGTCGACGCCGATGTTTTCCGATCGTCGTGGCCCGGATGGGGGCGATTCCTGCTGGGGTGCGCCGGCCTGCACCCTGTCGGCGCCCTCTACGACGGGCTCAAGGCGCACGGCCACTTCGCCGGCCGCCCCGAGACCCCGCCACCGGTGCGCGCCAACGACGTCGGCAACGACCTGCGGATCGCCAAGAAGCACGGCACCGACGAGGACGGGTTCGACCTGTCGCTCTCGCGTGGGGTGCGGCGGTTCACCACGCAGGAGGCGCAGGACCATTTCGTGCCGATCGCCAAGGGCAAGCCGCTGCGCGACGCCGGGGGCGATCGGATCGACACCGGCATCGACATCCAACGGCTCGTCGGTAAGAAACACTGGTTCCGGGCCGAATCGGACTGGCTGCTGGTCGCGCCCCAGGACTTCGAGCACAAGGGCGGGGTGTACCTCGCGCGCGGTGACGGTACGACGATCACGCACGAGTCGTTCCACAACACCGGGCCGTACGCGGTGGCGACGGTCAAGGTGGTCAAGGGCAAGATCGTGTCGATCACCGACAAGTCCCCGGTTTATCACACCCGTCGCAAGATCGGCGACGGCAAGGTGGAGAACTACAACTCCGCACGCCTGCGACACGTGTTCGAAGAGTTGCTGGGCGAGGACGGCTACAAGGAGATCAAGCATCTCGACCGGTTCGGCAAGGAGTATTCCGATGAGGCCAAGGACAAGTGGCCTCCGCACGATCCGCCGTCGGATAAAGCGGAGGACACACCGGAGGACAAGTCGTCGGGCTCCGCATCCGGCAAGGACGGCAAACGCAAACCGGCCTCGTCGCGATTCGGCCGGTTCCTGGACAGATTCAAGAAGGCGAGCGAATCCAAGGGAAAGGTTCCCGGGGAATCGGACGGGCGCGACGACGACACCCTTGTCGGCGACTCCGGGTCGATGTCGTACAAGCTCGACCCGAAGGTCGCCAGCCGCCTCCGGGAGGAACGCAAACAGTTCGAGCTGAAGCAAGAACAACTGAAGAAGAACGTCGACGACACACGCGAGACCGTCGAGACGACCGAGCGCGATCTGCGCGAGGCCGAGAACACCGAGGACCACGAGCGCATAGAGCAGGTGCGGGCCGCACACGAACGCGCGGTGGCCGAGCATCGAGAGGCGCAGAAATCCGCGCGGCCCACGCTCGATGCGGCGATGGAGCAGGCGACGCAGGAGCAATACGCGGCGTTGCGGCCTAAAACGGATGCCTATGTAGAGCACTTGTCCAAATCGGACTTGGCGGATGCCGATCGTATTCGCGAGGATTTCATGGCTCGTGAACTGTCCGCTGTTCCCGACGGGAAGCTGGGCGGCAGGCTGTTGCGCGATATGGTGCTGCGTGGTTCGGAAGACGACGTGCTGGCCGCGCAAATCGAGATCGTTCGCCAAGGCGGTCTGCGCAGCGATGGCGAAGGTAAAATCATGCATCCCGAGCAGATCGCCGCGGCGAAAGCACTGCTCGGCGACCAGAACGATGGTTCCCGGACGTATAATGCCGTGATCAATATGGAGGCCGGCCAGGGTAAAACGCTGGTCGCGATCGCACATGTGGCCCGAATGGCATTCGAGCACAAGGCCGTCCATTACCAGCTCTCTCAGGAGATGCTCGCCAGCCGCGCCTTCAAGGAGGCGATCGACGCATACAAGGCGATCGGTCTGGACATCCGCATGGTGGATTCCGATAAGCCGGAAGAGCCGCCGAGTAACAAGTTCGGGACCGTGTATGTCGGTACGCCTAAAGATTTTGCGTTCTCCACCCTGAAGGGGCATCCGGTTCCGGGCCGGCATCTCTTCGGCGACGAAATTGATCAGACCTGGATCCTTGACAGGGCGACGTTCATCCTGTCCGAGGGTGGTAGTCGTGAGGCTAGTCCCGAGGTCCAGCGTGCTGTCGACGGCGCCCGCAATTTCTTTGACGAAGCGTTGGACAAGGGCGCCCTGACCTATCGGGATTTCGGTCGCACCACCGACCGGCCCGGTGGACCCGCGATACTCACCCCGGAGGGAGAGGCCAAGGTTGTGGAGCTACTGGGAGTCGATCCCGACAAGGTAGATGAGGTGATTCGCCGGGTCAACATGGCTGCCGCTGAAAAGTGGGAGTACAAGATGGGCGTGCACTACATCATGTACAAGGGCAAGGCCGTCATTATCGACCAGTTCAGCGGCGAACCGCTTGCTGATCCCACCCAGTCCACGGAGAACCGTTGGAACGGTGGGCTGGCACAGGCCATCGAGTCCAGGCAGGGTGTCCAAATACGTGATGATTCCGATGCGGGTGAGGTCAAAAAGCTCGACGGCGATGAGTTCTACGGCAAGAAAACCTACGACGGGAAGGGCGGCCTGTCCGGCACCGTACGGCAATTCGCGGACATACTGCACGAGAAGCACGGTATCGAGAAGGTCGTGGTCATTCCCTCGCACCACGCCTCCAATCGGGAGCATGCCGGCGACACGGTCACCCACGGGGTGGAAGAGCATGTCGACACGATCGTCACCAGAATCATCGAGCTGCATAAGACGGGTCTACCGGTGCTGGTCAACGTTCACGAGGATCACCTCGTACGACGCATTGTGGACGAGATGAAGGCCCGCAATTACGATCCCAATTGGATCGATGCCACACGGCGGCTCGAATGGACCGAGGATGTGGGATCGAAACAAGGCATGCAGGAGCGGCTGGAACGGGAAATTATTAAAGAAGGCGGTAAACCGGATGCGATCACCATCGGGACTGGACTGAACCGCGGCGCGGATATTAGACCGATCCTCGAGTTGAGGAAAGACCTCGGCATGCACTCGATTATTACCGGCCACTCCGAACATGAGGTCGTCGATATTCAAACCATCGCCCGCGTCGGTCGCCAGGACGACAAGGGTACCTATGAGTTCATTATCGACGCCGATAGCCCCCTTTACGCTCTGTCCGACAACCCGCACGTCCAACATGCCGTCATCCAGTACAAGCAGGCCGTCGAAAAGCACAACACCGAACAGACCAACAAGACAAAGGACGACCTCTCCCGAGCCAGCAAGACCTTGAGCGATCTCGTGAAGCCGATTCAAGAGGCGGCCGCGGATCGCATGCGGACGCAGTTGGGGGTGCACGGCCCGCTCACACACCCGGCCAACGCTCCGCCCGGTGCGGGTAACTCCGCTCTCGAGCAGCCGGCCCACGCCCCCAAGCGCCCTCCGCAGCAGCCGGTCACGCCGCCGCGGCCCGGCCACAACGACTCCGCGCACGAACCTTCGCATTCCGCGCACGACACGTCGGAAACCGTGCAATCGCACGATGTTTCGAACACGGGCCACACCCGTGCACACGTGACACCCGTAGTCTCCTCGCCGCTGGACGACGAGAACGGGCTCCGGGGCTACGGACCGCCGAGGGGCTCGAGGTCGCTGGAACCCGAGCTGTCGTGGCTGATGCAGCACACCGGGGACCAGGAACTGGCCGCGACCACTCCGCTCTTCCACGACCTGCCGAAACCCGAGGACGTGAAACAGGGCGCCCTGAACGACTGTTATCTGCACGCACCGCTCATCGAACTAGCGGAAAGTCATCCGAAGTGGTTGAAATCGCTGTTCGAAACCGATGACGACGGCCGGGTCGCGATGTGGTGGCGCGATGAGAAATCCGGCGAGTGGGAGCTCGTGCCGAGCGATCTGACATTCCCGGCGGCGGCGGATGGCACGCCGATCTACGCCGATTTCCGGACCGTCTCCTGGGTTGCGGTCGCCGAGCAGACCTATGCGATCAAATTCGGCGGAGCCGACTACGCGAAGATCGAGCACGGCAATTCCGGCGTGGTGGCCGAGCGGCTGCTGCCGCCGAACGTCACGGGCTCCTTCGGTCAGCCGATGTCCCTGCGCGGCGCCGACAATCTGCACGAATTCCATCCCCTGCGCCTGGGGCCGGACGACTTCCTGGACCGCTACGGTCACACCCCGCCCGCGCGCGCGATCCTGGCCGTGGCTGACAAATGGCAGCAGGACCTGCGCGGCTGGGCCGATCCGTTCGCCTCGTCCGGCACCATGCAGCTCAATGGTCTGCCGTCCTGGGCCCCGCTGGCCGCGGTGTATGTCAAACCGGACGGCACCACGATGACTGCGCGTGAGGTCGAGGACTGGCAGCTGGCCAACAATCCCGCCACCTCCCAGGGCTTCCGGGATGTCGTGTACCGGCATATCGATCCGGATTTCCGCGATCAGAAGCGCACCGACGAGCTGATCGAGGAGATCGCGAAGGACCTGCGGGCGGTGGAATCGGCCGCGACCTTGGCGGCGGGCCAGCTGCCGATCTCGGAACATGTTGTCGCACAGGCGCTCTGGTTGAAGAAGCGGGGCGACGCGGTGACATTCTGGGGCCGGGCCACCGCGCGTGTGGCCGCCGGCGCACCCCACCCGGTGACGGGGGTGCGGTCCGAGCACGAGTACACCTTCGGCGGCCCGCTGCGAGACGGCGCCGGACAGACGGTGGGCGCGTGGTTCATCGATCCGACGAAATATGCCACCGCCCCGGACCGGGTCGTCGAGGTGCTGTTCGAGCACATGAACCACTTCGCCGGCATATCGTCCGGCGGCGTGGGCGGATACACCCTGCACCGCGACGCCGACCTGCCACTGGCCGAGGTGGATCCCGCGCACAGCCCCTCGTCGACCCCGGTCGCTGCCGGCACGTCCGGGCCCGTACGCCCCGCCCGCCAGGGGACCTCGACCACGTCCGCGGGGCAGCACCCAGCCTCCGGCGTCGTTGGTTCCCCGCAGACCGGTATCACCGGGGAGGCATTCTCGCGGCCGGTGCGGCGCGAAGTTGCGATCGTTAACGGCATCGATGAAATGCGGCGATTCTTGGAGTCGGATCCCGGCAATTTATTGAGCTTCGCCATCGCGGAGAATGTTCGAATGTATGTCAAGCGCCTGGCTGATGGCACTTTCTCTGTGGTCACGGACATCGACGGTAAGGAAATGTCTATCGGGAGTATCGATGACTTGAGTTTTTATGTGGGAGGCTTGTCTCACTTCCACGTTTTCGGTGCTTCTGTTGATACGATGAATTCGATTTGGGCCGAGTCTACATCTCGCGATATACCCGATGCGGAGCCGACCGCAACCTCCTTGCAGCAACCTGCCTCCTCGCAGCAACCTGCGGTGCTGGCCCAGCCGGACACCCAGTTCCCGAAAGAGAAGGATTGGGTACTGGTGGGCAGCGATAGCGACCCATTTTTCTCCGCACTCGCTTGGATTTTCAACAAGAGTGATTTGGCTGCCCTGCGGAAGGACCTCGCCGAACTGTTCATGGACCTGTCCGACATATACAGTCCAATACTCATATCGGAATCGCCAAATTCTTCTGATGGTCAGGGAATGCTGCGGCAGGAACTATTCGATGCGAATTGGCGTAACGTCGGTGACGATCTGATTGCCGAAGGCCTCCTGACGCGCCAGGGATTGCTGGTCTTGGCGGGTGATCAATATCAGATGAACATCGTGCTGCATCACTTGGATGGTCGGACTTCTCGCTCGTCGGATGAGTTGTGGCGCCCGACCGTGCACCTGCGAGAATCAATAGATGGTCACTATGAAATCGGTTTAAATCCCGACGGTTCATTGTTTGCAGCAATACGGCCCCTGGGGCCGGAGTATTCCGTAACCGGAGCGGCTTCGCGAGAGGAGGTCCCGCCACGTTTCGAGCGTGTGCTGGCATCTCATCATATTCCCCTGCTGGACGGCAGGGTTCTCGGAAGGCACTATACCGGAGAGAACCGGCCGATGCGGTTTTTGACGAAGCTGACATTCGGGATCGATCTGAATGATCCTGAATATAGTAAATATGAGATCGGCGGAGTAGAAGTAAGTCAACCGACTCATTATATGACCCGGACGGAGCGTGAACAGCATAGAATATTTGTTGGTAGCGGCGGTAGGCTGTATCGAGCCGGTGACGGTACGCTATTCGATGCGGCGCATGCGAAATTCGTTATGGACGAGTGCGGAAACCTGTATTCCGGGGATACCCGCCTGGTAAAGCATCACTCGTCGTTCCTTGCGGGGCGCACCGTGACGGCAGCGGGCTATCTAACGGTAGAAAACGGATTGCTCACCGAAATGAGCGATCACAGCGGGCACTACAAACCCACCCAGCAGATGAATGATTATGCCCTCGATCTGCTGAGAAGCCGGGGTCTTAAAGTTAGCCCAGACTTCAAGCGGAGGCCATGGGGCGGTTTGGCCGGTCGCACCCTCCGTGAACGGGAGCGGCACGGGGAAAAGGCCCGGCAGGAGGCCGAGGTCGCGCGGCAGCGGCTGCTGCTTCTCGCGCAGCAGAATGCTCTGGAACGACGAGAGGACCTCCCGAGCACGGACGAGGTCAGCGCGCTGTTGCTGGAAAAACGCGGGATACTGAATTCGAAGAATCAGGAACTAGATGACTGGTCGGAGCTGCTCGAGGCGGGCAATCTTCGACCTTCTCATGAACTGGAACTCAGGGCTCATCCGGAACCGGTTTCCGAGGACGACCGTATCGTGCCGCCGAATCTTTCAGAGAAGTGGCGCGGGTACCACACTCGGCTGGGTGATGCCGGGCGGACGCGGGAGTTGTCGGATTGGTGGAACGACCACGGCCAGAGTTGGTGGGACCACCTGTACTTCGCCGATTTGTCATCGGAATACCAGCATCGCCTGGTAACCGATTTCCCGGCATTGCGGAATTCCGATGTCATTCCCGCGGCGGTCCGGGATGTGCTGAACCGGTGCTACGTCGAGAAATCCATACCGAAATTCATTGATGGGCAACACAGGTGGAAACTCGAAAAAACACTGGGCTTCCTGTGCGACGCGGAGCTCGAGGCCTGGCTGGTCTGCAAGCAATCGGAAATCGATGATCTGCCGGTGTACCTGTTAACGGTCGATCCGACTGCGCCCTCGGGATTCCATTCGATGGGTCTGAGCTTCGGAGACGTCGATTCCACGATTCCGAGTCGGCGAGTGCAAGTCTCCTGGACCACTACCTCGAAGTCGATAAGAACCGATCTGACCAGCGCAGCGGCTCGCTACGCGGCGGCTGTACGTGACAATCCGAATGAGGCGCCCGCCCGGATCCGGCAGGCCCGCCAGGGCATGCGATCGGGGGCGCAGCCTACCTCGGCCGGCATCATCGGCCACATCTACGCCGCCTTGCGTGTTCGGCGGACGGCGCCCGGCCCGCTTGCTACCACCGCGACGAACACCGATGGGACACAGTCGAATAGGCTGGGTCATCCGTCGGAACGGTCCGATTCACTCACTGAACCCGCAAACAGCGCGAACGATCGTGCGGCGCAGGACAACTCGAGTTCTCTTGCGCCGGTGCGACCGGTGAAGAGTGAGCAACAACAGCAGGATCGGGCGCTCGGGCGGTCCGGAGCGTCATCGGGTGCGGTGAATCGGGCGAATGACGGTAGTGCGCCGCCGCTTCCGGTGATGAACCCGCGGCCGCCGACGGCTCGTGTGTACGAACAATCCGGATTGAGCCCGGCAGCCAGAACGAAGCACATTGCGTTGCAGGCAACTCCGAGCGGTGAGATACCTCGCTGGGCATCGGATTGGCGGCATATGACGCCCGATGCGCGCGCAAACCTTTGGCACGCCTCCATGGCTCTCCCCGCCGGTGGCGTGGACCCCCTGGAGGGTCTGCCGGATGCGTTGGAACTCAAGAACCTCGTCCACCGGACGGCTCCCGGCGGGGACCTCGCGGAACATACGCTGTCCCTGAAACAGCTGAGAATCGCTGTGGAGACCGGCACCCTCGACCACGCCCGCCACATCGCCGACACCCAGGAGTTGGCCCGCGAGACTGCCGAGGACAACGCGGTGTGGTGGCGCGGTTTGTCCAGTAACCAGCAGCAGATTCTGATGGAGTTGTATCCCGAGCGGATCGGCAACGCCGACGGCATCCCGCCACGCGCCCGCAACGCGGCCAACCGAATCGCCTTCGAACGCGACCTCGCCGCGCTGGGCGAGCTGCGAGGCTCGCTGACCACGCAGCAGCGGGCGTTCCGGAAGAACGTGTGCAATCTGGACGACGCTCTGCGGAAGATCAGGGCGGATGCCGCGGGCTTGCCGGGTGAACCTCCAGTGCGGCTACTGTCTTACGACCCCAACGCCTTCCGAGGTAAGGGCCGCATTGTGGTCACCCTCGGCGACCTGGACACCGCCGAGGAGGTCACCTGGCACGTGAGCGGATTCTCCGGCCGGCTCTCGCGGCTGTACGACGGCTGGAGCTGGGTGCGCAACCTCTTCCAGGAGACGGTGTCTCCCCATGCAGGGGGTGCCAGCGGGCGAAGCATGGCCTCGGTCATGTGGATCGGTTACGACCATCCCACCGTGCCGACGGAGGTAGCCACCCCGGCCCTGGCGAAGGCCGGCAGCGTGCTGCTGGCCCGCGATATCGCGGCCTTCGACGTCTGGCGCCGGACCCGCGAGAATCCCAGGCCGCGCACCCATCTGATTGCGCACAGCTACGGCTCCGCCATGGCCGGCTGGGCGGCAGCGAATCACCAACTGCAAAAAGAACTATCGAGTATCACGCTGCTGGGCTCGCCCGGCGTCGGGCCCGTCCGCCATGCCTCGGAGTTCGGGGTCGAACACGTCCACGTCGCCTCCTCCTCGTGGGACGTCGTCACCCAGTTGGGCAAAGCCAGGCAGGGATTCCGCAACTGGTTCTCCGCCGTGCCCGGACTGGGCATCGACCCGTCCACCGAGAATTTCGGCGCCCACCGCCTGCACACCGGATATGTACGCGGCGCCGTGCAATTCCCGAATGTCCTTGCGCCGCACACTCTCTACCTGGACACAATCCCGGGACCCCACGGCACTCGCAGTCCCAATATGGTCCTCAGGTCCCTGGGTCGCCTTATCAGAGGGGCGGTCAGCCCCGGCAATCCCAAGAGCCCGCGTCGCAGCGCACGGCCGATCGCGAACCTGGCTGGGGTGCAGGATGGTTCGACCGCCGTGCCGCAGAAATACGACGCGAACCTGACTCGAGTACAGGATGGTTCGACTGCTGTGCGTCCGGAATTCGATCGTGACAACCCGGCGTACGACCTGCTCGACGAGTACTTCGACCAGCCCGAGGTGGCGCAGGGTCCGCCCCGGGGCGCCGCACTGGATAGCCGAATTGCCCAGTGGCTGAACGGTATCGAACAGAGCCGGGATGCGGCCGAGGAGCCGTCGACGCTTACGGAGCGAGTCGAGCTGTGGCGGAGTGATGTTCAGCAGGCGTTCGCGGACGAACTGCGGGGGGATTCGCCCGGCTCTTCATACAGTGGCGAGTCCGAGTCCGAGTCCGAGATGGGTGGGCTTCCAGCCGATCTCGCCAATGCATGGCTGACGGTGCAGTGGCTGCGGCAGCAGTCGCAGCGGGACGAGTCGCAGGAGCAGGACGAACTCCCGGTGCCGCCCGATGGCACGAGCGTCGAGGATCTGCTGACCTGGGCGGAGGCCGCGCTGGGCACGTCCTGGAGGCAGATCCACCACGCGGAGCTGGACATCGCCGCTCTGCCGCACGGTACGAGGCTCTGGGTGCCGGCACCCGGCACGATCTACACTGTGGCGCTGGTGCGCGACCACGAAGATTTCCTCGTGTACGACCCGCGATCGCGGCCGCCGGTGCGGCGGACTGCGGAGGAATTCGCACGAGAGCTGAGCTTCGCGGCGGCTCTCGTCGGCTTCAGCCGAGTGCTGATCCAGGAACCGCCGCGCCCGCGAACCTCGAGTCCGCATTCGAGCGTGAGCATTCCGGTGTCCGAGTCCGAGACAGAGTCTGTGCAGGATGAGGTCTTGCAAGACGATGTTGTGCAGCACGAGGCTCCACAACTCGGCGCCAGGACCGCCGAGACGAAACGAGTTCACTTCGGCGCCAGCACGGTTCGCAGTTATGACCCCGCTGCCGCGCCCCAGGAGTCCGCACACATCGACGACAGCATCGTCCTGAAGGCCCCGACTCACGACTCCACTGGACAGAAACCTGCCGACCAGGACGAGAAGCGCGATGACTCGGACGCCCCACCGGGTTTGGGCCACGTTGTCCGAGATTTCGGCAATCGGCGGGACGGCCACAAGGATCTGGTCCACATCATGCCGATCCCGGAGACCACGTTGCGGGAGCTGCGCCGGCACGTCATCGATGAGGTGGAGACCGACGGCGGTCAGAACGACAGGGTCCAGGACGACGAGTTCAGGGCCGACCTCGAGCGGAAGCTGACTGCTCGCCTGGGCGTCGCCGAGTGGGACCGCCTGTTGAGCGCTTCGGGCCTGCCACTGGGCGTGAAATACCGGGGCAGCCCGTATCCGGCGTTCCTGCGCCTGTCCCTGCACGCCCGCGACCCGCACAAGCCCCTGGAAATCGACGGTCCGAAGGTGAGCGCCCAGCGGTGGTCGTACGGATTCGCCGAGTCCAGCGACAGCGTCAGCAATCACGACCTGCGATCCGGGTCGATTCCGTACTCGGACATGTTCGATCTGTTCGACCAGGGGCTAATGAATTGGGGCCTGACTCCGCAGCTCAACGCCACCCACAACCAGCTCTCCACCGCCATGTCGGTCTTCTCGACGGTGCAGTCGATCATCAAGAAGCGCAGTACGGACGCCCACGCCAAGGCCTTCGACTTTGAGATGCGGTGGGAGATACGCCGCAACACCGACGGTCAGAACGGTGTGCTCGCGCCCGACATGCTGACGGCGACCGACTGGAAACCCCTGCCCGCGGTGCCGGACGATCTGGTGGCCTGGTTCCCGCAGCACCTGGCCGACAGCACCGAGATGCCGACGGCCGATGAGAATAAGCCCGAAACCGTCCCCGTACCATTCCAGCTCGAGAAGGACGAGGGTGATGCCACCGTCTCGGCATCGCACAGCGATCCGAAGAAGAAAGAAATCTCCCTCGAACAGGTCCCCTTCTACGGTCCGCTCGACTTCCCGCATCACGACCGGTTCTTCGCCGATGTGATGGCGGGGTTCCCCGATCGCGTCCAGGGCATCTCCGAGGGATCGGCCGTAGCATTGCGGGAATTCTTCGGCCGCAATTTCCTCGCCAACACCCCCGGCGCGCACGGCGGTTCGATGCAATCGCCGACCCTGAAGACACCGTCCGGTAAACCCCTCGGGTTTTTCAAGGTGAAGGTCCGGGACTTCCACGGCGGGAAAGAGCTCACCGCCCCCACCATGAAGGGGGGCTCCCGGCTCGAATACAACGTGCTGCGAGCTTTGCGCATACAGGGAAATTCCACGGTCAGCAACTCCCTCGGTCTGTCCTTGGCAGCGTCTCTTGGTCTGGGAAAGGGGAAGTCCGACAAGGCAACCGGCTACTCACCGATCGGTGCGACGCTCACGCCGTTGAAACTCGGAGCCAGCTATCAGAACAGTCATTCCCTGACCTACGGCGGCCGGGCCTACACCTCGCGCGCGCTGCGTCTGGTGGCGGATCTGCTGCACACGACGCCGCAGATGGACGTCGAGGTCACCTTCGTCCGGCCCGACGGCACCGAGGTCACCCCGCGCCTGGATACGCCCCTGGACGGCGGGAACAACTACCCGGTCAACATGCTGGTGCCCTCGAAACAGAGCCTCGGCCATGCGCCGGACCAACCCAGGTACCTGCGTCCAGACGTCCTGCATCTGCAGCAGCTCGGCCTGATGGTCACCCCGCTCGAGGTCGAGATCCCCGACGAGGTGTTCACCGAGGTCAAGCAGATCCTGTCCGATCGCGGATTCCTCCCGCCCGATCACGAGCCGACCTGGAAGGATTGGTTCGAGTCGAACTCCAGCAAGAATCAGCGGCTGGAGAATGTCCGCAAGTTCGAGCAGATGAGCGGTCGGCTGGGTCTGCTTGCGGAGGCGGACGAGATGATCCAGGGTGGTACCCGCACCGTCTTCGAAAAGTCCAACCTGACCGATACCGAACGCATTACCGTCAAAATCATCGCCGAGCGCATCTACGACGACGAGAAGGCGCCCCATCAGGGCGTCACCCATGACTGGTCGATGCCCGACGTGCAGACGATGAATTACACCGGCATCATGATGTCCGGCGGCGAACAGTCCTCGAAGGCGCCGTTCGCGTGGGATGTCGGCGCCAGCGCCTCGCTCACCAATCCGTTCAACGCGAAGCACAGCGAAGTGATCGCCAGCCTCGGCGGGTCGTATGACCGTACCGGCAACGAGACAACGACCGAGGAATTCGACACCGGTTTCGGCGAGGAAAACTGCACATTCAGCCCCAAGAACAACACCCCCGAATCCGGCCTCCAGCTCTTCGGCGTGCCCACTCGCTACCGCGTGGAGATCACCTACAGCCACGGACCCAACCCGAACACGATCAACGTCGCCGGCAGTATGCACCTGGCCGTCCCCACGTATCTCACCACCACCGACGACAAAGCCCACAGCGTGCCGCTGCTCGAACACACCGTGCGCGAGCATCCCGACAAGGACAAGATTCCCGACCAGGACGCCCGTCGCCTCGCCCTGCCCACCGCGAACCACGGGTCCGAGAAGGAGCTCGCCGACGGGGTCGGGCTGTTGCCCATGTCCGCTGTCATCGCGGGCAACCCCGTCGCCGAAATCCTCCAAGACGTCACGTTCGACATGATCGGCTCCATCGAGCGGGGGGTCGATGCACCCGACCTGAGGCTGCCGGGTAGTTACCCTGTCGAGGGCGACCATCAGACCGAAACGCCGATCACCGAAATGTCCACCGCGGTTTCCCGGTCGAGCTGGATCCCGAACACGGGCTCGTTGTTCCGGTACTTTCGGCCGCGCAGGCCCGAAAACGAGGACTACGTCCTACCGCGCTGGAAGCCGGCCTCGGGCTCGACGTCCCAGCCGCAGGCCGCCGTCACCTCCGAAAATACGAGCGCGGCAATCGATTCCACCGATCTGGTCGGCCCGATCACGCACACCGAAAGCGCGGATTCGTCCGAGGCGACGCACAGCGCCGCGGAGGAGGGCGGCACCCCCGAAAATACCCCGCAGGGCTGGGGCGCCTGGGCCCTGGACAAGGCCGTCGGAGCCGGTAAGTGGGCCTGGCGCAACGCATTCGGCGACGCGGCCACGAATCCGACGTCGACGGCCCACTCGGTCATCCACACCTCGCTCTCGCCGCACCACATGAGCTCGTACGCGCCGCTGATCTTCCGCGACTCCTACCAGTTCGAGGTCCCGGTCCCGGGCGGCGTGGCCGGCACGGACTACAAGATCAAAATCAGGGGCTATATCGATAACATCCGGGTGAAGGAACCGGTGCCGATCGATACCGAACACTGGCTCGAGGCCACCAATGCCGCGGTGCGGACCACGGCCCGTAACCGCGGCAACCAGGGCGCGGTCACCGTGCAGGGCACCTACGGCGACAAGTCCGACCCCAGCTACCGGCCCAGCGGCGGCTGGCAGGGCAACACCTCCACCTCGACCAACACCACCGCCAGCGACGCGACCGATACCCTGCGAGCCACGTCCGACTACGGCGGCAACGGGGTGCACCAGTTCACCGCGGACGCGCACTACGTCGTCACCGTCGAGGCCGGTACCCGCAACATCGTCAACGGCATCCTGCGCCGCGGGCCGCACACCACTCGCACGCGCGTCGTCGACGTTCCGCAGCGGCTCGATTTCCTCCTGGTCGACAACGACCTGCACAACAATCCCGCGCTGCAGGCCCTGGTCGAGCAGGCCGCCCGCGACCGCGGCGAGGAACCCAAGATCGCCGCGAAGCAGGAACCGACTCGCAAGCTGGGCGCCACCTACACCGAGAAGCTGAGGGGCACGGACCAGGCGAAGGGCAAGATCGCCTTCGGTGGTGTCACGGAGGTCGTCTTCGACAACCGCAGCGCCTTCGAGGACGCCGCGGCGAATCTCGTGGAGGAGATATCGCCCGGTGCCACCAAGGTCGGCTCGGCCAACTTCCACCCGGGTGTCGGGCCGCTGATCAACCAGCACACCACCAGTTTCGGCGTGCGGACCCTCGCCAATGCCGGGTCCGAGGGCAGCCACTCGTTCCACTTCGTCGACCGCTCCGAGGTGTTCGGCCCGCGCGTAGTCGGTGTCACGTTCACCCAGCGCCCCCGGACCGAGGTGGACCTGGACGCGCTGCGCGGCAGACTGGTCCCCAGGTCCGCCGCACTGGACAACGTCCACCGCCACGACCGCGCCGACGGCAACGCCCTGATCGAGCCCGGCGCCACCAGCGTCGGCGCCAGTAACACCAGCGGTCAGCAGCTGAGCGCCACCCTCCTCGCCGGCCAGATCAAAAAGCAACGTCCCGTATTCAGCGCCGCCGTTCAGCGCTCGGGCACCGACAGCGCTACCCAGAACTCCAGCCGCGGGCTGAGCGCCTGGGGACGCAGTGGCGACGAGCAGTACCAATTCGTCGTCCCGACCGAGTACGTCGTCACGGTCGACTGGCGCCCGATGACCGAGACCGCGTCGAAGTACCTGGCCACCCTGGTCGGTGAGGGCCTCAGCCGTACCGGGCAGGGCCTCGGTTACGCCGGGCAGCTCATCCAAGCCGGGCAGTGGGCGGGAACGTTTACGAACGCGGACCCCATGCAGCTCCCCGCCCCGAGCTCCCACACCAAGTCCGCCACCGCAGTGGCTCTGTCCCATCTCCGTCTCCACAAGATCGATACCGAACCCGCCCCGGAATTTGCCACCGAAGACACCCCCGCCCCGCGCGTTGTCGCTCGCACCACACCCCGCATCTACGGGTTCGACCCGTCGGTCCCGCCGGAACTCCGCCGGACTCTCGACATCATCATCGAGTCGCCCGCGGCCGAGAATCCCCAGAACGCCGACCTGGAGGCGAACCGCCACGGCGCCGACGCAGTACCCAACGACGTGCAGACCCTGCTGTCCGTCGACAACTGGGTGCCCACGCTTCCGTTCGTGACCTACGACTTCGACGCCGCGAAAGAATTCGGCCAGGCGCTGCTGGCCGTGGACCCCTCGCTGCAGACCAACGACAAGACTCGCACGTCCGAGGGCATGAATACCCGCCTGAACACGCTGATCGCCAGCGACCGTCACACCCCCTTGGCGCCCGAGGCCACGGCCCCCTTCCTCAACGTCGAGGCGGCCAGCGACGACGACATGCCCCGGCCGCAGCCGCACACTCGGGGCACTACGGTCACCGGTACCAGCGTGTGGGTGCGCCTGTACTCACCCCGCGCCGAGGACGACACGACCTCGATCATCGCCGACCGCTTCGAATTCTCGAACGACAGCTTCCAATCCCAGGAGAGCAAATCCACCACCGTCGCTCCGACCTTCACCCCGTCCGGCCCCACTTCCGCCGACGGCGACCAGCGCGGCGGCATCTCCGGCTTCCCCCTCGGCGGTGAGAGCGCCAGCAAAGGCGGGGCCGGCGGAACCGGCAGCGTCCGGCGCACCCTCTGGCGCCAGAACGCACCGCACGACGGGCACCGCCTGCGGGCCGTGGCCCTCATCGAGGTCCGCGGCCCCAAGGGCACCGTCTGGCTCACCAGCGACGTCGTCGGCCAGTTCCAGGAGACGCCGCCGGCGCGGGCAAACGTCCTACCCGTCGCCTCCGAGAGCGAACAGAAGCCTGCCGTCACCGAACCCAGACCAACCGACCCTCAGTCCCCGGCGGAGGCCCCGAACACGCCGGACCATCCGTCCTCGAGCCGGCAACCAACGGCGCACCCACCCGCCCGGCCCTGGAGCGAGTTCGGGGAGTTGCTCGGCACCTACCGGGAGCCCACCAAGCGCTCGTTCGGGAAGTCCAACGTGGCCTCCACCGTCGCGTTGCTGGGCGACGAGTCCGGCGCACGGTACCTCTGGCTGCCGTCGACCGGTGAGCTCAAGGCCGTCGTCGATGGCAACCCGGTCACCAAGACCATGCAGCAGGTCCTGGACAGTCCCGAGATCACCGTCGTCCGCACCCCCGACCACACCGATACCACCGACCACACCGGCGCCACCCCAAGCACCGGCACCGAGTCGATCAGCGCCGAGCAGTCCGACGACGACCTGGGAAATCACCCCTTCCATCCGGGCACCGCGACCCCCTCGTCCACGAACACCGTCCGTTTCACGTTCCTGCGCGACGAAGACTCGGAATCGGCCTACTCCGAACCAGCCACTTCCACCGGCCCTGTGATCCAGCCTCTCCGCCTGAGTAGCGTCCGGGCCGCGCTGCGCCTCCACAAAGAGATCGCGGACGATAGCTCGGTATACAGCACCGAATCCAAGGAACTGCCAACCCAACCGGCCATCGATCAGCCCGAGGGCGGGGGCAGCCGGATCGGCCGCACGGATTCACCGCAGCGTCGACGCCGGATTATCCGCTGGTGGGACGAGGAGCCCTCGAGGTCCGTGACGGACCAGCGGGCGTTCCCCCTGCAACCCACCGACACGTCGCGAAGCACGGATCCCCGTTTGTCCGGCGCCTCCAGCATCATGTCCCGGCGAACCGAACCGGCCGTGCACGACGGCACCGCCCAACACGCGACCGTCACGAACCAGCAACGTTCCACCGCAACCACAGCCGACTGCCTCGTCGACACGCTCACCGCCATCGCCGACGACCTGCCCGGCGCTCCGATCCGCGTACCGCAACAACCCGCGTCCCTGCCCGGCCGCTCACTACCGGAGCTAGTGGAGGCGGCCGGCGGCGAACTCCACGGCTACCCCGACGTCCACCGGATCGCCATGCAACTCGACCTCCTCGGCCCCGGGGCACAGGCACTCGTCGTCGCCGTCCACCACACCCCCAACGCCAACGGCATCGGCGCACACGCCTACCGCATGATCGTCAGCCCGACCGGCCTCGTCCTCGTCCACGACACCGCCGACCCCACCCACATCTTCCCCGGACAACGCACCGCAGCCAGCGTCCACGCAGTCCTCTACACCGCCACCGGCAGGATCAGCCGCCCCGCCCTCCTCCGCGATGAAGACATCCCCGCATTCCCACCAGACACCCGCATCGGCGCACTCGCGGATCCGACCGGCGATGACACCGCATCGTCGAGATCGGATACGTCGAATATCGACGACCAGGAGTCCTCCTGGCCTGTGTGGAATGCTCCCTATCGGCCGCGCAGTATCACTTCGATGTACTCGAACGCCGACGAATCTGCGGCGGCTGAGCATTCCGTGATAGGAACCAGCGAGGTGGCGGAGGCAGCCGCTACCGGGTCCGGCACGGTCGGTCCTGACGGGTATCTAACCTTTCCCAATAGAGCGCAGGCTGCGAATTACGCGGCGGCGAATTTGGACAGCATATACTTCGGCTTGTCGGAAAGTCAGCGCGAAGTGGTCAAGTGGTATACCTCGAACCCGGTATTGAATGATCTGCTGGAGATGGATATCGCTGAACTTCGAAAGCTCATCGACGCAATGCCGAGAGATGATGAGTACGCGCGCGCTCTCGCCAAATTTAGGCTGAGCAATCGGCGTCCGAGTATTGCAATGCTCACAGCATTCGTAGGTGCTCCGTTCATTGATGAGACCACCGGAGCAGCTATAGATCATGTATTGAGGTCAGCGGAACACGAGAATGGCTTCGCGGCGCTCGAGTACAACGCCACGTTGCACCGTAAAATACGGGATGAAATGCGGGAGTCGCCGACGTGGGACGCGCTCGAGCGATGGCTTCAGGAATTGGATGAAGCAACCGAGCGCGTTCTCCCGCATCCGATAGTAGTAATTCGTGGGCAAAATCACTTCGATGCTCTGCATGATGTTGCCGATAACAGCATGGCCGGTCGCGTTTTCTCCTCGGAATCGGACCCGATACGTGAATACAGCGATTCTTTGAGGGATACCGTACAGCGGAAGGTCAGCTATATGTCGACCTCCATCGATCCGACGCATATGACCGTGGGCAATTTTTGGTACAAATATCGGTTCGAATTGAGACTTCCGCAGGGCACGAGGGGGATTTGGGCCCAGGCGGAGACCTATGTCGACGCGGAGTATGAAATTCTGCTGCCGCGTGATACGGAATATCGAATCACCGCCGTCGACGACTCTCACACAAGTCCCACCATCTACGCGGAGGTTGTACCCCAACAGCCGCACGATCCGCAGGCGCGGGACAGCAAGATCTCCCGTGCCCGATTGTCCAACCCGGGCACTTCGGAAGAGAATTCCCCCGAACCGCTCCAGCCTGTAGCTCGCTGGCAAGAGGTGAAGGCCTCCTGCGACTCGATGATTTCCATCCTCGCTGGTGGTGATCATGCAACCGCCGTCTCGGTTGACCGCAACGAACGGTTGCGGGATATGATTCGCGGTCTGCACCCCTCTTCTGAAACCTCGCGCGCTGAAGCCGATAGCCTGCTGCAGGAGGCGGCCGAAGCCTGGGACATGAGGTTCGCTGTTGTACGCCCCGACGACTATCCGATGGTCGCAGGACCGGCGGAACGCCCCATCATCCTCCTGTACACCGACACCCGTAATGACAAGGTGTTTTTCGCCACCGGAACCGGCGAACTTCCGGATAAATCTGTACTGGACGTGATTGAAGGCGATTTCAGCGTTTACAGCGCATACGATTTCGCTGCGGGCGCGCCCGTCGAGCCGGGCGGATCCTCCGTACTGGCTTCGGATGACGACGCGGCAGCGCCGCAGCCGGCTGCCGACGCGAATAACGCGGAGACAATGGGGGATCCGTTCCAGCAGGGATTCGCGATCTCGTGGGATGCAGTACCGGAGACCGTCGCCGTGGAGCAGGAGGCGCTGGTCGAGATGCCTGCCGCAGTGGTGACGATCCCGGCCGGCGGCATCGAAATCGCCGCCGACGGTGAGTTCGATGCCGTCTCGCTGCCGGCCGGGGCTCGCGTCGCCGTGAAGTGGGACCGCACCGGGCCGGGTCGGCTGTTGGTGGATCCCGCGCCGCGGGCCGTCACGGGACCCGGCTACGTTCCCGTGGACGCCAGCACGCTCGCGAGCGTCATGCCGGAGGTAGTGCGGGTGCAAGGCCCGTTGTTCGGACCCGAAGGGCCAGACCCGAAGGACGTGCGGCAGGGCGCGGTCGGAACCTGCTACCTGCACGCTGTCCTCCTCGATCTGGCGGTGAACCATCCGGACTGGCTCACGGGCGCGGCGGACGAGACGGAGAGGGGCACCTACAGGGTGCGGTTCTTCGATCAGCAAGGGAATGCGAGCTGGGAGGAGGTGGATGGGCGTCTTTACGCCGTCAACGGCCAGGTGGCGTACGCCGCCGCGCACGAACCGGATCCTGTGTTGTGGGGCCCGATCATAGAGAAGGCGGCGGCACAGCACTTTGGCCGTTCGGCTGGATATGCGGGCATTGAGGGTGGCCACGAAGACCTGATCGCGCAGGCGCTACGGCCCCCGGTGCAACCGCGCAACGAGCGCGGCATGCCGATGGAGCGGTCCGTTAGTGACGTCACCCCCGCACATCCGATGACGATGGGCCGCGACTTCCTCGCGGACCTGCTCGGCAGTGACGAGGCCGCGCGCGAGGTGCTGAGTCTCGAAAGCCAATGGCGTGAGAGCATTCCTTCGGGTGACGGCTACGTCTGGGACGACCAGACCCGCGCGTGGATCAAGACTCGCATGCCGGGACCCAGCAGAGGTCGGGCACTGCTCAGGGCCGACGGATTTCTCGCGTTCGTGTTGGAACACCTGGGCGAGACGAAGACCGAGCAACTGGCCGAGCCGCTGACCCGGTTGCGTGAATACATGGAGGCGTGGGAGTCACCGAACCCATTGCCGAACCCGGTGATGTCCCACTGGATGGGTGACCGGATCCGGTACGCGATCAGCCAAGGGGACACGGTGACCGTCACTGCCCACGGCAGGCCGGGCAGGCAGCTCATCGCGAACCACGCCTACGCAGTGGGAAGTTTTACCACCGGCCCGGACGGCCACCTCGCAGCACTGCACCTGTTAGACCCGTACGGTGGCGAAATCGCGCTCGACGCTGTGCATTTCAACGAGATTTCGACGGTATCCACCACCGGGATGGGGACTTGGGCCCTGCACGGCGTCGATAAGACGGTCTTCCGTCGCTCGAATGTTGCCGGTTCGACCCAACCCCAGAACCGGTCTACTGAGGTGGCACCGCCCGTAGTCACCGAAACTGCGTCGGAGTTGCGGGCGCGGGATGCGCAGTTGGCCAAGGCGATCGGGTTGCATAATGCGGATGGGTGGATGGCCAAGGCGAAGGGTCTTGGGGATCCGGGTCCGCGGTTGAATGTGGTGCGCGGGCTTCGTGCTCACCTGTTTGGGGAGGTTCCGGCTGACGAGGGCCGGGAGATCCGGCAGTTGACCACGGTTCGACGGTTGGTGGACATCCTGCATTCGCAGCAGATAGCCGACCGTTCGGTGGAGGTGACAGTGGTTCATGTCAACGATCTGCTGACCGAATTCGGCGCGAATACCCTGCATGAACCGCACGGTGAACACCGATCGCTGCTGCTCGATGTGCTCGACAAGTGGGAGTCGACGGAGCCGGTCTCCTTCGAGCAGCTCCGAAACAGCTACTTGAAGTATCTGTACCGGGCTATCGGAATCGTTGATGATCGTGCGATAACGATTGCGGGAATGAGAGCGGAGCTGACGGGTTTCGTGGCCCGGGCAGAATACGGGCGTGCCCGTGAGCTTGTCGCCGCGCTGGCGGGTGATCGGCTCGAGCAGTTCCATGCCGCCATGGCGGCGCACCTGCAACAGGAGCTGGCCGGTAACCATCCGGACCTGGTGATGCCGGATTATTGGAACGAATTTCTCGAACAGCAGTACGGTAAGGATTTCGAGCCCGCGGTGGCACAGGCCGACCCGACGGTGTTCGCGGGTACCACAATCCCGATTCCGCCGCGGATGACCGAGCTTCCGCCCCAAACAGCCGATGCCCCGAAGTTGGCGAGTGTGCCGATAAGACCTGGCACGAAGTACGCCGAACTGCAACCCGCTCGGCGTGAGGAATTGCGGATTGTCGTCGGTCCGGGAGGCTTGCTGTATCGGGCTGTCGACGGTGGTCTTTTCGATACCACCTGGGATGCGAAAATGGGAGGGCTGGATGGGGATCCCGGGGAGTGGCAGAAAACTCAGGATCCCCGCAACCGACGCGCGCATATGGCGATCGACGTATACGGAAACATGTATGCGATCACCGTGAGAGAAAGAAGGAAACGCGATCGTGAACAGATCACGATCGCATCGATGCTCGCCGGTTCCCGGGCCGCGGCCGCGGCAATAGTTGAGGTCCATGCAGGGGTGCTCACCGTCATGCTTGATTGGCGTAACGAGTATGCGACCACCTCTCATCTGAACGCGAAGGCACTCGATTACCTGAATTCGCAACCCTATGAGCTCGAGGGTCGCAAAGATGTTCAGGATTTGATTATTGTCAAGGAAACATCGTCAGAGTTGGGTTGGGCCGGCCAACATCGGGATGCTCGTGCAATCGATCCAGATGTGTTCAAGGGTCCACTGGTGTTCGAGGATTCTCTCGTGCCCGAGTGGACACCTGAGCTCGAGGGGAAACCTTCTGATCTCGAGGATCTAGGTGCGCCCGAGGATCGACCCGTGCCGAAGATTACCGGCCCGATTCCGCTTGCTGCGCGCGGTGCACTGAGCGATTCGGTGGTGACACGCGATTACCAGGGTTCCCGATTCGAGCTGCCGGCGAGACTGCCGGTCAATCTGCAGGATGAGAACCTGAACCAGCGCAACCGACTCGCAAACTTCGATGTGCAGACGGACACCGGCAAATGGCTCGAGCCGCTTCCAGGCGGCCTTCTGCGATATAGCAATAGTTCGAAGCGGCGATTCGATCAGTCCGGAGACATGCTGCGCTTTGTGACTGGAGCGAATGGAACCGGTTGGGTTTCAGCGCGCCGGTTGGCCGCGTGCGGATATAACGAGGATCCGGAAACCGGGCGTCTTGTCCTCGTCCTCACCCTCGGCGGCCCGGGCGGTCTGCGGCTGCAGGTCAACGATCTGGTGTCTGTCGAGCCGGATCCCGCCGATGCGCAGGCGGTGCGGTTACAGCGCAACGGTGAACGCTCGGTGTCGGTGTCGGTGTCGGTGCCGGTGCAGAAGGCTGCGAGGTTCGGCTTGCGTCCGGTGCGGAGGCTGACCGGATTGTTGTTCGGCGCCGATGGTGTTCCGAGGGTCGAGGACCTGGCGATGCTGGACTGTCCGGCGGTCGACGGGGTGGATTTGCTGCACTCGCCGCGCCCGGTGGTGGATGCTCTGGACTTGCTGCGCTCTCCGCACTTGGCATTGAGTGCGGCTGTGGTGCAGCTGCGTAACCTTCTCACCGATGATCCGGGTGCTGTCGAGTCGATGATCCGGATGGTTCCCGCCAGTCGTGGCGAGGTGTTCGAGGTGCTGTTGAGTGTGGCCGGTCGGCCGCAGTGGGTGCGAGTCAACCGTTCCACTGATTTGCCGTTGACCACCGAGCAGGGGCCGATCTGGCCTGCTCTGGTCCTCGCGGCGCATGCCATCGCGCAAGAGGATGATCTGGCGCACCAAAACCGCCAGGCCCGGCGCGACCGGGAATATGACGTGACAACGGGCACCTGGGTCCCTGTTGCTAAGGCTGGAACCGAGCGTTCAGCGTTGCACGAGAAGGTCAATCGGTGGCTGAGTGATGCTCCCGCGGGGGCGGGTGCGGTGGTGGACGGGCGAGACGTGGTGGCCCCGCTGACTGTCGAGAATCTCAGGCGGCACGATCCCACGATCATCAACGAGAATGTCGACCCATTGGATCGCACGGACCGCACCCCGGCGATAGCTCCGGCGATAGCTCCGGCTCCGATGGACGAGCCGGACGCGGCCTCGCGTGTCCCGACAGCAGCAGTTCATATCCCGCAGGGCGGGTTCACGTTCACCTCGGCCTCGGGCCGCAGGCGGGTGAGCCTTGCCGGTGGGACGGTGGTCGCGGTTCGTCTGGACGAACGCACGGCAGATCAGGTGTGGGTCCGTGAACCCGCCACCGGGAACGCCGAGGCAAGGTGGCATGCGGTCGGCAGGAGCGCTCTCGCCGGTCTCAGGGTGCCGAGCCTGGTGCGAGCTACCGGCGACCTGTTCGATGGCTCCGGAATGCCCAATATCTGGGATGCGTTGCAGGGCAAGGTCGGCGACTGCTATTTGATGGCCGATCTCATCGGTTTGGCGGCGCAGCATCCGGAGTGGATTGTCGACATGATCCGACCCTCCGACGACGGCTTCGAAGTGCGGTTTATGGAGCCGGTTAGTGACGGGCGGGTGACGCTGCCGACTGGTGAGGTGGTGTTCGGGGAGCCGGTTCGTCGCGAGGTGTGGATTCCGGTGGACCGGAGGTTCTACGCCTATGACGGCAAGATCGCGTATGCGGCGCATAGGCCGGGGTGGCCGTTGTGGCCGGCGGTGATCGAGAAGGCGTGGGCGATATACCGCGGTAAGGAACGGGGATATGCCGGGATCACGGGCGGCATGTCCGGGCAGGTTGCAGCGGCGTTGTGGCCGGCGGGCGGAGCGCGGTCGATGCGCGGGATGGACGAATCGACTTTCGCCCATCCGATGACGCTGGGTCCGGATATTTTGGCGGAATTGGTTGGGAGCGTGGAGATCGCGCAGGAGGTGTTGAAGCTCGAGGAGCAATGGCGTTCCTGGACGGAACGCTTTATTGATCCAGAGGACTGGAAAAAGAGGAATGCGGAGGGCAGGGTAGCGAACCTCGGTCGGTTTACAAACACCCCTGCCTGGACATCGGACGGTTTCGATGAATTCCTTATGTCGACTTTAGGTATCGCAAAATATCTGCAATTGAAGCGGCCGCTGAATAAGTTGCTGAACGAGATGAAGAAGTGGGAGTCCGCCGAACCATTGGTCGATTCGGTGTTGACTCAGTGGATGCTGGACCGAATCGACTTTCTGCTGGAACACGGCGATACGGTCGTTCTGAGCACCCGCGAACTTTCAGGAGGGGCGGGAAGACACCCTCACACCGGACTGGTAGATCGGCACGCCCATATGGTGTCGAGTGTTATAAAAGACAAGGCCGGACGTGTGACGGGGGTGCGCCTGCTCGACCCGCATGGGCGGCACCCTAACCAATTGTCCCGGGAGGGGGTCGAAGTACCAGCGAAGCACCTCAATCAGTTCGCGTTCATGTCGTCGGCAGGTCCGGGCACCCGGTTCGTGCACGGCTGGAACCGTGAGTTGATATTTGTTGGCCCGGTGCAGAGTGAGAACACGTCATCTGAACCCACCTTCAGCGCCGGCGTCGAGATGGATTCTGTGTACTCGGACGACGAGGCGAGCGCGGGCGACCACGGTTCGGTGTACTCGGATACGGTAGATCCTCCGAGCATGGGAAATACCGGGGCGCCGGTGCCGGCTCCGATGGTTTCCAACCCATTGTTGAAGCGGCAGTTGGGGCGTGGTGCGAACGCGAAGGACGGTGCTTACCGTCAGCTGTCCGACGAGGAGCAAGAGTCGTTCCGTGTAGTGGTGGGGCCCGATGGTTTGCTGTATCGAGCTGTCGATGGTGAATTGTTCGACACTGTGTCGGGTCCGCCGGGGAGTGCTCGGCGTGCGGTTATGGTGATGGACCAGCATGGGAACATTTTCGCGGTTGCCGAGTCCAATCATAATGGCAATCGGATTTCGCACGCGTCGTTATTGGATGGTGGTCCTGCAATGGCGGCGGCCGAGATCGAGGTTCGTGCGGGTGTCTTGGAGATTTTGTCGGATCGAGGCGGTGAGTATGTCGCCGGTCGAGGATTCAATGATGCGGCGGTGCGTTATCTGCGCGATCAGGACAATAAGTTGGTATTGGGTCAAAATTTCCGGCTGTTGCGTCCGAGGCGGTTGCGGAGCGGGCCCGGTAGCGTGGAGTATGAAAGAACTCCCGAGTTTGTGGTCGAGCGCCTTCGGGACGGTGCCCGGGATCCTCTTGACACCCTGCTTGATCGTGATTATAGCGATGGACCGGAACTTTTCGACCAGCAGCACACAGACACTGAGTCCGCCGTGGCCCAAGATATTCGGCCGGTGTTCGTAGGCACTAAAGAGCGGGTGCCGGACCGACTGGACGCCAAAACCCTGAAATTCGCCGGGGTGGCACCTGAGCCTGGTCCGGCCGGACGGTCGCTCACGCCCGCTGAGCGTGAGAAGTTCCGGATCGTGGTGGGGCCGCGTGGTTTGTTGTGGCGGTCTGATGGTGGACTTTTCGATACCAGGTGGGGTACCGGAGCAGATTCAATTGCCCCGGAGGGCTGGAACCCGCACGCTGTCCTGGTGATGGACGTGTACGGCAACATGTATGCGGTTCCTGACCATTTGCGGATAACTCACGTGCAGCTTATCGGTGGTGCTTCTGTTGCCGCGGCTGCGCTGATTCAGGTTCATGCGGGCGTGCTCATGGGCATGGAGGACGCGGATGATGAGCATTATGAGCAGGTGTCCGATGTGAACGATGCGGCACTCGATTACCTGTTCGGTGATTCGAATAAATTGATAGTCGCCCAAGATTTTCAGCAGACAGGATTGATCGAGGTCGAGAATTCGTCGGGTGATCTCGAGTGGGCAGAAGTGGTTCGGAATCCGAATCGTGCGATAAATGCGTATATGCCTGGCCCCGTCGATTTAGGGCCAGTTTCTGTGGCCCCGAGTGGTGCGACGAGCGAGTCGGTGATCTACCCCACTCGGGTGAATCATCGAATTGCGGAGCCGGATAAACTGATTATCACGAATGAAAACCGATTGCTGACACCATTTGCAGATGGTATTCTGAACCTTCCGTACGGGCTCAACTTGACACCGGACGGTAACGGATCGACGGCTGTCTTTGTGAATGGAGAGAATGGGAGTGGCTGGGTTTCCATTGTCAAGCTCTGGTTGTCCGGATATCACATAGACCCGGTTAATCGACGTTTGTTCTTGAAGGAGCCCGCACCCGGCGTGGATCCGTCTGCGCTCGACTGGATTTTTGTCGAACCAGACATCACTGATAACACGAGGATTATAGCGAACCGCGCCGGTGAGAATTCGATTTCGATATCGAAGTCCGAGGCTCGGAAGTTGAACCTTCCCATTGTGTCGAGGGCCGCCGGACCCCTGTTCGGGCCCACCGGCAGGGCTGTGCTGGAGGATACGTACATCCTGAATGGTCTGTTTGATCAGGATGAGGATATTGCGCTTGTTGCTCAGCTCAAGCGACTCGCTGCCGATCCGGGAGCCATCGAGCGGATGGTGCGGCCTGTCGAGCCGCGGGCCGGTGGTGATCCCGCCGACACCGCTGATCTGTTCGAGGTATTGCTGATGGTTGACGATCGACCGCAGTGGGTGCGGGTCGATCGTTTCACTCGTCTGCCTTATCAACAATTTGACACGTTAAGTCCGATTTGGCCCGCCCTTATTGTCGAAGCACACGCCGCTTCGTTGAGAATGGGTAATTCGGAAGCAACCCCGCGCCTCCCGGCGGCGGAGGTGAGAACCCCTGCGGCGGGGATCGAATTCCAGTCGGACGGCGCGACAGTGCGCATTGCTGGACACGAGAGGATTGCAGTCCGTAGGCACGACACCGAACCCGGCCAGATTTTGGTACACGCGCCCGCGAGCGGGAGCGCCAATCCGGTGTGGCACTCGGTGCCCGAGGCGGAACTCGAGCGTCAGGGTATGCGGGTACCCACGCTTCACGAAGTCTCTAACGATCTGTTTGTGGGTGATCCACATTGGCGAGATGTGGAGCAGGGTATTTCTGGAACGTGTTATCTGCTCGCCCCACTCATTTCTTTGGCGCAGGAGAATCCGAAATGGATTCGCGACATGATTCACGTTCGTCCCTCGGACGGTAATTTCGAGGTGCGGTTCACGAAGCTGGACGGCAGCGTGGTGTGGATCCCGGTGGATAGGCGATTCTACGCTTATGACGGGAAGATGGCTTATGCCGCGAATGAGCCAGGTCAGCCGTTGTGGCCGGCGGTGATCGAGAAGGCCTGGGCGATGTACCACGGCGGGGAGCAGGGCTATGCCGGTGCCCGCGGCGGACATCCGCGGGATACCGCAATTGCGTTGCGGCCGCCAGAGGTGCTGGGCACTGCGGGGCGAGTGCAGCCGACGCGTGGCGTACAGGACAAGACTTTCGCGCATCCGATGATGTTGAGTCCGGATGCGCTAGCCGAGTTGGTCGGAAGCCTGGAGCTAGCGAAGACGGTGTTGGGCCTCGGGGGGGAATGGCGTGCATGGATGGAGGACTGGGCGCACCCTGATAAGTGGAAAAAGGCGCAGGAGGAATGGAAGAGGATATCCAGCCTCGGAATGCCTTTGGCCGAGGAGAAGGCGGAATATTTCCAGTGGTTGAGCAACCGCGATGCCCGGACGTCGGTCGGCTTCGGCACATTCCTGAGGGAGACGCTGGGGGTCGTCAGGCATAAACAACTGGATCGGAGACTGAGGCCGATGCTGTTGGAGATGGAGAAGTGGGAATCTGCCGCCCCATTGTCTGACTCGGTGATTACCCGGTGGGTGCTGAAGCGAATCGGGTATCTGTTGGATCGCGGCGACACGGTGATCCTGAGTACCCGCCGTCTAGCGGGGGCGACGCGGCACCCCGACACCCACCTGTCCCATAAGCACGCCTACGCGGTGTCGAGTGTTATGAAAGACGCGTCCGGACATGTGACGGGCGTGCGCCTGATCGATCCGAACGGGCAGCGACTCAACCATCGATTCGGGGACCCGATCGAGGTATCGGCGAAGCACTTGAACCAGTTCAGGGCCTTGTCGTCGGTAGGTGCGGGTACTCAGGCCGTGCACGCCGGGATACAGGGCGTGGCAACGTCGTCGGTGGCGCTGCCGACCAGTGAACCTATGGACGAGTCATCCGATGACGAGGAGGCGTATCCGGTGGCCGACGGCCATTGGATCGCGGCGGAGGAGCCCGCCGCAATGACAACGCCGCCCGCAGCCGCTACCCCCATGCAGCCTGTGGCCGCGAACCTGCTGGCACCGGATTCCGGTGAGGACCTCGGCCTGGAGAAACTGTTCGAGAAGGAGGCGAAAGAGGCGAATCTGCTGTTCGCCGATAAAATCGGATTAGGTTGGCTGTTCGGGCGGCCAGAGAAAGATCCGAACGAGGAGTCTCTCCGTCCCGACCCGCGGGCGAATCTGACGGCACCGCCGGCAACATTTCTCGGCCGCCCGAAAGACGTGCCGATCCCGGTGAAGGTCAACGGTTCGGCGTTGACGGTGGTCCTGTCCAACGGTACGTGGTTCGACTTCGAGGCCGGAGTCGGACATTGGTTCCGAGCGACCGCTGACGGGCATTATTTCTTGGACCTGCCCGACGGTGGTCGCTATTGGATTCACGACTCATGGCTGCGCGACCTGATGATCACCGGCAATTCGGTCGATGCGGCCGGTGTTTGGCACCAACTGAGCTGGGCCGGCAGCAACGGCGGGTTGCGCTTCTGGGATGCCGTCACCGGAACCCCGCAGCAGATCCGGGGTGGAACGACCATGCTGGGGCTGACGCGGCCTGACGGCACGGTGGCCCTGGGTGATCCGGCTAATCCGCACCGCCGTTGGAAAGAAGTCTCTGGCGGGGTAGGCAGTCTACGCACACCTTGGTATGAGGATCGTCGTACGAGCCCGTTGTACAACGATGGCAAACCGTCGCCGGATGACGTAGCACAGGGCGCTATCAGCGATTGCTACCTTATGGCTGTACTAAAGAATATGGCTACTCATAATCCCGGCGCGATTACCGACATGATCCATGACTACAAGGATGGAACAGTCGGTGTTCGGTTCTTCGATGGCGACGAGCTGTTCTGGGTTCGGGTAAGCATGGAAATCTATGTGGATCCCGCGACCGGTAACGGCTACTACGCCGGACATACGCCCGGACGCCCGTTGTGGGCTGCACTGATCGAGAAGGCTTACGCCGTGGCGTTCGGCGACGGTCGCGGCTATCACGCTATAGATGTGCTCGGATTTCCCGGCATTGTTGCAAGCCGTCTCGGTAAAAGCTTCTATCGAGCCGAGAGGGGTTGGCGTGACCAGGTGTCCGATTATGTCGATGACAGCCTCTTCCTGCATCCACTTCGGTTGGATCTGGATACTCTGCATGACCAATTCGGCTTGAAAGACGCTCGAGGTAGGAGTCTCGATCCCGGCAAGGTCTTTGCGCGGAAACTGCTGGCTGCCATGGAAAAACGGGAACAACTTCTTCAGGGCACCTTGCAACGCTTCCGGCAAGAATACGGGAAAAATAGATCCGGACGAGATGCTGTGTGGCATCCGTTTTTGGCGGCCCATGAGTTCGACAGCCCCGGTGGTATGGCGAAGTTGCTGTGGGAAACGTTCCATCGCGATGGTGTCAATGAATCGGTCGCCGAACGCCTACGGGTTTTTAAATATATGACAGACATGTTCCGTCGCGAGACGCACCTCAGAAACATGGCGGACTATTCTGTGATTGCCCGTCACGTTGCCAAACGGATCGAATACGCGCTTTCGCGTGGCAATAAGGTGATGCTGGGCACTCATGCATTTGGTGGCGGTATCGAGAACCAGAATTTGGTCCCGGGTTTGGTGGGCACTCACGCCTATTCCGTGATCGGCGTCGAATCTGATGTCGATGGGAACCCTGCTCGGATAGTTCTGGAGAATCCGTGGTCGCACAATCCGAATGTTCCGGTTACCGCTCCGGGGGTCGACTACCGCCATACGCGCGGTCCTGTGAAAGAAGATGACAATGTTAAATCGGCACGTCGAGGTCCGAGTGTAGTCGCGGTCGGTATCGAACACCTTGCGAAATTCGCCGGACTCACTGTCGAAGGTCCATCGGCTCCTAATGTTCAAGGCGGCATCGTGCTTGCCGGGCAGACGGGATATACGGCCGCGCAGCAGGGAAATGCATCCGGCGAGGCGGCCGGGATGACATCGGCTGCGTCGGATGAAGGCGATTCGGATCCGGTCGGCGGTTCGCTGGAGGTCAGCGAGGACGAGTCGGAGGATGATGACGCCGAACTCGCGGATGCGTTGCGCGGCGGCGATTTCGGCCCGCTGATCGAGGCGTCGTCGTTCGCGGCTACCACCCACCTGCCGTTGCACGAACAGCCTGCGCCGTACGTGGTCTCGGATCGCGCGCCGTTGCCGGAGCTGCTTCCGGCGGCGCCGCAGCCGCTGACCACCTTCGACGCGTGGGACGAGGGACTGGCCCTGGTCGCCGAGCACGGGCAGGTGATCGAGCTCTTCGGCGAGGGGGAGTTGCGCCCGGTCGTCGAGAATGGTGGCTTGGTCGAGGTCGAACATCACTGTGTGACATCCGCTGGCGAGACGTTCGTGGACGGGACCTATACGGTGCGCAGCGAGTTGCTGGCGGAACTCGAGGCGACCGGCACCGGGTACCGCGCCGGCCGCACGGGAATCCTGTTCGTGCACAACGGTGATGGCGAGCAATCGGTCGAGCACATTCCCGGCGGCATCCAGTTGCGTGGGCGAGAAGTGGTGGGTGAGAACGGCGTTGCCCAGATCCGGTTCGGCGCAAGGGACAGCTATTACACGCTGCCCGCGCAGTATGCGGCCGGTCTGAACATGCCGGTGCTGACCGAGCGGGCGGGACCGCTGATCGCCGGGAACATGGTGCGATTCCAGGACGTGCACCAGAGAGGCTCGGGCTCTTGTTATTTCCTCGCGCCATTGATGGGCATCGCCGACCGGTGGCCGAGCCTGGTGCAGCAGATGTTCCACGAGTACGGCGGCGGCTCTGTCGCGATGCGGCTGTACCGGCCCGTGCGCGAGGGGGCCGAGCTCAGGGTGCCCACCTGGTTGCGCACCGACCTCCGTCTCTACACGGCCCGGGATCGCGTCACGGGGTCGGATGACACCGTCTACACCGCCCATCAACCGGGCGACCCACTATGGGCCGCTCTGGCGGAGAAGTTCCTGGCGCTCGGCGGCGAGGGCTACGGCAAAATTGGTCGTGGCGGACGTCCCGAGATGATATTGCGGTCGTTGTTGCCGCCCGTCGTGCGTACGCCGACCGGCCGGGCGCGCCTGCACATCGCGATGCACTCCGGCCTCTTCCGTCCGAACCGTATGCCGGTCGCGACGCTGACCGCGCTTTTCGGGAACGAGGAGTTCGCGAAGTGGCTCGCGAAACAAGAGTTCGTGTTCGACGGCGACACCGAGGAAATGGTGCTGCCCGAGCTCACGCCGGATCAGCTCACGCAGTGGGCCGGCCCGCTCGAGCGACTGGCGTCCTACTTGGCAGACACCTATGCGCTGAACGAGCACCGGATGAGGCAGATGGCGCCCGCGTTCGCGGCCCAGGTAGTCCTGGCGGGCATCCGGGCGGCCCTGGCGCCGAACAATATGCTGACGCTGAGCACCCCGAATCTTTCCGGCATCGAGGCTGAGAACACCGATCTGGTGCCGGGCCTGGTAATGGGCCACGCGTACGCATTGCGGGGTATCGATGCAGCCGGCTGGTTACAGCTGGCCAACCCGTGGGGTGCGCATCCCGAGGGCGTCACCCCGGTTCGGGGAATCGAGTTCCTCGCTGATGGCGTGATTCGCCTGCATCCGCAGCATTTGAACAAGTTCCACGACTTGACGGTGGTCGGCTATCGGCCCGATGCGGAACCCGCACCGGGCCCGAGCACCATGCGGCCTCCGTCCAAGCGGACCCGCGACGAGGATTCCCCCGGGCCGGATGCACACACGATGAGAAAGTCCGGCCGCGTGCGTCCGCAGGCGACGGACGGCAGCATCCCGGCACCGGAATCCGTGGTGACCGCAACCGCTCCGGCATCCGAATCTGAGCCGGATTTCTTCACCCCGGGGCAAATCGCCGCCACGACGGCACCGAACGAAACCACGCCCGGCAATGCGATCAACAACTGCGGGCCGCTCGCGCTGGCCGAACTCATCCGCCGCACCCCCGGCACCGTCGCGAAGCTACCCGCCCACATGGTCGGCCTCAGGGGTATGAGCGCCGAGGAACTTCAGAACGCCGCCCGCGGGCCACTGCAACCCTTCACCGATCACGCCGGCATCGCCGACCATCTGCTCACCCTCGGTCACGGTGCCACCGCGCTTGTGGTCGATACCTATCGTGGTCGGACCGATCACTACGGCGTCGGCGCTCACGCCTATCTGATGGCCAATGAGCACGGTGCGATCAGCGTGATCGACCCGGCAACTGGGCAGAAAATACCGCAGACGTCGCACGCTCCGGCGAATATCCACACGATTCACGCGGCCTTGTACACGCCCGCCGGCGCCGCGCACACTGCCGAGAACAGCACCGACGGCCCGCTCCCCATTGTGCGCATCGGGGCACCGCATGACGATCTTCATATCGAGCGGTACGGCTTGCAATACTTCCTGTCGAAGTTCCGCGGTGCCGAATATCCGGCAGGCACGCGGGTGGATATCCGGATATCTGATCGGCATATACGCTTGCTCTTCAACGATGACAGTGGCGTAGCGTGGTCCGACGTCAACGGATCGTCTGCTACCGAATCGGATCTGCGTGACGTCGAAGATTTCTGGAGCGATCTGCAGGGTGCTATCGCGCCGACAGAAATCGCGACAGGGCGGGTCGAGGTAGTTCAGCCGGGCTTTACCGATTCCGTCTCGAACAACGTGTTGGACGTTGATCTTTTGTCGCAATCGTTGACAGAAAACTACTTCGTCACCGGAACGGAAATACGCTTCGGTGTCGGTGAGTTCAACAGCATCGCAGTGGTCCGTAAAGATGGAAGGCTCGATCTCGTGACGTGGCGCAACGGGGTTCGCCTCGAGCCGAGCGTCGTCACCCGGGCACAGCTGATGGGTATAGCCGGTTCGGTCGGGTTCGTCGAAGTCGTATTTCCTACGCCGGAATCGTGGCACCGTGTGTACGACGGGGAGGACGCCCTTTTCGGCACCCTCGCTCATATTCTCAAGACCGGCGACCTGGTCGAATTGCGGCGCAAGGTTGCCGACTTCATCGAAGCTAATCGGGACGCTCTCGTGCCGCATATCGCGACGCTCGACATCGATCATGAACTGAGGAACCTGCCGGAAAGTTCGGATCCCGCTCAGCTCCAGTCGCTGCAGTCGCGACAACATTCACTCCTCGATGCGGAGATACTCGCTCTACGCAGTGAGTCCGGAGTGACCGGCGGCCTGCTGCGTCGGCGCGTCGATATACCGTTCTCCCTGTATGCGGCGGTCACGTACAGGGCTATGGGCATCATCCTTTTGAATCCGGATCAGAAGAGAATTCCCTTCGGCATAACCGACACGCGGCCGGGCGTCTTCCTCCGTCGTGCGGAGGACGGCGGTTACGAGGTCGGGGTCGCGGCGGACGGCACGCTGTTCTCGGTGATAACGCCCGAGGTGTGGTCGAATGCGCCGCGGTCCCTGCCTGCGGCGGAGGAGATACCCGAGGCGCTTACCGAGGTACTTACCCGCGGTCCGGAACCGCTGCTCGACGGTGCCGCCATGATTATGCAGTACCTCGCCGAAAGGCGTCCGATAGCGCCGAGGACGACGCTTCCGCGACCGGCGAGTGTACCGGATTTCTCGCAGTCCACGATAGTGCACTACTACACCCCGACCCACTATATGGACAAAGACGAACGTGAAGCCCATCGGCGGTTCGTAGGGTCGGACGGGAGACTGTACAACGCCAAGGACGGCAGTCTCTTGAATACGAGGAATGGTGTCGAACATATCTTCGTCATGGATGAGTTCGGCAACCTCTACTCGGCCGATAAGGTTCCCGGTCTTATCCAGCACTCCTCCTTCCTCGGTGGTCGCACCGTGTGCGCGGCAGGGCTCTTCAGCGTCACGGACGGAATCCTCTCGCGGATGCTGGACGGCAGCGGGCACTACCGTCCGGATGCGCAGATGAACGACTACGCCCTTTCCTTCCTCAGGTATCAGGGGCTGCAACTCGCCCCAGGCTTCCGTCGCATGTACATGGGCCAGGACGGCAGCGTGAAGGTGAACTCCACGCAGCGCGAGAAAGAGGCGCAAAGGTCGGCATTGAAACGCGCAAGACGTATTCGCGCAGGACAAGTCTTGCCCATTCTACCGTCCAAGGTGTACAGAACCGATCGATCATATGATCATCTCACGTGGGACAGCTTCCCGGTCGGGACGACTATCGACTTCCAAGACGCCGAGTACCGGACAACGTACACCGTGCTGGCAGATCGCGCCTTCGAAGTCGTCGATCGCAGTGTGGAGAATTCTGCTGACGAAGGACTTACATATAACTCGGGCATCAATGGCCTGCGGGAGGCGATCGCCGAACGCAAAATCACCTCGGTCATAGTCACACCGTCGCAAGTCCCGCCCGCAACTCCTGCTGTCGCGGAATCGCCGCTCGAGCTGACCGACCTCGCCACCGCCCTGCCCGCTGTCGACGACGATTCGACCGCCACCCACTCCGTCAACAACTGCGTACAGCTGGCCCTGCAACAACTCGTTGATATGACGAAAAGCTCCACAGTGACCGTGCCCGTGCCGAACGGCAGCTTGAACGGCACGGACAGGGTGGAGCTCGAGGCAGCCGCGGGCGGCACGCTTCAGCAGTATGCCGACCACAACGCGATCGCCGATCAACTGCGTCGGCTTGGCGACGGGTCACTGGCACTCGTCGTCGACGAACACACCGGCCCGGTCGACCGGCACGGCGTCGGTGCACACGCCTATCTGCTCGTCAACGAAGACGGCGCAATTCTGCGAATAGACCCGACGACGGGCATCGACGCCCCGCTGCCGCTGCACACTCCCGAGAACGTTCGCTCCACACACGCCATCCTTTACACCGCGAACGGTCAGTCACACGACGTCGCCATCGCCGACGAGGCCACCCTGCCGAACACCCTCGACGTCCGCATCGGTGTCAACAACACCACCGGCGAGGAATCGTCGTCGGATGAGGACTCGGGCGGCGAAGTGTCCGGGGATAAGTCGTCGTCGGATGAGTCGGACGAGGACGATATCTCCACGACCGGATCGGGCGCGTGGGCACTGCATGGTAAGGATAAGGTTCCCGACGGCGGATGGATGGCGGGCGGCGATAGTGAGGATGCCGATCGGCTGGGCGGAACGAGGCCGCTGAATGTGCTGAAGCAGGGTTTCGAATGGCAAGACGGCAATGGCAGCGCGGTAACTCGCGAATGGGTGCGGGAAGTTCGGCCGACTGGTGCTTTGTTCACCCGGGACAACCAGATTATTCAACCGTACCGTGGCCGTATCTTCAGGCGCCTCGGGGAAGTTGCTGAGCATCGGAAGCATTTCGTATCAAACGGAAAGGTGAAGTTCTATTGCCTGGTGAAGGGGGCAGCTAATACGCCGGCGTATGTACCTGAAGAGGCATTGAATCGGGTTGGCTATAGGCCGGGCACAGCAACCGAGGCGGGAGGTACCGTCCCTATTTACGTGCGCTCCGATATCACGTCCGTGACGGTGCCGGGACTACCCGGTGAATCCGTGACATTCCGTGTTGGTGACCGAATTACCGTCGAACCCCGCGCCCGTCTCCGCGGTGCGATCCTGTTGCGTCGCCAAGACGGCGAATCAGTGTGGGTCGACCCGCGCGCAGCCGCGGAATTGGGAGTGCGGCATCCGAGAGTGCTCGACGGCCCCCTGTGGGGGAGATCCTCTCCGACAAGGCAAGATCTGATCAACGACCTGTCGGCGCTGCCGCGGTCGGTCGCCTCGGAACTTCGAGAGATTATCGGTAGCAACCTGGCCGTGGTCGGTCAGATGCTGCGAATGAACCGCGGCGACGGTGCCGATGGTGCGGAAACGCAGGCCATCTGGGCCGTGCCGATCGACGAGAACGGCGTCGAGCGTCGACAATTCCGTAGTGTCGAGGTTCGCGTCGATGGACCCGGCGGACAGCGATGGGTATCGGTGGACTGTCTCACCGATCTGCCCTACACGAGCGGGCAGCCGATCTGGGCCCACATGATCATCGAGGCGAACCGGGCTGTCCGGGCGAATACCGAAGTCCCGGGGGCGGCGCCGGAGAATGCGCCGGTGCGGGAGCTTTCGCGGCAGGGTGAGGCAACGGGAATACTCGAAGACGAGCGAAATCGGCTCGAGGTCGACGAGGGCGCACCGCTGGCGGGCGATCCGGAGTCGACCCCGGTGCTGATGCCGGGGGCCGCTTGGCGCGATGCTGTGCACGAGCAGTTGGGGCTCGCGGGCGCGGAGAGTCCCACGCCAGGTGACATCTGGGCATGGCTGGCAGAACGCGGCGACCGGATGCTTCTCCTTGGCCGTCACGGCCGTCACTGGGCCACCGCGTACTCGGGCCCTGACGGCGAGTTCCGGCTGGTCGGCTCCGGATCCGTGCGTGTCGAATTGGGTGCCGGCCAGATCCAGACGCTCATCGATAAATACGGGCTCACGGAAGCCGCGTTCGGTCATGCGCCGGACGACCGCTACGAGCCCTGGTACCGGGTGTCGCCGGCCGGACCGGATCTGACGATCGCCACGGGGGTGGGTCCGAAGGCGGTGGCCACGAGCCGCGGCTTGGGCGTCCGCTTTCCCTCCTCGGGCGGCGCACCGATCGTGGTCACCGGTTTCGCCGATGGCGGCATGGCAGCCGTCGAACGAATCGAGCTGGGGAGGCTCGGGTTCTCGGTAATTCGCGGGAACGGCAGCCTGGAGCATATCGACGAGGCGACGGCGGTCGGTCGTGGCGACAGGCTGGTGCGGCCGCAAGCCGGCCCGCGGTTCCCGGTCGAGGGGGGAGGGAGTTATCTGGTCCGGCCGGGCGCTCGCGAAGGTTTGCTGGTGGTCGAGCACCGTGGGCAGTCGTGGACGGTTACCCGGGAAGCGGCCGAACGCGCCGGTTTGGTGCGCCCGGATATCCTGGCGCGCTGGAGGTTCGCCGATCGGGGAACAGAAGAGACCTGGCCGCATGACGGACCGGCCCGGACGGTGTCGGCAGTCGACGCGGCCGGCCCGACGGGCGAGCAGGAATCGCCCGGGTTCCGTCCGCCGGGACCGGTAGGCGTCTGGGAGCTGCAGCCCGGGCAGGGGAACGATCGTGTGTCGCGTGCGCTGACACGAGTCATGGATATCGCCATCCAGTACGGGCAGGGGACGGCGACCGCGATGGTGCAGGCGGATCAGGGTGGGGTGGCATCAGCGGGGAATCACCAGTCGGCCGACGGATCGCTGTCTGCGGCAGCGCGGACGCTTGGACTGAATCTGGACGTCTATTTCCCCGACGGAACGATGCGGCAGTTGCGTTTCGGTGGGCCGAGACAGCCGGTGGGCGCTCTGTACCGGTCCGTCGACGGCGCCGTCTGGGTGGCGGTTCCCACCGATCAGAATGCTGCCGTCGAGTTCGCGTCGGGCGATGCGGCGATCGCCGAGCACGAGATTCATATCGGTGCCGACGGCCGGTGGTACGACCGCTCCGGTCCGCTGGAATCCGAGTGGGGTGCGCTGGGCCGCACCGGTTCCGAACACGAATGGGAACCGAGACCGGCGGATTCTCGGTGGCTGAATGTGGTGGTTACCGAAAACGGTCGCACCTTCCGGGTGCCGGCCGGTATCCGTCCCGAGGCATGGGCGCGCGAAAGGTTCGGTCATCATGTGGCAGTCGCGGGCGTACAGATCGAAGTCCACGACGGCAGGATCGCCGCCGTGATCGACCAGTTCAATGGGCGTGTGAGACCGCAGGCGCAAGCTGACCGGGCGCTGGCACTCTGGATTTCGAACGGGCTCGTACTCGGTAACGACTTCCATCTACTGGAGCAGGACCCGGACCTGGTCGGCGGCTACCAGGAGCGGTCGGGTGATCCGATGCCCGCCGTGCCGCGGTTCGGTCCGCGGCCGTTCGTGCCCGAGTCGCCGGTACCTGCCGGCGAGCCGTACCGTCCGTTCTTCGTGCCGCCGACCGGGACTGTGCCCCGGCGGACGGAGTGGGCACAGCCGCTGCTGCGGTACACCGGGGATGAGGCCGTCGTCGTGGCCGCGGACGGCACCCGGCTCGTCGTCGCCGCGGGTAACCGGCTGCTGACCGTGGTCAAGGTGGAATATGCCGGGCCGCACGGGCTCCCGTCCCGGGTGCTGGTGGAGGGCGAAGCTCGCACCACTGCATGGGTCACCCCGGCCGAGCTGGGGGAAGCGGGATTCGTGGTGCCCAGTGAGGACAGTTTCATACTGGCCGACGCCTTGGATACCGTGGATACCGTGGATACCGGCGACGAGTTCGTGCGTTTCGCGCGCAAGAAGTTCCGCTTCGCCAATCACCGGCTCGATTGGCAGCAGGATGCGGTGGCGGAAGTGACCGGCGTAGCCCGGCGCCAGGACGGCGAGGTGGACTTCGTCGAGGTCGAGCAGAAGAAGCACCGTCGACGGGTGACGTTGGCGGAGCTGCGCGCCGAGGGTTTCGTGGCAGCCGCCGACGGCAGTTTCGCTCGTCCCGATTCGCTCGGTATTCTCTGGCCTGGCGACGTGCTCATGCACGCGCGGCGCGTAGGGGATGGTCAATCCGCCCCGCTGTATCTGATCCACGGCAGGCAGTACGAGGTGACGTCGGGTCGCGACGGCAACGTGCTGGTCGTAGACGCGGATCACGATGAGTGGATGATAAGCGCCGAGCAGGCCACGGAGGCTGGGCTGCACCCGCCGGTCGAGCTGCGCGGCCCGCTCTGGGATCCGGCGACCGGCCCGCGTCCCGGCGACGTCCCCGAAAACCTGGGTGATCCCGACCTGACCCGGATCCTGGTGGAGTACGCCACTCGGAACCCGGCCGGGCTCAGTCGGATGTTCACGTCGATCAGCGCCGATAGACGCGAAATCCTCCAAGCCATCGAGGAGAGCGATGAGGCCCTGTTCGCCCTGGCCGATGCGGGGCAAGACGCGGATCCGACGGCCGGCCACTACACGATCCTGCTCGATATAGACAATGGCCCGATCGGGTTCGTGGCCGGCCGGGACGTGTATCCGGCAGCGGGTCCGGTGCCCGGCCCCGATCGGCCCATCTGGCCGTGGCTGCTCGCGAGCGTGTATCGCCATGCGCTGCACGAAGAGAACTCGGCCGCCGAGGAGGAGTTCGCCAGTCGGCGCGGGTTCGTCGAATGGTGGAACGAGGGCGCGACCGGCGATGCCGGCGAGACACCGGCCGATGGTTCGCAGCCGGGCCCGAGCAACCGCGCGCGCAGGCCGCGCAGCGTCACCAGCATCGACGGTCCCGACAACAAACGGCGGCGCACCGATGATGAGGACGGCGAGCAGCGGTAAATTAACCGCACCGGCGTGCAGATATGCCCGGATGAGGACGTAAAGGGCGATCATGACTCTCGGGATGAACCGTCCGCGCCGCACAGCCGAGCGGGGCGGGGCGCGGCTGCGGCTCGGCCGCTGGCATCGCGGACTGGTGGTGGCGGTGTTGTGCACTATCGGCTTCATGACCAGCTTCGACACCGCAGGGCACGCCATCGCGGTGCCGACGCTGCTGCAGGAGCTGGGGGACCGGCCCGTACTCCATACGTCGATATGGATTCCGAAGGTGTACGTGCTTGCGTTCACCGCTTTTCTCATGATCGGCGGCACCCTCGCGGACAGGTTCGGAGCCAAGCGCGTCCTGCTCGTCGGCGGCCTGTTGTTCGTCGGCGGCACCGCCACGCATATCGTGCTGGCGACGACCTCGATCCCGCTGGTCGTGGCCCGGGTGTTCATGGGCGCGGGCGTCGCCGCCATGTTCCCGGCCGCGCTGTCCATCCTCACGGCCGTGAGCGATACCGCCCTCGCGCGGGCCAGGGCCGTCACCCTGTGGTCGGGTTCCTGTGCGGCGGGTGTGACCGTCGTTCCTCTGGTCAGCGGCCTGATTCTGAACAACGTGTGGTGGCCGAGGGTGATCGGGTCGGTCGGGCTGGTGGCGATGCTCATGATGATCGGGGTCGCCGTCCTCGTCCCGGCCACACCGGCGGATCCTGAGTTCCCGGCGGACTGGCCGGCCACGATCGCGGTGACGCTCGGGGTCGGGCTCATCATGTTCGCCCTGATACAGACACCGGATTGGGGATGGAGCGCGCCACCGGTCGTCGGGACATTGGTGGCCGGGGTCGCGATGTCGGTGGTGTCCGCGATCATCCGACGCGGTGGCACCATGCCGCACGATCCCTTCGCACGAGCGGATCCACGCGTCCGGCCGGCCATGTTCGCGCTGGGCACGGCCTGGTTGGCGCTGTTCGGGATCGTGTTCCTCATCGTGCAGTATCTGCAGGCCGTGCGCGATCACTCACCGATATTCGCGGGTTCGGTCCTGTTCCTACCGACGTGCGGTGCGTCCGTGATCGGTGCGAAGCTGGGATCTGCGGTGCAGCGCCGGTTCGGGATGACCGCTGCGCTCGTCATCGGCCTGACGGCGGTTCTGGACGGCCTGGCGATCGGTCTCGCCGCCGACGCCCGGGGCGACCTCGTCCCGATCGTGGCCATGGCGACGGTCGCGTGTGTGGGTTTCGCCATGGTGCTCAGCGTCGCGCTCGACGCGGTGAGTGCGGCCCTCCCGTTGTCGCCCAACGCATCCGCCTGGGCGGCGACCACGACCGCGGTGCCGTCCAGCGGACTGTTCGGCTTGGCAATCGTCGCCAGCACGGTCGATCGCGGCTATCGCGCACACCTCGTGGTGCCGGAAGCATCTCTGCCATTCGGCGGCACCGCGATCAGCCCGGACTCACTCGGCAAGGGGGTGGCGATGGTCGCTTCAGCAAGACAGCAGGACAGGCGACAGCTCGCCGAGGCCGTGCAGGACGCGTTCCTGGCAGGCTACCGGCACGGCTTGCTGGCAACCATCGCCATCGTCGCCGCCGTGATGGCGGTGATACTCGCCGCGGCCGCCCGCTCGAGGAGACCGGGACGAACTCGTTGATTCGGCCGGGGACCGACCGACCACGGCGGCTCCTCGCTCGATGTTCACGAGCCGTTCCACGGCCGCCGTGACGGAGCCTCGTCAAGGCTCCCGTACTGTTCAGATGGCGTCTGGACTGCGGAAGGAACCATCGAACGTGCGTGGTCGTCTGCTGATCATGTTCACCGTGATCGCCGCGATCTGCATGAGCCTTCTCGCCGTGGGGATCGGCGTGGAGTTGGCGGCCAGTCGGACCCGCGGGCTGATGATCGAGCGCATCGAGGACGCCAACCGCTTCGCGGCGTTGTCCGCCGGTGATCCGGCCACGGTGCACGATGCGGCCCGGCACTATCACGACCGCACTGACAACGGTGTCCTGGTGATCGACGCCCGCGGCGTCGTGGTAGCCGATGTCGGAGTGGATCGGCGGGATCCGAAAGTCGCCTACGTCATCGAACGCTCCCAGCGGTTCGAGTCTCCGCCGCTGTCGCTGCCGCGGTCGCTGCTTCCATGGAGTTCGAATATGTTCCTCGTGGCGGAGCCTCTCGGGGCGCCACCGCAGGCCAGAGGGATCGTCATCATCGTCGCATCGACGGCTGCGACCCGTAGCGCAATCGCTGACGGCTGGATACAGCTGGCGTGTCTCACCGCCACCGCACTGCTGGTATTCGGCGGTGTGGCACTGGTGTTGTCCGGATGGATACTGCGACCGGTATCCGAACTGCTGCGCAAGGTCGGCACCTTGACAGCGACGCTGCCCGCACCGGAGGGCGGACCGCCGCGGACTCGGACCACAGACAGTGGGCCACCGGAGATTCGGGAGCTGGCGGATGCGGTCGAGGCGATGACATCGGCGGTGGCCGAGATGGCCGCCACCGAGCGACGGCATGTGGCGGATACCGCGCATTCCATGCGTAATCCGCTCGCTGCCTTGGCCGCTCGACTCGAGACGCTGCGGCCCCAGATCGCCGGTGGCGGCCCGGCCGAATCGACCTTCGACAGCGTTGTCGCAGAGGTGGATCGGCTGACGGGGCTCTTGGACGAGCTGCTGGCCGGCGCGGCCGCGCAGGTGCGGCACACGACAGCGGTCGCGGCAACCCCCGAGTGGTGCGATGCGGTGCGTGTGGCGATGGACCGGGTCGATGCGTGGCGGGCCGCATTTGCCCGCACCGATATGGCTGTGAATATCGAACTCTCGGTTCCGACCGCGCCGGCGATGGTGCCGGCGGAGATACTCTGTCAGCTCCTCGATGTCGCACTGAGCAACTCGTCGCGCTACTCCGGCGCCGGCACGGACGCGACGGTATCGGTATACCTCGAGTCCGATGCTGTGGTGGTGTCGGTGCGCGATACGGGGATCGGTGTCCCCGAGGATGAAATCGACAAGCTCACCACTCGATTCTTCCGCGGAGCGGCCGCCGCCCCCGGTGGTTCCGGGCTGGGCCTGCCGATCGCCGCGACCTTGGCCGCCAGGCAGGGCGGGCTGTTCTTCATCGACGCCGCGGAACCGCACGGACTGGTGGTGACCGTCAGCTTCCCCGTGGTGGCCGACGGTATGGAAGTCCTTACGGACAACAGTCTTACGGGACGGTGAACAGAAGGTTCGTCGCACGGCCTCGGCCTGGCCCAGGCGACGCTTCTCTCGTAGCCTCCCGATCGTAGTGTCGGCGTCGGAATGAGGATGTATGCCACGAATTGTGGGCAGGCGGGCGGACGGCGCCGTCGTCGTCGGCGTCGGCGGTGTGTGCGTGGTAGTCGAACCGGAGACGTTGGACGATCAGGGCCACTGGACGGTCGGCGCGGACGCGGCCGAGATCCGTCCCGTCTACGTCGCGACGGGGGAGCCGGGCGTGATGTCCGCCGACGACCCGATGCCGCGGGACATGCTGACTGCCGCGCACATCGAGGCGATTCTGCACTGGGAGGTCGGCTTCGTCGAGGGCGTCCCGGGTGATCCCGCGCGCCCGGGCCTGGGCGCCGAGGCCGAGCTGTACCTGCGCTATCGGCCCGACACCGGTGACGCCTATCCGAAGACCGTTGCACCGCACACGGATCCGATGTTCACGCGCGGCCCGGACGACACCCCGATGCTCGACCTCGCCGAACTGCCGGCGTCGGAGGCTGCAAAAACGGCCGCCACCGGCGCCCACGCGTCGGATGCCCGTGTGCCGGAACGCGAATTCGACGACTACGACGACCCCGCACCGCTGCACCAGTTCTGCGCCTCCATGGCCCACGTCGAGGATCTCTCGGGCGAGGATCTCGTCGCCGAGGCTGCACAGGACCTGATCGACCGGGTCAGTTACGCCCCCACCGTCGCGGAGTTCTATCCGGCTCTGGCCGACGCGGTCGCCGCGGCCGACCTGCCGGACGATATCGTCGAATCGACCGACGGTTTCGGGCGCGAGGAGATCCTGGACTTCCTGGAACGTGTTGTGGCCGAACTGGATCGGCGCCGCCCGTGGCCGGACCCGGCACTGCTGGCGGTGGACCCCCAGGACTGGCCGTCGATCGGGGCGAGCCGCCCGATCGGCTGGGTGGACATGTTCATTGATGAACTCGAGTGGGCGCTGAAGGAGAGCTTCGGCGACGTCCCGGACGACGACCTTCCGATGCTCGTGCTGCGCCTGCGTGGCGGCCAGCTGGTCGCGCTGGTCGGCGAGGATCCCGATCCGGAACGTTTCCTGGTGCTGCTGCCCGACCTCGACGGCCGGCGCGAGCCGCGCGAGGTGATCGACTACCTGGCCCGGTATGCGGGTCTGGAGGTCTCGACTGACGGTCTGGACGCGATCCTCGAGGAGGTACCGGCGCCGTGATACACCCCGAGAACCGGCAGCTGGCCGACGCGACCAGCGAGTTGATCGATAACTTCCAGCAGGCCATCGGCCGGATCGCCGACACCCGCCGCCTGCAGCAGGCAATGACGGTGACGGCGTCGGCCGAGCACGGCCGGATCAGCGTGACGGTCGACGCGACCGGCGCAATAACGCGCACCGAATTCTCCGACGACGTCTCCGATTTGCCTTACGGCGCGATCGCCCGCGGCATCGTGGCCGCGGCCCAGCATGCGGCCGCAAAGTCGCGGCGCCGACGGGAGGAACTGATGGCGCCGTTGATGGCGCTGCGCGCGCGCATGCCGGCGGTCGAGGAGCACATGCCGGGGCTGGCGGTGCTGGCCGAGCTGCGCGCCGAGTTGCCCCAGCCGGTGCCCGCGCCGCTCACCCCACCGTCGGAGCGCGAGCAGTACTCCGGCCTGGACTACGGCGACGACGTGGAACGTCGGCTTCCGGCGCCCGGCATCCTGGATCGCTGAGCCCGAGGACAGAAGGAGCCCCCGTGGCCGATAACGAAATCGACAGTGCCATAGCGGATTTCCGGGCGCAAGTCGCCGAAATCGCGCGCCTGCGACAGGAGCGCGCCCAGCTCACCGCCACGGCCACCGCCGCGCACCGCCGGGTGAGCGTGACGGTGAACGCCGACGGCATTGCCATCGACGTCCGATTCTCCGGTGCCATCGACGATCTGAGCTACGACGAGATTGCCGACGCAGTGACCGAGGCGTCGCGGCAGGCCGTCGCCGATATGGCCCGGCAGAAGGCGGGCCGGAGCATCTCCGTCGATGCCGAACGGGGTGTGCCCGATATTGGGTCCCTTTCTGCCGTAATGGATTCACTGCGCGACATACTGCGCTGAACGCTGCTTCGGACACCGAAATCCCTTCGACCCGAACCGATATCGCACGGCTCATCACCGGCATGAAGAGCGCCCTGTGCGCTGGACCGGTGATTCGTTCAGGCCGAGTTCGACTGTAAGGCACGCCGAGTTCAAACTCGTACGCTTGTCTAACTGTGAGTGGATGGTCGTGGACGAAGGGGCGGTGAATCGCCGGTGTCGCTGTATCTTCCGCCGCAGTGGCGGTGGCTGGCCTGGGTAGCGGGCACCACCTGGCCGGATGGCGACGAGGACCGGATGTGGTCCGACGCCGCGGCGTGGAAGACCGCGAGCGACGCGGTGCGTGAGCGGCTCGACGACGTCGACGACGCCCGGGACGCCACCCTGGCCGCCTATTCGAGCGGTGACGGCGCCGCCAGGATGACCGCGATGTTCGACGGCCTGCACGACGGCGACGGCTCGGTGAAACAGCTCGCGGACTACCTGGACCAGATCCACGAATCCTGCTTCGATATGGGCACCGAGCTACAGGACAGCAAGCTCACGATCATCCTGTCGCTGTCCTGGCTGGCGCTGGAGATCGCGTGGGCGATGGCGTTCCCGCCCACGGAGGCGGCGGTGGAGGCCGCAGCGATCTCCAGCACCCGGTCGGTCCTGCGGCTCGTCGAGGACGCGGCGCTGGACAGGGTGAAGGCCCTCGCGGGCCGGTTCGGCGCCTACTCCGGCAAGGGGCGGCTGTTCTGGAAGTCATTGGCCCACGGCGAGTTCGTGCTGCCGTCGGCGAAGGGAGTGGCCAGTTACAGCATCAAACTGGCGGAGGGCGCCACCACCTCCTTCGGGATGGACGCGGCAGTGCAGCTAGGACAGATGGCGACCGGCAAGCGGCACAGCTTCAACTGGGCTGAGGCCGGGCTGTCGGTGCTGGGGTCGACAGCCGGCACCATTCCCTCCCGCGAGTTCGCCCGGTACCTCGGCATGGGGATCGATAACCTGGCGGGCCGTTGGCTGGCCAACGGGTTCGGGCGCACCGCGCGGGCGGCCGTGATCGGTGCCGGCGCGGGCGCGGTGAGCTCGGTCTTCGGCAACACGGCCGTGGGCCTGGCCACCGGCAACTTCTCCAGCCTGAGCAATCCCTCGAGCTGGGTGGGCGGTATCGCGCGCGGTGCCATCGCCGCCGGCGCGCGCGGTGCCGCGGTCAAGACGACGCCGATCTCGCCCGACGATATCCGGTACGGCCTGTGGGGCAAGGGGCGCAGCGAACTCAAATATCTGCCGACCGACGGTTCGGTGACCGACGTGCCCGAAGGCCGGCTGCCCAAGGCTCCGACCGTGAGCGAGCCGGTAATGGAACCGGCGCCCGAGTCCGTGAGCGAGCAGATCCGAGGCGGTCCGCTCGAGAACGGATCGGTGAACAGCTCGAATCACGCCGAGTCGCAGCTGGAATCGGCGTCGATGAACTCGAATCACGCATCCGGCGGGTCGCGGCCGGAATCGGTGAATTCCGCCGAGGGCGCCTACGAGAACTCGATTGGCGCCGGGGACAACGAGCCGGATCGGCAGTCGGTGCATTCGGTCTCCGAGAACGGGCCGTTGGAATCGGATGGCGGGGCATACAACGAATCGGATCTACAGTCGGTGCATTCGTCGGACAGCGGATCCAGCAACCTCGATCGCGCGTCGGTGTTCTCGTCCAGGAACTCGGATTCGGAGTCGGTGAAGTCGACGGGCTCGATCCGGGATATCGGCGGTTCGGATTCGGACTCGGCGAGGATCCCGGTTCGCGGTGGGTCCCGGCCGAATTCGATCGTCTCCGGCGCGGGCGCGGGCGTGGGCACGGGCGACGACGATCTCGCGGCGAACCTCACGGTCCGGAGCAGGGGCAGCGAGCCGGACGATTCGTTCGTCGCGAGCCATGGTGACGGCGAGATGGTCCGGGGGAGTGGGGGACACGGCGGACTCGAGGAGCCGGAGGATCGAGACACGCCCCCGCCCGGGCGGGTGTACCCCACCAAGGAGCTGCCGGACCAGTCCGCCTTCCTCGGCAAGGCCACCGACATGAAGTCGAAGACGCGGCCCAAGCGGGAGCCGGAATGGGAGCGGCCACCCGCGGACTACAACGCGAAATCCGCTCCGGGAGAACCGTTCTGGCTTCCAGATATCCCGTGGACGCCGCCGGCCGGTGGTGGCAACGGCGGCCACCACCATCATCATCACCACCATCGTCCGCCGCACAAGCATCCTCCCGAATCGTGAAGTACCGAGGAGACAACACATGGCCGGCCAGATCGAGCTCGACCCGACCGAGCTGAAGGCAGCCGCCGAGCGGTCGAAGTCCATCGCCGACGCCATCGGCACGGCGCGCACCGCTCTGTTGCAAACCCTTACCGCCAACGGAAGTCCCTGGGGCAGCGATAGTTTCGGTGGTAAGTTCGCCAAAGGTGATCAGGGGTACGTGGCCGCGCGCGACAGTCTGCTCGCGGGCATGGCCAACCTGGCCGGGACGTTCGAGCAGATCTACCAGGGGCAGGTGGACGCCGCGAACTCCTTCGCGGAGACCGAGACCGTCCGGACCAAGCAGTTGGCGGCCGTTGCCTGACCATTCAGCGGTGTGCCCGGCGATAGGCCCGGATGGCGCCGGGGTGTAGCCGGACCGGCCACGTATCTATCAGCGATCCGTCGTCCATGAACTGCGACCCGGCGGAGCCGTCGACGAGCTGATGCGAATGGCGTAGCAGTAGGTCGGTGAGGCTCTCCGCGGCGGCGTCCGGCAGGTGCGGATCGACCACCAACAATACGGACACGCCGATGGTGTGATACTGAGCGGGAAGCTGGTAGATATCCTGGCTGATCTGCACTCGATCGTAGAACGAAGGATAGCGCCGGCGCAGCGGAGCGGTCACATCGTCCAGATCCAGAAGCCTCGTGGTGCGGGAGATTTCCAGTTCCGGGGTGGGTATCCCACCGAGCCAGACGACCGCGTCGACGCTCCGATCACGCAGCGCCGCAACCGAATTCTCCAGAGGCAGGTAGCTGACCCGGCTATCGTCGCCCGGCCGCAACCCCGCGGCCTGCAGTATCCGCATGCCGGTCAGTGATGCTCCGGATCCCTTGGCGCCCAACATGATCCGCGCGCCGCGAAGGTCGGCCAGGTGCCGCACGGGACTGTCGGGCCGCACCACGACCTGCGTGTACGCCTCGTACAGGTTGCCTACCGCGCGGCATCGGGTGATATCCGGAGTGACCGCGTCGGCCATGACCAGCGCGGCGTCCACACGACGCCCGGTCAGCAGGTGCAGATTGTCCATCGCCCCCAGGCTGGGCACCTCCTGAATCCGCACCCCGCTGCCCGCTGCGGCGGCCACCAGCACGTCACGGAACATTCGGGTCGGCCCCATCGAACCGATGGCGATCCGGATCGGGAACGGATCGGGATCGCGCTCTGGCGTAGTGAACGGTACGCCGATCGCGCCGGACACGGCTCCCGCGGTCAGTGTGAGGAAGGTTCGCCGCCCGATCCCGGCGGACCGGTTCACCGCGCGCACGGTTCGCTCCCGCGCCCTGCCGGTGATCGTGTCGTTGCCGTATCGGCAAACGCCGTGCCCGCCAACGGCATACACAGGATCAGGCGCAGCCCGCGCGGGTCGGCCGGCTCGAGCAGCAGGGTGGCCCCGTGCCGGTGCGCGAGCGCGGCAGCGATGGTGAGCCCCAGGCCCGACCCTCCTGCCGCCGCGCCCCGCCCGCGGAAGAACCGCTCGGTCAGGCGTGCGATATCCGCCGCGGGCACCCCGGTTCCGTCATCGGTGACCGAGACGGTCACCGCGCCGGGCTCGCGCCGGATCAGCACCGTGGTGCTCGCCCCGTCTCCGGCGTAGCGGCACGAGTTGCTCAGTGCCACATCGAGAATCTGAATCAGCGCGCTCTGCGGGAAGGCGGTCTCGGCCGTGGGCGCGGGCGTGTCGAGCCGTAGCGTCCGCCCGGCCTTCGCGAAGGCCGAATGCCACGCGTCCACCCGGTCGGCGGCGGCGAGCAGCGCGTCGCACCCGGCGGTGTCGCTGTCGGTGCCGGTACCGGCGCGGCCGAGCTGAGAATCGGTGGGCGTCTCCGCGACCGCCAGGGCCAGCAGCCCGTCCAGCAGCGCGGTGAGCCGGTGCACCTCCCGCACCGAGCCCTGGAAGTTCACCTCGGCCTCGCCCCGCACCGCAGGCTCCAGGGACTCCAGTCGAATTGCCAACGCGGCCAGTGGGTTACGCATCGCGTGCGCGGTGTCGGCGACGAGCTGACGCTGCGCGTCGACCGAGTCGGCCACCGTCAGCGCGAGGGTGTCCACCGAACGGGCCAGCGCGCGAATCTCCGGCGGACCGTTCTGTGCGTCTTCGATGGGGCGATTATCCCCGCGCGGGGTGGGCAGTGCCGCGGTCAGCTCGCTCACCACGTGTGACAGCCGGTCCAGTGGACGCAGAATCCATTGCGCCAGACCCAGAGCCAGGACGGTGGACGCCCCGAGCGCGATCAGCGCCCCGGCGAGGATGCCGCACCAGCCTGCTCCGATGTCCGCGCGTGCGCCAGCGGTGTTGACGACGAGCAGGACGGCCCCGCGCATCTGTTCCGGGTCGCCCCAGTGCCGTGTGACGAGTATGTGCGCCGGACCCCAGGGCCGCAGCGAATCGATTGCCGGACCCGGTAACTCGTTGGCGCCGGCCTCGGACAGGGCCGTTCGCACCGTGCGATCCTGCAGGTGTACGCCCGTGTTGCAGCGCACCCGGCCCATGGCGTCGACCAGCACCAGATCCTCGCCGTACAGGTCGTGAAAGCGCTGTGCCTGCGGGCACAGCTTATTCTTGTTGCTGGTAGACATGGCCGCGAACCGGTCGGCGTCGCGGGTGCGCTCCAGCACGAGCTCTCGGGTGCGGCCGGTGGCGATCGCCTGCGCGAACGGAACGGCGAAGCACGTCACCGCGATTGCCGCCAGCAGGAGCAGAATGGTCAGGAGCCGTCGACGCATACGCCCTCGGTCACCCGAGCGTTTCAGGCGGTGAAACCGATGTGGATGCTGTCGGCGTGCGCTGCCTCCGCCCTCCATCGACGGTAGCCGTCTGCATCGTCGTCCCAATGCCTTTCGATCCGCGGAACCGGCGGTCGAGGCTGGCCCATAGTCAGTCAACACAAGATGTTCGCTAATGTCCAGTGAACTCGGTTTCCGCTGGTACCAGCCGTATTAGGGCGAGACGCCCGACCGTATCGGTATGGCGGTGGCCGGACTGGATGGACCGAGACAGGTGAACAGCGCGCGAACAAACGTATCCGCAGGATTCCGGGGACGCACAGGCCGTGCCGTATGCCTAGCCTTCGCGATCGAAGAAGGTGTCGAGGAGTGCGTGTTCCGCGCCTCCTCCGAAGCTGGTCGCGAATGGTTCGGTGGTGTATTTATCAATTGAATCAAAACTTCTCAAGAAGTTCTAAAGATTACCAAGGAAATCAAGAATTATCCAGCCTTTCATAATTATTTATATTCGGGTTGACCCAGTCGGAATTGTGCACCTAATTTCGGAGGAGCGTCGCTTCGTGATACCGACCCATCGCGGCGGCGGTTGAGGGACTATGGAGAGGCTGGACTTCCCGTGGAGGAATTCGACAAGCGTGTACGCCGGAATCGCCGTATCGCACGGACGGTCCCCGAGGCCGAGCGGGCCGCTTCGCTCCAATCGGCGCAGGAGGTGCTGCGCCGCACGCGCCAGGACCGCGCCCAGCTCGAACAGGCGCGCCTGTTCCATGCCACCCTTCTGGATAACGCGGAGGAACTGCACGAGGAAATCCGGCTGCTGCAGGAGGAATTGCGGGAGATCCACCGAAATCTGAGCGGTCTGCGCCGTCGGTTCCCCAGTCTGGTGTCGGGGGCACCCCGGACCGTGGGCCGCCGGACGGTCGGTCTGGAGTCCGAGGACGCCCAGGCTCGGCAGCGAGGCAATGTCAGCGCCTGAGATTCGGTAGAGCGTGCCGATCGCTGCCGCCGACCCGGCAGTTGCGTTGTCGCCCAGATGGGCTGGTGCGTCGACAAGTCGCCGACGATTCGTTTAGCATCACGCTTTGCCAAGGGTCGGAAGGGTATGCGGTGCATGTGGTGTTGGTGGAAGACGATGAGGGTGTTGCCGGAGCCGTCATCGATGGGTTACGCGCACACGGATTTCCGCTCGTGGACCACTTCCGCGAGGGCTTGGATCTGCTGACCTCGTACCCCAAATACGACGTGGTGATCCTCGACCTGGGCCTGCCCGATGTGAGCGGGTATCTCGTACTGCGCCAGCTTCGCAAGGTCAGTTCCGTTCCGGTGGTGGTGCTCACGGCCGATAGCAACGAGTGTGCCGTGGTGTCCTGCCTGCGCGCCGGCGCGGACGACTTCGTGGTCAAACCGCCTCGCGTGAGCGAGCTGGCCGCCCGCCTAGAGGCGGTCACCAGACGCCGGAGCGGGGACGAACGGCCCCCGGCCGTCGTGGTCCTAGGGGATATCCGGGTGGATGTGGTCGCGCGGACCGTGGATGTGGCGGGCGAGCCGATTCAGTTGACCCAGAAGGAATTCGAGCTTGCGCGGGTGTTGGCCGAGAGGGCCGGCGCCGCGGTGAGCAGGGACCAGATCATGACGGAGATCTGGGGCGAGACGACGCCGTCGGTCTCTCGTTCGCTCGATGTTCATATGGGTGCCCTGCGGGCCAAGCTGAATCGTCCCGGCCGGATCGCCACGATTCACGGTTACGGCTACCGGTGGTCGCGCTCGGCCGATTCCGCGATGCTCGGTGGCGTGCACCCCGATAGGAATAGAGCCATCGGTGTTTCGAACCCGGTAAGGCCTTGGGGCTGAAGCAAACTGACCTGATCAGTGATCGCGATGAGCCAGCGCGGCGGCGACGAACGAGGCGACCAGTGGCCGGCGGTCGCGCTTGTTCCAGGCGAGTACGAGGCGGCTGGGTGGTGCGTCGGTCACCGGTACGCAGACCAGGCCCGGCGGCACGGGCTCGACCAGCGATCGGGGCAGCACCCCGATCATCCGGCCCACGGTGATCATGTGTAGCAACTGGACCACGTCCGCGACTTCGGGGCCGTGGCCGCTACCGCCGGGGATCCCCTTCCACCGCGGCAGTGTCTCTCCGTCCAGATCGGACATGCGTGCCGACGCGTGGGCGGCCAACCGGTGTCCGGACGGGACGATGACCACACGGTCCTCGGTGTGCAGCGTTTCGTGGGCCAAGCCCTCGAGGTCGTCGAAGGGCACGTAGAGCAGGCCGACGTCGGCCCGGCCATAGCGCAGGAAGTCGGTGCGGTCGGTAGGGCCGCTGAACAGGATGTCGACGCGGCGCGCGTCGGGCTGGTGGGAGTATTCGGCCAGCATCCCGGACAGCAGGCCGGCGTCGCCGCCGGGTTTGAGGACGAGCCGCAGGTGGGCCTGGCTGTCGCCGGCGCGGCGGGTGTTGCGGATGGCCGCGCTGACCGCGTTGAGGGCATGTCGCCCGTGTTCCTGTAACGCCTCACCGGCCGGGGTGAGCGCGACGTGCCGGCTGGAGCGGACGAACAGCGGGACTCCAAGGCGGGTTTCGATGCGCCGGATCGCCTTGGACAGCGCCGGCTGGGCTATCGAGAGCCGGACGGCGGCCCGGCCGAAGTGCAGTTCGTCGGCGACCGCGAGGAAGTATTCCAGTTCGCGGGTCTCCAGTTCACTCATGCCTGCAGGTTATCGCAGAAGATCGAAATGGTCTTGGACGCCTCCGCTGAAGGCACGAAGAATGGCTGCATGATCACTCATACGATGATTGTTTCCTTCGATCAGCCCCTTCCGGATACCGACCTCGATCAGTATCTGAACGATATCGAACAGGTGATGCGCGGCACCGGTCTGGTGCAATCGTTCGCGGCTCGCCGCCACCTCGCCATCCCCGGCGAGGAGGCTATTGCGGCACTGATTGCGACCGCGGTCGTGCAGGTCGGCGTGGCGGACATGGACGCACTGGCGAAGGCCTTCGCCGCGCCCGATACGCACGAGGTGATCGATCGCTGGCAGGCGCGGCACCCGTACCACGTCGCCTGGGCCAACCACGAGCCGCTCGCATGAGGGCAGGACTGGTCACCGGTGCCGGCAGCGGGATCGGCCGCGCGGCGGCGCAGGCTTTCGCCCGCACCGGCGCGGCGGTGGCCGTGATCGACGTCGACGAGAGCTCGGCGGGCGAAACCGTGGAGCTGATCGAGAAAGACGGCGGCGCGGCCTTGGCCGTCGCCGCCGACATCGCCGACGAGGAATCGGTGCGCGCCGCCGTCGAGCGCACGGTCGCGACCTTCGGCAGCCTCGATTTTGCCGTGAACAACGCCGGAATGGCCTCGCACCACCGGCAGCTCGACCGGATGCCCCTGGCCGAGTTCGAGTGCGTGGTCAAGGTGAACCTGGCTGGGACCTTCCTGTGCATGAAATACGAACTGCCGCAGCTCGAACGCGGCGGCGCGATCGTCAACGTCGCCTCCAACGGCGGCCTCTACGCGATCCCCACCGCCCCGGCCTACGTGGCCGCCAAGCACGGCATCGTCGGACTCACCAAGGTCGCCGCGGTCGACTACGCGCCCCAGGGGATCCGGGTCAACGCCGTCTGCCCAGGGCCCACCCTGACCCCCGGATTCGAGCAGGTCGCGGCCGGCACCGACATGATCGCGCGCGAGGCCGCGAGCACACCGCTGGGACGGCTGGCAACCCCGGAGGAAGCCGCCGCCGCGGCCGTCTGGCTGTGCTCGGATGCCGCGTCGTACATCACCGGCATCGCGCTGTCGGTCGACGGTGGGCGGCGGGCATGAGAACGACTGGTGCAGCAGGCGCCGGTCCGTCGCGGCCATACCGTGTTCCGGCCGCTCCTCACATGCCGTTGACCTCGACGATCGGCGGCGGGTAGTCCTGTGCCAGAGTCAGTGCCTGCCACGGCCGGTGGACGGCACCTCCGGGCAGAGCGGCCAGTTCAGGAATCCAGCGGCGGACGTACACACCGTCGGGGTCGTGGCGTTCGGCCTGCAGGATTGGGTTGAGGATGCGGTGCGGGCGGGTGTCGGTGCCGGTGCCAGCGGCCCACTGCCAGTTGAGCTGGTTGTTTGCGATGTCGGCGTCGAACAGCCAGTGCAGGAAGTGGGCAGCAGTCGACGTGCAGGGTCTTGGTGAGGAAGCTCGCGGCGATCAGCCGGGCCCGGCCCGGCATCCAGCCCTGGGCGAGCAGTTGCCGCATCGCGGCGTCGATCACGGGAAACCCGGTGCTGCCCGCCCGCCAGGCATCGGCCGCATATGGGTCGAAGCGTGGCGGAGCCGGTGGTGGCCGGTAGTCGGTCCAGGCGAGTTCGGTTCGCGCGGCGAGCAATTGGTGGTGGAAGTCGCGCCAGGCCAGCTGCCGGGCGAAGGCATTGCCGCCGGTTGTGGACAGATCGGTGCGGTGCACCAGTTCGGCCGCCGACAGGCAGCCGAAGTGCAGGTAGGGCGACAGCCCGGAGGTGGCGTCGGCGGCCAGTTCGTCACTGTGCGCACCGTATTGCTCGACGGGCCCGGACAGCCAGGCGCGCAGCAATTCCCGGCCGGTCGTCTCGCCACCGACGGCCAGCAGGGGCGAACCGTGTTCCGGGCACAGCTTCGCCGCGGCCGGTATCCGGCCCGGGTCCAGCTCCGGTGCCGGCAGCGAATCCGGGGCCGGGTAGGCCGTCCGGATCGGTGTCTGTAGCCAGCGCCGGAAATATGGTGTGAACACCGCGAAATGGGCGGCGCCGGACGACGGCCGGAGCGCGCCGGGCGGCACCGCGGTCACCGAGTCCCGCACTGCGGAACTGTCTGCCGCGCAATGGGATCGAATCCGTACCGGCATCATCGCCGCCGGTATGAACCCGTGCTTATACCTGACCTCACCCACCACCGGGGGAATCGACACCATCGAACCGCTGTGCACCCTGCGACCTGTCACGTGAGCCCGCCGGGACCTGGTTCCGGCGGGCTCGCGGCCTTACCCATCGCCCGTGCCACCACCCGCGCGACCGAGTACATGACGTAGACAGGAGTCCAGATCTGGGTGGCGAAACCGGTATCCGGCCGCGATGAGGCGAGCGGGGGCCACCCGTTGACTGGCCGCCGCCAGCTCCCGGGCGCCCTGCTCACCCAGCAACACCGCAGGACCCCAGCGCGGTACCGGCAGCAGCGCGGGCCGGCGCAGCACCCGCGCCAACGCCGCGGTGTAGTCGATGTTGCGCACCGGATTCGGGGCCACCGCGTTCACCACCCCCGACAGCTCCGGATCCCATAGCGCCCGGTGATAGATCTCGACCAGGTCGTCGATACCGATCCACGACAACCATTGCCGGCCGTCGCCGATCCGGCCGCCGAGCCCAGCGGCGAACAGCGGACGCAACAACCGAAGCGTGCCGCCACGCGGGGATTGCACGATACCCGTGCGGATCCGCACCACACGCGTACCCGACTGTGCCGCGGGCCGGGCCGCGTCCTCCCAGCGCTCCACCAGCTCGGCCAGGAAACCCAGCCCGCGCGAAGAAGTCTCGTCCAACAGTTCGTCACCGTGATCAGGTCCGTAGTAGCCGATGGCCGAGGCCGTGACGAACGTCGGCACCCCGGCCGCGGCAGCACGGTCGGCGAGAGCTCCGGTGGGGCCGACCCGGCTGTCGGCGAGAGCGCGGCGGTGCGCGGCGGTGAACCGGCCCGCGATCGAAGCGCCCGCCAAATGCACCACGGCGTCGACACCGTCGAACAGATCGGCCGCAGGCGCCGCGACGTCCCATTCTCGCTCGTCCGCACTGCAGGCCGGGCGGCGGACCAGCCGGATCACGGTGTGCCCACCGGTGGTCAGAAACGCGGATAACGCCGATCCGACCAGGCCCGACGAGCCGGTCATCGCGACCACCGTCGGCCGGAAGCCCTGGGCGTTCGCGCGGTGATGCGCGGCGAGGTCATCGGCGAGCTGCCGGTAGCGGTAGTCGAACATCGGCCGCAGCAGTCGCGCAGGGACAGGCGTGGTAACCGTATCCGCGACCCGGGTGCGGCCGTGGTCGGCCGCCTCGAACTCGTGGATGTGCCGCCATGGCACCAGTCGTCCCACCGGTGCGGACGTAAGTCCTTCGACCGCGGTCTCGTCGGCAAAAGACCGTGGTGGATCGTAGGCTGCCGGCACGTGCCGGGCCACCCACCGCAGCCCGCCTGGCAACCGCAGAACCGCGCAACCGTCACACAGGGAATCGGCCTCGGCCACGATCGTCACCGGATGCCACGGAGGCACCAATCTGGCCAGCGCCCCCGGGCGGGAGAACCACTCGAAGACCTCGTCACGCGATTGGGCCACCACACTCGAACACTCGATGCCCATCACCCGACTGTAACCCCCCTCCACCGATAGGCTTGACCAGTGCCGATGCATCAGCGCGGCCCCTTTGTGGCGTATTCGGGTCCCACCCCATGTTGGCGAACAGTTCCCGGTTCGCGGCGCGGGCCGCGTCGAGCTCTTGGTCGCGTTCCTCCAGTTCTGCGGTCAGTGTGACGATTTGCTGGCTGATCACGCCATCGGTTTGAAGAAAGGTCAACCGGTTCAGGAACGCTTGCATGTCCTTGCGGGACAACAGTTGCGGTGGGTCGCGCAATAGGGGTGGCGGCCGACCGCGTGCTGGGCGGCACGTTCGGCGGCATCGGGCAGATCCGGTTGGCCGGACCAGGCTCGATGCCGTTCAGGGACGCCCGCGTTCCCCGAGCCTCGTGAGCCACTCACGCAGCAGACCGGCCTCGGCCGGACTGAACAGCTCTCGCGTCAGCGGGTCGGCGCCACCCTGGGGCGAAAGGACCGCGAGCAGGGCATCCGCGCGTGCCGACGTGATCACCTCGGGATCGTTCCCCGGCGTCGGTTCGGTGGTCACCGAGTCGAGCACCGCGTCACGAAGCGGCTTGATCAACTGTGGATCGCGCAGCGATTCGGGTTGTGCCAGCAGTAGGAGGACCGCACCCGTGGTGGAGGCTTCGATGGCGCGCGTCGCCGCCTCCACGGGAACTCGGAGACGTCCTTGGGTGTTCGTGCGCTCGAGCATGTGCCGCAGGATGTCATTGTTCTCCTGGGCGGCCGCCGGTCGCCGCCCAGGTCGCACGTTGCCGTACATGAGTGCGTAGATCGCCGGGTTCGTGAGCCCGAACTCGACATGAATGTCCCACCCTCGGCGGAGGTCGTCGACGGCGTTTTCGCTCGGCTCGAACGCTCGCTTCTCGGCTAGGTAGGTCTCGAACCCGAAACTGGCAATGCTGTCGAGCAATCCGTCCTTGTCCTGGAAAAGGCGGTACAGCGTCGGGGTTTGCACCCCGGCTGCCGCCGCGACCGCACGCGTGGAGATGCCGGTTGGGCCAACCTCGGCCAGCAGTTTCACCGCGGCTTCGAGGATGCGCTCCCGCTGGTCGTCCCTGCCGCCTGCCGTTGTTCGCTCGAGGTCGCCTGCCATATGCCGATGGTAACAGAAATTCGTTGACGTTGACATTGACGATGTCACGTCAATACAGTTGCCACTGTTAACAACAGTGCTCACAACGAGAACGGAACTTGCATGAACCCCATCACCGTCGCGATCGCCTACTTCTCCGGCTACGGGCACACCCTCGAGCTGGCCACCGCCGTCCGAGACGGCGTCGAGTCCGTCGCCGACGCCGACGCCGCAATGGTGAACGTGGCCGTCCCGGCAGAGATCGACTGGGAGGCGCTCGACGCGGCCGACGCGATCATCTTCGGCACTCCCACCTACATGGGAACGGCATCCGGCGCGTTCCACGTCTTCGCCGAAGCGACCTCGAGCCGCTGGTCGAGGCAGGCGTGGAAGGACAAGCTCGCCGCTGGATTCACCAACTCGGGATCCATGAGCGGCGACAAGTTGCATACCCTGCAGTACCTGTCCCTGCTTGCGGCCCAGCATGGAATGCATTGGATCAGCCTCGGCCTGATGCCCGGCTGGAACACGACAACCAGCAGCGAAGACGACCACAATCGGCTCGGCTTCTACCTGGGCGCAGGCGCGCAAACCTGGAACGACCAGGGCCCCGAGGCGGTCCACGCGGCCGATCTCGCCACAGCGCGATTCCTCGGCACACGGGTTGCCACCCAAGCCCGCGTCTACCGCGGCGCAGTCCTGGCCTGACGCGTACCGCTCTGGGCGAGACCCGCTGTCTGTGGCACCTCGAGCAGCGCCCACCGGTCCACACGACCGCGGCCCTGTCCGCCACGGGGAAGGTCGCGGCCACCGGCAGCGTCGCGATGACCGGGCACGTGGGTTTCGCCTACGCGGTCGACGGGCAACTCCTGGTGTTCCACACCGATAACCGCTTCGACATAGCCGACCTCGACGACCACGTACCGTCGCAGCAGGTGCGGGCTGCGGCCGAGGCTGCCGGCACCGTCGATGCAGCGTTCGACGATGGGATCACGATGCGGATGATCTGTGCCCTTGCCGGGCTGCCCCGCACCCTGGACGAGCTTCGCGACGTTCCGCTGGTGATCGCGCCGCACGAGTAGTGGCTGGAGGACTTGGGGTCAGCCGCGGGGACCAGCTCGGTGAGTTCGTGGCGGGATGTCGGAATCGGTACCCGCACCGAGCAATCCGTTGACCACATGCCGTGCCATGCTCACGCTGTCGTCGTCGCCGAGGCGCAGTGCCAGATTGACGGCATTCAGCACGGCGGCGACTTGGAAGGCGGCCTCCTCGGGATTGAGGGGCGCGATCTCGCGGGCCGCGGCGGCCAGCCGGAACTGCGTCGCGAGAATCGCGACCCAGTCCCGCTGTTGCTGCCGCAGCGCATCCCGGACCGGCCCGGGCCGGCTGTCGAAGATCGGCAGGGGTGGTTCCTGAGTATTGCCCTGTGGTTGGAGAACGCGGCCCGCTACAACACCCTCGAGACCGGGTTCGCCATCGTCCCTGGCCCCATCCTGGTACCCATCTTCGCCGCGGTCAGTGAGCGACTGATCAAACGCGTGCCGGTGGGAGTCGTTGTGGCCCTGGGGGATCTACTGTTCGCCGGCGGCGTGCTGCTCGTGCTGGCCGCTGCGTCCACGCCCGTGCGGTACGTCACCGAGGTGCTGCCGGGGTGGGCGATCTCCGGCATCGGCATCGGCCTCGCGCTGCCCAGCATGATCGCCTCCGCGGCCGTCGATCTGCCGGCGGACCAGTCCCTACCGGGAGTGCCGTGGTGAACACCGCGCGCCAGCTCGGCTAGGTGTTGGGCGTCGCCGTCCTGATCGCCGTCCTCGGGTCGCTCGATGTCGCGGCCGACCGGATGCTGAGCGCGTTCCGGCACGGCTGGTTGTTCGTCGCCGTCGTTGCTGTAGTCAGTGCGGCAACAGCATTCGGCATCACCTCGCGTAATCGTCAGTTGTAGCCGGAAATTCAGGTAGGTGACCATGCCGACATCGGCAATGACCGAACAGTCCGATCCGCCTGTGCCGCTTCCGATCGTCGCGGTGAACAGAGGCTCAGTCGCGGTCGGTTGTGACGAGGGCGGCCAGCATGTGGGTGACGCGGGCGGCGAGTTCGGGGGTGTCGATGCCCATGTGGGCGGCGCGCTCGCCGAGTTTGCCGTCGAGGATCAGTGAGGCCAGGCCGTGGGCGAGGCTCCAATAGGTGAGGGCCAGGGTTTCCGCGTTCTCGGCGGGGACTATCCCGGCTCGGACGGCGTCGGCGATGGCTTGTTCCAGGACGGCGAAGGCGGCGTCGCCGGCGTCGCCGGCGACGGTGTGCTCGGCGTGTTTGCCGGACTCGACCAGTTCGGGGCGGAACATCAGGCGGAAGTAGGACGGATAGGTGACCGCGAACTGCACGTAGCTGTCGACCATGGCGGACAGTGCGGCGGCCGGATCGGCGGCGGCGCGCGCGGTGAGCAGTTCGTCGCGCAGTAACTCGAAGCCGCGCGCCCGGAGTGCCGCCAGCAGTGCGGCCCGGTCGGCGAAGTGGTGATACGGCGCACCGGGGCTCACCCCGGCTTCGCGTGCGACTCGGCGCAGGCTGACCGCTGCCAGCCCTTCGGCGTCGATGAGCCGCAGGGATACCCGCAGCAACTCCTCGCGGAGGTCGCCGTGGTGATAGCGGTCCTTGGTCGGCATGCGACGAGGGTACGGGGTTGACACTGCCGACTCCTCTGATCTATACAGTGATTACATTCTAAACACTGCTCAAATTGGAGTGCGGCAATGTCCGATCTCGTTCTAGTCACCGGCGCCTCCGGCTATCTCGCTGGGCACGTCATCACCGAACTGATCAGTAACGGCTACCGCGTGCGTGGGACGGTGCGCTCGTCCGGTCGCAGCCGGATGCTCGACCACCTGCCGAACACAGTCGAACTCGTCGAGGCCGACCTGAGCTCGGATCGAGGCTGGGATGCGGCGTTGGGCGGGTGCCGATTCGTCGCGCACACCGCCTCTCCCTTTCCGGTCGGCGTTCCCGAGGACGAGAACGAGCTCGTGCGGCCCGCCGTGGACGGCACCGGACGGGTGCTGCGCGCGGCCGCGGCCGCGGGTGTCGAGCGCGTCGTGCTCACCTCGTCCTGCGCCGCGATCTCCGGCGGCGACTCCCGCGGACGCTTACTCACCGAACAGGATTGGGCCGATCCGGAGAGTATCGAGGCCTACTTCAAGAGCAAGACCCTCGCCGAGCGTGCCGCGTGGGACTTCACCGCAGAGCATCCGGAACTCGAGCTGGCCGTGGTCAATCCGGCCATGATCATCGGACCGATCCAACATGCCGGCGAGCCCGGCACCTCCGTCGCCGGCATCCGTGCCCTGCTGGCCGGAGAGATGCCCGGCGTGCCGCGACTGGCGTTCGCCACCGTGGATGTTCGAGACGCGGCCGTCGCGCACCGGCTGGCATTGACAACGCCGGGGGCGGCGGGCAACCGCTACATCCTTGCCCGCGAACAGCTTTCGTTTCCGGACATGGCCCGGATCCTCGCCACCCGGTATCGAATCACCACCCGCGTGCTCCCCGACTTTCTGGTGCGCCTCGCCGCCCGCTTCGACGCGAACGCCCGCGCCGCCACCCACTATCTCGGCCGCACGGAACACGTCTCGGCGGCCAAGGCCCGCAGTGAACTCGGCTGGACCCAGCGCCCTGTGGAGCAGACTCTGTTCGACACGGCCGAAAGCCTCATACGATTCGGGTTGGTCACAGATCCGGGCAGGCCGAAACGCGCACCGGCCGTGGGCAACAGCGCCACTTCCGCCGGAATCCGCACCACCTGAACCGGATCGGCTGCCGCAATCCAGATCTGCGTCGGCGACATGATGGCCGAGGCCGGGGGAGACGCCGCCTGACCGAAGCTGGTTCAACCGATATTCCGATGCGACCTCCGAAGGTCGTATGGGAGGGTGGCCCGCATGTCTCAACATCCGGTGGCCTCGAACGACAGTCGCCCGCTTCCGCAGGTGCGGATAGTGCACCTGAACCGTGCGACGTTCGAGGCTCTCGCCGGTGGTGACCTCGCTGCGGCGAATGCGGCGAGCCCGGTGCCGCTGACAGCGGTCTTTGCGGGTCCGGATTCTCGGCGGCTGTGGCAGATGCGTTGTGCGCAGGTCGAGAAGGATCCGGTCAGTGCGGGGTGGGTCACCGGCGTCATCTGGGACGAACAAGAGCGACTTGCCGTGGGCCGGGCGGGTTTTCACGGGCTTCCCGACGCCTCTGGGATGGTTGAAATCGGCTATGCCGTCGACCCGGAATACCGACGTCGCGGCTATGCCCGTGCGGCGCTGGAGTATTTGCTGCGCCGCGCCAACCGCGAGCCGCAGGTGCAGACGGTTCGAGTCACAATCAGCCCCGAGAATCTCGCCTCGTATACGCTGGCATCGCAGTACGGGTTCATCGAGGTGGGGGAGCAATGGGACGAGGAAGACGGCCTGGAGATCATCTACGAGGTCGCGGCAGCAGAGGTGTAGGCCTGCCGGGAGACGTGGAGGGGATGAGGTCTCTTCGCCCCCTTCTCATTCTGCGTCAGCCGATCGGCGATCGTCGAATTGCCTTCCGGGTGAATAGGATGCAGCCGTGACGTACCCGCCGCACGGCCCGGTCCCGGGGCAGCCGCCAGCCCCCGCGCATCTGCCGAACCAAGCGATGCCCGGGCAGCCGGCCGCGCCGACGTATCCGCCGTACGAACCGGTCCCCGGGCAGTCGGCCGTACCGACGAATCTTCCGAACCAACCGCTCCCCGGGCAGCTGCCCGCGCCGGCGAAACTTCCGAACCAGCCCGTCCCCGGGCAGCCGGCCGCGCCGACGTATTCTCCGAACCAACACGAAACCTCCTGGCGGGCACCGGCATATACATCGGGGATCTGGTCGACAACGGCAACACGATTTATCGCATCCCGGCCAACGGCGCCGAAGCGGGGTTCGAATACCTGAATGTCAAAACGGGACTGCACCTTTCGGCGACGCACCTCGCCAATATCGCAGCGGTGAAGACATTCATAACCAGTGCCGGGCTTTGAGGCTCGTTGCAAAACCTCACTGCCGCAAACCCACCCGGATCAACGCCCCTTCCTGGCCGTATGCGGCAGGTCCCTGTTCGGCCGTCCGACGACCTCCTGCGGCATCTCCTTCGAGCAGGCGAGCGCGAAGTCGGCTTTCTCGGCTCTGCGGGCCCTGATCGATGTCCGGACCGGCGGGTTGCTGTGCAGCGCTGCGGATGTCATCTCGGCAACACCGATAGGCTGACGGGCATGGACCGTCCGGACTCTTCGCTGACCTACGACGAAGCGCTGCGAAAGGCGCGCGGTCATGCGCGGGATCCGGACAGTCTGATCCATTATCGCCACGAGGGGCTCGAAAATGCCCGCTATGGGCGAGGTTTTGCCTTCGCGGAGACGATCCGAAGTGATCGCGGCGACATGGACGCCTATGTCCTGGTGACCGCGACGGCCTACCACAGCGGGATACTGTGGGAGGGCACACCAACCATCGATGCGGCAATCGCCGAACATCTGGCTCAGGCCGAACATATCAACAGGCACATCCCCGACAGCGAACTCTCGGTGCTGCAGCAGGTAGCGCTCGAGGCCTTCGATACTGGTCTCACGCGCATCGACGAGTTCCCCTTGCGTCGGGCGCTCAATGCCGAGCAGGCCGATTACGCCGAGTTCATTCTGCTGGTCCTGCGGCGCAACCGCACCGAGGGGGACACCGGTCGCAAGATCCTCGCCCGGTACGACCTGCTGTTGGAAGACCGGACCCCCGGTCGTCGATACACCCAGCCCTGCCCCCGCTGTCGGCAGCCGACGACCTACAACGAACGCTATCCCCGGGCGGTTTGCCCACCGTGCCAGCGTCGCGCCACCGACCGCGCGGGGCGCAGGGTCACCGGTTTCAACATCGACCTCAGTGGCGGAATGATCGCCTACTACAGCGACACGGTCGATACCGCAGACGGGTCCAAATACGAAGAATGCGTTGAGGTCAGCGAGACCGGTAGGTGTTTCATCGACGGACAACCGGCGATCATGGAGGAGGAGCGCTTGGGCGGGATTCTGGTCCAAATGGAGCATGCGCCCGAGCCCCCGGCACCGCAGAGCCGCTTACGTCGCCTTCTCCGTTGGTCGCGCCGGTAACCGGATCGCGAATGCGCCGTCGCGCAAATCAGTTGGCGCAGTTCAGTCGCAAGGCCCCGAGCCCTGAATCCTTGTGCAGGGCGTGGATACGAGTCGGCTGGATCCGCGGGCAGTGACCGTGGAGCGGGCAGTGCGGATTGTCGGTGAGGTCGCGCACGCCCTCGCATTACGCGCACGCTCGCGGGGTTCTGCACCGGGATGTGAAGCCCGCCAATATCCTGCTGGCGGCGGCCGAGGCGGGACGGGCCGAGCGCGCGGTGCTGACCGATTTCGGCATTGCCCGGCTGCTGGCCTCCAACACCCAGCTCACCTCCAGCGGAACCTTTGTTGCCACACTGGCATTCGCCTCGCCCGAGCAGCTTTCCGGCGATCCGGTGGACGCGCGCTCGGATCAGTATTCGCTCGCCTGCAGCCTGTATGCCCTGCTCGTCGGGCAGTCACCGTTCGCCGCCGCCGAGCCTGGGCAGGTGGTGGCGGGGCATCTGGCCAAACCCGTGCCGCCGATCGCCCGGCCCGATGTGCCGCCGCAGCTGAATGCGGTGATTGCGCGGGGAATGGCGAAGAATCCGGGCGAAAGGTTCTCCAGTGCGGGCGAATTCGCGGCGGTCGCGATGGGTGCGCTGCAGACTGCTGTGCCTGCCGCGGCACCGACCGTGCACTACGCCGGGGCCGCGCGGGCGCCCGGCTTCGCTCCGCCGCCCATGCCCGGCCCGCAGCCGTTCGGTGTGTACCCACCGCCCGTTCCGGTTGCCGCCGGGCCGCGTAATCCATGGGTTGCGTTGTGTGCCTTGCTGATCGGCGCGTTCTTCGTCGGTCTGACCTCGGACGGCCTCGGGCCGGCATACGCAGAGATCATGAAGAACATCTACATCACCGGCCTGGCACTGCTGATGCTGGGCGCGGTCGGATGCTTCCTCGCGGCGAATATGGCGATGCTCACCGCGTTCTTTGCCATTCAGGGGCTGGGCATGGGGCTGATGCTTCCCCAGCCGCTGGCCGTCATCATACGAACCTTCCCGCCGGAACGGCGCGGCGCGGCGCTCGGTGCGTGGGCGGGCGGTCGGGGCCCTCGCGGTCCTGCTCGGCCCGGCCGCGGACGCCGCGCTGGTCGACCTGATGAGCTGGCGGATGATCTTCGTGATCGACATTGCGGGCCGCGTTCGACCGCGACCCCGCAAAGACCGACGGACACACCTGCGAGTACGAGGAATGACGGCTGCGGGAGATGCGGGGAGCTACTGCCGCCGCCCGCACCGGCGACCCGGCTGCGCGGCGCCACTGCTGCATGTCCCGTGATGGGCGGAATTGTGTCCCGGTGAGGTAAGCGTGGGGTGCATTCGCTCCCTAGTGTTGTGTGCGTCACATCGAGCGGACCGCGGTATTCGATGCCGCGCCCGCCGATTCCCTCGGTACCGGTGGGCGGTTCGTCGTGCCCGCCGGTTTTTCGTAGGAGCGCCAATGCAGTTGCGTACCAACCCTGTCGGGCCACCGCCCCGGACCGCCGGAGTCTCATCCGAGGCGGGTTCGGGCCGCTCCGAGCGGTATCCCTGGCTCGTATTCGTCTTGGCCTTCGGGCTGCTGCTGGCGGACTACATGTCCAGGCAGGTCCTCAGTGCGGTGTTCCCGCTTCTGAAAAGCCAATGGGGGCTGTCGGATTCGAAGCTGGCCTCGCTCGGCAGCGTGGTCGCGCTGATGGTGGGCATCCTCACGTTACCGCTGTCGTTGCTCGCCGACCGCTGGGGGCGGGTGCGCAGCCTGGTTCTGATGGCGGTGCTGTGGAGCGTCGCCACCGTGATGTGCGCGGCAGCGAGTGATTACTCGCAGATGCTCGGCGCCCGCTTCCTCGTCGGGGTCGGCGAGGCCGCCTACGGCAGCGTCGGAATCGCCGTTGTACTCGGCGTATTCGCGGCTCGCAGGCATGCGACGCTCAGCGGTGCGTTCATGGCGGGCGGTTCGTTCGGATCCGTGCTCGGCGTGTGGTTCGGGGGACTGGTCGCCGTTCATCTGGGGTGGCGGTGGTCGTTCGCGGTGATGGCCGTGGCTGGTCTGGTGCTGGCCCTGCTGTTCAGGCTGCTAGTGAGCGAGGGGAAGTTGGCCCGGCATGCCGTCTCCTCACCGGGAGTCGCTGATTCCCTCGTGCCCAAAAAATTTCGAGCACCGGTGTCGACCTTGTTCACCAACCCGGCGGTGTGGTGCGCGTACATCGGTAGCGGAACGCAACTGTTCACAGCGGCCGTGCTGTTGTCGTGGATGCCGAGCTTTTTCAATCGTTACTACCATCTGGCGCCCGACAATGCCGCCGGACGCGCGGCGCTGGTCGTGCTGCTCGTCGGCGCGGGAATGGTGTGCTGTGGCATCGTCACCGACCGCATCGGCCGGGTGCACACGGAGTACAAGTGGCGCACGGCCATCGCGTTCTGCCTGATCTCGATGCTCTGCCTCGGGATCGGATTCAGTTTGAATCCCGGTGGTCCGCAACTGATTCTGATCGGCATCGGCGCCTGGTTCTCCGGCGGCTCCTCGGGACCAGCGGCCGCGATGGTCGCCGACCTCACCCACCCCTCGGTGCGTGCGTCGGCGATGGGCACGCTGACCCTGGTCAACAGTCTGCTCGGACTTGCGTTGGGGCCCTTCGTCGTCGGCATTCTCGCCGATCACGTCGGATTGTCGGCCGCGCTCCGGCTCGCGCCGCTGTCCTGCCTCGTCGCGATCGCGGCGCTGGCCGTGGGCAGCCGCTCGTATCCCGCGGGACTACGCAAACTCGCCTCCCTGGAACCCTGTCGCACCTGGCAGTGATCCGCCGAAGGCCTTGGCGGCGTGGGTGAATGGCCACGCTGCGAGCAGGACTTCGCGCTGATCGAGCCGAAGTACCCGAAGTGCGCAGGCCGCCCGGGTCTGCGCCGCATCAACGAAGATGAGGAAGTCAGTGAAGAAGGAAATCGGTACAGTCCTCGTCGCCGCGACGGCGATAACTCTGTCGGCAGCGACGGCGTCTGCCGCGCCGCCACCCCGGAATGACGGTGCGGCCGTTCATTACACGGTCGCTCGCGACGGTGATTCGGCGGTCCTCACCGTCGGTGACGGACATGTGAAGATTGCCGATGATCAGTTGATCGTCACCGATCTCACCGGCAATCCGGTGGCGGCCGTGCCGCTGACCTATCGCGTGGACAACCTCGCCTATCCGGTCACCGCGCGAATCAGCGGCGCCACAGCGACTCTCACGCCGTCCAGGAGCAACCCGCGGCCGCTGCCGGATGTCTCCCGCCACTCGATCGTCACCGCCGAGCAGGCGGCCGAATCCTTCACCCCGCGGGACAGCCAGGCCCTGGGGGCGCTGTCGCAGCGCATGGCGATCGCCGCGGCGGTGAGTGCGGTGCTCGGCGCGGTGCTGGGCGGCGGCATCGGCTGCCTGGTCGGAGGCGCGGCCGGTGCGGCAATCTCCAGTCCGGTGATCGTGCTGCTGCTGCCGTTCGTCGGGGCCACCATCGCCGGGTGCGTGCTGGGCGCGGCGACGCTCGGCGCGGTCGGGTCGATCGCCGGAATCATCCTGGCCGGTGGGCCGATCGCGCTCTTCTCGGCCATCCAGTACTTCTCCACCGTCCTGGCGCCCTGCCCGCCGCAGCTGCCCTACTGCAAGGACCCGGCTCAACCGTCCGGGAAATAGCCGCCCGGGGTGGGCCGCACGCGGCCGTCACCGCGTGCGGCGCCACCGGCTCGGACTGGATCCGAAGTGGGTGCGGAACCAGCGGGTGAAGCTGGCGGGACTGGAGAAGCCGAGCAGATCGGCGACCTCGGTGAGGGAACGCTGCTGGTTGCCGACGAGTCGTCGCGCGAGGTCCTTGCGCGTGCTGTCGAGGATGTCGGTGAAGGTGTGTCCCTCCGTCGCGAGGTGGCGGTGGATGGTCCGCCGGTCGATGCCGAGGCTGCGTGCGACCTGTTCGACGGTGCAGCGGCCGGTCGGGAGCAGGAGTTCGATGAGCTCCTGGACGCGGTCCCGCGTCGTCGCGCCCGGTCCGGTGTGCGCCGAGTCCAGCACCTGCTGGGCATAGGGGCGCAGGAGCGGATCCGACAGCTGATTGGGGGTGTCGAGATCCGTTGTGTAGACGGTCATTCCGGTGAATTCGCGGTCGAACCGCAGGTGCGGCCCGAACAATCGCAGATGGGTCTCGCGATCGCGGGGGGCCGGATGCGTGAACGTCGTCTCGACGGGTTGCCACCGGGCGCCGAGGAAGACGCGCAGGATTCCGTGCAGCGCGCCGGTCGCGAGCTCGGTGGCCTGCCGGGTGCCGCCCGGTTGGCCGATGTCCAGATCCAGGCGAATCGTGGCGATGCCGTTGCGTTCGGCGAGCCGGATGCGCAGCGATTCGTTGTACATGTGCTGATGGCGCACCATGACGGTGAGCGCGCTGCGGACGTCCGGCTCCTCCCTGATGACCGGGCTGAGCGGGCCGAGATTGGACAGGCGGCGGCGCTCGGCGAGCAGCAGGCCGAAATCCTGGCGCCCGGATTCGGCGGCGGACCGTTCGAGCAGTTCGGCGACGGCGGCCGCGGGGACCCATCGATCCTGCAGGCTCAGGCCGGCCGGATCCAGGCCCGTCTCGCGGACCAGCCGGGCCGGGTCGAGGCCGAGGGATTGCCCGAGGCCGACGTAGTCGTTGAGGGCCGCGTACCGGGCCAACGGCTTCACAGCTCACTCCATGTCCCGAGAAGGTCAGCAATGTGTCCCCTGAAGTTAAGCACACGACCCGTTCCCCGCCTACTGTCGGATGCATCACATCCGCCGCGCAGAACAAGGAGATGCACTGTGGCACAGGCTGTTCGCTTCTACGAGATCGGTGGGCCGGAGGTGCTGCGGTGGGAACGCGCCGAGGTTCCGGCTCCGGGTCCCGGCGAGGTCCGGATCCGGCACGAGGCCGTGGGGCTGAACTTCGCCGACACCTATTTCCGGACCGGGCTGTATCCGGCCGCGCTGCCCGCCGGGATGGGCGTGGAGGCGGCCGGGGTGATCGAGGAGACCGGCCCGGGCGTCACCGAGTTCGCACCCGGTGATCGCGTCACCTACACCGGCAGCCCGCTGGGCGCCTACAGCACCGAACGGGTCCTGTCCGCCGAGCACCTGATCCGGCTGCCGGACTCGATCGCCTTCGACACCGCGGCCGCCATGACCATGCGCGGGCTCACCACGGCGTATCTGCTGCGGCGGATCCATCCGCTGCGGGCCGGGGACACCGTGCTGCTGCATGCGGCAGCGGGCGGGGTCGGACTGATCTTCCTGCAGTGGGCGAAACTGTTGGGGCTCACCGTGATCGGCACCGTCTCCACCCCGGAGAAGGCCGAGATCGCCCGCGCGCACGGTTGCGATCACGTGGTGATCTACACCCGGGAGAACGTGTCCGACCGCGTCCGCGAGATCACCGGCGGCGCCGGGGTGCGCGTCGCGTACGACAGCATCGGCAAGACCACGTTCGACACCTCGCTGGATTCGCTGGCGCGGCGCGGACTGCTGGTGTGCTTCGGCACCGCCTCGGGCCCGATTCCGCCCATCGATGCGATGCAGCTGGCGATCAAGGGATCGGTGTTCGTGACCCGGCCTGCCCTGGCCGATTACATCGCCGATCCCGCCGAACGCGCCGAACTGGCGGGGGAGTTGTTCTCTCACGTGGCCGCGGGACGGATCCGGATCGAGATCAACCAGAGCTACGAGCTCGCCGACGCCGTGCGGGCGCACCGGGACCTCGAGGCCGGGATCAGTGTCGGCTCGTCGGTGCTGCGGCCCTGAACAATTCGAGAAGACTGAAGGAGTTTCGATGAATACCGTTGCACCGCTGGAACATCGGGCAGTCGATGCAGCGCTCGAGGCGCGGCCGCTGACCTGTCATATCGGCGCCGAACTCATCGATGTGGATCTCGCCGCCGTCGCACACAGCGACGAGCTGTTCGCTGACCTGCGGGCGCTGCTGCTGGAGTACAAGGTGCTGTTCGTGCGCGATCAGGACATCTCCCGCGCCGATCATGTTGCGCTGGCACGTCGTTTCGGTCCGCTCGAGGATCATCCCGTGCTGGGCAGCGACCCGGAGAATCCCGGTCTGGTGCGCATCTACAAGGATCTCGACAGCGCCCCGGAGCACTACGAGAACTCCTACCACTGCGACGCGACCTGGCGGGAGTGCCCGCCCATGGGCAGCGTGCTGCGGTGCGTGCAGGGCCCGCCGGTCGGCGGGGACACCATCTGGGTGAACATGGCCGAGGCGTACCGGCGGCTGCCCGAATCGGTGCGCGAGCGGATCGACGGCCTGCACGCCCGGCACTCGATCGAGGCGAGCTTCGGCGCGGCGATGGCCCCCGAACAGCGGCTGCAGCTGCACGCCCGGTACCCCGACGCCGAACATCCCGTCGTGCGCACCCACCCGGAGACGGGCGAGAAGGTGCTGTTCGTGAACTCGTTCACCACCCACCTCGTCGACTATCACACCCCCGAGCACGTGCGCTTCGGCATCGACTACGCCCCCGGGGCCGCGGAACTGCTGCAGTACCTGATCCGGCAGGCGAGCGTGCCCGAGTTCCAGGTGCGCTGGCGGTGGACCGAGAACAGCTTCGCGATCTGGGACAACCGCTGCACCCAGCACTACGCCGTGCAGGACTACTGGCCCGCGGTGCGCCGCATGGAGCGCGCGGGCATCGTCGGCGACAAGCCGTTCTGAAATCTCCAGTACATCAACACATTTGAACAAGGAGCACCATCATGCACTTCCACGACGACGCGCTGTTCCCGGAGAACCAGGACAAGCTGGTCATCACCGCCGCTCCCTACGGTCCGGAGTGGGAACCGGACGATTTCCGCGAGGACCTGCCGCTGACCATGGAGGAGCATGTGCAGCAGGCGGTGGACTGCTTCGAGGCGGGCGCCACGGTCCTGCACATCCATGTGCGCGAGCTGGACGGCAAGGGGTCCAAGCGCCTGTCGAAGTTCAACGAGCTGCTCGCCGGGCTCCGCTCGGCCGTTCCGGAGATGATTCTGCAGGTCGGTGGCTCGATCTCGTTCGCGCCGGAAGGTGAAGGCGCGGACGCGAAGTGGCTGTCCGACGACACCCGGCACATGCTGGCCGAGCTCGACCCGAAGCCCGATCAGGTGACGATCGCGATCAACACCTCCCAGATGAACATCATGGAGCTGATGACCCCCGACGACATCGCGGGGACCTCGATGGAGCGGCCCGAACTGGCCGCGGCGTATCGGGAGATGACGGTTCCGGCCGGTCCCGAGTGGGTCGCGGAGCACCTGAAGCGGTTGCGGACCAACGGTATTCAGCCGCATTTCCAGCTGTCGAGCATTCCGCAGCTGGAGACGGTGGAGCGGCTGATCCGCCGCGGGGTGTACAGCGGTCCGCTGAACCTGACCTGGGTGGGCATCGGCGGCGGCTTCGACGGACCGAACCCGTACAACATCATGAACTTCATTCAGCGGGTCCCGGACGGCGCCTGCCTGACCCTCGAAACCCTCATGCGCAGTGTACTTCCGGTGAATGCGATGGCGATGGCGCTGGGCCTGCACACCCGGTGCGGCAACGAGGACACCATCTGGGGTCGCCGGGGCGAGAAGTTCACCTCGGTGCAGCAGATTCAGCAGCTGGTGCGCATCGCCGGTGAGCTCGGCCGCGAGGTCGCCACCGTGAAGGAGGCCCGGGAGATCTACAAGATCGGGACGGTGTACGCCGACGCCGACGAGACCCTGGCCCGGCTCGGATATGCCCCGAACCGCAAGCCTGGACAGGTCGGATTCACCCAGCACGCCTGACCTGTCGGTGCACCGAAAGGAATTGCCGCACACCATGAACGCCTCGCTAGACCCGACCGTCGTGATCGTGCCCGGCCTGCGCGATCACGTCGAGGAGCACTGGCAGACCCTGCTGGCCGGGACTCTCGACAAGGTACGCATCGTCCCTCCGCTCGAGCGCGACAAGCTCAGCCGCGCGGCCCGGGTCGAGGCGCTCGACGCCGTGCTGACCGCCATCGACGGTCCCGTGGTCCTGGTCGCGCACAGTGCCGGTGTGATGATCACCGTGCACTGGGCGCGGCACGCCACCCGCCCCGTGCAGGGCGCGCTGCTGGCGACGCCACCGGATTTCGAATCATCCTGGCCTGCGGGCTATCCCACCACCGCCGAGCTGAATGACCATGGCTGGAACCCGTTTCCGTGGCAGCGCCTGCCGTTCCCGGCGATCGTCGCCGCCAGCACCACCGACCCGCTGGCGTCGTTCCGGCGGGTGTCCGGGATGGCCGAGGCCTGGGGCAGCCGCCTGGTCGACCTCGGCGACGTCGGCCACCTGAACCCCGCCTCGGGGTACGGGCACTGGCCACGGGGCGGCGAGCTGCTTCGCGAGGTGATCGGTATGTCGTCGCGCGGGTGATCGTCGCGGACGGTGGGGCGGCTGATGCGGACGGCAGTGCGGCCGATACCGGCGGGTGAACGGGATGGCCGAGGCTTGGGGTCCGCGCATGATCCTCGCGCGCGGGTCCATGGCTGATGCCGGCGGCTGCCCGGCCGACGTTGCCGGCGGCGTCCTGGGTCCGGCACGGTCTCGGACCGGTGCCGTCTCGAGTGGCACGGTCTCGTACCGCGGCCGTGTCGGGGTTCGGGATTATGCCGTCCGGTCGGTACGCTTGCCTGTGACCACCGAAAGGATGTGTTCATGGGTGCTGCCGCAGCCGTCGACGAGTTGCTGGACATAGCGTCTCCGCTCCCCGCGTGCGGGGACCTGAGCCGGGCGTTCCACGGGGAATGGCCGGTACGCCTGGGGGATACCGACGGTGACGAGCGGCTGCGGCTGGATGCGGTGGCGCGGTACCTGCAGGACATCGGGTGCGACCATCTGGTGGCGGTCGAGGAGGGGGACCTGCACCCGGGCTGGATCGTGCGCCGCACGGTCATCGACGTGCTGGCGCCGATCGGGTTCGGGGACCGGGTGCACCTGTGCCGGTGGCCGTCCGCACTGTCGAACCGATGGTGCAACATGCGCATCCAGGTGCGCAGCGAGGACGGCGGGCTGATCGAGACGGAGATGTTCCTCATCCACGTCGACATCGAGGCCGGGCGCCCGGCGCGGATGAGCGACCGCTTCATGGCGCCGATGCTCGCGGCGACCACCGAGCACCGGCTGCGATGGCGGCCCGCGCTGCGGGAGAGCACCGGCGTGGACGCGGATACGTGGTCGTTCCCTTTGCGGGTCGCCGATGTCGACCGCTACGGCCATGTGAACAACGCCGTGCACTGGGCGGCGGTGGAGGAGGCGCTGGCCCGGTTCCCCGACGCGCAGCCGGCGCCCTACCGGGTGATCCTCGAACACGCCGGGCCGGTGATGGCGGGCGATGACGTGCAGATCCGCGCCTGGCAGGACGCCACCGGACTGCGCGTGCAGCTCGAAGTCGACGGCAGCGCAAGGACATTGGCGAGAATCGAATCCGCCGCGGGTACCGGGCCCGGCGAGAGCTCCTGCTGAGACCCGGCTTTCGCGTGGTACGAGGTGAACCTGTGTGGTGCACTGGTTCATTACTCGGATTTGGGCTGTGGTGAGCGATGCGGGACCGTGGACCGGCGACAGTGAACGTCACAATGCCGAGTGCGGCCGGCGCTGGCTGCCGCTGAACCGCTCGTCGGCCGCTCCGAACTACCCCGAGGCGTGGTACTGGGAGCAGTGCGGCGGATGCCGATTCTGGATCGCGCTACAGGGGCGAATCGGGATGGATTGGGGAGTCTGCACTAATACATCCGCGTTCGACGGACGGGTGCGGTTCGAGCACGACGGGTGCGATGCCTTCGAGGCCCGCGACGACGGTTCCTTCGGCTGAGCGCCGGTGACGCTCGCAGCGTTATAGGTGGCGGACTCCCAGGCTGCACACAGACTCCGTCGGCACTCTGGTCTGCGATCGGGCACCACGCTCCGCCGACATCGATGAACAGAGCACCGCCATGAACCCATCGCACCCACCTCAGCCGGGCCGCCGCGCCGGGCGCCAGGCCACCGTCGCACTGGTGGCGCTCGCCACCGTCGGCACGGTTGCCGCCTCGGCGGCCGCCTACACGCACTCCGCCGCCGCATCGAGCGGAGCGACCACGCAGCCGACGTCCGACACGGGCTCGTCGGTCGCGCCCGCGACGGACGGCTCGGCATCGCAGCTGGGTACGGACGGCTCGGCGCCGCAGCTCGGGCCCGGTTCGGGGCAGGTACACGCTCATTCACAGGGGTCGTGATGACGCCTTCGCCGCCCGCCGAACTCACCACGGACGATCCTCGCATCGCCGCGTGCGCGTGGCCGGTGTGGGGAACGACCGCCCGCATCGTCGTCACCGATCGCGGCGCGTTGACCGCGGCCCGGGCCTTGATCGTCGAACACCTCGATGCGGTCGACCGGGCCTGCAGCAGATTTCGCGACGATTCGGAGATCATGCGGCTTGCGGCGCATCCCGGAGTTGCCGTGCCGATCGGTCCGGTGCTCGCCGAGTATCTACGGGTCGCGTTCGCCGTGGCCCGCGAGACCGCGGGCGATGTCGATCCGACCGTGGGAAACATAATGTGGGACTTGGGCTATGACCGAGATTTCGCGCTCCTCACCGATTCGCCCGAGCCCGTTCGCGTGGTGGTGAACCGCCGCGCCGACTGGACGCAGGTGCACCTCACCGAACGGACCGTGACTGTACCGCCGGGTGTACTGCTGGACCTGGGCGCCACCGCCAAGGCCCATGCCGCGGACCGGTGCGCGCGGCTGGTCATGGAGCAACTCGGGTGTGGTGTCCTGGTCGGTCTGGGCGGGGACATCGCCACGGCGGGTCCGGCCCCGGCGTCGGGGTGGCAGATCCTGGTGCAGGACGGCGGTAACGAGCCGGGCACCCGGATCAGGCTTCCCGAGGGCGCGGCACTGGCGACGTCGAGCACGCTGCGGCGGCGCTGGCGGCGCGGTGCGGAGCTGGTGCATCACATTGTCGACCCGCGCAACTGTGTTGCGGCGGAGCCGGTGTGGAGAACTGTATCGGTGGCGGCCGCCTCGTGCGTGACCGCCAACGCGATGACCACCGCGGCGGTCGTGCGAGGCCGCTCCGCACCGGCACGATTGCGCGAAAGTGGCATGCCCGCACGGGTTGTCGGCCGCGACGGCGAAGTCCTGACCCTCGGCGGCTGGCCCGCCGAGTCCACTGCGGGGAGCGGCCGATGACATCCGCGGGAATGGACCAGGCGCTGTGGGCATTCGGACGCGGCAGCGGCGTCGCGGCGCTGGTGGTACTGACGATCGCGCTGGCGGTCGGGATCGCGGCCCGCTCCGGCCGCGCAATGCTGTTGCCGCGCACCGGACTCGCCGACTTCCATCGCGGCGCGGCGCTGTGCGCGACGGCCCTGGTGAGTCTGCACGTCCTGAGCCTGCTCGCCGACCCGCAAGCACAACTACGGCTCGTCGACGTGGTCGCGCCGTTCGCCAACTCCTACCGGCCGATCTGGCTCGGATTCGGGACCGTCGCCGTCGATCTGGTCGCCGCGATCGTGATCTCCGCGTTGCTGCGGCGGCGGATCGGACCGCAAGCTTTCCGGCTCGTGCACTGGGCCACTTACCTGCTCTGGCCGATTGCGCTGCTGCACGCGGTGGGCACCGGCACGGACAATACGCAGCCGTGGATGCTCATCGTGGCGGCCGCGTGCTCCCTCACCTTCGCCGCCGCCGTGATCTGGCGCGCGAGTAGCGATTTCACCGAATTTCGAACGATCGGGAGCCCGCGATGACAACACAGCTGTCCGGCGCACCAGCGGGTGTCCGGCGTCTGCTCGCCGCCGAGAATCCGAGCCTGCCCGCCCACCTCGACTGTTACGGACCGCAACTGCCGCAACGGGATTCGGGCGAGCTGATCTCCGCTGTCGCGGCCGCCGGACTCCGGGGACGCGGGGGCGCGGGATTCCCGGTCGCCAGGAAGCTGGCGGCCGTGGCCGCGGGACGCCGCGCGATCGTCATCGGCAATGGGGCTGAGGGGGAACCGGTGAGCAGCAAGGACGCCGTCCTGCTGACCCGCGCCCCGCACCTGGTGCTGGACGGGATCTCCGTCGCGGCAGCCGCCGTCGGCGCGCGCGAATGCCATCTGTACGCGCCCGCACCACTTCTCGAACCCATCCGGCGCGCGCTCGGCGAGCGGCGGGCCGCAGGATACGACACCCGCCACGTCGAAATCACCGCGGCGGCAGACGGTTTCCTCGCCGGGGAGAAGACCGCGGTCGTCAACCGTTTGGCAGGGCGGGCGCCCATTCCGTCCGACCGGACGGGGAGCACCTCGGAGGCCGGGCTGCGGGGTCGGCCCACCCTGGTCCACAACGTGGAGACCCTGGCCCATCTGGCACTGGTCGCCCGCTACGGCCCGCACTGGTTCCGGGGCGCCGGCACCGACGATGAACCCGGCACGATGCTCGTCACCCTCTCCGGGACCGCCGTCACGGGCGTGCTCGAAGTCGAATTCGGTTGCAGCCTTGCTGCTTTGATCGAACACAGCGGCAGGACGAACATTCGCGACGTCAGCGCCGTGCTGATCGGCGGATATCACGGCGTCTGGATCCCGAGCGACGAGCTCCACCGAGCCGCCCTGTCCACCTCGGCCCTGCGCCCGCTGCATGCGACCCTCGGGGCCGGAGTCGTCACCGTATTGCCGCGCACGCGGTGCGGGCTGCGCGCCACCGCCAACATCACCGCATATCTCGCCGCGCAGAGCGCCGGCAGCTGCGGCCCCTGCCGAAACGGATTGCCGCAGTTGGCTGCCCGGCTGTCCGAGCTGGTCAACGGACCCCACGGCGACCCTCGGGAAATCGCCCGGCTGGCCGGGCTCGTCGACGGCCGCGGCGCCTGTCATCACCCCGACGGAACCGCGCGGCTGGTGTGTTCGGCGCTCACCGCTTTCGCCGACGATATCGCACTCCACGCGCGCGGCGCCTGCCGGGCCGAGCTGGAACGAACCGGAAGGAGCCTTCCGCAATGACATCCGAAGCCCCACGCCTGCATATCGATTGGACCCGCTGTGACGGCCGTGGGCTCTGCACCGAACTGCTTCCCGAGCTCCTGACGCGCGACGACTGGGGCTACCCGTTGACGATGCGTCCCGGCGACCCGATCATCGACAACCATCTGATCGGGCCCGCCACCGACGCCGTGGCCCTGTGCCCCCGTCTGGCGCTGAGCCTCGTACCTGGGCACGCATCTCGACGCTGATCCGACCCGATCCCCCCCGTACCTCACTGCGGTGGGAAGAAGGTCACCTGGATCATCTCGTTGCCCCGGCTTCGGGACACGAGCGTGCCGCGGCCCGGGGGTAACGCACTCGAGCGGACCCCTCCGAGCAGCACCCCCTCGTCCTTGGGCGCACTCATCAGCAACGCGCTGACCGACAGATCCTTGAGCGGCCCGAGCACCGGATCGTACAGCGCCCGCGACGCGCCGCCCGCGCGCCGCGCGATGACGACGTGCAGCCCGATGTCCCGGGCCTGCGGCAGCAGCTCCAAAAGCGCCAGCAGCGGGTTGTTCGCCACGACCATCTCGTAATCGTCGACGACCACGTAGATCTCGGGCCCGGTCCACCAGCTGCGATCGCGCAGCTGCTGCGGGGTGATGTCCGCGCCCGGAATGCGCCTGGCCAGATATCCGGCGACCTCCTTGAGCATCGGGATCGAGGTCTGCGAGGAGGTGGTGTAGCCGGCCAGGTGATCGCCCTCCACCAGGCCCAGCATGGTGCGGCGATAGTCGACCAGGATGACCCGCGCCTCGTCCGGGGTCGACCGTTCGACGACGCCGGCGACGATATTGCGCAGCACCGTGGTCTTGCCGGACTCCACGTCGGCGAAGATCATCAGGTGCGGCTCGGCATCGAAATTCAGTATCACGGGCTGCAATTCGGACTCACCGAGCCCCACGGCGACCCGAGTCGGACCGAGGTCGGCGCCGACGGCCTCGACGGCCGCGGCCACGTCATCGCGCTTCACCTCCGCGGGCAGCATCCGCACCGCGGGGGCGCCGCGGCCGCCGTAGAGCTCCGCGAACTGTTCCTTGGCGGACGCGACGCCCTCGGCGATGGTCAGGGGATCGGTATCGGAGTCCACCCGCGGCAGCGCCACCAGCATGTGCATGCTGTCGCGGGTGATGCCTCGCCCCGGCCGCCCGATCGGCACGAGAGCTGCTGCGCGGCGGTTCATTTCGGAGTCGCTCGGTTCGCCGAGCCGCAGCTCGAGCCGGGTGCCGATCTGGTCCTTGACGACCGGACGGATCTCCAGCCATCGCGAGGCCGCCACCATGAGGTGGATGCCGTACGACAGTCCCTGTGTGGCAATGGCATTGACCATCGATTCGAGCGGCTCGAACTCCTCGCGGAAGGCCGCCCAGCCGTCGATCACCAGGAAGACATCGCCGAAATGGTCGGCGGAGAGCGGGTATGCGGCCCGGTCGGGCTCCGGCAACCCCAGCAGTTCTGCCTTGCGCATGCGGAATTCGCGCATGCTCTCGATGCCCAGGGCGCGGAATCGCTCCTCCCGCTGCCGCATCAGGGTGGTCAGTTCGGCGATCGTGCGGCGCACGCGATCGCTTTCGAGCCGCCCGGCGGTCGAGCCGACGTGCGGCAGGTCGGTCAGCGCCGCGAGGGTGCCGCCGCCGAAATCGAGGCAGTAGAACTGTGCCTGCTCCGGCGTGTGGGTCGCGGCGGCGGCCATGATGATGGTGCGCAGGGTGGTCGACTTTCCGGACTGTGGCCCGCCGACGACCGCGACATTGCCCTGGGCGCCCGCCAGATCGATGGTGAGCACCTCGCGCTTCTGCTCGTAGGGTTTGTCGATGATGCCGATCGGCATCCACAGCCGCCCGTTGCGATTGCGCGGCGAGCTCCACTCCGGATCGGGCAGCAGCATGTCCAGGCTGGGGGAGACGTCCAGCGGTGGCAGCCACACCTCGTGCGCGGGCCGGCCGTGCCCGCTCAGCCGCTCGACCACGACCTGCAGCATCGTCTTCTCGGGTCCGGCCGGTTCGGTTGTCCCCAACAGGGTGTCGAGGTCCGGCAGCTCCACGTGCGCCGGTTTCGGCGGCTCGGTGATCTCGACCGGGCGCGCGGTGAACAGGGCGGCCGGACGGCCACCGGCCGACTTGCCGCCGCTCTGTCGTGCGCCGCGCGCGGACACATAGGGCCCCGACACGTAGGCGCCGTTGAACCGCAACGGATCCGCCGCGTCGCTCTTGAGGTACCCGGACCCGGGCACACTCGGCAGATGGTAGGCGTCGGTGATGCCGAGTACCTGACGGGACTCACTGGCCGAGAACGTGCGCAGGCCGATCCGGTACGACAGATGCGAGTCCAGCCCGCGCATCCGGTTCTCCTCCAACCGCTGCGAGGCCAGCAGCAGGTGCACGCGCAGCGACCGGCCCAGGCGCCCGATCATCACGAACAGGTCGGCGAAATCGGGCTTCTGCGAGAGCAATTCGGAGAACTCGTCGACGACCACGAACAGCGCTGGCAGCGGATCCAGCAATGCGCCGTTGGCGCGGGCCTTCTCGTACTCGGTGACGTTGGCGAAATTGCCTGCCGCGCGGAGCAGTTCCTGACGGCGGTTCAGTTCGCCCGCGAGCGCGTCGCGCATGCGGTCCACCATCGAGAGTTCTTCCTCGAGGTTGGTGATGACCGCGGCGACGTGCGGCAGTGGATCCAAGCCGAGAAACGTTGCACCGCCCTTGAAGTCGACCAGCACGAGATTGAGCAGGTCGGGCGAGTGCGTGGTGACCATCGACAGGATCAGCGTGCGCAGGAACTCGGACTTTCCGGAACCCGTTGCGCCGATACACAATCCGTGCGGTCCCATGCCGTTCTCGGCGGACTCCTTGATGTCGAGTTCCACCGGGGTGCCGTCGGGGGTGACGCCGATCGGTACCCGCAGTCGCTCGCGTGTGGTGCGCGGCCGCCACACCATGTTCGGGTCGATCTGCGCGGCGTCGGAGATCTTGAGCAGCGACATCAGCCCCGGATCGGCGCGGGTGTCGTCGTCGAGGTTCAGCACCTCCGCCATGGCGATCCGGTATCGGGCGATGTCCCGGGCGAACGCCCTGGCCTGCGCCGGGCGCGTCAGATCCGCCGTGGCGAACTCCTCGGCGCCGACCGCGGACCGGGCGGCCAGCGTGCCGTCGGTCAGCACCAGCCGCAGGCCGCGGCGCACGGCCAGCCCGGTCGCCGGGGCGGTGAGGTCGATGACGGTGACCGAGTCCAGGCCGGCCTCCGCGACCAGCCGCTCGGAGCCGTCGACGAAGCCGTCATCGATGACGACGACCAAATGCATGCGCCCGGCGGTGGGCGGTGCATTGCGCATGAACCGGCCGCGCTGCGAAAGTTCGTCCGCCAGAGCGCGTTCGAGCTCGGCGAGCGAGCTGTACATCATCCGGGCCTGGCCCATGCCGTCGCGCATCGTCGCGTGCAGGATCTGCGGCAGCCACTTCGCCCACGACCACGCCTCGCTGTCCGGGTCGGCGCACACCACCGCGATCGCCAGGTGGTCCGGACCGTGAAAGGCGGTGAGCTCCATCAGCATCGACCGCATCAGTGCCCGGGTCTGCGCGCGGTCGCCCTCGACGTTGATGGCTGGGAAGGCGCGCAGCGAGATCGCGGTCGGCAGGTCGTGGACCACGGAGTGGGTGCGGACGAATCGGCGCAGGGCGACCGTCGACACCGGTTCCAGATCCTCCAGCGGCCCGGTCTCGGGGCGGGCGAGCTTGGTTGCGATCCTGTGGCTGCCGACGCCGACCCGGACGTGCGCGAAATCGGGATCGTTCGGGCGGCGCTCCCACATCCGCCGGGTGCCGATCAGCGATTGCAGGTCGGCCGGGTCGGGGTGACTCCATTCCAGGGCCTCCCGCTGCAGCGCACCGGTCTTGCGGACGTCCCTGCGCAGTTGCTCCAGATAGCGGAAGTAGTCCTTGCGGTCCTCGTTGAGCTCGGCTGCCTTCTTGCCACCGCCGCGGCCGCCCCCGGCGAAGGTGCCCACCATGGACATCACCATCATCATCGGGAACATCAGCGACAGCGGATTGCTCAGCACCCCACGGCCGCCCGTGGTGATCATCAGGGCCACCATGCCGACCACGGCGACGGCCATGACCAGCGGCATCAGCTTCAGCAACAGGCCGCCCGGTATCGTCCGGGTCAGCTCGGGCGGTGGATTCAGGACCACCTCGCCGCCGGGCGCCCGCGGCGGAGCCAGGCGCGTCGTGCGGACGAATCTGTCAGTGCTCATCGGTCGAACTCACACTCATGCGAAATCCTGTTCGGTCGTGCAGCGGCGAGTCGTCGTCCTCGGTCGCGTCGCGCCGGGACCCGCGCCGCAGCGCGGCCCCGATCGCGCTGCCCAGCGCGAGGGCAAGGAGGCAGGCGATCGTGCCGACGGCGGCAATTCGCCTGGGCAGGGGGTCGATTCGGGGCGCCGCCGCGGCGGGCGGAAGTCTTCGGCCCGCGGCCGCGGCCACCGTTTGGCCGGGCAGCTGGGCGGTGAGCGCGGCGACCGCATCGACCGTGCCGTATCCGACGCGATCGTCCCGTCCGGGGCCCGGCGCGTGCGCGGTGCGGATGATGCGGTCGATGACCTGCCGCGCCGACAGGGCCGGAAAGCGGGATCGCACCAGCGCCGCCACCCCGGAGACGAAGGCGCAGGAGAAACTGGTGCCGTTGATGGGGTTCGGCGGCCCGTCCTGGGCGGGGATCCCGTCGACCAGGCCGGTCCCGCCCGGAGTGCTGTCGAGCGAGACGAGGTTGGTGCCGGGCGCGGCGACCGAGATCCAGGGGCCGTCGAGCGAGAAGTCCGACACCTTGCCATCGGGATCGGTCGAGGCGACGGACAGCACGTACGGCGTGAACCACGCCGGGCTGGCCACGGTCTTCACCCGATCCCAGCCGGTGCCGTCGTTCTGCGCCTTGCACGCCCCGTCGCTCTGCACGTTCCCGGCCGCGGCCACCACCACGACGTTGTGGTCGTACGCGTATTCCACTGCGGCGCCGAGCATTGCGTCGTTCAGGCTCGCGCCCGCGGGCGCGCACGAGACCTCGGACATGTTGATGACCGTCGCGCCCAGGTCGACCGCGCGCACGATCGCGCTCGCCAGCGTCGTCACAGTGCCGTAGCCGCCGCTGGACATGGCTCCCGCGTCGTCCTGGTGACCGCTGTTCTTGGCCTCGAACTCGAGGCTCAGCTGGCGGATCGACAGAATCGTGGCATCCGGTGCGACGCCGGCGAATCCGTCGCCGGGACTCGGCTGGGCCGCGATGATGCCCGCGACGAAGGTGCCGTGCCCGTCGCAGTCCGAGGTGCCGTCGGAGTTGGAGACGAAGTCGCCGCCGGGAATCAGATGGGGCAGGCGCGGATGGCGATTCACGCCGGTGTCGATGACCGCGACCGTCTGCCCGCGGCCGCGACTGAACTGCCATGCCGTCGGAAGATCAAGCGCCCGTTGCGCATCCGGCGCGGTGCGCGGCGTATCGCGGGTCAATACGGGCTTCGCGCACAGCGAGCGCTGCCCGGTGGGCTCGGGCGGCGCCGGTGGGCCGGGATGCGGAACCAGGCGCGGATCCACCACGGGCGGTGCGATGGCCGCCGCTGGCGGCGCGGCCGACACCGCAACGAACAGTGCCGCGGCGACCAGAGCCGCTGCGCCCGTACCGAAACCGGCTCTCATAGGTTCCGGGCTGTCGAATAGAGATCGAGGGACCACAGGACCAGCGGGATCACCGTGACGATGAGCACGTACTCGGCGATCTCGCCGGCCCGCCTGGTGACCGGGGACATGTCGATCGACGGCCCCACCACGCCCACGCCGACCGCGATGGCGGCCATGGCCAGCAATATCGCTGCGGCCGTGACCAATTCGGTGCTGTCACCGAGCCCGAGCTCGATCAGCGTGCCCAGGAACGCCGCACAGCCGCCGCCCACGAGGGTCCCCGCCTGAATCAGGTCCGCATAGGCCCGGCCGCGCAGGCACAGAATCCCCGCGACGACGAACGCCAGCGCGATGCCCTGCCAGTGGTGTGAGCTCGGGGCGCCGGCGGTGACGACGGCGGCCGCGACGGCCGCGAGGGTGGTGCCGATAAGCATCCCGGACTGGTATTCGGTTGCGGCCCTGGCCCGTTCGGTCAGACCCATGGCCGAGGCCAGCGCCGTGGCCCCGATCGCGCCGACGCCCTCGATGGTCGGGCGCGGCTCGTGGTCGGCCGGATCGATCGCACCGCCCGCGGTCGGCACGGGCGGCACCGGCAGCCGGGAGGCCAGCACCGCCAGCCGCGCCGCCGCCGAGATCGCGATCAATGCCGCGACCGACACTCCGGCGGCGACCTTGCCGGGTGGAGTGTGCGCGGTCATCATGACCGCCGCGGCCGCCCCGCCGAACAGCGCGACGGTGACCGCGGCGGCGAACATCGTCGCCCCGGTCCGGCTGACGCGGTGTCCCAGCGCCGCGGCGACCAGCAGCACCGCGCATCCAAGGAGCGCGTGCGGGCTCCCGAGGTCACCCGGAATCAGCAGCGCCACACCGGAACTCAACAGCAGCAGGGCGTACAACGACAGCGCCGTGGACACCGCGGTGAGCGCGAAGACCCGCGCGACGATCATCGCCGCGGCGAACGCGACAATGCCGGTGGAGGTCGCCACGGCGCCCGGGACCACCCCACCCTGATCGCCTTTCGACAGAGCCAGCAACAGGACCGCCACGGGTACCGCGACCATGGCCACGAGCAGCCCGGCCCACCGCGCGGTCGTCGCGGTCCAGCCGCGGAACGAACTCTGCGTCAGGCGCGCGACCGCGTCGATGACGTCGTCGAACAGGACCGGAACCGTTTTCGTGCCGACCGAGCGCAGCACCAGCAGCTCACCGTCGAACACGCGCGCCTCGGCGAGCGTCGAATCCGGTTGTATCGCTTCGTGTCCGAGCCGCGCGAGCGTCCAGTGCCGGGTCTCGATCGCGGCGTCCTCGCGCTCGGTGAGGTCCGGGTTGCGCGAGTCGATCAGCGCCACCACATCGGTGATGAACTCGGCGATCGGGACGGTCGTGGGCAGGCCGACATCGATCTGCGTGTTGTCCCCGATTACCGAAACTCGGCACAATTCGGGTTCACCGGCGGCCGACCCTTCAAATGATTCGATCAATTTCCCCGCGTCCCATGATGCTGAGCGGCCTCCAACAAAGGAAGTGTATCCGAATGGCCGCGGGTAGGCTACGTTGAGTTGTGGGGTACGTCGGTGCCCGGCCGGTCACGGGAAACACGCGGGAGCTATTCGATAATGGCCAGCATCCAGCAAGCGCAAAAGATTTTCGACGCGGGCGTGCTGTCGCTCGGCCTGTCCGTCGACGGCCGGCAGACCACCCGGAATCTCGAATACGCCAGAAAGGCGTTTCAGCGGACGACGGAGCTGGATCCGGGCATGGCCGACGCGTGGCTGGGCCGGGCCGCTGCGGGCACCCTGACCCGCGAGGTGCTGTTCAATCTGGTCAAGACCAGCGACTCGACGCTGGGCCGGGAGCAGCGCCGGCTCGGCCTGCAGTTGCGGGAGCTGTCCGGGCGCTTCGTGGTCGGGCCGTACGTCGACTATCCGCTCGCCACCCGCACCGAGATCTGGCTGGCGCAGGCCACCCGGTTGATCGAGGAGGGCCAGTACGACGAGGCCGAGCGGCTGCTCGACGAACTCGCCCGGCACCGGCGGGCCCAGCCCGCCGCGGACGATGCCGAGGTCGACGGTCGGATCTGTGCCTACGTCCGCGCCCACCTGCACTTCGTCACCCAGCGCTGGAGCGATGTGATGACGGTGCTCACCGGCTCCGCCGACTGGCCCGACGCGTACCTGGCCGCGGGCGCCAATGTCATGGTCGGCTCGGCGTGTGCGCAGCTGGGGCTGTTCGGCGAGGCCACCCGGCGGCTCGAGCTGGCCGAGGCCGGGCCGATTCCCTCGGCGCGCACCACGGCGATGTACTGCCGCGGGCTGTGCCTGCGCGAACAGGGGCACGAGGAGCAGGCGCGGCAGCTGTTCGAGCAGGTGTACTCGGAGGCGCCGGACTTCGAGGCCAACGCGGCCGCCATGCGCGATCCGAAATTCCGGATCACCATCGTCAGCCGGGAGCAGATCGACCGTCGCATCGACCGCTGGGACCCTTCCTCGGCGCCCGATCTGGCCATGGCCGAGGCGGAGACCCGCCAGCGCGAGCACGAGAATCGCGCCAGGACGATCCTCGAGCAGGCCCGCGCCGAACTGGACCAGCAGGTGGGCCTCGCCGCGGTGAAAACCCAGGTCGCCAAGCTGCAGTCGACGGCGATGCTGGCCAAGGTGCGCGCGGAGAAGGGGCTGGCCAGCGTCCCGCGCGGCCAGCATCTCGCGTTCACGGGCCCGCCCGGAACGGGCAAGACGACCGTGGCCCGCGTCATCGCCAAGATCTACTGGGGGCTGGGGCTGCTGAAGAGCGACAAGGTGGTCGAGGCCAAGCGGATCGACTTCGTCGGCGAGCATCTGGGCAGTACCGCGCTGAAGACCTCGGCGCTCATCGACCGCGCGATGGACGGTGTGCTGTTCATCGACGAGGCATACACGCTGGTTCAGACCGGATTGTCGGGCGGGGACGCGTTCGGCAAGGAGGCCGTGGACACGCTGCTGGCCCGGATGGAGAACGATCGCGACCGGCTGATCGTCATCATCGCGGGCTACGATCTCGAGATCGACCGGCTGCTGGCGGCCAACGACGGCCTGGCCTCCCGGTTCGCCAAGCGGGTGAAATTCGAGTCCTACACCCCGTCCGAACTCAGCGGAATCGCGCAGGTCGTCGCTCGTCAGCGGGATTCCACGATCTCCGCCGACGCCTTGGAGCTGCTGGAACGGGCGTGCGATCCGCTCTGCGATCAGCCCAGCACCGACCCGGGCGCCCTGCAGCGCCGCGGCATCGATGTGGCGGGCAACGGCCGCTTCGTGCGCAACGTGATCGAGGCCGCCGAGGAAGAGCGGGAATTCCGGCTGACCGGCGGCGGTATCGAACTCGATGTGTCCGGGCTGGACGAGTCCGCGCTGATGCGGATCGAGGCGGCCGATATGCGCAAGGCCCTCGACGCCGTGCTCGGCTCGCTGAGTGGCTGACCAGCGCGGGGCTCAGCGTTGACTCGGCCGCGGCAGGGTGTCGTAGGCGGTCTGGGCCGCGTCCGGGGTGAGTTCCGGGCCGGGCACGAGCTGGCCGATGATCTCCCACGGCGCCAGTTTGGGCTTGCCGGTCAGGCCCAGGATGGCGGCGGTGGCCGTGTCCGGGATGCCGTATCGAATGCCGTTGTCGGTGATGTAGAAGAGGCTGTCGCGACGCGTGCTGTCGGGTGCGATGCCGGTGGATTGGACGAACTCGCCCGACGAGGGCGCAAGGTAGGCGGCGTCGATCCGGCTCGGGTCGCTGCCGCCGCTGACCATGCCGACCGGGACCGCGGCCGGCGGCATCGGCCAGGAACTGCCCGCGAGCAGGCGCAACGACGCGTTGCCGTCGTCGCTGGAGCGCGACCAGGCGACGCAGGCGACGGGCAGGTCGTCGCCGGACAGGATCTGGGGGCGCGCCGCGGGGAACGCGTTGAGCGGCAGCTCGCTGACCACCGGAATCCCGCGCAGGGCATCCGGCGGCACCGCGATTACATCGTCCATGCCCAGCGAGTCGGCATTGCGGATGAAGTCGGCCGCCAGCGGCGAAATCGCCTGCACACCATCGGGCAGCGCCACGTAGACGTCGGTGGAGCTGGCGCCGCTGACCCTGAGCACCGCGCCGATCTTCACCCCGGGCACCGGACTCGGCCTGCCGAGCTGCGGAATGACCGGCGGCGAGAGTGCGGGTACCGGGACGGTGGCGTCCAGCAGTCCAGAGCCGATGGTTCGAGGTTCGATGCCCTGCAGTTTGAGCGAGCGCACCGTCGCGTCGTTCGCGAGATCCACCTGCGCCCGTTTACCGTCGAAGAGCAGGTAGCTCGTGCCGTTCGAGGCGACCAGCAGCGCCTCGCCCGGGTCGAGCGCCCGCAGGCCGGGACCCAGAGCGGGCCTGCCCGCCACCACGATCCGCGACGCCCCCGACACCGGTGTGACGGACTCGCACATCGTCCAGTCGGAGCCTTTCGCATCCGACCCGGGCAGGGCGTCCGGCGCGCCGGGAATGCCGACCAGCGGGCCGCGCGGATAGCTCGCCAGCTGCGATTCCTTGACCGAAGTGGGAGTTTCCGCAGCGCCGGCGACCAGGCGCGCCGAGGCAAGGTTCAACACCGGATGCAGTGTGCCGTTGCGCAGCACATACAGCGCGCTGCTGTCCTTGCCGACGATGATGTGCGCGTTCCCGACCGCACCCTGAGGACGCAGCAGGCCGAGCACCGCGCAGGCCCCGAGTGCGAGCACCCCCAGCACCATGCTCACCATGAGCGCGCGGAACTGGACCGCCATCGGATCGTGCAGCATCCGGACGTCGCGCCGGATCAGTGCGTGCTCGAACCGCTTCAACAGGAATCGGTACCCGCTGACCTGAGCCCTGGTGGTCAACTGCGTCGGCACGTTACTTCTCCCGGGCTGCTCGGAAATACTGGAATTCTTTTATTCAGGGCGGAGAGTCCCGCGTAATTATATTGCGGAGCGCCAAGTCGAAACATCCGCGAGTCGGCGGATATTTGTGCTCTGCGGGGTGTTTCGCGGACGGTCTCGTTTCTATTTCCGCGGACCTCTGGGCAATGTGTACGAGCGCATGTACCGTTTGCGATGTGAGCGAGCGGAATGCGCCGCCCGCGGACGCCGGGACAGCCTTGACTGTGGGCGCGGCCGCGCGCGAAATCGAATGGAATCGGAACGCTGCGGACGTCGTCCGGGCGTGCCGTGGGATGGGGTCGGCCGGGGGCGCACTCGGCCACTCGCGCTGAACGGGGGGCGACGATGTCGAACAAGACTGCACCGATCGATCAGGTCGGGAACACGTGGGCGGGGTTGTCCGCGCAGGCGGCCAAAGGGGAGGTGCGGTTCGATCCGAAGGTTGCGGCGACGGTGGCGGGGAAGATCATCGCGGTGCTCGAGCAGGTGTCGAACGTCGACAATCAAATCGGCGCAGGGGGATTCGACCTTCCGAAGGGTGCCTTCGGCATGCTTCCCTACGAGAACGGTCTGGCGGAAACCGGCGACTATGTGGGTTCCGGGCCGAGCCCGGGCGAGCAGACGCGACTGATCTACACCACGCTCGCCTCGGACACCCTCAAATCGAGTCTGGACAGCCACGTCAAGGTGCTCAACGAGATGTTGGACACCTATCTCAACATCGGCAAGATGTATCAGGGCACCGACCACGACTCGGCATCGATCTTCGATGATGTAGCGAAACGCCAAGCAGCACTGTCGAATCCGTCGTCGACGACGCCAACTGACGCGGTCACGTTGGACAAGGATGCTCCTTTCGAGAGCCTGACTGTCGACTCCGGGGGGCCGAAGAATTCGCACGCCTACGCGGATCGCCTGGACCACCCCGAGGCGGTGCCGATCGCCGAGCCGAAGTACTACGGGGGTAAGAGTGACAACAAGGCTGTCACCCCGCTCGACGGCACCCAGTTGAGTTACAACGATCTGTACTACCTCGGGTACACCATGGAACCCAACGCCACCAGTAGGACGGCGGGCTTCTGGTGGCAGATGGCGGGGCAGCTCCGTTCGCGGTGCGACGACCTGACGGGTCTGTTCACGAGTAACGGTGGCAAGAACAGCGTCACGACGGCGTGGGACGGCGCGGGGTATTCGGCTGCCGTGCAGTCGATGTCCGCCTACAACGGGCAACTCGATGCGCTGACCGGCGGCATGTACGGCGCGCACGGCATGCTGATGCACGTCGCGAGCTGCATGAGCGCCGTGCAGCCGCAGTTGCCACAGGATCCGGCCCCACCGCCGCCGCCGGCGACCGTGGTGGGAGGCAGGGTCGAGCAACAGATTCCGGACGGCGGCGACACCCGGCCCTACCTCGCGGCCTATGAGAGCGGCTACGCACACAATGTCGTGACCGATCCGTCGTCGTATGTGCCGCAGATCCCGGTCGCCGCGGCGGTGACGTCCGCGTCGGCCAAGGACGCGGGTCCGGGCGGTCCCCTGGGGGATCCGCTCGGGGGCGCGAACAACGGTGGCCTGGGCGCGGGCCTGACGCGGCTCACCGGGCCCCCGGTGAACTCGCTGCATCCATTCACCGGCACAACGCCACTCGGGAACCTCAACGGACTGCTGAACAGCGATCCGCCTGTTATCGCGACTCCGAACCCGCCGGGACAGAATCCTCCCGGCCAGCAGAACCCGCCGGGCCAGAACCCGCCGGGCCAGAACCCGCCGGGCCAGAACCCGCCGGGGCAGAATCCGCCTGGGCAACAACAAGATCCAACAGGGCCACAGCAGAATTCGCAGGGCAACGCGCAGAATGCGTTGAGTCAGGCGGAAAATTCCCTGGGGAAGATGAACCCGGCATCGGCACAGGCGCTGTCGCCGGCCGACAGCGCCCTACGCGACCTGGCCGATGGTCGCAAGGTCCCGCTGAGTGCGGTGAAGGCCGGTGCGTTCGGCGGGCTCGGCGGTGGGGGAGGGCTCGGCGGCGGTCTCGGCGCCGCCGACCTGGCGAAGGAGGCGGCACAAGGCGCCAAACTGTTTCCCCGCGCGCTGGCCGACGTCCAGCAGGAGGCGCTGGACGCGCGAGCGGCCGCGGCGGCCCCGGGTGCAACGTCGATGGGCTCCCCCGGAGGCATGGGCGGCATGGGCGGCGCCAAGCAGGGCGAGGACAAGGAGCGCAAACGCGCCGAATACCTGTCCTCGAAACGGCACCTGGAGGAGGCCTTCGGCAAGCCGCCCTCGGTCTCGAAACCGATTGTTGAACAGTGATATTGGATACTCAACGCAGCTGGAAATGTGACGACCTGGAGTTCCTGGAGAGGTGGCGGGAGCGCACCGGGGATCGATATCCTCCCTCGCCGCTGGCCTTCCGGACTTCGATCGTGAATCCCGATGAGCTGCAACGGCAACGGGCACAGGCCCGGGAGCGTATGAGGGCGTTCCCGGATCCGGTGCTGGACCAGGTGATCGACAGCATCGCCCGGCCCGACATCCGCGTGACGGCGCGGGCGCTCGGTCCGGACCCCCTCGATACCTCGCGATGCGTGCGTATTCTCGCGACCCGGCGGGGTGGCGACGGGTACATCGTCACCCAGCAGCTGGGTCAAAGTGTCTGGCATGCAACGGGATACACGATCAGCGAGTTCCCCGCGACAGCGCTTGCCGATGTCCTGGTGGGGCACTTGCCGAAGGTGGCCCCGGGCCGCCGCGGGGAAGTGGATCTGTCACCGGTGGTGAGCCCGGACGACGTCGATCATTCCCATCATCGTCCGGTGGCGACCGGCTCGGCCGACGACTACGACAGCGACCTCGACCGCGCCCGGGCTCTTGTCGACGCGCCGACCGATTCCCGTGGGGTGATCGAGATCGAGCAGGGCGCTTCGAAATTCGGCCCGCGAGGCCTGCTCCGGCTTCGACTCGGCTGGCGAGACCTCACGGACGACGGCCGGTACGCACTGCTCGACGGGAATCCTCCGCTCGCGGTCGGCGTCGACGCGGCGCGGCTGACCGCATTGATCAACGCCCGGATCATCACGGTGATCGAGACGATTAAGGACGAGAACCATGCCTGACCCCAGCAGCGGCACGGCGAATGCGTCCGGCAGCAACGGGACCGCGTCGGGTTCGTCCACCAGGGCCGACAGCGACCCCACCTATCTCGACACATCGACCGATCCGTCGAGTGTCCAGAGCCCGTGGACCGGCCTCACGGCCCAGCTGCAGGGGAAGACGCTGTCGCTCGGGGACGGGAAGACGGTGTCGATAGCAGATGGTGTGGCGGCAAACTGTGCGGCCGCGGCTTCGGATGCATTGAAGAAAGTGCAGGCCGTGAAACGCGACACGAATGACCTGTACCTGAACGGCGATTCGCCACCGACCGGTATTTTGCCGCCAGGTGATGACGGCACGACTTTGGGTGACACCATGCAACAGGAGTTCAACAAGCAGGCCAATGCTTTCGTCGACTCGCTCGAGCGGCATGAGGCCGTGCTGCAGAGCATGGTCGATACGTTTCACGCCGCCGACCGGGAATATAAGAATACCGATGCCACGAGCGCCGCGACTTTCTCGTCGATAGACGACGGCGGGCACTCCCCAGTGGACGTCAAACAGGTCTTGACCGCGGTTAAGCAAGGTGATTCGGGGGGGATGCAGCATCTACTCGGTTTTCAACCCACAGGTAGGCAGCAGAGTGGCACCCGCACTGTAGTCATTAAGCCCCCGGCCTCGAAAAGCCTTACCGATGATAATTTCAAAACGCTGATCGGGTCGATTCATTATGCGAATTTCGAGCAAGTAGCTGGCCGTTGGATGGATCTATTCGGCCTGTTGAGGGACTGTTTCGTAGCTCTGCAGGGCAACCTGAACAAGGTACTACAGGGCGGCGATTCAACGGCGTGGAGCGGTGTAGGTGCTGCGCAGGCGAACAGGGCATGTCAGGATTACATCGATAACTCGTCGAATCTGCTGTACAGCATGGCGGTAAATGCCGCGAAGCTCATGGATACCGCGGGCTGGCTGCGGCAATTCCAGGCGGCAATGCTTGCGGATTCCGCTACGTTCGCGGCCCAGTATACACATGTCTTAGAAAGTGATATGGGTCAATTCTTCGCTTCTCTCATGGATGTGGGTCCGGCCTGGCGCGATACTTACGACAGCATCTACGCGCCTGGGGCTGTCCAGAGTATGTCGAAACTCCCGGTGGCACCGCTGCCGGCGGATATCGGCGGCGGCGGTGCCATGTCGAATGCGGGGTCGGTGCTCGGCGCGGCGAATGGCGCCGCAAATAGCGGAGATTTGGCGAGTCTGCTCGGCCTGACGCCGAACCCGCAAAATCAGTCGAATCAGAACCAGCAAAATGGGGATGCCGCCACAATCGCCGCGTTGGAGAAACGCTTGGGGCTGGCGCAGCCGAACGCCGCCAACATACAGTCCGCCAACAGTGCGGCAACAGGCGGTCAAAATACGTCGAACGGTGACGCTACGGGCGGGGCGGTCGCCGGGAGCGCTGGGGGTGTCGATGGCTCTGTGGCCTCGACAACCCATAAGTCGACGCCGCCGGGCAAGACACCGCCCCCGGGTAAGACGACACCGCCTGGTGGGACGACACCGCCTGGTGGGACGACACCGCCCGGCGGGACGACACCACCCGGCGGGACGACACCACCCGGCGGGACGACGCCGCCTGGTGGAACTACGCCGCCTGGTGGAACTACGCCGCCCGGCGGGACGACACCACCCGGCCAACCCACGCCGGTGGAACAACAGATCCTCGCCGAGCTGCAAAAGATAGACACGGAGCTCGGCCAAATGCCGTCCGCCGCCGCCGGTCAAACGCTCGCTGGGCAGATCTCCGATCCTTCGGTGGCGGCCGACCAAGGCTCTGCGGGTCTCAGCGCGCTGGCGAATATCGGGCAGCAGGTGACCGGCGTTGTCCAGCAGTTCACGAACCTGGTGGCGCAGGAGGTCCAGCAGCTGACACCGTCCATCGAACAGGCACTGCAGGGTCTCGGGCACCACGATCCGGGCCAACCGCCCTGGGACACAGGCGATCATCCTGGGACACATGCTGGAGCGAACCCGGGGAGCGGAACCGTCGTCGACGCGCCGGTCGCGGCGTCCGCACAGCCGGCGCCCGCCCCGGCAGTCGGCGGAGTGGCTCGGAGCGATGCGGGCTCGCAGGTCGATGCCCCGCCGGAACCATCGGTCGACGCATGATCAAGACCTGGAACCTGACCGATACCGAACTCGACGTCCGGTGGTGCGAGCTCTCCGGTGAGCGGAATCTGCCGCGGCCGTTGTATTACACGACGCGGATCGTGACGGACGTGGAGTACCAGCGGGAGGTCAGGTTCGTCAGCGAACAGTTGAAGGGCAAGCTGGATGCGTCCTTCGACGCCGCACTGAGCATCATGATCGATCCTGATGTGCGCGTGGGGATCCACGGGTTCGACGGCCGGGAGCCGCGCAATGCGGCCGCCCGAATCAGGGTCGCGGCGGCTCGCAAATGGGAGCGGTGTGTGGTCATCACGCAGATACCCGGCGAGACGATCTACCACAGCGGCGGCTATGTCGTGCGCGAGTGCTACGCAACGGAATTGGCCCGGATCCTCGCTGAGCAGCTGCCGGAGGTGGACGCGGGCGGTCGAGGTCGCGTGGAGTTGGCGGACGTGGGGGACCAGTCGGTCGATGACGGGTGGCCGGATCCGGACTACGTCGGCGTCGCCGAGCGTTCCGAGGCATTCCGTAGTGCACCGGCGACGACGGTCGGCCTGTTCGAAATCGAGCAGGGCAGTTCGCGATTCGGGCCGCGTGGGGTGTCACGCCGCATGCTCGAATGGCGTGACCTGGTCGACGACGGCCGCTACGTGATCGACGACAACCGCACGGTGGCGGTTCCGGCCGACCGGAACCAGTTGCGGGTGATGATCAACAACGGGATCGGCACGATCATCGGCATGATCGAGGACGAGACGGGAGTCGGCGGGAGCCTGCGCTCGGTGACCGACTCGGCACGTGTGTCGGTAACCGAAGAACCATGGTGAGCGACATGGGCCGGCCCGGGATGCGCTGGACTGGGGAGGTTCTCGGAATCGGGAGGGGGCCGGTCTCGGTGGAGGCCGAGCATCCCTCCCGCTCGAAGGGTAGGTAGAAAATGCCGGACGAGGAACCGGGCGTACTCACGGGCACTGCCGCATCGTGGTCGGGCTTGATCTCCGTGGAAACCACCGAACTGGGCTTGCCCCTGTCGGTCGATGTGGATCGGTCCGAATTACAACGTGACCCAGCCGATTTGGCCGCCGAGCTGGTGCGGCTGTGCGGGCAGGCGGCGAATCGCGCGCGGCTGACCCGGCGGGCCGAGCTGGCCGAGGCGGGCGTGACCCGCGACGTGCTGGATCGGCTGGGCCTGGCGACCGCGGAGGAGGTCGCCGAGGCCGAGTACGCGCAGGAGGCCGAATACGAGTACATGCCGCGGACCTGGCGCAGCAACGGAGGTGTCTGAGGTGGATATCCGTCAGATGTCGGATGTTTCGGACGCGGTGGACGAATTACGGTCCTATGCAGGACGAATGCGAGAACTGAGCAATCGGATGCGTGCGATTCGGGTGGAGGAGACATCACCGGACGGCTCGGTGACGGTGGCTGTGGACGGCGAGGGGCGCTTGGTGGACATTCGTTTGTCCCACAGCATCTCTCGTCTCACCTCCAGCCAATTCGGCCAGCGACTGGTGGACGCCTCACGCACGGCCGCGCGACGCGCGATGGCCGAGCAGTCCGCTCTGGTCGCGGCGTTCAACGACACCGATCCGCCCAACTCCGACACCTAGTCCCAGCCACGTGGCGTTGAGGCAGAAGGACGACCAGATGAACGAGGTAGTGGTTATCCCCGGCGCCTTCCGCGCGCACGGAGAACTCAATGCCACCCAGGCGGGACTGGTGACCACCGCGGGCACGGTGGACCAGGTCGCCGCGATTCAGGCCGCCACGGCGGTGTTCGGGCCCATCGCGGCGGACTTTCTCGCCGCGTTCGCGGTGGCGCAGGCCAACCACGCACGGGCGGTGGCGGAACTCGCGCAGGTGCATACCGCCACCGCCGCCGCGGCGCAGGCCGCGGCGACCGGTTACGAATCGGCCGATGCGGATTCGGCCGCCGGCTTCGACGGCCTCGCGCCGATCGAAGGTGTGCTGTCGTCCGGGCTCGGCGCCGCCATGTCGCCCTCCGAGGCCTCGCCTGCCGCCGAGTTCGGAAGCGATGCGGTTCCGAATCTCGATGCCGTTCAGAATCTCTCGGAGACGAGCGCACTGCCCGCGGCTCAGCCGCAGGCTTCCGAGACGGATCCGCGGTACCGGTCGGAGTTCGGCAACAATGCGCGCCCCGCCGAGGCTCCGCGTCCGGGGGTGGTATCGGCAGATCCCTTGCCGTCCAGGGCAGTTCCGTTGACCGCGACGGCCCAGCGGGAGGTGGCCCCTCCGATCCCACGGGCGGGCGCGGCTGAATCGACTCCCGTGGAGGCGCTGTGAACTCGTCAGTCCCCGTCCCACCCCCGGCGCCGCTGCATCCGGGAATTCTGGACATGCTGCGGCACAATGCAATCGGTTTGCCCGGAAACCAGTCGGTGGATCAGATCCTGGGCGGCCTCGGCCTGCCGCCGCTGCCGCAGTTCCCGCCGTTGCCCCCGATGCCCGGACTCCCGGCGCTTCCGCCGCTCGACCCGGTGGCGTTGATGCGGCCGATCACCGATCAGTTCGGCCATTTCGGTACCGGGAATCTCGGGATGGGGGCGATCAATCCGTCGCAGTTCTTCTCGCAGGTCTCCGAGGGGCTCACGCAGGTGATGTCTCTGGGGTCGACCGCGATCGGCGCCCTGTCGGCGCTGCAGGGCGCGGGCACGCAGGCCGCGGTGGCGAAAGCGGTTCAGGCGCAGGACAATGCGACCGCGGTCACGCAGCAGGCCACGCTGATTCAGTCGCTGCTCGTGGCGGCCGCGGCGGTCGTTCAGACCGGCAATGCCGAATTGGCCGCCATCGCATCGAAATTGGCCATCGAGATCACCGCCGCGGCGGTGACACCGGGCGCGCAGGCGTTCATCGCGGCCGCCACCGCGGAGGCCGCGGCGGAGGCGGCGGCGGTGGTGGCGCACGTGCGGGCCGAGCTGACCGTGCTGACCACGCAGATGACGGCGGCGGGACAGCCGGTTCCGATCACCAGCCCGCCGAATCCCAAGCCGGGCCCGCCCAAGGATATCGGGAAGGTGCCGTACCACCCCGTGAAGCACGACGTGCCGCCGGTGAAGCCGGTGCCGATTCACGGTAAGAAGGTTGTCGCCAAGCCTGTTCCGCCACTACCCAAGCACAAGGCGCCGGTGACCAAAGGCACGCCGCACCACCATGGCGCCGCGATAGCCGGCGGGGTCGCGCCGATGGGGGCCGCGGCCTACGGTGGCGGCCCGAGCGGGGCCGCGCGGGCGCCGTTGCAGGCCGCCGTGACCGATGCGCCCGGGGAGCCGCGCGCGTCGGCGGTCGTGCGACCGGTCGGGGCGGATGCGACGGCGAGCACGGAACTGGCGGCCGGGGAGACCACCGCGGCGCGGTCGGGCGCCCCGATGATGCCGATGGGCGCCGGGATGGGCGCGCGAGCCGCCGAGCTGTCGGTGGCCTCGCGCGACTACCTGGTGAACGCCGAGCACGGCGACGAGGTCGTCGGCGAGCTGGACGATGTCGCGAAGCCGGTCGTCGGCGGACTGGTTGCGGCCGTGGCGAATTCGCCGGACAAGGCATTGACGCTGTAGCCCGCCGCGGGACGACCAGGGAGAAACCATGAGTGGATACGTCGAATTCGATGCGGTGTCGGCCGACCGGGTGGCGGCGCGGCTGGACGCGCTGGCCGACCGCCTCGACGGCGCGCTGAGAGGACGGCAGGGAGCGCTGTCGCCCGTGCCCGCCGCGCTGGACGAGGTGTCGGTGCATGCCGCGAGGACGTTCGAAACCGTCGGTGCAGTTTTCGGAGCGTCCTATGCGAACGGAGTGCTCGAGTTGCGGAAGCTGGCCGCGCACATGCGCTCTCACTCCCACTCGTTCCGCACCATGGATGCGCAATCCGCGGCGTACTTCGATGGCTTGCGCTGAGCGGGTGTGCGGGAGTTGGCGATGATCGAGGCGAACGGATTCACCGGGCGGGTGTGGGAGGCGACACCCGCGGACAAGCTGACTCGTGATCTGGTCACCGGGCCGGGGGCGCTACCCATGGTCGATGCGGGCATCGCGTTCGGAGAATTGTCGACGGTCCTGAGCGAGGCCGCGGTGGAATATCAAGCGATACTCGGTGAACTGGCCGACGCGTGGCGGTCGGCGGGTAGCGGGGAGGGGGTGCAGCGGCTCACGGGGTTGCGTAACTGGCTGGCCGACGCCGCCGAAGCGGCGGCAGTGAGCGCCGCGCGCGCGGAGGCGCAAGCCGTCGCCTACACCACCGCCTTGGCCGCCATGCCCGGGGAGGCCGAGCAAGCTGTGTGGCAGGCCGTGAAAGATGTTACTGCACCGCAATTTCCACTGGGCGGATCCCTACTGGGCGCGGTCGCGAGCCGCGAGTCCGAGGCACATGCGATGAGATCGATTGCGGCGCAGGTCATGCGGAGCTACGAGGCGGCGACCACGCCCGTCGCGCAGCCGTGGACGCCGCCCGCGGCGCCCGTGGTGACGAGCGATGCCGCCCTGCTGGCCGAGCGGCAGGTAGCCGTGGAGGCGTGTCCGGCAGAGCCGAGTGCGGTCGTGCCGCGATTGCCGGTCGCCACGGGGACTCCCGTTCCCGCCGCGACGCCCACGCTCGCTGCCGCACTCGGTGAGCACGTGCCGGTCGACCGGCAAGCGTTTGCGGCGCACCCGGTTGTCCAAACGGCCGCGTCGTCGACGCAGCTCGCACCGCCGCCGATGGTGCCGATGGCGCCCGCGGCCGCCGCGAACGACCACTCGCCCGTCCGCCCGGCCGCGAGCCCCTGTACGACCGCCGAGCCCGACGCACTGGGCATCGGCGCCGGAGTGGCCGGAACTCCCGCCGTGTTCGGTGGAACCGCCGCCGCGCAGGCGTCGACGATTGCTCCGGGACAGGAGCGGATATGACGACAATGTCATCGGATGTGCTTATGGTCGCCGCCGATCTGCTCGAAATCCCCACTTTGCCAGTGGTATTGGCATTGGAGCCGCACCACGAGACGATCGCGGAGGCCCGGGCCGCCTACGAGGCGGGGCTCGACACCTTGCGCGGGCACGGTCTCGTGGATGAATACGGCGGCGTGACATCCGATGTGGCCTCGGCGTTGTACACGCTGGCGCAACCGGAGCGGCAGCTGGTCGCCCGGTCCTTCGGGCCGGCCGGAATCCGGCGGATGTGCCTGGCGCGGCGCGGCGGCAATCATGCCCTGGCTGTGCGCGAGGAGGATTCCGTCGACATTCGCGAGATATGGTGTGACGACGATCCTTCGACGCTGGCACGGATTGTCGGTAGGTTCGTGGGCCGGCTTCCCGCCGCCGATATTCCCGTCTTGTGTGCCCCGGCCGCCGATATCGCCGAAAGGCTCGACACAGCACTGGATTCGGCCGACCTCACCGATGTGGCCTACCACTTCGGTGCGACGGGACAGGAGGCCGTCCACTTCGGCTCGGCCATGTCGACCTGCCATTCCCATACCGAAATCGTCTGCTACGGAGAGGATGCCGCGGCCGTTGTCGGCGCGGTCGCGGTGTACGACACCGACCGCGGTCGCATCGTCGCCGCCCCCGACTCGCCGCCCGGCGATCCTCGCACCTGGACCACCCTCACATCGGGCTCCGATCATCGTCTCGCACAGGCGATCTCGAACATGATCGAAGCCCTACCGGGAGGACGGTGGATGCCTTAGCCCCGCACATCAGCCCACGTAATCGATCGAGACCCCGAAGACACTGAGGAAAGAGGTGGCCACCGATGGCCCAAGACATCTCCATTGACCATGGACAATTCATGCAGGCGACGGGACACATGCGCGACAATGTGGTGCCCGCGCTCCAGCGCACCGCGACGCAGCTGGAAGCCAGCGTGCAGGCCGCCGGCGCCGGATGGAAGGGCGAGGCGAAGAGGTCCTTCGACAAGTTCGCCAGCAATCTGCACGGCGCGATCCAACAGCTGCACCAATCCCTCGGCGACGTGACAACGGCGCTCGCGGAGGGCAACAAGCACCTCGGCACGAACGACGTGAGCAACGCCGATCTATTCGGCCAGGCCGGGAACGGCCTCGAATCCGCGCCCCTGACCAACCTCGTCTGAGCCGGGACGCGCATACAACAAGAAAGGATTCCACCATGAACGACGATTTGATGCAGTACAGCGCGGCGCACATCAATGAGCTGCTGGGAAATCTGGACAAACATCACGGTGACCTGCAGACTACACACGGCGATGCGCACGATGCTCACGCCAAGATCATGGGCGTCTGGAACGGTACGGGCGCAGAGGCGTACGCTGCCGCATTCGCGAAGTACGTCAAGGCGCACGAAAACGTGATGCACGTTCTGAAGAGCGGACGCGGAGGGGTCGAGCAGGCCCATATCAACACGACGCACGCGGACAACGGTGTCGGGCAAATGTTCGGCGCTTGATGATCACCCATCACCGCCTGCGCCTGCGACCGCTGGACCCGCAGGCCCAGGCGGGTTTCCGCCGTCCGTGATGCCCGAACGCAGTGAATCGGGCCAAGCGCCTTCCGTCAATGGCGACGGTGAGCGTTCGAACAGGAGCGACGACCATGTCAGACACCCCCGCAGACGACGGCGTGCCGAGTCGCGTGGAGGACGGGCCGAAGCCGGATATCGGCTTCACGTTGGGAGACATCGAATCCCATGCCGGCCCCGACCTGCGGGCCCCGGATGCCGACACCGATGTCGATCCGGCGTCGGCGGGGGTGTTTCCCGCTTTCGCACCGGAGGTGCCGCCCGACGGAGGGGAGATGGCACCGACCGGCGAGCCGCACACGCGCACACGCGAAGTGGCGTACGCCGTCGCCAGGCAGTTGGCGCAGGCGGCGCCTGAGGGATGGACGCGCCTGGACGCGGTGTTCTCGATGACGGTCACCGACGCGTTCCGGCGGGTGTTCTACACCCTCTCCGATGAGACCCTCGTCGAGGCGGTCCCCGCGGAGTCGATCGTCATACTGGCTGGCGCACAACGGGAGTCGGTGGCCGAGCTGGATGGTGAACCGTGGTGGCGAATGATCCTCGGCCTACGTGAGGACGGGGAGATCACCGTCGACTACGACTACGGCGAGGAGCCCTTCCCGCCGGAGCAACTGCTCTCGCCGCAGGCGTATCTCAATGATCTCGCGGTATTTCCGCGCGCGCGGCTACCGCTGTGGCTGGCCGCGTATATCGCCCGTGACGGGCGGCAGATGCGACCCCCCGAGCGTGCGGTGCTCCAGGTGGAGCTGGACCGTGTCGCCGGAGCCCGCGCCACCCCCGTCGACGAGGAATTTCCGCCCCTGGGGATCGTGTGGGCCCGGTGGGCAACACTCGCGGCGGTATTCGTGGCGACCGGATCGGATCGGGGACCGCGAATTCTTCCGTCGCTGGGGTGGTTCGAGGGCACCGCGCGTGGCGGCAGCACCCTGTTCCTGATTCCGGGCGGACGCGCTGTGCTCTCGGGCGGCGTCTGGAACGCGCCCGAGGTGGAGGCGGCCTACAACGGACTGCGGGACATGCCCGAGTTGTATCGTGGCGCGCCCTACTGGGTGGCTAATCAGGTGCTGAATTCTCGTGCCTCGCAAGGTACCCTGTCGTTCTGCTACTGGTGGGACGGAACCGGTTGGTACCGCGGAGATTCGCCGTCTCCGTCCGCGTTCACCGCTGCGGTTCCGGGCATCTGGACCGCCGAGACCGTCGTCGGCATCGTCGCAGCCAGGTTCGGCGCCGAGACCGACCCGAGTGTTCGGGCCGCCGCCGGCACGCTGCTGGCCGCCGCCGAACGGGCCGAGGTTCGTCGCGAGCATCTGGTGGACGTACTCGCCACAAACTCCGAATCCGACCTCGACGGCGCGTACTACCAGTTCTGCCTTGCCGGGCTCACCGCGCCCGAAGTCTCGGCGATGACCGAGCCGCCGGCAGAACACCGTGTCCCGCAAGCCATTGCCGGCACGGGCTCGGATTCCATGCCGGATCCACTGGCTGTGCTGGTGTCCGATCGGGGGAACGGGGACCTGTGATGTGCGGGGGTGGCAGGGGGAATTGTCGGAAGTCGTTGTCAGGAGATGGAAATGGCTGAGCAGGTCAGTGTCGAGTTCGCCGAGGCCAAAATAGCGGCGCGGAATCTTGACGACGCGGGTGAGAAGGTCGGCGAGGTTCGGTCGGACGTGGCGGACACCCGGGAAGACTTCGAGAGTTCGCCGGTGTGGGGCACCGGCGACATCGGCCAGGGCTTCGAAGAGAACTACAAGCCGCTGGCCGACAACCTGACCACATTGCTGGACAGCTACCACAAGACGCTCACCGGTGAGAACGGCCTCGCCGGTGCGCTGGCCAACTCCATCGACAGGTTCAACCGGGTCGACCAGGCGTCCGCGGAGGGGTTCGGTGGCGCGGGAACCTTGGAAGTGTAGGCCGCCATGTTCGGAGGAGCTGCCGGGCGCGCCCGGCTGGACGAGTTGATGGACGCGGTCCACACGGGCATGGCGAGCATCGCGGCCGCGCAGGAGGAACGGGCGAGACTCACCGCGACCGCAACCGAGGCCGGTCGGCGGGTGACCGTGACGGTGAACGCCGACGGGATCGTCATCGAGACCCGTTTCTCCGGCGACGTCGACGAGCTCACCTACGACGAGATCGCCGCTGCGGTGACCAAGGCAACTCAGCGGGCCGCCGCCGATGTGCGGGCGCGGTCGGCCGACGTAATGTCCGGCGCGCAACAGGATTTCGGAGGCATTCCCGCGTTCGACGATCTCGCCGCCGACTTCCCCGACTTCACCAAGCTCGTCCCGCCCGCGCCGGAGGTTTCGCTGGCGCCGCCACCGGCTTCGACGTCGCCGGTAGCGGACGAGGACGGCTGGTGACAGTTTGCCTCGAATGTCTTGGTAGGGGTCCGATGTGAGTTGGGCCCGCCTGCCGTCGTGGCTGTGGCCCACGGCGGAGATCCTGAACTTCGGTCAGGCGTATCCGAACGGCGATCCCGATCAGATGCGCGCGTTGGGAGACCAGTGGTCCGGGTTCGCCGACCGGTTGGAAGGCTGGATCGGCGCGATCAAGAACGCGGTGCGGAACGTGGGTGCGCACCTGATCGGTGATGGTCAGGCGGCGTTCCACCAGCAGTCGGACTACATGATCTCCGACGGGCAGACCAACCTGGAGTCGACCGTCGCGTCGATGCGCCAGGTCCAGGGCATGACCTACAACGCCGCCACGAGCATCGATTACACCCAGCAGCAGCAGGACTTCTTCTGCGCCATGGCGGCCTATCAGGTCATTCAGCTGGCCCAGACGCTCGCGGGATCGGCGGCGATTCCCGGGGTGTACGCGGCGTTCCGGCAGTTGGTGCAGCTGGCGTCCCGGGACTGCGCCGAGGTGGTGGCGCGCGATGCGGCCGCGGACGCCATCGCGGCGATGCTGGCCGAGCAGGCGCCCAAGGTATTCGAGGAGATCGGTGCCAACCTTACCCGTGAGGCCGCACGGGATTTGGGGGAGAAGGCAGCCCAAACCCTTGGGCGCGACGGGCTTTCGACGATCGGCCGCGATACCGTGGGCGAGCTGGGCGCGGGCGCGGCACGGGACGCCGGTGAGAATACTTTGGGCCAGGGGGCCAGGGCTGCGGGGCGCGACGTGACCGCCGATGTCCTGGGGCAGGGCGGCCGGGCTGCCGCGCGTGACGTGGCTGTCGATGTGCTGGAACGCGGGGGTTCGGCCGCTGGGCGCAATGTGACTGCGGAAGCTTTGGCGCAGGCGGGCGGTGCGGCCGGGCGACACGCGCTGACAGACCTCGCGTCCGATGGTGCGAGAGATCTTGTCGGTCAGCAGTTGGGCGATGCCGCGGCCCGCGACGGTGCGGGGCTGATCACGAAAGTCGGCGGCGATGTGGCGGCGAAGTCCGCGGAGAAGCTGCTGTTGAAGCCGTTGGCGGAGGATGCCGCGAAGACGGCGGGTGAACAGGAGGCGAAGAAGGAGGCTGAGGGCTTCTCGCTGAAGGCGTTGGCGAAGAAGGCCGCGCTGGAGGGCGCGAAACAGGCCGGGCAGGGGGCCGCCCTGGATCTGGGCATTCAGGCCGACCAGATCGCGCGGGGGCGGCGCAGCGGGTTCGATGCCGAGCAGTTCATGTCTACGTCCTTGTCGTGGGGTGGCGGTGTGATCCTGGGGCATCCCGCCGGGGAGGTGGTGGGTGAGAAGCTGGCCGAGCGCGGCTTTGTGACCCGGTTCGTCGCCGGCGTCGGAACGGCGGCGGCGCTCAACGTTCCGGGTATGGCGTTGGGAGACACGGTCGGCCGGGCCATATTCCAGGCCGGTGAGGCGGGGCTCGGAGTGCTCGATCCGGCCGGGAACCATCACGCGGACTGGTCACACGTGACGTTCGGGCTGAACCCGCAGCAGTTCCTGGCAATCGGCGGCATGCACGGCGTCGGCATGTTCACCCACGATCTCGCAGTGCGCAGGGGCATCGTGGCCGGTGACTTCGGTCAGGTCGATGAGATGTTCGGAAACCTGGCGATCCGGAGCGTGCCGACCGATGGGACGGGCCCCGATAATGCGTTCCGCCAGGATTACCAGCGCAGGCTGGGCGCGGCATATTTTGATGCGCAAGCGAAGGCGAAATCCGGGAATCCAATACCGCTCAAGGCATTCCAACGGCTTCGTGAAGAGCTCGATACCAGGCAGGGCGTGACGTCGGACCGCCGCACCGGAGCGTTGTCGAATCCCTCCGCGGGGCCCGCCAACCGGACTGCTGCGGCAAACGGACGTACCGGTGCCACCAATGGCCGTGCGCCACATGGCGCGACCGCCACCAACGACCGGACGAGCGGTCCGACCCGTGGGGCCATGGCCGGTCCGCGCGGCGCCGATGCATCAGGCGGACCGGTAGTCATCCATCGGGCGGAATCGGCAGTGTCGCACTCCGAGTCGGCGATTGCCGCGGGCTCCGGGGTCGTTCGTGCACAGGCCTCGGACGGTGCGAGCGCCGGGACATCCGTTCAGTCGGATGCCGTTGTGTCGCAGTCGGAGCCCGCGATCGCCGCGAGTGCCGGAGAGGTTCGTCCGCCGGAGCCGGATGTCGTTGTGCCACAGTCCGAGCCGGTGATCGTGACGAGCTCATCGGATATTCGTGCGGTGGTACAGAACAACCTGGGCACGGATGCTGCTGTGCCGCAGCGCGAAATGGCGTCTGTCGCGGTCGGCGGGGGACTTCGTGGGGAGATGCAGCACGGCGCGGGTTCCGTCACCTCGTCGATTTCGGAGGCGGCTGCATACATGCCGCGGTCCGATACGTCTGTGTCGCAGTCCGACGTGCCGACCGCCGGGAGGCTCGGTCGCGGCGGGGGTGGCGATGGCCCGTCGATGCCGGATGCCGCTGGGCCGCACAACAATTCGTCGACATCGGTCGGTGGCAATGGCGGCCGGGAGGGTGCCGTCCCGGAACGCGGGTTGGAGCGGTCCGTCCCGCAGGATGTTTCGGGCTCGGCTGCTTCGCCACCGGCCGCCGGTGAGGCGACCGGACTTCCCATCGGGACTTCGGAGCCGATTGTTGGAACGCCCGACGTTGGCAGCGTGGGACGCCCTGCCGCAGGGCACGTTTCGGAACCGGGAGAGGTAGCCGAACGGTCGGGAGAGCGGGTATCCACGCCCGAGGCCGCCGGCGCGGGGGATTCCGCCTCCCCCGGTGTGCCGTCTCACGACCACGGCGTCGGTTCGCCGGGCGAGGAGTCCCCGGCAGCGGCCGACTCCCCAAGCCTGAGCGGCGATGTCGAGCACGTCGAGTCCGCCTCCTACGGGGAACTGCACGAGGCCGTCGTCGACGCGCGTGAGCAGGCCGAACAGCGATGGATCGGGGCGCTGGCGGACGTGGGTGTCGATGTCGCCGCCGCGGATCCGGCCGCGGTGGCCGCGCTGCGGGACGCGGCGGCGAAGGACCACATGTTCGTGGGTCGGAACGGTTCGATCGATCGGGGACCGCGTGAGGCGGCCCGGCGGGAGTTCACCGATGCCGCACGGGCTTTGGGCATCGACCTTGATGCGACCGATCCCGCGGCGCTGCGCGCCGTGCGCGACGCCGCGGTGCGCGATCGCGAGATCCGGGAGCAGCTCGATCATCTGAATCGGGCCGCCGAGCAGACTGGCGACGAGACCGATCCGTCGCTGCTGGCATTTGCGCGCGCGATTCTCGCCCATCACGCCGCCTCCGTGCGGTTCGACGAGGCGACCGCCGATCTTCCTGAGCACGCGGCATGGCTGCTGCGCTCGCCCGCCAACCGATTGGGAGCCGTCGATACGCTGCCCGGGCTACTGTCCGGCCGCAACAACATCGAGCTCACCGACGCCCAGCGGGCGGAGGTGAATGACGCGGTCATCGGATATCACCTCACCGGAGTCGAATCCGCGACGGCGCGAGCAGAGATCGATGCCGCACACGCCGAGGGCGACGGCTCGGCCTCAAATGCCGCGCCCGCATCGCCCGGACGCTTACGGCGCGGGTTGAGTGGGATGCTGCCCTCGCTGGCGCATGGCGCAGAGGATCTGCCCGCCGGCGAGAACGTCGAGCCCTCGCCCGCGGCGGCACGTCCCTCGGCGGAACACCTCGCGAGCATGGACGGATCCGTCCCGAAGCCGGCGACGGCCGAACAGGGTGAACATCGCGCCGAGCCCGCCGTGGCCGCGGAATCCGAGTCTGGCGCAGGCAATATCCTGCGCCGGCCGGACGAGAACGCACGCCCGGCGGTGGCCGCACAGCACTCGCCCGGGGAGAGCAGGCGGGCCCCGCGTCCGGACCTCGGCGACGGTAGCCGTCCGCCAGGACGCCCGCACGATGCGGGAAATACCAGTCGCGCGGGCGCCGAGAACCATTCGGGAAGGGGCGATTCGCCCAGCAAGCCCGGACTTGGCTTGCTGGGCAAGCTGAAGGCAGCCTTCCCCAAGAGTCGCTTCCTGAAGAACCTGGCCCGCGTGGTCGGCCCCGAGGGCGCGTATTCCGCCGAACTGATGGGGGCGACCGGCGGAAAATTCCGCGAGTTCCCCAGGGGCGAGGCCGAGATCGTCGCGCAACTGAACCGCATGGGCCCGAAATCGATGGCGCTGGTGGCCGAGTCCTTCCGCGGTCCCGCCGACAAGTTCGGCGTCGGCGGGCAGTTGCGGCTGCTGGAGAACCGGGGCGGCACGATCGTGGAGCACATTCTCGATCCCGACGGGGTCCGCCCGTTCGTGCCCGGCGGCACGCAGGAGCTGAGCCACGTCAAGGCAATCCTAGTGAACGACAGGGGCGTTCCGCTGGACCGTATCGGAGGCCGCGCCCGCCGGTTGCTACTGGCCGAGGGCGAGGCGCACGCGCAGCGGGCCAGGCAGGGCGCAATAGTTCACGACGTCGTTGCGGGTGTACTTCGGGAGGTCCTGTCGGCAGGCGGATTGGATCCGCGCCTCCCCGCGGCCATGACCGGCAAGCATGTCCTCGACGCCCTGTCTCCGCATGCCGATCCACAGGAGGCCCGGCGGATCCGAAAAGCCCTGTCGGACACCGCGTTCGGACGTGATCTGCTGCTTCGACTGGGCGAGCGCCCGATCGAGGGTTCCTGGATGCGCGACGGCAGACCGAACGTCTGTGGCCTGGATGTGCTGGGCGAGCTCCGGGCGATGTACCCGGGCGCCGACATCCGGATGTTCGGCCGCCCGATCGACGAATACGGCATCTCCGCCGACGAATTGCGCGCCGCCATCGGCGGCCAAATCGGCGAGTACAGCGACCACGAGGGAATCGCCAATGAGCTGAGAAGGCTCGGCCCCGGATCCTCGGCAGCGGTCATCGATACCTACGCCGGCATGGCGAACGAGAGCAACCATTTCGTCGGTGCCCACACCTATCTCGTCACGTACGGAATCGACGAGCACGGCAATGACTACTTCGTCGTGCGGGACCGCGGAACCGGCCGCGCCGTCCCGGACCGCGTGGTCGAGGAGCATGGCGTCCCGCTCGGCCCACCCTACGAGCTGACCCGCCGTCCGAAGGCGATTTTCCTGGACGGGCAGGGCAGTCCGGCCGACCCGTTGACCGTCGAGAAACGGTCGGAACTGCTGCATCGGCTGTTCGATCCCACCGCTGCCGGCCGGATCGGGATCCGCGTGGTGGACGGCATCGAGGTGCATGTCCGGAAGTTGCTGGAGCAGACCGCCGTTGGCTCGACGGTGCTCGATTCCCTTGTGCGGCTGCCCGTTCGCGAACGTTATCCCGCGAGGGATCGAGACGGGAGCAGCCACGGGAGTTTCGAGCCCGACCAGCAGCAAGTGAATGTCTATACCTCCGGACGGACGATTGCCGACATGGCCTCGACCCTGGTCCACGAGGCGACTCATGCCGAGGAATTCGCGAACGGAACCTCCGTGCGGGACCCGTTGTCGATCCCGACTCGCGAGGACTACGTACGCGCCAATGTCGAGGCGGAAGTGCGATGCAACCTTCGGCAGGCGCAGTTCGAAAGGGAGTTGGAGCCGCTCGGCTACATTTTCCAGCCCAAATTGGTGGTCACGGAGTACGAGAACGAACACGCACTGGCGATGAGCCAGGGTGCGACGCCGGACGAGGCGAACAAGCGGGCGATGGACAAGGCGGTCGCGTACCTCGGAGACGCGCCATCACCCGACGGCCGGTCGTACAACGTGCGATACGGCGATCATTGGGATTTCGAGGACGGGTCCGCGAATCTCTGGAAGATAGCCGGTGGCACCCCGCCGAAGAAGCACTCGATCGAGGGTTCCCCCGAGGAAATCGGTGACGCGGCAGCGAAGCAGATCTGGCCTCTGGCCGCTGACCGGAACAATGACCTGAACAAGCACGATGAAATCGACGACGCGCTGACGAACAGCGCTGCGGAACTAGGGATTTCGGTCAGCGGGCCCGACGAGGTCCGCATACTGCGCGAAATGATCGACGCCGAACCGGACTTCAGTACGGTACCCACCGACCAGCAGCCGGAGCTGCGTCGCCGGCAGCACCGGCTGACGGTCCTGATGGATCTGGTCGAGCAGCGGACGAACCTCGCCGCGGATGTCGGCCGGGAGAACATCGCATTGAACAAGCTGGCCGCCGCCGCGGTGGTCGGGACGCGCACCGCCTCGGGTGCGTACGGAACGCGACTGTCGGATCATGCGTATCTGACGACAGGCAGGGATCCGTCGGTCGTTGTGATAACCGGGCCTGGTGAACACGCCGATGTTCTGGGAGATCCTGCCGTCGCGCGAGAGATTGCGGGTCTGCCCCCGGACCGGGTGGTTCGAGAGACCGTCGAGGTGGCCCCCGACGGCACGGTGATCTGCCGCGCGACCGACCAGTACCCCGACATCCGGTACGCCGACGACGCCGTCGAGTCGGAGCAGCGGGTCGAGCAATTCGGCTGGGCCGACCGGGCTGCGGAGAAACGATGGACAGAAATTGTCCGGCAACTGGAGCGGACTCCGCTCGGCCAGCAGGCCGTCGACACCATGCGCGGTGTACGGATATCGCACACGGACGATCCGCTCGGGCAGCGGTACGAGGCGCTGAGCAACCAGCTTGTGCTCGACGCGGGTCTGTCCGACGACGAATACATGGCCGCGATCGTCCAGACGGCCACCCACGTGCGCACGGCGGGTGTGCTGGGCCCCGAGGGCGTTATAGAACGACGCGACGGGCAGTCGCCGGAGTCCTATATCAGGGCGATGCTGGAGGAGCACCAGCGTGCTCAGGCCAGTGAGATCGTCTGGGCGATGGAACGTCTCGATGCCGGTCTGAATATCCGTGTGCCAGAGGGGGTACAAGAATATATCGACGCGTGCTCGGAGGCATGGATTACCGAGGCGCACCGGGTTCGTTTCCCAGGCGCCGCGCGTATGTTGGATTCGGAGCGTGCGGCGCTGGATTGGACTGCCCACAAGGCGGGGGTGCGGGCGCTGCGACCGGTGATCGAGTCGCATCTCGACAACGGCGAATTCTATCGGGACATCTATCTGGAGCTGCAGGACAGGCTCCAAGGCGAGGCGCCCTTCGACGAGCACGTGCTGGACCAGTTGCGCAGGCCTGTCCGGGATGAACAGCCGCTCACCGTGTTCCGTGCGGTCGACGGGCTCGTCAGTGTGGAAAAGGTAATTCTCGCCGACGGAACGCCGGTCATTCGCTTGCAGTTGGCCAGTGCGGAATCCGCTGCTGCCGTGGAACTCTCGTCTCGGGTGGCGCGCGCGCTCGGCCTGGACGTCCCGGAAGCGGTGGCGGTCGGCGACAAGGTCTACCTGTCCCCGCGCGTCGGTTTCGACGGCGGTCAACTGCTGGGGCTGTTCCGTAACGAGAGTCACCCACCGGCCCTGGACGTACACGACGCGCTGGTCGGCGCGGTGCTGTCGGACCCTTGGGATCGGGTCGGGGTCGGCGACCAGAACGCCTGGCTCAACGACCATCTCGCATTCGGCGTCGACCCGTCGAATCGGCCGCTCAACGACAACGCGCGTACCTTCCTCAATCCCGACGGTACGGCGAAGCGCCATTCGATGACCGTCTCGGAGGTCCGGCGGTTGCGCGAGATGATGCGTGCGCTGCGCCCGGATTTCGAACGGCTCGGACGCTCGGACTGGCACGAGTCGATGATGCGGCGCATCGACGATCTCGAGGCTCACGCTCGCTCCGACCAGGAACTCGATCCGGAGCATCCGGAACCGTTCCGGCAGCAGGCCACACCCTCGCCGCAGCAGGCGGGCCACGCCGATCCGGGCGGTCCCGGTGCTCATGCCGATCCGGGCGGTCGAGTGGATCCATCTCATGCGCCTGATCCGGGTGATCCCGATGAACCGACCGCTGTGATCCGCCCGCGCCGTACCAGGTTGACCGGTTCCGTTGACCCCGGGGGACACCCACAGCTGATCGATCCGGATGAGCCCCCGACCAGGCGGAATGCGCAATCGCCTGGCGCGCACGATGATTCGTCCGACGCGCACTGGGACTCTCGGCGTGGCGTGCCCGAGCGGAACGGCAGAAGGTCCGCCTCGCCGATGTCCGAAGACGGATCGCGGAGCCCGCAGCGCCGTCGATGGGGCATGCCGTGGACGAGAAGGTCCAAAGATCCTGTGCTGCCGGATGTTTCGGGAAGGATCGAGCCGCGGAAGGTCGAGCTCCCCGGCCCCAACGGGGATTCGGTGGCCGGCGTGGTCACCGCTATTTCCCCGCGCAGCCGCCTGACTACCGGCGGCGACGGAGTGCCCGAGCTCGTTTTGAGCTCGGTCGAGGCGCGCGGGCCTGACCACATCGATCTGGGCTTGGCCGTGGGCGTCGACATCAGCCAGGCGATGTTCGGGGAGAACCGGTCGGCCATAGTCCGCGTCGAGAGCAACGGTCACACGGTGGACGTCACGGCGTGGTACCGCGATTTTGACAACGGCAAGGCGACGGCAACCGTCATCTACCACCACCCGCAGTCCGATCATCCCGAATTCCTGAATGTGCGCCGGATGGTCGACGCGGCGCTGCAGGATCGGTTCCCGGGTAGGCGGATCGACCTGTTCGAGGTGCACACCCGCCACGGCGGCGATGACCCGTTCAACCGTGTGCTCGAACCCGGCTCCGCCGATGCGGCCGGAGCTGGCTCCGGACACGCTGTGGCAGAACATGATCCGGGATCGTCGCACATCGAGGCGCCGGAGCGCCGGGCTCCCGGGGACGCCGCGAACAACGCCGAGTGCGGGATACGGGCGCTGCGCAGGTTGCTGCTGCGTTTCGGCGAGCGTTCGGGAATTCGCCTGCCCGCGCGTCTGATCGGCGTCGAAGGGATGTCGCGGGATGAACTCGTGGGGGCGACAGGCGGGCGGCTGGAGGAGCAGTTCACCAGGCATACCGATGTCGCGGATCGGGTGCCCGATGGCGGGGCCGCGCTGGTGGTGGACATGTACGGGCGGAGTGACGGAAACCGGGTCGGTGGTCACGCCTATCTGCTGTGGCGTGAAGGTGACCGGATCACGGTCGAAGACTTGGGGACGGGGGAGGTCCACGAGGATCTGTCCCGCCTGTCGGATGATGTGGAAAGTATCGGGGCGATCTTCCTGGACCACGAGGGCGTGCCGGTCGATCGGATCGATGAGCCGACCCGGGAGCGCTTGCTTCGTGAGGCGCAGGAGCAGGTCGGCACGGCGGACTGGGTGGGCGTCGGCCGAAACCGCGAGCCGCCGGGCGGCGGTGAGGACCCGCCGGACGGCGAGGGGCCACGGGGTGGCGACGAAGAGGAGTCGTCGGCCGAACATCCGACGCCGGAGGCAGCCGAGCAGGCGGCTCGGTTGCGCCGCGCGGCGGATATCGACCAGGCCGAGCAGTTGGCGCACGACAAGGTCGTGGCCGCCGAGCGGGCACGGGAGGAGGCAGACGCGGATCCGGGCGACCCGGCGAAGCAGGAGAAGGCGAAACAGGCCGAGTGGAACAAGAAGCAGGCTCTGCTGGACGCGGACCTGTTGCGGACGATGTCCGGACCCGAGACCGAGGCTGACCGGACAGCCCGGATGGCGCGCGAAAGTGCCAGGGAGGCGCAGGACAACCCCGACGACGAGTTCCTGCGGCGGATGGCGCATATGGCCGAGGGGTTGGCGCACAGCCATCAGCAGCTCGCCGAGGCGATGCGGCGGCAGGAGGAATGGAACACCGAGGAAAACGACGACGAGCGGGGTTCGGGAGATTCGAACGGTTCGGAGAGTTCCGAATCGACCGGGGCCGAGCAGCATTCGGCAGCCTCCGACGGTGGTCCGGCCCAGACCGGTACTACCTCCGCGGAGGAAGAATTGCGTGTGGCCTTCGCGAAAGTCGTCGGGAATTACCCGCTCACGCCCGAGAACCTGGCCCGTGTGCTGGCCGGGCCGGGGCTGACCCGGTCGCAGCGGCGCGAGCTTGCAGGCGCTCTGCTGAAGATCATGGCCGAAGGCCCGCACAGCGACAGCATTGCGGTCGCCCGCGGGCGCAGTCGTCTGCTGCGCGCGCTGAAGGTGCCCGAGGCCCGAATCCGAAAACGTCCGGTCCGGGTCGGTGGCAAGGTCGAGAAATACGAGGACAAGGCCGGCATCCGCCATGGCAGGCACACCCTCCACGAGAACCAGGCCGTCGGGCCGAGCGCTCGCAAGGTCGCCGCGGCCCTGGGACGGCGAGCCCGCCGCGGCGGCGATGCCGTCCTCGAACCGCTGACCGCACTGATTCATGCAGTGCTGCACGGTGATCCACCGGCAGATCGGGAGGCCACGAGGGCGCTGCGCCCCGGCGGAGGTACGGCGGGCATGGTGCCCCGGGACGAGTGGGGCCGAGTCCCCACGGACGCAGCCCGCATCGAGGACGCGAACCAGCGGCACCTGGAAGCAGCACGCGCGCAGCTGGACTGGCGGCGGGCGGAGCTGCTGAGACAGGCCGAGTGGGACGCTGCCGAGGCGGTGCGCCCGCGCGTGGAGGCCGAGCGTGCGCTGCGGGACGCCATCGCCGAGGTCAACCAGCTCGAGGCGGCGGCGGGCGCGCGCGGTGAGATGCACACGGCCGGGGTGAACTGGGCGCAGATGGCCGATCCACAGCATGGGGAATTGGCGATCGCGAACCTGCGGGACCCGACGCTGCGCCTAGTGGTGGGCGACACCCGGCAGGAGGCATACGACGAGCTCGAGGCCGCTTTCCGGGCATACCAAGCCGCGGCTCACCACGAGGCAACGGCAGTCACCCACATGCGGGCGATCGCCGAACAGATCGCGTTGCGGACCGTCAGTGCGACCTCGGTACCCGGGCTGCCGGATGTCGGCGTCATCGACGGCCCGAGACGTCGTGTGGCCGTGGTGCTCTGGGGCGATTCGCAGACCGCCGACGATGTCCTCGACCGCGCCGCCGAGCACAGCCCGGAGATCGGAGCGCTGGCCGGGGACCGCACGCGCGTGGTGGTGCTGCGCGTCGTCCCGGACGAGCACGGCCATCTGGCGGTGCAGCGCGAGGAACACCCCGATTCCGCTGCTACAACGCAGGATCCGAACGATCCGAATGCGAACGACCCCGCGCGCGCCCGGCTGGAAGAGCTCCGCGTGTGGCGCGCGCAGCTGGAGAGAGAGCGCGCCGACCTGCTCACCCGGGGCGATGCGCTGGCCGTCGAGCTGGACCTCCCAGGTGCCAGAAATTGGCGGGCGCTGGGAGACGACGATTTCGGCGAGGCGTTGCGGCAAGCTCGGGAACGGGACGGCGTGCAGGATGACGGGGAGCGCGGGGCCGTCGTCCGGGACCTGATCAACACACGGACAGCGTTACACGAGCACGACAGGCGGATCGCGTCGCTCGACCGCGAGGTCGAGGCGCTGACGCAGGACTCGTCGCTGCGGTCCGAACACGATCGCCTCGTCCGGAGGTGGGCGGACTTGCGCAAGCGGCAGCAGGCGGCGCAGGAACAGCTCGCTGAGCTCGCGGACAAGGTCCACGTGCACGAACTCACGGGCAGCGGTTACGACCAGGCGGTCCTGGCGCGGCTGCACGAGGCGCAGGAGCGCCGAATCGTCGTTCCGGCAACCCTCGACTTTCCCGGCGCGGTGGAGCACCGCGCCACCTCTCCGAACGAGATCGCGCAGCGCCGCCTGCAGATCCGCAAGTTGATGGAGTTGGTCACCAGCATCGACAACATCAAGGCGGAGCAGGGCAAACTCGAGGAACGACTGCAGGACCTGGCCGTCCATGGCATCGGTGACGGCATCCCGCATCCTCCGGAGCTGGCCGAGAAGATGCTCCACCTGGACGCCGAACGCGTCAAGCTGCTGGAGAACCCGGATGCGGGCCGTACCATGCTGCTGGATCGGTTGCGGCGCAACGGTGTCCATATCACCGATGCGGAGGTGGACGGCGATCCCGACGCCCTGCGCGCGATCCTGAATGCCCATCGCAGGACGGCTGCGATGCGTACGGATGGCACGGGTCCGGACGTGCTGCGCATGCTGGAGCAGCTGGAACGCAACGGCGAGGAGTTGCGGACCAGCCACAGTGAGCTGCGAGCTCGGCTGGCCGATGTGCTCGATCGGTTGCGGCGCAACGGTGTCGACGTCACCGATGCGCAGGCGCACGGTGATGCCTCCGCACTGCGCAAGGTGCTGGACGAGCATCGTGCGCGGGCCGCCGCGCGCACCGACGGCACCGAGCCGCACGTGCGGAGCATGCTGGACGAGCTGGGCCGCATCGCGGATGCGTTGCGGCCCATCGAGAATCATCTGGGCCGGCTCGATGACGAGGCCGCGCGCCTGACCGGCCGGTGGGACCGGGCACTGTCAGACAGGGGCCTGACGAAGACGACCGAGCGCGTCGTCGTCCTCGACGAGCCCTCGCCCGAACCCGGCGCCGAGGGACCGCCCGCGCCGCCGCGGATCATCGTGCTGGGGCCGCGACTGGACACCGAGGGCGATCGCGCCGAATTCGACCGCGAACTGCAGCGGGCGATCGAACAGGATCCGAGGGTCGCACGCGCCATGCTCGCGCGCCCACTGGTCGAGTACTGGCAGATGGTCTCCGGCCCGGAACGGGTACACCCCGAGCCGCTGAGCGGGCCGGGCAGCGCCGACACCCGCTACTACGAAGCGGATCCCGGTCGCGACCGCGCCCCGGTGCGTCTGGGCGAATGGCGCGACAGTGTAGGGCGATGGCATCCGATCGATCCGGATATGGCTGGACGGCGGTCCAGGCCCACTCCGAAAGAACTCGCGGACTACAAGGACAAGATGTACGAGGAGGGCGCGCCGCAATGGTGGGGCGGGCTGGTGCAGTACATCAATTCCCTCGATCTGCTGTTCGCGCACATTCCGCCCGACAAGGTTGCGCAAGATCTGTTGCCGTCCAACATGTTCGTGGTCGGTGCCGGCAAGAGTGTCTTCAACGACACTGGCGAAGAAGGGTTCTCACCGCATATCGGCGGCGAGATAAACTTCGCCCAGCGCCAGATACGAAACCTGTTCAGTGTGCTGAAGGTTCCGCGAGTGCAGAGATTTATCCAGAACCATCCGGGAATTGGCGACAAGATATTCGAGCGGCCCTGGCTGAAGCGTAAGGCGCCGTTCACCACAATGCTCGACGGATACGCCTGGCATCGCGGAGCACAGCAGTACGAGCAGCCGATGTTCCCGATCCGCCATCACAACGAGAATACGGTCCATCCGGCTCGCGTGGAATGGCCTGCCGAGGTGCGGAGCTTGTACGATCGGCTGCGCAACCGCTCTCCGGAGGAAGTCCTGCACGAACTGCGGGCCCGTACCGCCCGCGCGGTGGTCACGAAATTCCGCACCGCCATGCTGAGGCACGGGAATCTCGAGTCCGCGATCGAGGAATTCGCGCCCGCATTCGGCATCGAGGATCCGGAGACTGTCCGCAAGACACTGACCGATCTGGATCGCATCCTGAGTGAATCTCACACCGCCGGACCGGTACAGAGCGAGGTGATCGATAGGGTCGTGAATGCTCTGACCCCGCATATGCGGAGCGGTTTCGCAGGCGGCGATCCGATCACCGATCTGTGGCAGATGCTGTCGTGGACCGATCAGAGATACGAAACGTACCGCGCGGACCCGCATCTGGCGGACAAGATCGTGGCCGGGCTGGACCAGCACAAACGCAACGAGCGTGTCTTGGCCGCGCGCACCATCGTGCAGCGGATTCGCCAGGAGCTGATCGATGAGGTGCCTCCCGCCGAACGGATGCGTCCCGAATCCGTGCAGCGCCCGTGGCGTGGAGTCGATGAGGCGGGTCGGATGGATGCCTTCCTGGCCGGGCGACGGGACGAAGACTTCCGAAATCTGAAGTACCGCAACGTGAAAACGATAGGCGACCTGACCGTCCCCAGTGATGGCCTGTCCCGATTCAGGCGCATCTTCTCCGATGCCCATACGAACAAGATCGCCGAGGAGAGCGAATCCCTTGTCGCGGTGTATAAACGGCTGACCGGAGAGGCGCTCGGCGAGGATGACGCGCTGTCCCTAGCTCAGATGCGCATGGTGCTGAAACATCTGCTCATTGGGGACTGTACCGATTCGGGCTACGCGGACCAGGTGCGACAGCACATCGACGACTATCTGGACAGCTCGAGAAGCTCGCAGCTGCGCAATCCCGAGCGCGACCAGCTGCGCGACCCCGATCCCAAGCACCTGCGCGATCCCGAGCGCGCGCGGCTGCGCGAACTCGGCGGCCTCACGATCGCCGAGCACGGCAGCCGGATGTTCGGTGGCCAGGCCGCCGACGGACTGTCGCAGTTCAAGCGGATCTCCGAGGCGTTCCGGACCGAGGACCCCGACGCGGTCCACGAGATCGTCGGCTCGGCCTACCGGGATCTCGTGGGCCGCATGCGGAACGGCGAGATCACCGACGAGATGGTGAACCAGGTGGCCGAGGGTATCGCCGACGAGATGCGGGAAGACTATGTGCGCCAAGACTATGTGGCGTTCACCGATACACCACCGCCACTGGATTTGACCCGCGAACAGGTGCAACAGGTGCTCGATCACCTGATGGTCAAGGCACACTGGGTGGTCGACCACCTCGACCCCGACGGCCGTCTCATCTCTCGGCGAATGGATCAGGTCGCCGATGTCGCCGAGGCAATCGACCGGCTGATCAGCGTGGAACCGGTGGGCGACACCGTGATTCCGCGGCTACGTCATCCGCTGATGTCGGATGTGATCCTGCTGCGCGACGCCCTGGCAGAGGCCGAGCACACCGCGGCCAACGACACCAAGACCAACCCCTTCCGAACCTGGGACGACGCGAACGCAGCCGCCGCGGCCCAGGGTTTCGACTGGGATTCGGTCCGTCCGCCGAGGACGGACTGGCGCGCCGAGATCGTCTATCGGTCCGATCTGGCGGAGCTGATGGAGGGCCCGCGGGCGCTCCAGCGGCTCGAGGACGCCTCGGTGGTGCTGGACCGGGCCGCTCGAGCGCTGGGGCGCGACCCACAGGACGTGCTGGAGGCATTGGCGCACGATCCGGCCCGGAGCTTGCTGAACGCGTTGCGGGAGCGGCAGACCGGGCGCGAGGGGCTGGATCGCGTCGAGGCCCTCGGCTCGGCGATCGAAGACTTCCGGTCGGCGGAGAGGACGCAGGGCCCCAACGCCAAGGAGCAACTCGAACAGGCCGGTCGGGGGCTCGACGAGGCCGTGCGGGCGGTGGGCGAAGAACCGGACGATGTGCGTGCAGCGCTGGCACGTGACGCGTGGCAGGAACTTGTGGATTCGCTGCAAGCCCAGAACGCCGACCCGGCGGGCGTGACGGCGCTCGAGGATGCGGTCCGCGAGCGCAACGAGGCCCTGACGCGCCTGGCCCATGCCACCCGCGGAGCCGAGAATCCGTCACGGTTGCACACCGGCCTGGACCCGATGGAAACCATCCTGCCGGGCGATCGGAGCCGCTTGGCGCTACCCGAGGCGCAGGCTCGGCTCGAGCGCGCCTCGGCGGAGCTGGACGCTGCCGCGGCCGGGCTCGAGGACCCGCTGGTGGCACTCGGTGGGGACCGGGCCCACTTCGACGCGCTGCGGGCGGCGCAGCCCGACGCCGCCGGACGCATCCGGGTGGACGAGCTGCAGCGGGCCGTTCACGAATTCCGTTCGGCCGAACACGATCTCGTCGAGATTCGGGATGCGCTCGCCCGGGCCGAGTCGACCTCCGGGGGCCGGGCGGAGTCGGCCAACGAGCGGCTCGCGCCGTACCGTAGAGCGCTGCGGGAGGCGCGCGAGGCACGGGATGACAAGCAGGGGAATCTGGACCGGCGGCGAGATCTGTTGCGGGAGGCCGGGACCCAGCATGCGGCCGGCACGGACCAGAGGCTGGACGCGGAGGTCGAACTGGCCCTGGCACAGGCCCACGTGGAGGCTCGCGAGCGGGAGCTGCAGGTAGCGCAGGACCGGCTCGACGCGGAGCGGCGCCATGACAATGCGGCCGAGGCCGGCGAGCCGATGACGCAGGGGACGCGGGCGCCGGAACAGCCGCGTGGGGACGCGGAAAGCCTGCGTCGGCAGATTCAGGACCTGACCGCGCAGGCACGGCGGGCCGACGCAGATCCTGCGGGGGCCGTCCTGGACTGCCAGCGGGCCCGCGGCATGCTGCGGGAACTGCGGGACCAGCTGGAATCGGAACTGGCGCAACGGAGGGCGCTGCTGACCGAGGCCGCGGCCGCCCGTGAGGAGGCAGCTGGGGCGGTCGGCCCCCACGTCCCGGAGCCGGCCGTGCTCACCGAAGAGGCACACCTGCGCGCTCAGGGCGAGGTCACACGCCTGGAGGATGAGCTGGCTCAGGTCGGCGAACAGGGCCGCGAACTCGCCGACCTGCACGCCGGGATCGATCAGCGACTCGAGGATGCCCGGGCGCAGCAGGGATCGGTGCTGGCGAATTTCGATGAGCTACCGCATGTCCCGGAACCCCAGGAATCGACGCCGCAGCCGCAGCGCCCGGGCCAGAGTGCCGGGGACAACCACGGCCGTACTGGGGAAGGCGGGGCAGCCGCCGAGTCCTCACGGCGATCGACGCGGGTCACCGGGGATGGCACTGCCGGTCACACCGGACCGCACGCGCATGCGCGGCCGGATGGGACGGATCCCCGCACCGCGCAGTCGGATTCGGGTCGCGGACGGCCTAGTGGGATGGATCCCAGTGCTGCGCAGGTGGATTCGGGTCGGGGACGGCGGTCAGCAAGCGGTTCGGCACACCTGCACGGCGACGGTACTCGAACGAATGATCCAGTGGCAGATCATAATTCCGGTTCCGGGGTGCATCCCGCGGAGGGATCGGTCGCCGGTGCCGGCCGCGGCGGTCAATGCGCGGTGCAGGCGTTGCGCGATCTGCTGGGGATGTTCGGGAGGATCTCGGGCATCCGGCTGCCCTCGCGGCTGGTCGGTTTGGAGGGGATGTCGGAAGGGGAGATCGCAGCGTGCGCCGGTGGCAAGTTTGGGGACTTCGTCGGAGGTCGTGGGGACGTCGCCGCCGAGCTGCTGGGGACGCCCGAGGAGCAGGCGCGGGGTGTCAAACGCGGTGCGGCGGCTCTGGTTGTCGAGATGTTCTCGAGCAGGGACGCCGACGGGGTGGGGGGTCATGCGTTCTTGATGGTCAACGAGGGCAACAGGATTGTGGTCCGGGATCTCGGTGCCGTCGAGGAGTTCACCGGACGATCGCCTCGGCCGGGGGACGCGCCGGTCAAGGCGATCCTGTTCGGTCCTGACGGACGTCCGGTCGATCCGATCGACGATGGCGAGCGTGACAGGATGGCCCAGGACGCGATCCGTCAACTGGGTGATGCGAACCGGGTGGGCATCGGCCGCCCGCGCGAGTCTCCTGGTGAGGGGGACCGAGCGGGAGGCGAGGAGAGCACCGATGCCGAGGGTGGTGGGGGCCAGCCGCCGACCGTACACCACGATCCGCCCCCACCGGATGGCCAGCCGGTGCGTGAGTTGATGGCACGGCTGGGGCTCGAGTTCGATCCCGGCGACGCGGCCGCGGTTGACCGAGTGCTCTCCGGCCAGGAGCGGATCGACCGCGCGGACTGGCACGAACTGCTGGGGCGGCTGGATGCGGCCGACGAGCCGGAGCTGCTGACCGATGCGGGGCTGACGCCCGAGTTGCGCTCGGCGTTGCTGAACCGCGCGTGCGACAGCCTGCGGTTGCGGATGCTCCGTGAACTGTTGGAGGGCGGCACGATTCCGCCCGGAACCGAGCATCTGGCGGATCCCGGCTTCGCGGTGATGGACCACCCGGAACTCCTTCCGGCCCTCCGGTCCGCGGCGCGTGCGTTCCTCCGAACGGATCTCGAGACCGCCATCCAGCGCACGGGAGTCGTCACGCTGCCCAGTGTGGATACCGAGACTCCGGCCCGCTTGGCTGGTGTCGTCCGTGAACTCGAGGGCACCGCGCCACCGGCCGAAGTCGACCGGCTGCGATCGTCGGTCTCGCGCCGACTGGCGTTCGAGCGGCTGTGCGCGCCCGATTCGAACTCGATTCCCGCCGGCGAGCTCTACCGCTGGCCGGACGGCACGCGGAACAGTGCGCTATGGGGACTGTCGAGGGCCGTCGGGCTGGGCGATCCGGATGCCTTGTCGCCGACGGGGTTTGCCGCGGCCCTCGCAGCCAAACAGGAAGACGTCCTGTCACAGTGGACGAGTCTGCTCGACCGTCTGCAGCTGTCGGACGCACCGCAGGGCCTGGCGACGGTGGCTATCGACAGCACCTTTATCGAGATCGCCCGGCTGGCGCGGCACACCCTTCGGATGCACCTGCTCGTGGCGATCGGCGCCGATGAGCCGATCCCCGCGGATGCGAGGGTGCTGGTTCCTGTGGGGAGATTGCCTGCGGACGAATACCGCCCGCTCGAGGAACTGAGCAACAACGGCGGGGGTCTGATCCGCGGGACCGATCTGCTGATCGACAGGGACTTGCGCGCGGCGTGGCAGACCTGGCCCGACATCGGATTTCACAGCCTGCGCGCGGACGTCATGGCCGACCCGGAACGGACCCTTGCCGAGCTGACCTCTCGTGGTCTCGCCACCGAACAGGCGAACAGGCTCAGAGGCCTGCTGCTCACCCGCCTTACCCTCGAGCGGCTCGACCCCCTGCGCATCCGACAGGTCGACCTCCGGGAGAACGTCGATGAGGTCGACGGTCGAAACCGGTTACGGATCGATGCGTCACTGGGCACGAGGCTGGACCAGCACCACGCCGTCAAGACATACCTGCGCGAGGAACTGGAGGGGCGTGCCGGGGTCAGCGAAATAATGGACGCAACGTTCGTCGGCGAAAAGCTGGTGGACCATCTGGCGTACGACGACGAAGCCCGCGCTTGGCCCCAGCAGGCGGCGTCGATCGAGGCCCGGATCATCGGCGACTTGCATCCCTCGGTGTTGCTCCACTATCACGATGACAGCGACGACGAGTCCGTTCTGCCGGGTGTGGTGCGGTCACTGAATATGTTTGCGGACCGGGTGGACGTGGTCATGCACGGTCCAGGGCAGGGCCGCACGATGCTCGTCTACCTCAGGTACGGGGGCGGCGACCGTGGTGTCGGCGATCCACCGCAATATTCCGGGACCGTCCAGATGACGCGCAGCCGGATGCTCGAGGAACTGGACCTGGAACAGCGGCGGTTCGCCCAACGCGAGGCCGCCGACCGGCCCGCGCCCCCACCGCACGACGATCCCATGGCTATACCGGCGATCGACGGTTCGGCCGCACCGCGCGAACGCAAGGCGAAGTTCCTCGACTTCGGCGACTATGACACGGCGACACTGCTGGACTGGCACCTGAAGATTCACGCGACCAACCCGGAACCGCTTCCGTACGTGGACAAGACCTACGAGGTGTTCGGGCGCACAATCGAGGTTCGATATCTGCTGGGGAATCTGTCGGAACCGGGCCATTCGGTCAAGGATGAGATGGTCCGGCAGATTTTGGAGTTCGGCGAGACGGACGAGAATATTCCGATTGTCGCGATCACCACCGGCAATTACGGTTACTCCCTGGCTCTGAAGGCGAGGGAGATGGGCCGCCGGATCATCATCTTCACGCCCGAGACCGCGAACCCTGTCAAGGTGAAGGCCCTCGAGGACCTGGGCGTCGAGGTGAAGCAGGTCGGCTCGGACTACAGCAAATGCCATGAGTATGTCGAGAACGTGTGGGCCTACGACAACGACGGATTGATCGTCGACCAGGAGGCGGCCTCCCAGCAGGCCGCCATGCACTACCACCTGAATCAGCACATCATCGATCACCCCGACGAATTCGGAACCGTCTTCGTTCCGGTGGGCAATGGATCGTTCGCCGGCACCATCGTGGAGTCGCTTTCCGGGCAAGCCATCGACGTCGTGGGTGTCGCACCGCAGAACGCACCCGCGTTCGTGGACTCGTTCGAATATGGGGATCCGGTCGTGCGGCCCTCGCACACCATTGCCGACAGCGCCGCGCATTCGGAGCCGACCGAGCGAATGGTGCATGCCGGGATAGCGCGCACGAAATACATGATGGAGGTGTCGGAGAAATCCATTCTGCCGTGGACGCGGATGCTGTCCGAGGAACTCGGCCATCCGGTCGATCCGACGGCGGCGCTGGCCAGTTTCGGGCCGTTCGAGTTGTACCGTCGGAAGGTTGCGGTCAGCCCGTTCTTCCTTCCAGGAAGAGCGGAACTCGAGACCGACGGCGCCCCGATGTGGACGCCCAGGGACGGCAAGATGCTGGTCTACATCACCGGCGGCAGGCCGGGAACCATGGACGGCGTTCCGGACCACTGGCACCTCGATCTCACCGGCGAGGGGGCCGTCGATCCTGGCGACCCGGCGCAACCGGCCGACGAGCTCTACCGGGTTCCGGGTGCGGAACTGTCCCACTCGGGCGCTCCGATACCCGCTGTGCCCGAACACGACAACCAGCCGCCCCCGAACGGTTTGTACCGCGGCCAGGACGGATTACTCCACGTGCAGGGCGACAGGCCCGATACCTACCGGACTCGTGGCGACCGGCGGTTGCATCACATCACCGACCCGGAGAAGTCCTGGCGTGACAAAGGATTCAACCTGCGCGATAGCAGTCGCAGAGAAAATCCCTTCCTGAACGATCATCTCTCCAGTAAAGGCATAGTATATAAGGCGCAGAAAGGTGAATCGAGTCCGTATAGAATCTCCGATGAGGCCGAACAAAATAAACTTACTGCCAAGACCTTGGTGCGTCAGATGCAACAGAGTCTTCGTGATCCGATCGGGGTCCGGGCGAAAACCCTGATGGCCGAGTTCGATATCGAAGATATCAACAAGCTGACCGGCGATAAAGTGCCGAAGGTTATTGCAGAGCGCCAGACTGCGGTGCGTGAAAGCAGTCTGGACGAAAGGGAAAAACTGGAGAAGCTCGCCCGGCTACGCGAACTTCGCGGGATCGCTTGGCGCTACCACAAGATCGGCGAGAACATGGTCAAGGCCTCCAAGAGCATCGGAGACATTCCCGGATTCGCCTACGCGAACGATCCTGCTGAACATCCGGATGCTGTGATTATGCACCCGATCGACGAGGTATGGGATGGGAACGACAGCTTCGATGTTCCGCTTTTCATGCCGGCGCGGGACGGCGAGCCTCCGATTTTCAAAACCATTGAGAACAAGGGTGTCGGATCGAGCTTGGGCAAGGCGGACACGCCCGCGGGCGGAGCGGAGCAGGGCTCGCCGGAGTACCAGAGCCGGACCCTGGCGCTCGAGAAGAATCTCGCCAGGGTCCTGAGGGAGACGCCCGAGGATATGCGCCGGCGCGGCATCGATCCGAGCAGCCCGGCGGCGCAGCGGCTGCTGTGGGCCAAGGATGAGCTGTTACGCGTGTTCCACGACGGCACCCTTGCGTTCCAAGCCGAGCTGGCGCATACGGATATCAACGGATTTACAACCATCACCCCATTCGATCTCGAGCGTGATGGTGTCCCCCTATCGATTCAAAATATCGGTGGCATCGAAAAAGTGCGGACATCCGCAGTCGAACTCGCGAACCAAGATGTCGCCGGGCAGCGGCTCGTCGACGACGCCGTCGCGCAAGCCCTCGAGGCACGGGACGTTCCGTTGAAAGACAGGGCCCGCTTCTCCCATTACCACGCGGAATTGAGCCGGAAGTTCGAGCGGGATATATCGGAAGGAAGGCCGCCGGAGATTGCGGACGTGCGAAAGGCGTTCGACGCCGTGCAGCGAGTAATCGAACACGAGCGGAATTTGGAGGATCGTGCTGTCGAATCCATGGGTTTGGGCGAGGATCGTGCCCGCGCGGTACGGGATGCATTGGAATCGAAGCGTGCACGAACCCTCGGGAAGGTGAGGGACACGCTCGAGCGCCAATTGCAGCGATTAGGGTGATCGTATGACGGAGTTGCGTGTGATGACGGACACCGACGTCAGCGAGCTGGCGGTCAGGTTGGCGGCCTTGAAGCGGCCTTTGCTGATGGCCGGCACGCCGCAGCTGGCGGCCGCATTCGGCTGGACCACACTCCTGTCGCAGCCCGATTCGGTCCTGCTCGACACCGGAATCGGCTTGGCCGGCGGCCAGATCTCCGGCCACTCGGGGTACGTTGATGAAATCGAGGTCCTGCTTACCGATCATGTCGGTGAGGGCAGGGTGGGTCCTGCGCTGATTCGTGACGCGTTCGTCGCGACGGCAGCGGCGATCACCGCCGCGATCGGCGCGCCCACCAGCAAAATACCCGGCGAGTCAGCCGAGATTCGTTGGGCTGGAACGGAAACCACGCTCCGCCTGATGGATCTGACGGTGTGCGTGAAGTTGTTCCTGCTCACCAACGAGGAGCTGGCATCCCAGGACGTGGCGACCGAACTGGATGAGCGGGACGTGCTGTGACCGATTGGGACGAGTTCGCCGCGGGGCTGGCCGCGGAACTGACGATGCTCCCGGCGGGAGCGCTTGTCATCATCGAGACCACATCTTCCGCCCCGCACTCCGGGCTCGCGCAGTTCGCGCAGACGGAGGACATGTTACGAGCCGAGCTGGGCGCGGCCGGGCAATTGGACCCCGCCGCTGGGCTCGGGACACCGGGAAATCAGCGTGCTATTACCGCCGGCTGGCAGATCCCGGACGAGTACGAAGACCCCAACTGGTGGATCGAATTACCATGGCCGCTCACCTCGGCGAGCTACCGCGAGCTGGCGACGATGGTCGTAATAGGTCTTCGTGATGCCGCTTTGGTCACCGCGCCCGGTGATCTCGTCTACCAGGCATGGAACTCCAGGGACGGCAACCGTCACCTCGAGCTTCCGCTACTGGGTATCCCGAGGCAATGAACTGCGACGATGTTCCGCGACTCGACCTCCGCACCGAGCCGGCACCAAGGTCGACATCTCACGGTCCCGATACCGACGCCGTTCTCCATGCGGCGCCCACCCCCCGCACCTCGGCAATCGTCCTCCCACGCCGTCGCCGGAACAGCGACCGCAGCGTCCCGGCATTGAGATAACCGACCTTCGCGGCGACTGCGTCCACGGACAGCGGGGTCGTGCGCAGGAGCCGCGTCGCGCGCTCGAGGCGGATCTCGTCGACGAAATCCCTGGGGGACATGCCCAATTCGGTCTGGGTTGCGCGCTGCAAGCTGCGGGTGGTGACGCCGAGGGCGCGGGCGGCGTCGGCGATGGCGAACTGATCGTCGATGCGTTCGCGCACCCAGCGCTCGAAGGACGCGACCAGCGAGTTGCCGCGGGCGACGACCTCCGGGATGGAGAATTCGATCTGGGGTCCGCGGTCGCCGATCGCCAGGTAGCGGGCGACGAGTTCGGCCAGGGCCGGGCTGGTCGACCTGATCAGGGACAGAGCCAGGTCCAGGTGGGACAGGGACGCGCCGGCGGTGGTCGCGCCGGTGGCGCGGCACAGGGTGCGGCCCTCGTGGACCTGGATTTTCGGGTATCGGCGGCGGAAGGTAGGGCCCAGCCACCAGCTGGTGGTCGCCTCCAGGTCGTCCAGCACTCCGGCTTCGGCCAGGAAGAATGTTCCGGTGCAGGCCGCCGCCATGTGGGTCCCCTGGCGGTGTGCTGCCGAAATTCGTTCCAGCAGGGGGTGGTTCGAGGAGTTGGAAACTAGATCCACCAACTCCTGGATGTCGAGTACGCCGATCGCGGGCACGATCATTACATCGATCTCCTCGCGGAGATCGTCCAGGGGAGTAGTCGGTATGAGGTGACCGTGGGCCGACCGGACGCTGGCGCCGAGCGACACGATGTGCACGCGCCAGGGTGCGGGCGGCGATTCCAGCTCGGGCAGCAGGGCATTGGCCATATTGAGGGCCTCGACCACCGATGCGAGTCCGAAATCGGCCACGCGATCGAATACGAATACCGCAGCCTCCATGTCGTAAACAGTACCGAATCTGTCCGAAGCGACACCAGTCATCGTGGAGTATTCCTCATAGGGTTCACGTATGACTCATGTGCGACAACTCGTCGCTGAGCCGATGGCACGCTCGCTACATCCGGTGCGAGCGCTGCATCGCTCATGCGGCGGACGAGCGTCCAGGTAGCTTCACCGAACGAGGGCGCCAGTATGCGTATCAACTGCAGTCGTTGTCGCACAGTCGAATACATGGTCGCCGGGGCCGGTACGGCCTCCGGCGAGAGCGGAATCAGCTGGCGGTGTCGGCGATTTCGCCGACCGGGGCGGCCGCGAGCCCCGAAAGCAGGCTCGCCGCCGTCGTCTGGAACATGTCGACATCGACGTAGAGCCGGGCCACCAGCAGGGCGCCCTCCAGGCAGCTGATGATCATATGTGCCTTTTCATTCGGAGAGCCGGCGAAGGCCAGCGTTCCCTCCCGCAGGCCCTGCGCCAGGGCATCCGACAGCCATTCGACGTTGCGCTCGAAGAAGTGGGCAACCGATGCCTGCATCGCCGCCGACAGTGTGCTGTACTCGGCGGCGAGCATGCCGCACAGGCACATTCGCTGCTCGCGCAGGACGCCCGCGTACAGGCTCGCGTAGCGCTCGAGCCGGGCCGGGGCGTCCGCGCCGTCGACCGCCGCCAGCGCCTCGAAGAACCGTTGCTCGTATCGCTGCACCAGTGCCAGTCCCAGCTCCGCCTTGCTCGGAAAGTGGTAGTACAGAGCGGGTTTGGAGATCGACAGGGCTGCGGCGATGTCGGCATAGCTGAACCCGTTGAACCCGCGGCTCTGCACCAGTTGCTCCGCGACATCGAGGATGTGTGACGAGGTGCGTGGTGCCATGTGCTTCTACCTCTTGACTATCGGGCGGGTACTGGTAAGAATTTGACCTACTGGTAAATCAGTGTACGTCGGGCGATCCGATCCGGCCGCGTTTCTACCCTGCGAAGCTATTGCAGCGCAACCGATTGCGGTTGATACGCGGTCGTTGTGGGGCACGGTTCCGATGTTGCATGAGATTTGCCGAGCGTCAACTCGACCCAGGAGGAGGGCGAGACTGGCCAGCGTGCCATGGGACAACGGATCTCATCCACGTACGACAGCACTCGACCCCCTCGGATTCCCAGGCGGCACCAACAATGCAGGAACTCAGCGACATCGAATCAACGAAGAGACCGGTAGAGGTGGTCGGTGTGGGTGCATCACCAGGATTGCCTCTGTACGACGGTCCGGAGGGGCGATTGATCGGCCGGCGCGACGAACTCGACCGGATCTCACGGCGGATCGACAGGGTGGTCGCGGGGGAGGGCGGGGTCGTCCTCATCGAGGGTGAACCGGGCATCGGCAAGTCCGTGATGCTCTCGGCGGCCGCACGATTGGCGTCCGTGCGCGGCGTGCAGGTACTGCGCAGCGACGCCAAGGAGCTCGCGCAACGGGTCCCGTTCGGGGCGATGGCGGCACTGCGGGCCACGCTCGAAGCGACCTCCTCGCCGCGATCCGGCCGGGCGCCGGTCGAGCGGGAGACCCTCGCCGACACGCTGACGCTCGGGCACGAGCTGGGGATCATCGAGAATCTACTCGCCATGATCGAGAATCGCTGTGTCATAGGTCCATTCGCGTTGATCCTGGACGATGCGCACTGGGCCGATTCGTCCAGTCTGCGGACGCTGCAACGGCTGGGGCAGCTCGTCCGCGAGCTCCCGTTGCTGATTCTGCTCGCGGCCCTGCCGCTCTCGCGTGGCCGCAATCTGCCCGCCCTGTTCGCCGAATTCGAGTCGGGGGGAGCCGAACTCGTGCGACTCGGACCGATGGGCGATGCCGAGGTGGCCGTGCTGGTGGAGCGCTCGCTCGGATCGGCCGCCGGGCCACTGCTGTCGGCCGCGGTCGCCAGCGCGGGCGGCAACCCGCTGTACGTCACCGAGCTGGTGGCGGGATTGTCGCAGGCAGGGATGCTCGACGGCGGAGAAATAAGCCCGGCCGCAACGGCTTTCGCGGTCGGCGATGCGGGAGAGATTCGCCTGCCGGAATCGCTGACGGAGGTGGTCGTCCGGAGGCTGGACCATCTTCCGGCGCGCTCGCGGCAGATCCTTTCGATGGCAGCGGCATTGGGGCACGGCATCGAGGCCGTCGAGCTGGCCGAGTTCCTCGAGGCTCCGCTGATCGATGTGTGGAACGTGATAAGCATGGCGGTCGGGTCGGGAATCCTGGAGCGGCACGGCGCGGAGCTGACCTTCCGGCACGACCTGATCCGCCAGGTGCTGGCCGACCAGCTTCCGCCGGCCACGCGGGTGATGCTGCAATCGCGGGCCGCGCGGGTGTTGATGTCGATGGAAGCGCCCGTGGAGCGGGTCGCGATGTACCTGCTGCCGGGCGAAGGCCCACTGGACCCGGTCGGCCTGGAATGGCTGACGGCCTTTGTGGAGAGACTGACGGTGCGTGCGCCCGAACTCGCGGCGGGGCTGCTGGCCCGGGCCATCGAGACTCCGCGACTCGACCCCGCCCTGCACGACGAACTGCGCCTGTGGCAGATCAGAGCGCTGCTGTGGAGCGGGAACCCCACCCGGGCCGAGGCGGTCGCACGGCACGTGTTGTCGCTGGGATCCACGGTGATGAGTCGGCAGCAGTCGGACAACATCATGCTGCACTGGTTGCTGGCGCATGCGTGTTTCGCCCGGGGGAACCTGTCCGACGCCATCGCGGTCGCCGAGTCCGTCCTCGGCGTGCCCGGTCTCACCCCGGTGCAGCAGGGGCAATTTCACGGCTTCCGTGGCCTGTCCTACGTGCTGCTCGAGCGCTTCGACATTGCGGAGGACGCGGCGGCCCGGGCGATGACCATCGGCGATGCCTGCGCGGATCCGGTCGCGTGGGGGCTGGGCTCGCTCGCACTGGGCTCGTTGCGGTTCCAGCAGGGATTCCTGGACGAGGCGCAGCAACTCGGCGATCAGCTGGTACGCAGTTTCGAATCCAGTGGCCGCCGGCGGCTTTCCAACATCGAGCCCTATTCACTCAGCGGCATCTGCCTGACCGAACTCGACCGGTACGAGGCCGCGGAAAAGATGCTGACCCGGGCGGTCCGATACAGCGAGAGCATGTCCGGGGCGTATCTCGGCTCGAATCGCTTGGAACTGGCGAGATTACACTTCCTGCGGGGCCGCTGGGACGATACCCTGGTCGATCTGGGCGCCTGCCGGGAGGCGCCGGACGTCTTCGGATTCGCCGCGACCGCAGACTGTTTCGCGGCTCTGGTCGCGGTGCACCGCGGCACGTTCACCGGCACCCCGGACTCGCTGCCCGCTCCCCGCGATCGGCTGGAGGGCCGCGGCTACCGGCACCTACGCCCGTGGGTGCAGGCGCTGGTCTGTGAGACACAGGGTGATCCCGCCCGGGCCATGGACACCCTGCTGGGCCCGAGCAACGAATTGGTGGACGGCGTTATCTGTGCCACGGTCTATCACGCGTATCCGGATCTGGTGCGCATGGCGATCGCGGCCGGGCGCAAGGATGTCGTCGGCAAGGTCGCCGCCGCCGCGGATACGTTGCAGGCGCGCCATTCCACCCCCAGCCGGCGGGCTACGACGGAGCTGTGTCACGGGATGGCCGACGGCGACTCGGCCCTCGTCGCCCGTGCCGTCGAATCGTTCCGGGAGGCCGGTCGCCCCTGGTATCAGGCCCAGGCCAACGAGTTCCTCGCCACGCTGCTCGCGGCCGAGGGGCACACGGTGCAGGCGCGGTCCGCGCTGGACGCCGCGGTCGAGCTGTACACCGGGTTCGGCGCCGAATGGGATATCGCCCGGGCCGAGGCGAGCCTGCGGGAGTTCGGGATTCGCCGCGGGCGGCGTGGTCCCCGCAACCGGCCCAAGAACGGCTGGCAGTCGCTGACCCCGACCGAGAAGAAGGTCGCCGCCCTGGTGGCGCAGGGACTGTCGAATCCAGACATCGCTACCCGAATGTTCCTGTCCCCGCGCACCGTGCAGTCGCACATCTCGAACATCCTGACCAAACTGAAGCTGCAATCGCGGATTCAGGTAGCGATTGCCATGGCCGCACAGGGAGCGTGACCTGCCGGCTCGCCCGCGCTCCGAGTGAGCACCACCGGGGCCCCGTGAGGTCGCGCGGGGGCCCGGTCGGTGGCGTTGGCGCTGCCGCGTTGGGCCCCGGTCATCGTCCGAGGTCGCGCAGGGCCCGGTCGGCGGCGTTGGCCCCACACATGCCGTGGGCGCCGGGGCCCGGCGGTGTGGCGGCGGAGCAGATGTACATACCGGGCACCCCTATTGTATAGGGAGACAAGGTAATGCGTGGACCGAAGACCAGCTGCCGGATGTCCTTGGAGCCGGTCATGATGTCGCCGCCGGTGAAGTTGGGGTTGTAGGCCGCGAGCTCGGTTGTGGTGCGGACCGACCTGCCGATGACGCGATCCCGGAATCCGGGGGCGAACTGTTCGATCCGGGCGATGATCGCCTCCGTGGCGTCGCCCGTATACCCGTGCGGGACATGGGCATAGGCCCACACCGGGTGAATATCGCCCACCGAGCGCTGCGGATCGGCCAGGTACTGCTGGCCGATCAGCACGAAGGGGCGCTCCGGCAGGCGCCCGGCGTGGGTGTCGCGCTCGGCGGCGGCGATTTCGGCGTACGGCCCGCCGAGGTGGACGGTTCCGGCGCGGCGGGCCTCCGGATTGGTCCACGGGACCCCCTCGGCCACCGCGAAATCGACTTTGAATGCCCCCGGACCGCGCCGGAAGTTCCGGTAGGCGTGGGCGATTCGGGCCGGAAGACGGTCGCGGAGGAGCTCGGCGACCGCTTCGGGAGCCAGGTCGAGCATGGTGATGTCCGCGGTCGGCAGCTGAGTGTGGGTGCTCACCCGGACGCCGGTCTCGATCTTGCCGCCCAGGTCCGCCAGCAATGCCGCGAGTGCCAGGGTGATCGCGTGCGAACCGCCGGCGGCGACGGGCCACCCGTGCCGATGCCCCGCGGTCAGAATGCCCATGCCGATCGCCGAGGTCATCGGCAGGTGCAGCGGCCGGAAGGCATGGGCCGCAACGCCTCCGAACAGGGCCCGCGCCTCCGGCGTGCGGAAGGTGCGGGCCAGCGCGGAGGCGGGCAGGGGCGTGGGTGCGCCGAAACGCGCCAGGGTCAGCGGGTGCCGGGGCAGATGCAGCAGCGGATACAGGATGTCCTCGGCCAGGGCGTCGTAACGCTCGGAGGGTCTGCCGAACAACAGCTTCCAGCGATCCCCATCGCGACCCAGCCCGGCCGCGGTGCGTTCGACCGAGCGGTGCAGCACCCCGGCGCGCCCATCCTCCAGCGGGTGGACGCAGTCTATGTCCGGTGTGCGCCAGGACAATCCGTACCGCTCGAGGTCGAGCCCGGCCAGGAAGGGGGAGCCCACGGCCATCGGATGGGTTGCCGCACACCGGTCGTGCAACAGCCCGGGCACGATGCCCTCGACCGTGCGGGTACCGCCGCCGATCTCGGTGTCGGCCTCGAGGACCGTGACCCGGACGCCCGCCCGGGCCAGGGCCACGGCGGCGGCGAGTCCGTTGGGCCCGCCGCCGACGACGGTCGCGGTGGTCATGCCAGCGCTCCGTGTCCGTGTTCCCGCTCGTCGCGGGCGTCGGCCGGGGCGACGGGTGCGCCGTCTGGCGCGGTCCACGTGACGGCCAGGGGGATCGGGCCGTCCGGCAGCCAGGGCTGCGCGTCCACGGCATCGGCGACCGACCAGGTGCCGCGCTCGACGACGCCCAGCGCCGCGTCGATGACCTGATAGTGCTGCACCCGGCTGCCCCACGCCTGCGATTCGACCCAGACCACCACCGCCTCGCCCGGTTCGAAGCGGGCCTCGCGCTGCACGGCGGCGATGAAGCTCGCGTCGTGCAGATGACCGTCGCCGAAGTTGAAACCGATCAGCGAATTGCACAGGAATTCGCCCTCGCGCACGGTGCGGGTGTCGATATCGGGCAGGTTCTTCAGCAGCACCGAGAACAGTCCGCGGCCCTGGCTGTGCATCGTGCGCCAGGCGATGACCTGCTGCATCGTGATCTCGGCCCACTGCGGTTCGTAACCGAATTCGACGAACTGGTCGACCTGGTTTCTCGCGGTGCGTGTCACCCTATCCAGTTTGCCCTCCGCACCGGGCGCGAAAGCCCAGACCGCCGAGGCCCAGTTTCCCGCGTACTGGCGCATGGACGGCAGGAACGAGACCTTGTCCGGACGGAAGTTGCCCAGGATCGGGAAGAACAGCAGTCCGGCGATCAGCACCAGCGCAAGCCACGGCGAGGAGATGTCGAACAGTCCGTAGCCGCCCTGATTCGGGAATCCCAGGAACAGGAACATCGAGGCGTAGGCGAACAGCACGTTCCACTCCAGCGGCACCGCCAGCGGGAAGGTGGACACGATGAACAGGTGGAACACCACCATCACGGCCACCGCCAGCACCGTGAGCCAGTGATTGCGCGAGAACAGCAGCGCCAGCGGAACGATGATCTCTACGGTGGTGCCGCCGGCGTGCGCCATCAGGTCCGCGATCCGGGACGGGCGCAGATCCCGCGGGAAATCGCGGTAGTGTGCGCGCTTGAGCAAGGTGAAGGGCACCGAGGGGCTGTTGCTGACCATGGGCGGCACCACGAGCGAGAAGTGCTTGCCGAACTTGGACACCCCCGCGCCCACCCACACCACGACGATGAGCAGCTTCAGCGCGATGATCATGTCGATGAAAGGCAGTGCGGCGGAGAAGAACAGCGCGGGCAGATACTGCTCGCCGCGCGCGCCGAGGAATATCGTCTTGTCCCGCACGCCGTTCAGGATCAGCAGCACGATCGGTGCGATCAGCAGCGCCGGATTCACCAGCCCGGAGGTGTTGCCCGGGACCGCGGATGACAGCGAATCACTGTGCACGCCAGGGGAGAACAGCGCAACAGCGACGCTCACCAGCAACGCGGCATACAGCGTGATGTCGAACCAGGTGCGCCGATCGCCCGCGGTGAGCGGCACCCACTTCCAGGGCCGCAGCCGGATGGTGCCGGGCCGCGCCCAGAACAGGATGCCGCCGGTCATCGGTTTCACCTTGCCCGCCAGCGGTCCCCACGATCCGGCGATGCCGATGCTCTCCAGCAGCACCGTCCACAGGATCGCCTTCTGATAGACGATCGGCTGGTTCCACCACTGGGTCACGTGCCAGAAGGCGGGCAGGTGCGAGGTGGTCGTCGCGACGACCGCGCCGCCGAGGGCGTACAGCACAATCAGTTTCAGGATGTAGATCGTGTGCACCATGCGCGGGGAGCCGAAGCCGTGTTCGACCCAGTGGGTGGCCAGGATCCGCATTCGCTCCATGAGCGGCAGCCGCAGGAAGGTCTCCGGTTCGACCGCGGGCAGATCGGGTTTCGTGAAGCCCATGGTATTTTCTCCTTCTCTATCGATAGTGCTGGGAATCAACGTGTTTCGGCATCGAGCAGCCGCAGCGCGGGCTTGTCGATCTTGCCGACGGCGTTCTTGGGTAGCTGATCGAGAACCCGGATCGACACCGGCAGTTTGTATTTCGCCAATCCGGTCCGGGCGTGGTCGCGGATCGCGTCGGCGTCCAGCGCCGAATCGGCGGTGAGGGCGACGAACAGGATCGGCTGCTCGCCGTAGACGGGATCGGGCCGCCCGATCACCGCGGCCTCGGCGACCTCGGGCAGCTGGTAGACGACGGTTTCGATCTCCTTGGGGTAGATGTTCTCCCCGCCGCGGATGATCATGTCCTTGGCCCGGTCCACCAGGGTCAGGTAGCCCTCCGCGTCGAGGCGTCCGATATCGCCGGTGTGCAGCCACCCGTCCGCGACGGTCGCGGCGGTCTCCTCGGGCCGATTGAGGTAGCCGCGCATGATGTTCGGGCCCGAGACCAGCACTTCGCCGCTCTCACCCGGGACGGCCTCGGAGCCGTCGTCGGCCAGGATGCGGATGCGCTGACCGGGCAGCGGCAGCCCGACCGTGCCCGGTTTCCGTTCTCCGGCAAGGGGATTGATGGTGCTGGCGCAGGTGCTCTCGGACAATCCGTAACCCTCGATGACCGGAATGCCGTAGCGTCCTTCGAATTCGGCGAGCAGGCCCACACTTGCGGGGGCGGCGCCGCAGATTGCGAAGCGCACCGATGACGTATCCGGGCGCACCGTCGCGGGCAGATCGGCGAGCATCCGGTAGATGGTCGGGACCGCGGAAAAGTAGGTGGCGCGGGCCTTCTCGATCCGCGGGAAGAATCCGGCCGCCTCGAACCGCCCCGCCACCGTAGTGCGCCCACCCGTCAGCAGCGGCGAGAGCACCCCGACCACGATTCCGTTGACGTGGAACAGCGGCAGTATCAGCAGGCTGTGGTCCGCCTCGGTCAGCTCCAGCGCGGCGATGATCATGCCGCACATGGCGATCAAGTTGGCGTGATCGAGCATCACGCCTTTGGGCCGCCCGGTGGTTCCGCTGGTGTAGATCAGCAGCGCCAGCGCATCGGTTTGCACCGGCACAGGGTCTTCGCCCGCCTCGAGAGGTCCGGAGCGCAACCGGTCCACCGGCAGCACCGCGCCCACCTGCCCGTCGAACGGCCGGTCGGTGATCAGCATCTTCGCGCCCGCGTCGTTCGCCTGATAGGCGATCTCGTCGGTGGTGAGCGAGGGATTCACCGGTGTGACGCCCGCACCCAGGCGCCAGGCGGCGAAGAGCGCTACCACCAGGTCCGCGGTGTTGGGCAGCAGGACCGCCACCACGTCGCCGGTCCCGATGCCCGCACCGCGCAGCGTCGCAGCGGCCCGTCCCACGGCCGTGTGGAATCCGGCGTTGTCGAGGTCGACGCGGTCGTCGGCGAGGGCGGGGGCGTGCGGATCGCGGGCGGCCCTGCGGTCCGGTAACGAGGGAAGATTCATCGGGGAGGTCCTTTGCCGGGTGAAAAAGTGATGGCGAACACCGTAGAAATCACCGGTCCGCGAGCCACCGTCGCGCGTGAACGAACTTCGGCCCGGTACTTGTCGCCGGAGAACAAGGCAAACGGCCCGCCGTCGCGGGTTACCGGCACTACCGTGGGGGTATGACGGTTGCGCGGCGCGACGGCGACGTCGCGGTGGGCCGCTACATCGAGGCGATCGCTGCCCGGATGAATGCCAGGGTGACGCAGGTCAGCGCGGCCATCCAGGCCGCCCTGGAAGACGACATCATCGATCTGCGCGGCGACGCGCGCACCGCCGAACTCCTGGGCGCGAGCGTCGAGGCCAATGTCGACACCCTGTTGCACGCGCTGCGCCACGACCTGCCCGTCGAGCGCATCCAGGCGCCCGCGGCGGCCGTCGAGTACGCCAGACGCCTTGCCCAGCAGGGTGTTCCGGTACACGCGCTGGTGCGGGCCTATCGGCTGGGGCAGCGCCGGCTCACCGAGATGGTGTTCGCCGAATTGCACGAGATGGCGATTCCGCCCGGTGATCGGATCTCCGCGATCGAGCGGATCACCGCGATCGTGTTCGAGTACATCGACCGCATCACCGAGCAGGTCGTGGTCATCTACGACGACGAGCGGGAACGGTGGCTGGAGACCCGCAACAGCCTGCGCGCGCTGCGCGTGCGCGAACTGCTGACTACCCGCAAGGCCGTGGACGCCGACGAGACCTCCACCGTGATCCGGTATCCGCTGCGCTGGCACCACATCGCGCTGGTGCTGTGGTATTCCGACGCCGGGGACGGTGAGATTCCCCGGCTGCAGCAGTTCGTCCGCGAGCTGGCCCAGGAGCTGGCCACCGACGCGAATCCGCTGTTCGTCGCCGCCGATCCGGCCTGCGCGTGGGCGTGGCTGCCCTATCGCGCGGCGCCGCCCGATCCGGCGCCGGTGCTGCGGGCCCGCGCCGCGTCATCGCCCGCCGCGCCCGGGATCGCGATCGGCCGGGCCGGATCCGGGGTCGCGGGCTTTCGCCGCTCGCACCGGCAGGCCGGGCAGGCGCAGGCCGTGGCGGCGGCCGGGGGCATGGCGAATCCCGTTGTGGCCGCGTCGGATCCGGGCTTGGCCGCGGCCGCGCTGCTGGGCGACGATCTCGCCGAGACCCGCGAATGGGTGGGCGAGACGCTGGGCGAGCTGGCCCGCGACACCGACAACGACGCGCGCCTGCGCGAGACGCTGCGGGTGTTTCTGCGCACCGGATCGAGCTACAAGGCGGCCGCGGAGGAACTGGATCTGCATTTCAACTCCGTGAAGTACCGGGTCGGGCGCGCGGTCGCCCGGCGCGGGCGGCCGATCGCGCAGGATCGGCTCGACGTCGAGCTCGCGCTGCTGGTGTGTCATTGGTACGGTCCGGTGGTGTTGCGCCCGGATCCGTCCTGACGTGCCCTTTCGGCGACAATGAGGCGCCGACTTTTCGTCTCCTCGAGACAATGGCAGCCGCCCGTCACCGTCCTACCGTGCTCTCATGGACAACAGCGGACACGATATCGCAGCGGCGGCGCGGACCCTTGGCGGTCGCGTCGATCAGCTGGCCGTGGAGCTGGCTCGGGCGATCGGCAAAGAGGTGGTCTACTACGGCACGTCGGCGGTGGTGCCGTTCGACGTGCTGGTCGCGGTGGTCACCGAGCACCTGCGCGTTGTGCTCGACGGGCTGATCACGGGCGTGGATTTCGACATCGACCCGGCCGCCGCGGTGGGTGCCGAGCGCGCCCGCGAGGACATTCCACTGGCCGCGGTGCTCGAGGCGTACCGGATCGGATTCTACCGCCTCTGGGAGGCGCTGCTGGGCGCCGCGACGGGCGCCGACGGTGAGACGATGCGCTCGCTGACCGCGAAAGTGATTGCCGCGCAAGGGCTCTATACCGATGCCGCGGCGTCCGGCTATCGCCGCGAGCAGACCCGGCGGATCGAGCGCGACACCGACACGCGCAGCGCGCTCATGGACGCGCTGCTGCACGGACGGCTGTTCGAGCGATGGAGCGTATGGGAGGCCGCGGACTACCTGCGCCTGCCAGCGACCGGCCCGTTCGTGGTCGTGGCCGCGCGGGCGCCCGCGCCCGGGGCCGAGGCGCTGCCGGAGATCGAACCCAAACTCCGCAGCCTGGACGTGTTCTCGGCCTGGTGGGAGCTGCCCGAACTGACCATCGGCATCCTGAGTTTCCGCACCGAGCAGCAGCTGACGAATGCGCTGGCCCTGCTCTCGCGCACCGCGACCGCCCGGATCGGGGTGAGTTCTCGCTTCGACGATCTGCGCGAGACCCCCGTGGCGCTGCGGTACGCGCGGATCACCGCGGGCGGGCGCGCCGAACCCGATGCCCTGGTCTCGGTCTTCGACGGCTCGATCCTCGGCATCGCCGCCGTGAGCGCCCCCGAGATCACGACCAAACTGGTTGCGCCGCTGTTCGATTCCTTCGACGAGGTCGCGCAGGAGGAGCGGGAGGTGCTGTTCGAGACCTTCCGGGTCTGGGTGGCCACCGGCGGATCCCTGCGCGCCACCGGCGAATTGCTGTTCTGCCACCCCAACACCGTGCGCTACCGGTTGCACCGCATCGAGGAACGCACCGGCAGGTCGTTGTCGCGGCCCCGGGACCTGGCCGAGCTCTGTTTCGCCTTCGAGGTGTACCGGCGGCTGCTGTGAACCTCGCCCCCGTTGTCCCGTCGCACACCGTCGTGCCGACGAGATTGTCCGCCACCACATCGACTCCGAGCTCGTCAGGCAAAACCATGGAGATCAATGGGCGGATCTCGAACGACCCGATGTCCGATCACAGGAGTAGTGAGCACATGGCGACGAAAACCGAAAACACCGACGACATGCTGGGGGCCGACGAACTGGCCGCCCCGCTGGATCTGCTACTGACCGGCTCGGCCGTGGGCATCGGGCGCCGCCTGATGCCCAACAACTCCTGGGGCCGGCTGGCGCTCGAGCTGGCCCGCCGTCCGGGAGTGGTCGGCACCCGGGTCTCGGCGCTGGGCCGGGAGCTGGTGGACATCGCGCGGGGCCAGTCACAGGTCGCCCCGGCCAGGTCGGACAAGCGCTTCGCCGATCCCGCCTGGCAGGGCAATCCGCTGCTGCGGCGCGCGATGCAGGCCTATCTGGCCGCCGGCGACACCGCGGAAACCCTGCTCACGGACGCCCAGCTGGACTGGCGCGACGAAGAGTGGATGCGGTTCGTCGTGGACAACGCGATCGATGCGCTGGCCCCGACCAACAATCCGCTGCTCAATCCGGTCGCCTGGAAGGCCGCTATCGACACCGGCGGCTCGAGCATGGTGCAGGGGGTGCGGCACTTCCTCGGCGACATGGCCGGGGCGCCGCGGATTCCGGCGATGGTGGAGGCGAACGCGTTCACGGTGGGGGAGAACGTGGCCGTCACGGCGGGGTCGGTGGTGCTGCGCACCGAGGCCTTCGAGCTCATCCAGTACCAGCCGAGCACCGAGCAGGTGCGCACCGTGCCGCTGCTGATGGTGCCGCCGGTGATCAACAAGTTCTATGTCATGGACATCGCGCCCGGGCGCAGCATGATCGAGTATTTCCTGTCCCAGGGGCAGCAGGTGTTCGCCATGTCGTGGCGTAATCCCGATGCCGCGCAGCGGGATTGGGGATTCGACACCTACGGCGGAGCCATCCTCGACGCCCTGGCCGCGGTGCAGCGCATCACCGGCTCCGAGCGCACCCACCTGCAGGCCTCGTGCTCCGGCGGCATTCTCGCGGCCATGACCGCGGCCCATCTCGCGGCGATCGGACAGGAGCAGCGGCTGGCCAGCCTGACGCTCATGGTGACGGTGCTGGATCAATCCCACGCGGGTTTCGCCGACGCCGTCCTGGACGAGGAGACCGCGCACCTGGCCATCGCGGCGTCGGCGCGCAAGGGCTATCTGGACGGCGCGGCCCTGGCGGAGATGTTCGCCTGGCTGCGGCCCAACGACCTGGTGTGGCGGTACTGGGTCAACAACTATCTGCAGGGTCGCCAACCCGCCCCGTTCGACGTGCTGTTCTGGAACGCCGACGCCACCCGCATGACCGCCGCCCTGCACCGCGACATGGTCATGCTGGGGCTGCACAACGCGCTGACGGTCCCGGACGCGGCGAGCATGCTCGGCACGCCGGTGGATCTGTCGCGGGTGAGCGTGGACAGCTACGTGGTCGCCGGGCTGACCGACCACATCTCGCCGTGGCAGGCGTGCTACCGCAGCGCCCGGCTGCTGGGCAGCAAGGACTCGCGATTCGTGCTGTCCACCAGCGGGCACATCGCCGCACTGGTGAACCCGCCCGGAAATCCCAAGTCCGCCTACCGCATCGGCGCCACCGACGAGGCAGATCCGGGCGCCTGGGCGGATTCGGCGGCGCAGCACCAGGGTTCGTGGTGGACCGACTTCACCGACTGGCTCGGCGAGCGCAGCGGCCCGATGCGCGATGCCCCGGCCGCCCTCGGGCTCCCCGAGCTGCCGCCGCTGGCTCCCGCGCCCGGCACCTACGTCCTGGCTCACTGAAAGGACCATCATGACAACACAATTGGATACACCGGCCGATCTGATCGGCATGGCCGGACGGCAGCTCGGCACGACCGACTGGATCGAGATCACCCAGCAGCAGGTAGAACTGTTCGCCGACGCGACCGGCGATCATCAATGGATACATACCGATCCGGCGCGGGCCGCGCACGGGCCGTTCCACGGCACCATTGCACACGGGTACCTGACCCTGTCGCTGGCGCCGGTGGCGATCGCCGACGTGCTCGAGATCAAGGAGCTCACCGCCGCGCTCAACTACGGCCTGAACCGGGTCCGCTTCCCTGCGCCGGTGCCGGTGGGCTCGAAGATCCGCGCGGTGGTGACGCTGAATACCGCCCAGCAGAAGACATCCGGGGTGGAGGCCGCATTCGGCCTGACCTACGAGATCGACGGCGGCACGCGGCCGGCGTGCGTCGCGGACGTGGTGGTGCTGTATCCATGAGTGATTCGCTGCCCGACAACGCCGTCGAGCGGCGCCTGGTACCGGTACTGGGACAGCAGATCCGGGTGGACGTCCGATGGGGGGAGGGCGTTCCGCTGGTGCTGTGCAACGGGATCGGCGCCGCCCTCGAGGTGTTCGATCCGCTGATCGCGGCGCTGCGCCCCGACACCACGGTGGTGCGATTCGACGTGCCCGGCACCGGGGGATCTCCGGATTCGCCACTGCCGTACGGATTCCCGTATCTGGCCGCGGTGCTGCGCGGGGTGCTGCGCAAGCTGGGCATCTTCGGGAAGGTCGATGTGCTGGGCCTGTCCTGGGGTGGTGCGCTGGCCCAGCAGTTCGCCTTCCAATATCCGATGCGCTGCCGCCGGCTCATCCTGGTCTCGACCGGCACCGGCGTGCTGATGATTCCCGGCCGGCCCGCCGCACTGCTGAAAATGCTGACCCCGCAACGCTTCCTGGACCACCACTACGCCGCGCGGATCGCCGGCGAACTGTACGGCGGCAGCGTTCGCGAGGATGCGACGATCGTCGAGCGGCTGTTCGACCGGCAGCTGATGGCGGGCTCACGCGTGGGCTACGTGCATCAGCTGCTGGCCGGATCGGTGTGGACGAGCCTGTTCGCGCTGCCGCTGATCCGCCAGCGCACGCTCATCGTGGCCGGAACCGACGACCCGATCATTCCGATCGCCAATGCCCGCGTCATGGCCCGGCTGCTGCCGCACGCCACCGTGCACCTGCACCCGGGCGGTCACGTCGATCTGATCGTCAACGCCGCCGCGCTCGCCCCGGTGATCGAGGCCTTCCGGCGCGAGTAGTGACGGTGGACGTGCTGTGAGACAACAGATCAGGGGGTTCGTTGTCCGCGAACACATTGTCGGAGCTCGGCGGGGCGCGCACTCTGACTATGAGTGATGTGAGTCACAAGTCCTGCCGAAACTTCGCGCTGGGAGGCCGAAATGGATCTTCAGATCGGTGTCGCCGATGCACTCGGAACCGACTATTTCTTCTTGAAGGAACGCCTCACACCGGCCCAGGTCGATGTCCTGCTGCGCACGCGCGAATTCGTCGCGAAACAGGTCCGGCCGGTCATCAACGACTATTGGGAGCGCGCCGAATTTCCCTTCCCGCTGGTGGAAAAGCTCAGCGAGGTCGGCATCATCGGCGACGGCATCGTCGGCTACGGCTGCCCGGACATGGATCCGATCTCGGTCGGCCTGGCCTACATGGAACTGAGCCGCGGCGACGGCAGCATCGGCACCTTCGCCGGAGTGCAGGCCGGGCTGGCGATGCAGTCCATCGCCCAGTGCGGCTCGGAGGAGCAGAAGCAGCGGTGGCTGCCGGATATGGCGCGGCTGCGCAAGATCGGGGCGTTCGCGCTGACCGAACCCGAACACGGCTCCGATTCCATCGGGCTCGAGACCAGTGCCCGCCGCGAGGGCGAGGAGTACGTCATCGACGGCGCAAAGAAATGGATCGGCAACGGCAGCATCGCCGATGTGATCGTGGTGTGGGCGCGCGACACCGAGGACGGTCAGGTCAAGGGCTTTCTGGTGGAGAAGGGCACGCCCGGCTATCACGCGGAGGTCATCACCGGCAAGGGTGCGCTGCGCGCGGTGTGGCAGGCGCAGATTCAACTCGAGGGCGTGCGGGTTCCGGCGCAGAACCGGCTGTCCGGGGCGAATTCGTTCAAGGACTGCGCCGAGGTGCTCGTGGGCACCCGCAGCGCGTGCGCGTGGATGGCCCTGGGCCACGCGCTCGCCGGGTTCGACACCGCGCTGACCTACACCAAGCGGCGGGAGCAATTCGGAAAACCGCTGGCCGCCTTCCAGATCGTGCAGGACCGCCTGGTGAAGATGCTCGCCGACGTCACCGCCATGCAGCTGTACTGCCTGCAGATCGGCACGCTCGCCACCGAGGGCCGCCTGCAGCCGACCCTGGCCGGGCTGGCCAAGATGCACAACACGAGTACCGCGCGCAAGGTCCTGCACGTCGCGCGGGACATGCTGGGCGGCAACGGAATCCTGCTGGACTACCAGGTCATGCGGCACATGGCCGACGTCGAGGCGGTGCACACCTTCGAGGGCACCGAAACCATGCAGACCCTGATCGTGGGCCGCGACATCACCGGCATCGGCGCGTTCGTCTGAGTCGATCTGCCGGACAGCATATTTCCAGGAGTACCGATGCCCGCACTTGCCGATTTCCCGTCCGCGCCGACCTCCCGCGACAAGGTCGTCACCGCCGCCGAGGCCGTCCGCCTGATCCGCGACGGCGATTCGGTCGCCATCGAGGGATTCGGGGGACAGTGCTTCCCCGAGGAGCTCACCATCGCGCTCGAACAGCGCTTCCTGGAGTCCGGATCGCCTCGGGGGCTCGGGATCATTTTCACTGTGGCCCAGGGGGATCGTCGTGGTCGGGGGCTGGACCGGATCTGTCATCCGGGGCTGATCGATCGCGCCGTCGGCGGGCACTGGGGCATGAGCCCCGGCATCCAGAAGCTGGCCGTGGGCAACGAGATCGCCGCGCACAATCTGCCGCAGGGCGTGCTGTCCCAGCTGTTCCGCGACACCGCGGCCGGGAAACCGGGCCTGCTCACCCATGTCGGGCTGGGTACGTTCGTGGACCCGCGCTTCGGCGGCGGCAAAGTGAACGAGCGCACCACCGAGGACCTGGTCGAGCTGATCACCCTGGGCGGCAAGGAGTTCCTGTTCTACAAGGCGCTGCCGCTGGACGTGGCGCTGCTTCGGGGCACCACCGCCGACCCCGACGGCAACATCACCATGGAACGCGAGGCGCTGACCCTCGAGGTGCTGTCCATCGCGACCGCCGTGCACAATGCGGGCGGGCTGGTGATCGTTCAGGTGGAGCGGCTCGCGGACGCGGGCTCGCTCAGCCCGCGCGAGGTGAAAATTCCTGGGGTGCTGGTGGATTGCGTCGTGCTGGCCGAGCGGGACCATCACTGGCAGACCTTCGGGACGCCGTACTCGCCCGCGTACAGCGGCGAGCTGCGCCGGGTCCCGCTGCACCAGCTGCGTCCGCTGCCGCTCACCGAGCGCAAACTGATCGCCCGGCGCGCGGCCCTGGAGCTGCGTGCCAACAGCGTGGTCAACCTCGGCGTCGGCATGCCCGAGGGCGTTGCCGCGGTGGCGACCGAGGAGCGGATCGTCGACTACCTCACCCTTACCGCCGAACCCGGGGTGATCGGCGGAATGCCCGCCGGGGGAGCCGATTTCGGTGTCGCGGTGAACGCGCAGGCCGTGCTGGATCAGCCTTACCAGTTCGACTTCTACGACGGCGGGGGGCTGGACGCGGCGTTCCTCGGGATGGCGCAGTCCGATCGGGACGGCAATGTCAATGTCAGCCGATTCGGCGCCCGGCTCGCAGGCTCGGGTGGATTCATCAATATCAGCCAGAACGCGAAACAGGTGCTGTTCCTGGGCACCTTCCTCGCGCCGAGCCGCACGACGGTGGTGGACGGCCGCCTGATCGTCGATCAGGAACCCGCCGCGGCGAAGTTCGTCGAGGCGGTCGAGCAGCGCACCTTCAGCGGGGCCCAGGCGCTGCGCACGGGCCACCCGGTGCTCTACATCACCGACCGGTGCGTGTTCCGCCTGACCGCGGACGGGCTGCAGCTCACCGAGATCGCTCCGGGCATCGATATCGAGCGGGACATCCTCGCGCACATGCCCTTCAAGCCGATCATCGACGGCGACCCGGCCGTCATGGACGCGCGCATCCTCGCTCCGGAGCCGATGGGACTGAAGGATCAGCTCCTGTCGGTACCGATGGCGGCCCGCATGTCCTACGACGCCGCACGCAACGTCTTCTTTCTGAATATGGAGGGCCTGGCGCCGTCCACACCCGCGGAGGTCGAAACCCTTCGTGCCGCAATCGAATCCCGGCTTGCCGCAGTCGGGCGAAAGGTCCACCTGGTCGCGAACTACGACAACTTCACGCTCCCCGACCATCTGCGCGACCTCTATGCGCACTCGATACAGGACTTTGCCGACCGTTTCTATCTGTCTGTAAGTCGATACAGCACAAGCTCGTTCATGCGTCTGAAGCTGCATGACCACTTGGCGAGCCGGGGTGTGGCGCCGCACATCTACGAGAACCGCGCCGAGGCCTTGGCGAACCTCGGCGCGGAATGACGCATCGGTCGAGTGTGCTGCGCTCGGCCGGCCGGTGGAGTCGTCGCCGGATCGCCGCGGTATGTGCGCGCCGTCGCTACATCTGCACGACGACCCCGGACATGGTGCGCCGCATGCGCAGAACGCACCGGCGCGCGAACCCCGGCGGGCTCCTAGTGCGACGCTTGCACGCCAGCCGGCGAGCGCACCTCGCGAGGATTCGCGTGCTGTGCCGGAATGCTCAGCTTTCGATCGGCAGCCCGGCGGTCGTCCAGTCCTCGATGCCGTCGCGGTACTTGCGCACGTTGGTGTAGCCGAGAGCCTCGAGGCTGGTGGCCACCTGCTGACTGTTGCCGCAGGCCGCGTTGGAGCAATAGGTGACGATCGCCGCCGACTTGTCCGGAAGAAGTTGCGGTGCTGTGGATTTCACGTCGGACTCGACCAGGTTCAACGCGCCGGGCAGGTGCGCCTTGGCGTAGTACTCGGCGCCGAGTGCGTCGATCACGGTCACCGATCCGGCCTCGATTTCCTTGGCGAGCTCGTCGCGGGTGATCAGTTCGGTCATGACAGGAAGCCCTTCTCGGGGGAATTTATGTGCGTGTGCACGCTACTACATGTGTGCGTGCGCACGCAATAGGTTACGATCGGGCGGTGCCGACGAACGCGAAGCGAACTCCTCCGGCGGTCGCCGCCTGGGCGGCGTTGCTGCAGGTGCACGCCGCGCTGGTCCCCGAACTCGACGCCGCCCTGCGCCGCGCGGTCGGGCTGCCGCTGAACTGGTACGACGTGCTGCTGGAACTCGATGCGCCGCAACGTCTTCGGATGAGCGACCTGGGCGAGCGAGTGGTGCTGAGCCGCACCAGGGTGAGCCGGTTGGTCACCGAATTGGAGGCGCAGGGCCTGGTGCGCCGCGAATCCAATCCGGACGACGGGCGCTCGGCCTTCGTGAGCATCACCGACACGGGCCGTCAGCGGCTCCGCGAGGCCGCTCCGCACTATCTCTCCGGCATCGAGGAACGCTTCGCCGCGGCGAGCGCCGACGAACTGAACGCGCTGGCCGCGACGCTGCGCAAGGTGCTGGGGCCGGCCGACCTGCCCGATCCGCGCGTACGCGGCTGAGCCGCCGCGCCTCCTGAACTGTCATCGATCGCTTGTCGGACGTTGCCTTCTGCGATCGCGGTCGACAACGGAGCGCGGTGGTTATCGCCGTGTAGTTCTTACGACGGGCGTCCCGGTGGGTGCTACATCGCGTCGGCCAGCCCGAAGAGCGGGAAAAGGCTTGGCGTGATGTGGATTTCGATGGAGATCACAGAGTCGTCATCGACTGTCGGAATCGCAATGGCGAAGGCGCGTAGATCCGAACGATCCGGGACGCGGTGGTAGATCGCGAATGCCGGGGAGCCGTTGGCTCGGGTTCGCACGATATGCGCGCTGCGGCAGGGATGGGGGTCGCGCCGGAACCAGTGTGCGACCGCGTCCCGGCCCGCCAGCCAGAGGCTGTGCGGCGGCATCGACAGCGTCGCGTCGTGATGCAGCAGTGCGGTGAGGGCTGCGACGTCGTATCGCTGGAAGGCATCGATGAAGCGTTCGAGCAGCTCGCGCTGCCGTTCGGTGAGTTCGGCCGGTTCGGGCGGCGTGGATCCCTCGGCGAGGCGGGAGCGTGCTCGCCGCAGGTGACCGTTCGCCGCGGCGACCGTGAGATCGAGTAGGTCGGCGGTCTCGGCGGCGCTGAACTCCAGGACGTCACGCAGGATCAGCACGGCGCGCTGCATGGGGGACAGGCTCTGCAGGGCCGCGACGAACGCGAGGCGAACCGAGTCGTGCAGGACGGCGGTCCGGGCGGGATCAGCGGCGGCCGGCAACAGCCAGTCGTCGGGCGCCGGTTGCAACCACCGGGCATGGTCGGCCGGGCCGAGTGACGAGGTGGCGGCACCGGCGTCGGCGACATCGATCGGCCGTTCCCGGCGCGGGCGCCTTCTGAGCATGTCCAGGCAGACGTTGGTGGCGATCCGATACAGCCACACCCGCGGCGAGGACCTCCCGGCGAAGCCGTCGCGGCCCCGCCATGCGCGCAGCATCGTCTCCTGAACCGCCTCCTCGGCGTCGATCGCCGAGCCGAGCATCCGGTAGGAGTAGCCCAGCAGCTCGGGACGGTGCCGCGCGTGAATATCGGTCCAGTCGATGCCGGTTTCGCGGGCGGCGGCGCTCGTGGTCACCTCACCCGCAACACCCGGACGCCGGAACCGATTCCCGGGTACGTGGTCAGTTCCCGCGATGCTGCGCGTCTACAGGTATGAGGGTCGCGCGGTGCGGCCCGGGTTCGACGAGGAGTCGCAATGATATTGATTACCGGTAGCACCGGCCTGACCGGCTCGGCAGCAGTTCGAGAGTTCGTGCGCCGGGGCCGGCCCGTGCGCGCCATGGTTCGCAATCCGGCCGGGATCGCGGGCTCGGTGCCCGGCGTCGAGACCGTGGTAGCCGATCTGCTCGAAAAGCACACTCTCGCAGCGGCTCTGGACGGCATCGACGCGGTCGTGCTCATCTCCAGCGCCGACGACCGGATGGTCGAGGCGCAGTGCAACCTGATCGATGCGGCGGTCGCCGCGGGCGTCCGGCGCGTGGTGAAAATATCGGGCCTGGGGACGGATCCGAACTCTCCCTTCCGATTCGGGCGTTACCACGCGCAGATCGAACAGCATCTCGAGGCCGCGCCCATCGGGTGGACGATATTGCGGCCTGGTCAATTCATGCAGGTCTACTACCGCGAGGTGCCGACCATGCTGGCGCAGGGGACATTCGAGCAGCCGCTCGGCGAAACCCGCTTGGCGCCCATCGATGTCGAGGACATCGCCAGGGTCGCCTACGCGACCGCGGTGGAGGACGGTCACGAATCCTCGACCTACGAGATGACCGGGCCGCAGGCGCTGACCATGACCGAGGTCTGCGGGATCCTCTCGACGGTCCTGGGCGCGCCGATCCGCTACGTCGACATCGATCCCGAGGAGAAGCGTCGTCGCATCGTCGCCGCGGGTATTCCACCCCACTTCGCCGACGACCTGGACATCCTGTTCCGCCTCCGCCGTGAGGGCGGGCCCGAATCAACCGTTCAGACGGCAGTATTCGACCGGCTCGGCTTGCGCCCGACCCCCTTCGCCGAGTTCGCCGAGAGGTCCGCTCCGGTGTTCCGCGGGACCGAGGGTCCGGAACACCTCTGGGCCGCGGGCTGGCAATCCCGGTAGTCATGGCGGTAGACTTTCGATGACCGTACGGTCAGCCGATTAAGGAGGTGCCATGCCATACGTCACCACTCGGGCCGGTCGGATCCACGTCGCGGAGCGCGGCGACGGACCGCCGGTCGTGCTGCTGCACGCCACTGGGCACGATCATCACGACTTCGACCCGGTCATCGATCGTCTCGCCGAGGGGTTCCGGGTGTTCGCCGTGGACTGGCCCGGGCACGGCGAGTCCGACCCGCTTCCGCGTGGGATGTCCGCTTCCGCAGTGCTTTTCGCGGATGTGCTGGAGGAGGTGGTCGAGGGGCTGGGGATCGAGGCGGCCACGGTGATCGGCAACTCCGTTGGGGGATATGCCGCCGCGCGGCTAGCGGCGGCCCATCCCGAGCGGGTGTCGCGGTTGGTGCTGGTCAATACCGGTGGCTATACCGGGCGCGGCCCGCTCGTCCGCGTCGCGTGCCGGATGCTGGGCATTCCCGCCCTGGCCCGGATCATCTTCCCGCGGTTGATACCTCGGTACATGCGGGCGCGCAGCGAGAACGATCGTGTGGTCGAGGCGAATGCCATTGCGCGGGCCCGCACTTCGCAGGGCGCGGAATTGATCGCCGGGCTGTGGCGCAGCTTCACCGACCCGGCGTACGACCTGCGCGGTACTCGAATTCTCGCGCCCACGCTGCTGGTGTGGGGCACTCTCGACATCGTGTTGCCCCTGCGGGAGGTGCGGTCGGTGCAGGCGGCCCTGCCTGACGCCGAGTTGGCTACCCTCGAAACAGGGCACGTCGTCTTCTCTTCCGATCCGGGCGGATTCCTCACGCACGTCACGCAATTCTTGCACCGAGCCGATGCCGCGGTGGAGGGATGACGACGCGGCAGGACGGCGCCGACCGGACCCGCGCCGAACTGCTCGATGCGGGTTTACGGCTGGCGCAGCAGCTGGGCCTAGCCCAGATAAGCGTTAATCGAATCGTCGCCGAGGCCGGGGTGGCGAAGGGCAGCTTCTTCCATCACTTCGGTGACCGTGCCGGATATCTGCGGGCGCTGCACCGGGCCTTCCACGATCGGATCCTCGCGCCCCTGGAGAATTTCGACGAGCTGCCACCGGGGCGGGATCGGCTGTGGCACAGCGCCGTTGGATACCTGGACGCGTTTCTCGAGCAGCCCGGTGTGCGGGCGGTGCTGCTGGAGGCGCGCGCCGAGCCGGCCGTGCTGGAGGAGATCCGCGCCCGCAACGAATCCCTCGCGCGGTTGGGCGAACCCGACTTCGCCGCGATGGGCTGGCCGTATCCGCTCGACGGGGCGCGGCTGTGGGTTCGGCTGGTCGCGGAGGCCGCGCTCATCGAGTTCGATTCCGGTGCGTGCCAACCGGATACCCGGGCAGCGCTGCATCACTATCTGCGCTGAGGAGGTGCCGTAGGTGGGGCGCGGCGTCGGGCGGTAAAACCCTTCGCCGCCAGGCTCTCGATGCGGTACCGTCAATTCCATGACGTACCACTACAATTCATCCCAATCGTCCCGCGCTTAGGCGTGTCTGGAGGATTGGCCGAGTGGTAGCGGCAGCGGTTTGCTGAACCGTCGTCAGGTGATGAGCCTGCGGGAGTTCGAGTCTCCCATCCTCCGTCCAGGAGGATGATGCCGTTAGGTGACGGTCGTCGCCCGGAAAGCGAACGGGTGGCCGCAAGGCTACTGAGATTCGAGTTCTCCATCCTCCGCGAGGAAGACGAAACCATCATGGAGATGGTCCCCGTTTCGAATGCGGGTGGATGCTACGGCATTGGAGTTCGAGCCTTCCGTCTTCCGCTCGGGAAGGTGCGCCTCTGGTGAGGCAGTAACCGGCGGCATCGATGCGGGAGAATCGAGCCTGGACAGATGGTCACGGTACCAGACGTTGCGCGACGTGTCGGGGATCGGCGTGGCCGCCCGGGATTCGGTCGGAGGGTAGGCGCGCCACGAGGTCTGCGGCTCGGCCGAGCGAGCAGTTCGGGCCGAGGAGCTCGCGGACGAGCACGATGCGTTCGGCGATCGAATGATGCGAGTCGGCGAACGATTGGGCGAGGCCGGGCAGGCCCTCGGAGGCGAATACCTCACGCAGGGTGGGCAATTCGTGGCGGCAGTGCTCGGTCAGCAGCGGCAGGAGCCTGTTCGGGCCGTTGTGGAAGGTCGGAGCCAACGCGACCGCGAGTCGCCAGACCAACTGTTCGTGTACGCGGATCAGCCGCAGATCCTCGCCTGCGAAGGCATGCCAGTCGACGTCGTTCGCGATCCAGACGATCGTGTCCAGCGGGGCTCCGAGACCGACGTAACCGGACTGGCCGCAGGAGAGCAACGTCTTGTCGAGAAACTCGCCGGGGAGTGGGCATTGTTCTGCCAGCAGGACGGCGTCGTACAGGTCCTTGCCCAGCGGTAGTGCCGGCTCTCGGCCCTCGTGGTCCTCCTCGCAATAGTCGTAATCGTCCTCCTCGTACTCGAGGTCCTCCTCCTCGTCTTCCTCCGGGTCCGCGCGATCTGCCTGGGGTGCCACGTGATTCACCTCCCGAGCGAGGTGGCGCGCTGTGCGTGTTGTGGCTTCATCGTGGCCCTCGGGCAGCGCGTGGTCGGGATCGCCGAGGGTCGGGGAGTCGGCCATGAGCCAGGCAATCTTCCATGCCAGCGACTGCCGTTTGGTGGCGGCGCGCAGCATGAACGGTGGGCCCGGCAGACTCGATCGCGGGATCGGTGTCAGCTCCGGCGGGTCGTGGAGGGCATCGTCCACCGCGAAATCGATCTGCACGGTGCCCACGTGTCCACGCCCGTGCCAGGTCAGTAGCAAACGGTAACCGGACACGGTGTAGAAGGTGTCGCCGGCGAGCGGCTCTATCGATTCCGGGTGGTGACTGATGAAGACCGTGCTGCTCGGCCGGTGCGACATCGTCGCGGCATCGGTGGCGATGTCCTCGAGCATCTCGTCGGTGCCGGGCTCGTCGAGCCGGGTGCGCTGGTAATCCACAACGAAATCCAGGTCGGCGGGCTCGCGCGCGCACGCCCCGAACCACGCCTTGACCAGGACGCTGCCGCGCAGCACCAGATGCGACGACCAGGGTGACTCCGCGATCGCGGCCAGTGCGTGATCGATCGCCTCGCGCCTCGCGGCCACCCAGTCGGCGCCGTCCTCGGGTTCGGTGAAATACCAGGGCAGCCGGGCGGTCACGACGCCACCGCCGCTTCGGTGATCCAGCCCTCGTCGACCGACTCGTTCGTGTCGAGCACCACGAATTCCCGCTCGACGGACAGGATTCGGTAGTCCGGCAGCACCGCCAGCAGGGCCGCGAGGCGGTCCTGCGCCGTCCGGTCGCCGACGGCTCGGCAGCGCTGGGTAACGAACCTCTCGGTGCGGCCGTCCGGCCGGACCCGCCGGGCATTCGCGGACACATGCGCGCGGTGACCGGTTACCGTCTCGGCCAGTCCTTCCGGTTCTACGCCGGCGGGGAGTAACAGCTTGATGTGGTGTTCGAAGTAGTAGCTCGGCCCGAGGTTTGCGGCCGCATCGTCAGTGCGGGGGACACCCTCGGCCCACGGCGTCGCCTCGAGCTTCACCCGCGTCACCCGGAAGCCTGCCTCGGACAGCCCGGCAACGACCGTACGGATCCAATCATGCACCGCCACAGCGGTTCCGGAACGCCGAACGGTCAACATCGGCTGATCGGGCGTGCGCCCGCGCAGCAGCACGATGTGCGTGAATTTCATATCATGGTGCGTCGCATAGCGTTCCAGCGTCGCCGCCGTCCCCGGTTCGTCCGTCGCGACGGTGATATGCGCCTCGAAATCACCCCGCGCCGCCGCCAGCTCAACCTCCATCACCCCCTCATCGAAGCACGGACCACCGACAAACTCTGCTGCCGCACACAACCACCGTTCCCGAGGTTGTAGCGGGAACCGAAGTGCCGCATATCGATTCCCGTGCCCATCTGCGCTCGCACAGCGGTAGCCCGCGTGTCTCCGGCCGGACGTCGGCTCCAGCCTGTCTGTCGAGATCGGCGCGGAGGCCGGAACCGAGCCGAGGGAGGCTGATTGCCGTGCACCCCCCGCGGCCAGTTCGTGCACGCCGAAGATCCGTGCCGCGTCGGCCGTCTGCTCGTCAGTCGGATCCGATCCGTCGGTGTCAGAACGAATTTCGCCAGCGCGCCGTAGCGGACCGCTGACGACAGCGCTGGTTGTGCGACACATCCGGCGGTCGGGCACCGGGATGGCGGTTCTGCGGCGGGTCCGCCTGTTTGTCGGTGGGTATCGGTAGCGTCTGGGGCGTGGACACTGGAGAACGCATCCAACAGCTCGCCGACCGCATTGTGGCGCTGCGCGACGCCTACTACCAGGGCTCGCCGCTGGTGGCCGATGCCGAGTACGACGGGATCGAGGACGAGCTGCGCGCGCTGGTCGCGGCGCACCCCGACCTGACGCCGGACCCGAATCCGCTGGAGCAGGTCGGCGCGCCCGCCGTGCTGCACGCCCCGATCCGGCACGCGCGCCCGATGCTGTCGCTCGAGAAGGCAACCACGCCCGAACAGGTCGCCGCGTTCTTCGATCGTTTTCCCGGGCAGTCGGTGGTGGTGATGCCCAAGCTCGACGGCCTGTCCCTGTCCCTGGTCTACGAGGACGGGCGGCTGGTGCGTGCGGTGACCCGCGGCGACGGGACGACCGGTGACGACGTGACCATGCTGGTCCGTGCGCTGGTCGACGGTGTTCCCGAGCGGGTCGAGGTCCCCGGCCGGGTGGAGGTGCGCGGCGAGGCGGTCATGCTGCGTTCGACCTTCGCGGCCTACAACACCGCGCACCCGGACAAACCGTTGATCAATCCACGCAATGCCGCCGCGGGCACGCTGCGCGCGAAGGATCCGGCCACCGTCGCCGAGCGGCGCCTACGATTCTTCGGCTTCGATCTGGATACCGCCGCGGACGACGCCGCGGTGGACCTGGGGGAGGGCTTGCGTGCCCTGGGTGTCGCGGGTGCGCAGATGCGGCTGTGCACCGACGCCGAGCAGGCTCAGGCCGCGATCACCGCGATCGAACAGGGCCGCAACGACCTGGACTACGACATCGACGGCGCGGTCTTACGGCTGGCCGACCGGGATGCATACGCCGCCGCGGGGACCAGGTCGAACTCGCCGCGTGGTGCGCTGGCGTTCAAGTTCGCCGCCGAGGAGAAGACCACGCTGCTGGCCGACGTCGTCTGGGACGTCGGCAAGACGGGCAAGATCGTGCCGGTCGCGTGGCTGGAGCCGGTATTCGTGGGCGGCACCACGGTCACCAAGGCCACGCTGGCCAACCAGGAGGTGATCCGCGCCCGCGACATCAAGGTGGGGGACACGGTGCTGGTGCGCCGCGCGGGCGATGTGATCCCGTTCGTGGCGGGCGTCCTGGACGCCTCCAAGCGCACCGGCGCCGAGCGTGAGATCGTGCCGCCCACCGTCTGTCCCTCGTGCGGGCAGCCGGTGACAGAGCAGGGCAACAGCCGAGAACTGTTCTGCACCAACGTATCCTGTCCCGCGCAGACGGTCCGCAGGCTCATCCACTGGGCCTCGCGCGCCGCGGCGGACATCGACGCCATCGGCGGGGTGTGGATCGAACGCCTGGCCGAGGCGGGCATCCTGGAACGCCCGTCGGACTTCTACACCCTGACCACCGAGCGCCTGCTCGAGTTCGACCGCATCGGCGAGGTCTCGGCCGCCCGCATGATCGACTCGATCGACGCCAGCCGGCAGGTCGGCCTGCGCCGCGCGCTCATCGGCCTGGCGATCCCGATGGCCTCCGACGGCACCGCCGCCCGCCTGGCTCGCGCGGGATTCGGCTCCCTCGAAGAGGTCGCCGAGGCGGGCGACGAACGGCTCGTGGCAGTGGAGGATATCGGACCGAAGGTCGCCGCCTCGCTGGTCGAACACCTGACCCGGCTGCGCCCGGAACTGGAACGGCTGCGCGCGGTGGGCGTCAGCCTGGACGTGCGCGCGGAGGACCTGCCACCGGTCGTCGCGGCCGGCGCACCCCTGGAGGGCAAGACGGTGGTGATCACCGGCGCCATCAGCGACCCGCGCTCGGGGGAGAAGGTCGCCCGCCCGACGTTCCAGCGCCTGTGCGAGAAGGCGGGTGCGACGACGGCCTCCTCGGTCTCGGCGAGCACCGACATGCTCATCACCGGTGCGGGAGTCGGCGAGAGCAAGCTGAGCAAGGCGGAGAAGCTCGGCGTCGCGGTCGTCGACCAGAACGAGATCTGGACCATGCTGATCGCCGCCAACGTCGTCTGAGCGCGAAACCGCTACCACCACCACGCATTCCATCCGCGACAGGGCGCCTGCCAGAGCGAGCGCGGTGAAGCAGCTGCCCCCGAAACCCTCCCGGCGGTGTCGAGCAGGCCCTCGGTCTTTCCCCGGACCGCCGCGGTCGTCCTGCCCGGCCGCCGCGAATCTCCGGCACCACCGAGGCCGCAGCTGGGGAATGCGTGCTCGAGCCCCTGTCCAGCGCGGCGTGCACACGCCGCCCGCACCGCCGAAGGACATCGTGACCAGCTGCCCCGGCGACCTGCGCGAGCTGGGCCGCCTGCGTCGACCGCAGCATGATGTCCGGAATCCGCCGGAAACACAGAGTCATTGACCGCACAGTGGGAGGTGAGAAACCGACCGGGCAGCAACGCCGAGATACCGAGGAGTCCGCCATGATCGAGTCCACGCGGAGCACGGGGCCGGTCGCCGATCGTCTCGCGGGCGCCGACTGGACGGCTTTGGCCGGCGATCTCGACGAGTTCGGTAGCGCCGCGATCGGACCGCTGCTCACGCGCGCCGAATGCCGCAGGATCGCGGCCCTGTACGACGAGCCCGATCGCTTTCGCACGACGGTGGACATGGCCCGTCACCGCTTCGGCCGCGGCGAGTACCGCTACTTCACCCACGACCTGCCCGCCCCCGTGCGGGAATTACGCGAGGCGTTCTATCCCCGCCTGCTGCCCGTCGCGCGCGTCTGGGCGCAGCGGCTCGGCGGCCCCGCGCCGTGGCCCGACAGCCTGGACGAGTGGCTCGAAATGTGCCATGCCGCAGGACAATCCCGGTCCGCCCAGATCCTGCTGCGCTACGGCCCGGGCGACTGGAACGCCCTGCATCGCGACGTATTCGGCGACATGCTGTTCCCCCTGCAGGTCGTCGTCGGCCTCGACGCGCCGGGCACGGACTTCACCGGCGGCGAGTTCCTGATGACCGAGCAGCGTCCCCGCGCCCAGTCTCGCGGCTCGTCCACAACCATCCCGCAGGGCCACGGCCTGATCTTCACCACACGCGAGCGCCCGGTCGCGACCGCGCGGGGCTGGTCGAAGGCGCCCATGCGGCACGGGGTCAGCACCGTCCGGTCCGGCCGCAGGCGCACCCTGGGCCTCGTATTCCACGATGCCGCATGACCACCGCCGCGGACGCGCCGCACCCTGTCTACATGCTCACCGGTGCGGACGGACGGACCTATCGGAGCACCGAGCCGGGCACGGTCGGCGGGTACCGCCGCCGCCGGCTCTACGGGCGGCTGGACTGTCCCTCCGCGGTGCGGGCCATCGCCCGTGGCCACTACATCGAATACCGGGTGTTCTTCGCCGACGAGACCACTGCGATCGCCGCCGGGTACCGACCCTGTGCGGTCTGCCTGCCGGAGAAGTACATCGGCTGGAAAGCGGCCCGGGACACCGCGAGCGGCTCGGCCACCGGGGAGCCTCGCCGGGCCGCCCTCAGGGATGCGGGCTGGGCCGGTAGCTGAGTTCCTGGATATTGCCGTCCAGTGTCCGGCTCTCGATCAGTTCGAGGTCGAAATCGGCCGCGCCCTGAAAGATCGGCTCGTCGCCGGTCCGGCCGGTGATGACCGGGAAGAGCGTCACCTGGACGAGGTCGACCAGGCCCGCGACCATCAGCGCCCGGTTCAACGACGGGCTGCCGTGCGAGCGCAGCGGCACCGGTGACTCCTGCTCGAGCCGGGCGACGACCTCGACCGCGTCGCCGCCCGCAACCGTCGCGTCCGGCCAGTCGAGGGGTTCCGCCAACGTGGACGACACCACCGTCGCCGGCAGGTTCCGCATCCGGGTGACCCAGGGGTCGCGCAGTGCCTCGTCCATGCCCTCGGCCAGCATCTGTGCGAACGCCCGGTAGGTGTTGGCCCCGAGGATCATTCGCTGCCTCGCCTCGTACAACGCGAGGCGGTGCGCGAGCAGTTCGGGTCCCTGCTTTCCCTAGTAACCGCCCCAGTCGCCCCCGCTCACGCTGCCGTAGCCGTCGAGGCTGGAGAAGACGTCGAAGGTGTAGGTAACGGTCACGATGCACTCTTCGGGTCGCGTTGATCGGGTGTGTCTGGATAGACGGAGTGCGCGGCGAAACTCGTCGCACGAATTCGTCGTGCGCTCGCCCCAGGCGATGCGTGCTCGCCCGGCTGCTAGTGGGGGTAGCAGGCGGGGGCGGTGCTGTCCATCCAGCAGTCCGCGCTTCCGGTGGGCACCAGCAGCGCGCCGAACATGCCCGAGGTCATTGAGATGAGCTGAGCCAGCGAGATGAGTTGCATGCGTCGAACCTTCTCGAGGTGAAGAAACTCGCACGATACCTTGCTCTAGCGCCGGTGGGCAGCCCTGAATTCGGGGGGCCGCCAGGTGTGGCGAATCAGGCAGGGGAGCAAGATAATTCGTGATCCCAGCGGACGGCGGGCAGGCTCAGCGTGCGGATCAGGCGGCCGTACCCGGGGGTGTCGCCGGTGCCGCTGACGCCGAACATGTCAAGGGATGTCGCGGGTGGCGGGAATTGTCCGCTCGACGATGGTCCGCACCAGTTCGGCAGCCTGCTGTTCATCGAAAATGCCCGGGAGTGTGAGTCTTTCGAGTATGAGCCAGTTCAGCGCGAGATACAGCAGTGCGACGGTGTTCTCGCCGCCGGGCAGTCCCGATTCCCGGTAGTTGTCGATATTGAAGTCGAGATCAGCGCGCACCCGCTGGGTGAGCAGCGCCTGGAGTTCGGGTCGCCGGGTGGCCTCCAGTCGCAGTTCGAGGATGGCGAGATAGCCGGTGCGGAAGTGGGATACGCGCTCGACCACCTCGGTCATGAGTTCGGTCATGCTCTCGCGCGTCTGCGGTCCGCGCGATTGTGCTATTGCCTCGTCGCTGGGGACCAGGCGCTCGTAATAGCGGTTGCCGACCTGGACGAGGAGTTCGTCGCGGTTGGCGAAGTAGTTGGAGGCGGTTCCGGCGGGCACCGCGGCCTGCTGGTCTACCGCGCGGAAGGTCAGCCCGCGGGCGCCCTCCTGCGCCAGGACCTCGATCGATGCGTCCAGCAGGGCCTGTCGACGCCCCGGGTTGGTGCGGACCACTTGATACCACTCCATTCGTAGTATTATGGTTCATAACCACTTCGGACATAGTACTACAATCGAGGCGGTTAAGTGCGAAAGCTTGTCTACTACGTGGGAGTCACCCTCGACGGTTACATCGCAGGTCCGCAGGGGGAAGTGGACTTCGCCCCGCTGAGCGAGGACATGATGGCATGGTTCGCCGAGTGTTACCTGGAGACGCTTCCGACCCATGTTCGTGAGCACATGGGTATCCCGGCCGATGCGCCGAACCGGACGATGGACACCGTGCTGATGGGCCGCGGCACCTACGAGCCGGGTCTCGCGATCGGCGCCGACAGTCCGTACAACCATCTGAAGCAGTACATCTTCTCCAGTGCCCTTGCCTCGGTGGACAATCCGCAGGTGGAGATCGTCGACGGCGATCCGGTTCGACTGGTACGGCAGCTGAAAAGCGAACCCGGCCTGGACATCTGGCTCTGCGGCGGCGGAAACCTGGCCGGTCAGCTCATCGGCGAGATCGACCGGATGGTCATCAAGAGCTATCCCGTGCTCTGGGGCGAGGGTGCCCGGGCGCTGTCGGGACACTTCGATCCGACGCGGTTCACTGTCACGCAGCGCAGGGAATTCAGCAACGGCGTACAGGTCACCTGGTTCGACCGGACCTGATCGAGCATGCCGCGTCACCTGCCCGGCTCGGAGCACTCCATTTCGTTCCGTGACCCTGGAGTGCTCGACGCGGCATGCCTCGAGGACGGGCTGGTTGGATGCAGGCCGCTTTTCTGCCCCGCTCAACGCTGGGAACACCGCCGTGTCTGCGAGCACGACCCGCAGACACGGCGCGGGTAACCCCAGTGCCGGTGTTGCGGGCCACGAAGCTGTTTCACTGTGAGGCGCAGGGGGTTTGGGGCGCACCGGCCCCCGCCGAACCGGGCGGATCAGCGTGGCGACGGGCTCGGGCCCCCCAGCGAAACGCCCTGTGCGCGAGCCAGCTTCGACAGCTCGACGTGCCGTTCGGGCTCGGCGTACCCGCGAGCGTCGACCGGGCCGTGGGCCGGATCGTTAGGCGCCGACCCGTGTTCGCAGCGCCGGTTCAGGCCTCGGACAGGGCGGCCGCCGCGTTCGCGAACATGGTCGACTTGATCGCGCCCAGGGTGGTCTGGTCCTTCGCGCCGAGCGGGGCGAGCATCGCCAGGGCGGTGTCGATGACGGCGTCGGCCTCGGCGGTGGCATCGACAAGGTCGTGGGCGAGGGCATCGGGACCGCCGAAGCGGCGCCCCGTGGTCATCGAGGCGACCGCCGATTTCGGGGTGAGCTTGGACTGGATGAGGGCCGCCATGCCGCGGCTGAACGGGATTCGGATATCGGCCTCGGGGAAGCAGAAGTAGCCGCGGTCGGTGCGCATGACCCGGAAGTCGTGGGCGATGGCCAGCATGGCGCCGGCGCCGAAGGCGTGGCCGTTGAGTGCGGCGGCGGTGGGGACCGGGAGGGTCAGCATCCGCGCCAGGAGCGATTGCACCTGTGCCACATACCATTCGGCGCGGTCGCCGTTGGCCGAGAGCCAGTCGAGGTCGAGGCCGTTGGAGTAGAACTTGCCCGAGGCGGTGGTGATCAGAGCCTGGGCGCCCTCGGCGACGACGGCGTCCAGGTGCGCGCCGATCTCGTCGAGGAAGTCGGGGGAGAAGCGATTCTCGTCGTCGCCGATGTCAAGGACGGCGATCTTGTCGTGGTAGCTGAGAGTGGGCATGGGGGTTTCCTTTCTTGGGAGTCCGAGGCGCGGGACCGATGTCCAGGACCGCGCGGATGGCGGCCCGAAGCTGTTGGGGGGCAACGGGATCGGCGAGTCGGTCCCGTTCGATCAGGATCGCGGTGGGCAGGTCGACCAGGCAGATGGTGAGGGTGTCCACGGCCTGCGCGTCGGTGCGGTCCCACAGCCGCCGCGCGAGGGTCTTCATGAGCTCGACCAGGGCGCGCTGCGGGGCGTCCAGCTCCTCGCGCAGGGCATCGGGCAGTTCCTCGCCGAGCAGGTCGTCCCGGCGCACGGTGAAGAACAACCGCGTCGAGAGCGGATAGCGAGCGTCGAACTCGACGCAGGCCTCTCCGGCCGCGACGACCTGGGCGATCGGTTCTCCGGCCGCCGCCACCAATTCGCCCTGCACCTCCAGGAACCGCTGCGCGGCGCGAATCCAGGTGCGCCCCAGCAGTTCCGCCCGCGACCCGAAGGTGTGGTAGAGCGCCCCGTTGGAGACGCCGGTGGCGGCGGCGACGGCGCGGATGGTCACCGCGGCAGGCCCGGATCGCACGGCCAGCGTCTCGGCCGCGTCGAGAACATCGTCCGGGTCGTGGATGCGGGGGCGGGGCATGCGCTCAGAGTAACAGAGCAAGCGCTCTTCTATTATGTCATCGGACCTCTGTGGGTCCCTCGCTCGATGCGAACGGCGATGGATCGGATCCGCCGCATGCGGACTCCGGGCGCCGACGACGGCTGGAGTGTTTCGATCCTCGTGCGGAGGGGGATAGCTAACCGGACGCTCGGTGTCGAGCGGTTGATCTTGGGCGATCAGGTTCCGTGACCGGGCGTGGTCAGCATGGGGACGAGGAACTGACAGGCGATCGCCGCGAGCTGCTCGTCGTCGTCGACGTTCAGGACACGGCTCGGTATCGCCAGGAACGAGGCGCAGACGCGAACCATCATCTCGGCGACCAGATCGGTGTCGATCGCCTCGGAGACGTTGCCCGCGTGCTGTTCCCGGCGCAGCTGCCCGGCCACGAAGCCGCGGACCGCGGCGAGGGTGCGGCCGTTGTCGCCCACCATCGAACTGACCAGCAGGCCCGGCTCGTCGGCGATCAGTCCGCCGATCAGCGGGTTGGCCCGGATGGTGCGCACCGAACAGACGAAGCCCGCGACCACCCGGTCCGCGGCGGTCTCGGCGCCCTCGATATCGCGGAAGAACTGGTGGAAATAGCGGACGAATTCCCGCAGGATCACCTGTTCTATCAACACGTCCTTGGTGGCGAACCGACGATAGAGCGTGATCCGCGAGACCTTGGCGCGGCGCGCGACGTCCTCCATTGTCGAGCGTTGAATGCCCATGCGGCAGAACTGCTCGTACGCGGAATCCAGTAGCCTCGTACGGATTTCGTCGGTGTCACCGACCTGCCCGACGGCATCGGTGTAGGCGCGCTCCAGCAGTGATTCCGGCCCGCCCGCGGCCGTCATGTGCACCGATAGTGCCGGTTCCACGCTCTGCTCCTTCGCCCTGGGCCGCGACGCCGGACTTGTCCATGCCGGAAGTCATACCCCGCCAACGGTACCGGCGGCGAACAGTGCGCCGCTGGGCACCGGTGCCGACGACCCTCCGTCAAGCTGGTCGAGCAGGTCCTGAATAACACTCCACGGGTTCATCGGCATTCCCTTCATTCTTGCCCCTTGTGATCAAGAGCACATCGTGATGTTATCAGAGATACAGAGATTCAATCTCTGTATCTCTATATCTTTCACTCGAAGAAGAGAGCTATGCCATGGATGGACTCGGGCTGAACAGGCGTGCGGCACTGCGGGCGGGCGGCGGACTCCTCGGCGCCGCCGGGGCGCTGGCACTGGGCGCGCGAACGGCGCGGGCCGACCCGTGGACCTGGTCGTCGAGCGGTTCGGTGCTCGGCAGCGGCAAAGGCGCGGATCCCTTGACGCTCTGGGACTCCGAGGCCGATCCGGTGCTGGCCGACGTCCTGGATCACGCCGACGTCCCCGCGATCAACGCGTTGCTGCGGACCTGGACCCGCAATGGTCAACCGCCGCCGGACGGGCTGCCCAAGGGCCTTCACGATTTCATCGAATACGCGCGGCAGCTACCGTCGTGGACCGATCAGGCCAAGCTGGCCAGCTCATTCGAATTCACCAAGAAACGGGGCACGTTGCTGGGCGTGCTCTACGCGTTCGACAGCGGCATGATGAGCACCGTCATTCCGCACGAGGCGCGCGCGGTGTATTACTCGCGGGGCGGATCGCACCTGAAGGAACGCATCGCCAAAACCGCGAAATTCGGATACGACATCGGCACGGTGAACGCCTACGCTCCTGACGGCGAGATGATCGTGACCTGCGTCAAGACCAGGATCATCCACGCGGCGGTGCGGCACCTGCTGCCGCAGTCCCCGTACTGGCCCAAGGGCAAGAACATCATCCCGATCAGCCAGGACGACCTGATGGTCACCTGGCACAGCCTCCCGACCAGCATCAAGCGGACGCTCACCGCGTGGAATGTGCCCATCGCCCCCGACGAATCCGAGGGCTACCTGCACAGCTGGCAGCTGGCCGGGCACCTGCTGGGCATCCGAGACGAATACCTCCCCGCGACATGGGATCAGGCCGAGGCGCAGGCCCGGCAGGTCCTGGACCCGATCCTGGAGCCGACCGCGGAGGGCAACAACCTGGCCGATCAACTCCTCAGCCTCGGCGCCGATCTCGACCTGACCCTGCTCAGCCGGCCGATCCTGGGCGCGTTCACCCGGTTCGTGCTGGGGGACAAGATCGCCGACCGGCTGCTCATACCGCGCGAGCCCGTCTGGAGCCCGCTGCTCGAATTCAGCTGGGGGCCTTACCTTGCCGTGCGGGAAGGGCTGCTGGACGTCATCCCGCCCACCCAGGACGCCTACTGGATGTTCGACGAATTCCTGCGCCAGTTCGCGATGTGGTACCTGGCTGAGCTGCGGATGCCACTCAGCATCGAAATCCCGCAAACCAACCGGTAATTCGGCCATATCGGCGCGACCGGAAAGCCTCGGCACACCGGCCGCGGCCCGATGCGATCGGCCGGCGCCCCGAACACCGGCACGAGCAGCACCCCCGCGCCGTCGTACACCGCCGGCAGCACTCCAAGCGCCAGCAGGCTCGCGTGTCCGGATCGGGTCTACCCGTCCAGCCCGGCCGCGATGCTGTGCGCGCCGAACGCGGTGACGAACCCGACCTCGAACACCGGCACCAGCCCGATTCGTCGGCGATCGGGTCGGCTCGGTGTTCATCGTGGGTGTCCGGCAACCGATTCGGAGATGCGGCTGCCACCGCCCGGGTCGTGCTCGGCAAGCGCCGTGTGCGCGACGGCGGAGGCAAGGTCGCACTGTTGACGTACCGTCTTCACGGTTGTGGCGGTCCTGGCGACCTGCTGAGTGACGGTGACCTGTAGCGGCCGGGTCGAGCCGGTGTCGACGGTGAGCATGCAGACCGTTTTCGTTACGCCGCTGTCCAATCCGGCCGCCCACTGGTCGCCGGCGCGGACCGCGTAGTAGCGCTGATCGAGGATGAAGCGCTCGAACAGTTGGGCGGAGTCCTTGTCCACCGTCATCGCGGTCAGGCCGCTGCCGTCGTCTTCCGGATAGCTCCGTCGCCAGAAGTTCGCGAAAGACGTTGCTGTGGTGAGGATTGCGACGACATCGTCGCCGGTGATCCAGCAGCCGTGGCCGGTCTCCATCGGCGTGGCCGGGAGATCCGGCGCGATATCGGCAATCGCGCGCACCCCCGGGGTGAATGCGGTGCACTCCGAGCCCGGTGCGAATACCGGTGCGCGGTCGCTGGGGAAGCGGATGTTGTCGTCGTGGACCGCGTCCGCGGGCAGTGTCGCGGCGTGGGGGGCGGTGGTCGTGCTCCGGCTGGGACCGGCTGGGGATGCCGAGCATCCGCTCACGGCCGCCAGCGCGCAGGTCGCGAGCACCGCAAGGGTCCAGGTCGAGAATCCGTGTGCCATCGCGGCCCATTATTCGGCAACATGGTCGCACCGGCTCTTCGTGTAGCGCGGCACCACCGGTGGCGGGAAGCATCGGAGAATCGGCTCTCCGGCCGTCGGTATCGTATCGGTGGTGCGGTTTCATGTCGTCAACCTGCCCCACACCCAGACCACCAAGCGGTACTCGCCGTGCGCGTATACCCAGAAGGTGCGGCGGTTCTGCGACATGATGTCCAGTCAGGGGCACGAGGTGTTCCTGTACGCCTCGCAGGAGAACGAGGCCGCCTGCACCGAAATGGTCACCATCGTGACCAAGGACGAGCAGCGAGAGTGGTTCGGCAGCAACGACTTCATGACCGGGCCGATCAACATCACCTGGAGCAAGCAGGATGAGCACTGGCTCGTCACCAATCAACGGGCCATCGCCGCGATCGCCGAGCGCGCCGAGCCGCGCGACTTCATCTGCATCATCGGCGGCACCTGTCAGGAGGCCATCGGCGCGGCCTTCCCGAACATGATGACCGTGGAATTCGGCGTCGGCTACAGCGGTGTCTTCGCGAAGCACCGGGTGTTCGAGAGCTATGCGTGGATGCACGCGGTGCACGGGGCGCACACGACGCTGTCGGGGATCATGAGCGACCGCGGCCGGTTCTACGATGCGGTGATCCCGAACTACTTCGACGTGGAGGAGTTCCCGTACTCGGCGGAGAAGGACGACTACTACCTGTTCATCGGCCGCCTCATCGAGTCCAAGGGCTACCAGATCGCCGTGGACACCTGCCGGACCCTCGATCGCAAGCTGGTGATCGCGGGCGCGGGCACGCCGCCGGATTTCGGTGAGTACGTCGGCATCGTGGACCCGCAGCGCCGCGGCGAGCTGATGAGCCGCGCCCGCGCGGTGTTCGTGCCCTCGCTGTATCTGGAGCCGTTCGGCGGCGTGCACGTGGAGGCGATGCTGTGCGGCACGCCCGTGATCACCACGGACTGGGGGGCTTTCAGCGAAACCGTGCAGCAGGGCGTGCAGGGATTCCGTTGCCGCTCGATGCGGGAGTTCTGCGACGCCGCCGCCGCCGTGGACAAGCTCGACTACCAGGGCATCCGCGACTACGCGGTGTCCCGCTTCTCCACGCCCGTGATCGCCGGACAGTACGAGGCGTACTTCCGGCGCCTGGAAACCCTGTGGGGCAAGGGCTTTTACGCACTGTGAGTGCTCGTTCAGCCGAGCATTCGCATCACCATGGCGAGGTGGAGGCGAAAGCGGTTGTGCGGGTTGTCCAGCGCGAACCCCAGGACGGATTCGGCCTGCTCGAGGCGGTAGGCCACGGTGCTGTGGTGGCGGTGGACGACGGTGGCGGCCTTGCGAATCGAGTCGGTGGTGCACACGGCGCGCAGGATGGCGATCAGGTCCGCGCCACCGGGTTCGGCGGCGATGCGATCCAGGGCCGCGACATCCGGCGACGTGGCGATGTCCTGCGGCCGTAGCCGTCCGGCCAGGACCAGCAGGCCGCCCAACTCGTCCGCCCGGACGACGGGTTGTTCGGGGCAGGACAGGCGCAGGGCGGTGCGCGCGTCGCGCCAGGATTCGCTGGCCCGGATGGCGGGGAGCGCGGGGCCGATGCCGGTCGGCTCGGCGTCGGGTGGAATCGGGGGAGCGTCCGCGGGGAGCAGGGTCACCGCCTGGTCGCCGACCTGAGCCCAGCGCGCCGGTCCCGATGGGGGGCGTGCGGAGACCGCGACCCGGAGCGGGGCGGTGGGGCCCACGCCGAGCAGATGGAGCGCCCGCGAGCGCTCGGCAATACCGGCCGAGTCGGAGACCGCGAGCTCGACCAGCGCCGAATCTCCCATGGCGGGAAGGGGATTCACGGTGCTATCGAGCAGGATCGAGCCCGACAGTGCGAGCCGCTCGAGCACCATCTCGTCGAAGGCCATCGTTCCGGCGGGCCGGGCCAGCCAGAACGAGGCATCGCCGACGGTCCGGATCCGGGCCCGGGGCGGCGCGGCGTGGACGTCCACGGTCCCCGACGGGTCGGCCCGTAGGACGAGTCCGCGTCCGGCCGCCTCGACGCCGACCTGGCACTCCGCCAGCGCCGCGGTATTGCGCAGGAGCGTGTCCAGGTCGGCCCTGCCAGTGATCAGTGCGTCGAAGAATTCGATCACCCGGACGGCACTCTCGGCGTCCGCGTCCAGTCCGGACAGCCGTAACAACAGGCCCTTCATAAATCGAGGCTACCGAGGTGTTCCGCCGGGCGGCGGAATACCGGCCGCGGATCTCCGCCGTCCGGCGGCTGCTGGGGGCGGTGGGCTCGGGCAAGCTGAAGCGGTCGACGACGAGAGGCAGCGAGATGACCGACAACGACTACGCGATCGACCCGGAACTGTTGCCCTGGCTGGCAATGCTCCCGACGGTCGACCTCGCCGACATGGCCGCCGCCCGGGCCGGGCTCGGCGAGCTGGCCGCTTCGCTGCCGCCGGTGCAGATCCCCGACGGCCTCGAGATCCGCGAGGTGCGGATCCCCGGGCACGACGGCACCGAGATCACCGCCCGCGTCTACGCAACGGCCAAGGCGGGCAACGGACTCCGGAGCGGGTACGTCCACATTCACGGTGGCGGATTCGTCCTGGGCGACCTCGACACCTTCGAACAGACACCGGTCGACATCGCCGCGGCCTGCGATGTCGTGGTCGTCGCCCCCGACTACCGGCTCGCGCCGGAGCATCCGTTCCCGGCGGGGCTCGAGGACTGTTACGCCACTCTGGAATGGCTCGCCGCCAATGCCGCGGACCTGGGCGTCGACCCCGCGCGCATCGCCGTCGGCGGCGAGAGCGCCGGAGGTGGGCTCTCGGCGGCGGTGGCACTGCTCGCCCGGGATCGGCAGGGTCCGCCGCTGTGCTTCCAACTGCTCGAGATCCCCGAGCTCGACGATCGTCTCGACACCCCGTCCATGCGCCGGTTCGTGGACACTCCGATCTGGAATCAGCCTGCGGCCGTGTGGAGTTGGAAGTACTATCTGTCCGGCACGCCGGAGGTGCCGGGCCTGCAGTACGCGGCCCCGGCGCGGGCACACGACCTGGCGGGCCTGCCGCCCGCCTTCGTCTCCACGTGCGAATTCGATCCGCTGCGCGACGAGGGCATGAGCTACGCTCAGCGCCTGCTCGCGGCCGGGGTCAGCACGGAGCTGCACCACTACCGTGGCACCTTCCACGGCTCGGAAATGGTCCGGGAGGCGGCCGTCAGCCGCAGGATGGCAGCCGACCGCATGGACGCCCTCCGCCGGGCCCTGGGCGCGGCCACCGGCTCCGATCGGCCTGTCGGAGAACGCGTGTCGTAGTTGCCGCGGGCGCACAGTCCAACGATGGGGCGAATCGCTTGCGGCCCTTCCGGACAGGCGTTGTGGGGCGTGTCGCGAGCCCGGCCGATACGCTATCGGTACAGCCCCTACGAACGGAGCCGTCATGTCCGCTCAACAACGCCCCGATAATGCCCCCGACCTGCCGAATCTCTTTCCGGCCTGGATCGACCGCTTTCAGACGAGGTATGTGAACCCGCTGCTGCGCCCCGTGGCGCGCTACCTCCCGGCGTTCGCGGTCGTGAAGCATCGCGGCCGCAAGTCCGGTACCGCGTACGAGACCGTCGTGAACGCCTACCGCAAGGGCGACGTCGTCGCGGTCCTGCTGGGCCACGGCAAGACCGACTGGGCGAAGAACGTGCTGGCAGCGGGCGGTGCCGACCTGCGGCTGAGCGGCCGGGACGTGCACGTCATCAACCCGCGAATCCTGCCGGCCGGTTCGGACGCCGAGGGCGTGGACCTGCCGCGCATCGCCCGCATGGGCGGGCGCCGGATGGGCGTTTTCGTCGCCACCGTCGCCTGAGCGGTCGCCGCCGCCGGGCGCGAGGCTGACTCGCGCCTCCGTGCCCGGAGCTCAGGGTTAGTCGCGTTGGTAGGTGCCAGTGAGGCGGCCGCGAGCGATGACGTGGCCGTCCATGGCGGTCAGGGTGCGCGGGAGGGTGGCTTCGTCGGCCAGCCCGCTGGGGGTGTCGAGCGCGAACAGCTGGAAAATGTAGCGGTGTGGTCCGTGCCCGGGGATGGGGCGTGGCCCGGCGTAACCGCGGCGTTTGAACGAGCCCACGCCGATGTGCGCCGAGAGCGGCTCGGATGGGCTGCCGGGCGCCGGGAGATTCATTGCGCCTTCACGCAATTCGCCGATTCCGGGGTCGATGCCGGTGAGCAGGGCGTGCACGATCGGGCGCGGCAGCGGGACATCGGGGTCCTCGACGATCAGGACCAGTTCGGCGGCCGCCTCGGGCGCTCCCGACCAGGCGAGCGGGGGCGCGATGTTGTCGCCGACCCCCGCTCCGGCGTATCGGCGCGGAATGGGTGCCCCGTCGGCGAAGGCATTGCTGGTCACGGTGATCGTCTCGGGTGCCGCGCCAGCCGCCGGATGGTGCCAGGCGGTCTTGCCGATCCCAGCGCGGGCGGGTTGTAGAAGCCGCCCGATTATGTTGCGGGCCATGGGAACTCCATCGGTGGTGTGGTCCGGAATCGGGGTGGAGTGACCGGTCATGCCGTCGCCCCGCCCTCGACCGGAATCGCGCCGGAGCGCAGCATCTCGAGCAGTTCTCGCGGCAGATAGCCGTGTTCGGCGAGCCGGGCCAGGATCCCGCCGCTGGCGAGAATCTCCAGGATCAGCGGGGGCAGCGGAGCGGTGTGCCCGGACGTTCCCGCGGTCTCGTTGCGGTAATCACCGGTGGCGATGTCGAAGACCGCTCGGTCGCCGTCGCCGAAGAACCGGGGCGCGCCGGGCACGGTGAGCGCGGGCAGCCCGGCATTGATCGCATTGCGGAAGAAGAGGGAATTGAACTCCTCCGCGATCAGCGCACTCACCCCGAGGTGCCGGAACAGCGCGGCGACGGGACGGGACGAGCCGACGCCGAAGTTTTTGCCCGCCACCACGATATCGCCCGGGTCGACCTGGTCGGTCCAGCCCGGCCGGAGCTGGTGGAAGACATGCGCGGCGGCCTCGGGGACATCGAGCTTCATCGCGAACGCCGGATACATCGCGTCCGTGTCGATCGAGTCGCCGAACACCCAGACCTTCCCGCGCACAGTGGTTTTCGCGTTCATGCGCTCACGCTCCGCGGATCGGTGATGTACCCGGCGACGGCGGAGGCGGCCACCGTGGCCGGTGAGGCCATGTAGATCTCGGCCTCGGTGCTGCCCATGCGGCCGGTGAAATTGCGGGTGCTGGAGGTCAGGCAGACCTCGCCGGGACCGACCACGCCCATGTGATAGCCGAAGCAGGCGCCGCAGGTGGCGTTGGTGACCACCGCGCCCGCGTCGGCGAGGTCCTGTAGATAGCCCAGCCGCATCGCGTCCCGGTAGATCTGTTGCGACGCGGGGGTGATCAGCAGTCGCACGCCCGGCGCAACGGTCCTGCCGCGCAGGATATCCGCGGCGATCCGTAGGTCCTCGAGCTGCCCGTTCGCGCAGGAGCCGATGAAAGCCTGGTCGATGGTGCGGTGTTCGATGCCGGAGACGGGTAATCCGTTGCGGCTCACCGTGCCCGGCCTGGCGACGTAGGGCTCCAGCCCGGACAGGTCGATCGTCCGCACGTCCGCGTACTGGGCGTCGGGATCGGCCTCGGCGGCGCGGAAGTCGGTGACGCCCCGCGCGGCCAGGAATTCGCGCAGCAGCTCGTCGACGCCGAATGTGGCGAAGTCGGCGGAGATCTCGGCGGCCTGGGTGGCGATGGTGCGCCGGTCGTTGAGCGGCACGCTCGCCAGGCCGGATCCGCCGAACTCGAGGTTCTGGTTGGTGGCGTCCCCGAAGGCGTTGGCCAGGTAGAGGAATACATCCTTGCCGCTGACCTCCGGGGGCAGCGTGCCGGTCAGCTCGTAGCGCACGGTCGGCGCGACCTGATACCAGGTGGAGCCGGTGCACAGAATGGAGTACACCTCGGTGGGGCCCATGCCACGGGCCGCGGTGTTGTACGCCCCGCCGGCGCAGGTGTGAGAATCGGTGCAGGCCAGCACCTCTCCCGGGCGCGCGAGCCCGTTCTCCGCGATCACCTGATGGCAGATGCCGTGCCGTCCGACATCGAAGAACTTCTCGATTCCCAAGTCGACGACGAACTTTCGCGCCTTCGGCCCGCCCGCGGCGTCCTTCAGGGTCGGGGCGGGGACCGCGTGATCCATGATGACCGCCACCTTGTCCGGATCGTGGATCCGCGCCGGAGGTATCCACATCGTCGCGAACTGCAGGTCGATCATTACGCACATGTCGACCTCGACGGTGACGATGTCACCCGGTGCGACCCGCGCGAGCCCGGCCTTGCGGGCGAGCAGGTTCTCGATCATGGTCATTCCCATGGGTTTTCAGGCTCCTTCGGTGCGGTAGCGCTCGCCGAGCTCGGACCATTCGCCGAGGCCGACGAGGGTGAAGAATTCCGCGGGTTTCGTCGGTACCAGCGGCGCCGGATCGTGTCCCGCGAGTTCGGCCAGGCTGGTCAGCATCGCGTAGGCGGCGGCGCCGAGCGGCAGCGACGGCTGGATGGCGATCGCATAGCCGAGTTCGGCGAGCCGTCGCGAGGATTCGATCGGGGTCAGGCCGCCCAGGACGAGATTGATGAGCTTGGGCGCGGACACCTCCTTCGCGATGCGCTCGATCTCCTCGACGCTCTGCGGCGCCTCGACGAACAGGACATCGGCGCCGGCCTCGGCGTACGCGTTGGCGCGCTCGATCGCCGCATCCAGGCCCAGGGGTGCACGGGCATCGGTGCGGGCGATCACGACCAGATCGGGGTCGGTGCGCGCGTCGATCGCCGCCCGCAGCTTCAGGACGAAGTCGCCGGCCGGGACGAGTTCCTTGTCCGGCAGGTGCCCGCACTTCTTCGGAAATGCCTGGTCCTCCAGCTGAATTGCTGCGACACCGGCGGCCTCGTAGGCACGAACAGTACGAATCACGTTGAGCGGGGCGCCGTAACCGGTGTCGGCGTCGGCGATCAGCGGGATGTCGCCGAGCACCTCGGTCAGCATCCGCGCCCGCTCGGTCATCTCGGTCTGAGTCACCAGTCCGATATCGGGCAGCCCGAATCCCGACGCGGCCACGCCCGCGCCGGTCATGTAGGCGGCGCCGAATCCCACCCGGCGCACCAGATGTGCCGAGAGTCCGTCGAAAACACCTGGGGCGATGGTCAATTCGCCGGAGGTGAGGCCTGCTCGCAACCGCCGCCGGGCGTCGTGCGCGGCCATCAGCGCTGCCCGTCCAGGGCGCCGGCGACGGGCGCGGCCAGCAGGTCCGCCAGCTCCCGGACATCGCTGAGATGGTCGATTCCCAGGACCGCGGCCTGGATCGCATCCAGCCGCTCGACCGGCATCAGCGGGCCCACCAGGGAGCGGTACTTGGCGATCAGGTCCTCGTTGGTGACCGGATCGGACGGCCCGCCGTGCGGTTCCCGGATGCGTCTGTGCAGGGTGGTGCCGTCGTCGAGGACGATCGTCAGTTCGGTGGCGAAACGGTCTTGCACCGGCCCGTTCTGGATGTTCTCGTCGAGCTTTACCTCAACCTTGCCGAGTAGCTCCCAGACGTCGTCCGCGTCCAGGCGCGCATCGGTGAACTGCGGCGGCAGCACCTGGCCGTCCAGCAGCGCGACCGCCGCCGCATAGCCGAGGTTCATCTGCGCGCCGATGGAGGTCAGCGGCCGCCGCGGTGTCCACCAGCCGTGGTGGTAGACCGTGTGGCCGACCCGGATCTCGATGTGCGAGATGGTCTTCGGATCGATGTCGTGCTCGGCCCGCAGCTCCAGGGCGGCCTGGATCGTTCCGTGCAAACCACCCTGGGCGGCATAGGATTTCACCATGATGAACTCGGTGTGCCAGCCCTCGCCGAGACCAGCGACGATCTGCTGCGGATCCGGATCGTGGCCCTCGCCGAACACCGCGAGGTAGCCGCCGTACGGGCGGTCGAAGACCTGCTTGATGCCGGTGTATCCGGCGGCGGCCAGCCCGGCGGCGTAATAGCCGTTGCGGGCGGCGAATCCGTGCTGCATCCGCTTGGACATCGCCTCGTACTGGGCCGCCATCAGCCCGGCCGACTGGGTGCCGGCCATGCCGAGGGCGTCCTCGAGCTCGGCGGCATCGAGGCCGCGGAGCTTACCGGCCACCATCGCGGCGGTATGCGTGCCGAACACCGGCCCGCTGTGCCAGCCGCGCGACAGCATTTCCCCGCCGTGCAGCGCCAGCCCGACCCGCGGGCCGACCTCGAAGCCGGCGATCGCTGCGGTCAGCGCGTCGGCGCCGGACACGCCGCCGCGGGACTGCGCGGTCGCCAGCAGCACCGGCAGCACCAGCGAGTTGCTGTGCAGCGGGGCCAGCGGATGGAAGTCGTCGAGCTCGAACCCCTGGACAAAGGTGCTGTTGAGCACCACCGCCGCCGGACCACTGGTTGTCGTGCCGGTGCCGATCACCGGCACGTCCCCGGCGCCCTCGAGGTCCAGCACCGCCGCGGTCGCCACCCGGGACCAGGGCAGCTGGGCGCCGACCAGGCCGCAGGCCACCCCGTCGAGCAGCAGATGCCGGGCGCGGGCCCGGACGCGTTCGGGGATGGCGTCGAGCGTCAACCGCTCGACCCATCGTGCCAGTGGAACCGTCACACCTGTCGTCGATTCGCTCATGTGACCAGTGAACGTCGGCGCAGACATGCATCTCTGAAAATGTAGTGAAAGTTGTCTCGAGCGGCCGATTGATTCGGAAATCGATAGTAAGTGCGGAATTCATGCAGGTAATCTGCTGGATGAGGGGCGGGGTAGCGTGCATCGGAACGGAGCGGTAATGCCCAGGGAGCGATCGACCGAAGCCGATGTCGACGAGGTCGACGTCATGCTGCTCGACGCCCTGCATGCCAACCCTCGGGCCAGCTTCGAGCGGCTGGGTCCGGCGCTGGGCATCTCCGCGGTGACCGCGTCGCGGCGCTGGCAGCGGCTCGCCGACTCCGGCCGGGCGTGGGTCTCCTCGGTGCCCGGCCCGAACCTCGCCTTGGTCGGGGCGGTGTACCAGGTGCGTGCGCAGCCGGGACGCGTCACCGAAGTCGCGGCGGCGTTGGCGGCGATACCGCAGGTCGTCAGCGTGTACGCCACCGACGGTGCCTTCGATCTGCACACTTTGGTGTTCGCCGGTGATATGTCGGCGCTGAGCACACTGCTGCTGGACACGCTGCCGCAGGTACCCGGGATCGCGGCCGGGCAGGCGCAGGTCGGACTGTCGTGGTATAGCGGGGTCCGCTGGCAACTCGGCGCGATGGATACCGCGCAGCGCAGGTCGGTCGAGGCACCAGCCGAGGCGAATCGCACACGGCCGCTGCGCAATCGAGCGCTCGATCCCGCCGATCATGCGCTGTTTCTTGCCCTGCAGCGCGACGGCCGGGCCCGTTACCGCGAGCTGGCCGGGCGGATCGGCGTCTCGGAAGCTCTGGTGCGTCGCCGCCTGGATTCGCTGGTTCGGCGCGGAATGCTGTCCTTCCGAACCGATTTCGCCCGCGGCGAGGGTGGCTGGCCGACCGAATACGTGCTCTGGCTGTCGATTCCGCACCATGCGCTCGACGAGATCGGCGCGGAGATCGGCCGCTGGCCGCAGACCCGGATCTCGCTGTCCACCGTCGGCTCGGCGAATCTTATGGTGATGGCGCAGGTGCACCGGATCGTCGACATCGGTGAGGTACTCGACCGGATTCACCACCTGGCCGCCGAGGTGGGAGTGGTCGATCAGCGGCTGGTGCTGCGGGCGGTGAAGTCGTGGGGGCGGTTGCTGGATTCCGCGGGGCATGCGATCGGCGTCGCACCGGTGGACCCCTGGGCGCCGGTCGACCGGTGACGATCCGGTGGCAGCGGTCGCCACGCGCCCGGTGACCGCCGTCCCGCTCGGAGCCGGGTGGTAACTATCCGGCCGAATCGATGGGCCCGGCCTCCGGTGGTGCATGCCGGTCAGTGCACCAAGGTGGATCCCGCCCCCGATCCCGCCGTGGCGGGGTTGCTGGGATGCGGGGTGATGGCCGGGCTGGGCGCGGCGATGAACACCGGCGGCGTCGGGCGCGGCGATTCGGTGGCCGTGATCGGATGCGGTGGCGTCGGCGACGGCGCGATCGCCGGGGCCCGCCTGGCCGGAGCGTCGACAATCATTGCGGTCGACCGGGATCCGCGCAAACTCCGCTGGGCCGCCGAACTCGGTGCGACCGCATACGATCAACGCCGCCGAGGTCGATGTGGTTGCCGGAATCCGGGAGCTGACAGGTGGTTTCGGCGCCGATGTGGTCATCGACGCGGTTGGGCGCCCCGAGACCTGGAAGCAAGCGTTCTACGCCCGCGACCTGGCGGGAACCGTTGTGCTGGCGGGGGTTCCGACGCCGGATATGCGCCTGGAGATGCCGCTGCTGGACTTCTTTTCGCACGGCGGTGCGCTCGAGTCGTCCTGGTACGGAGACTGCCTGCCGGAGCGCGACTTCCCGATGCTGATCGACCTGTACCGGCAGGGGCGGCTACCGTTCGACAAGTTCGTCACCGAACGCATCGGAATCGACGAGGTGGAGCAGGCCTTCCACACCATGCACGAGGGTGAGGTGCTGCGCTCCGTCGTCGTTTTCTGAGCGCTCGCACTCGCTCGCGAGTACCGGCCACCGCGACATAGTGAGTTGCGGTGGACACCTTGCGACGTGGATCGCCCGCCGGAAGCGGCACTGCCCGAACGGCTTTCTGCTTGGCCCAGCATTGTGCGTTGTCCGTTCGGCGGTAGGACCGGGCGTTCCGCGCTGCGAAGCGAGCGCCCGGCCCTCGGCCGCGACTGCCCTCGGTCAGCGATCGTTCACCGGTGCAAACTCTTTCACCGGTGCACCGAACCAGTGCGCGAGCGCGTCTCGTAGCGCGGGCGCGGCGGTGTCGGCCGGTTCGCCGGTGGGCGCGGCCCAGGCGACGTACGCGTCCGGACGGATCAGCACGGCATCGGCCGGTGGGTGATCGGTTGTGGCCGTGTGGATCTCGATGCGGGAGTCCCAGGCTCGGGCGATCTCGCGGAGGTCCGCGCGGTCCGCGAGGTCCAACAGGACCGGATGTGCGGGTCGCATGAGCTCGGCAACGCTGGTCGCGCCCCGATCGGTGCGCAGGGCAAGGTCGGGGACGAAGGCGCCGATCAGGGCGTGCCGGTCCGAACCGGGCGCAGGGTAGCGAATGTCGTTGCCCGCGATCATGTCCGCGATGCGGCGCACCGGCTGCTCATCGGAGAACAACTGCTCGAACAGCTCGCGCAGCGCCTGCGCGTCCGGATCCTGCACGCGCCGCAACACCGTCTGGGCCCGGGTGTGACGCAGGATGTGGGCCCCGGCGAGGTGGCGTTCGTCGTGGTAGGTGTCCAGCAGGCCGTCCGGCGCCCAGCCGTGGACGGCGGCGGCCAGCTTCCAGGCCAGATTGACCGCATCGGTCAGCCCGGCGTTGAGGCCCACGCCGGTGGCGGGGAACTGGTGTGCCGAGTCACCGGCCAGCAGGATCCGGCCCGCGCGGTAGCGTTCGGCCAGCCCGGCTCGGGCCCGGTAGCGCGAGAGCCGAAGCGGTTCTCCCAGCGGCATTCTCACCCCGAGCACCCGGTGAATACTGTCTTGCAGTTCGGTGAGTGTCAGCGGGCGGTCGTCGTCGGCGTCGGCGGGTTCGTTCTCGGTGGTCTGGATCATCATCGCGCCCGGATGCGATCCGAATGCGAACAGGCCGTTGTCGGTATAGGTGTAACCCGCCGGAATGCGCCCGGCCCCGGGCACCTCGAGGTCCCCGTTGTCGAGGCGGGTCACCCCCTCGGGAATCGCGACCTGCCCCAGCCGCAGCACCTCGGGATAGAGGGTGCCGGGGAATGGGATTGCGGCCAGCTCGCGGATCCGGCTGTTCCCGCCGTCGCAGCCCGCCAGGTAGCGCGCGGTGAGGCGGTACGGCCCGTCGGGCCCGCGCACCTCGACGGTCACCGTCTCCCTGTCCTGGCTCACAGCGACGACCTCGTGCCCGCGACGGATCTCGGCGCCGAGTTCGGTCGCGTAGGCGTCGAGCACGCGCTCGAGCTTCGGCTGGGGGATGCCCATCGCGGGCATCGGGTTGTCCCGCAATGTGGAGAAATCCACGTGCAGGCCGCCGAACGGGATGGCGGGAGCCGGATGCGGTTCGGCGCCGACCGCGCGGAACCGCTCCATCAGCCCCCGATACCGCAGCAGATGCAGGATCTGCCCGCCGAAACCGTTGGCCTTCGGGATCTCCCAGATCTGTGGCCGCCGCTCCAGGATCAGCGTTCGCACCCCGGCCGATCGGAGCTCGGCGGCCAGCAACAGGCCGACCGGCCCCGCGCCCACGATGATCACGTCGGTGTCAGTCACTCATTACCCCTATTTCCGCAGGTGATGGCATTTGCTGGACGATTGTGCGGCATCACCCGGGCCTTGCGGCAAGCCCCCGGGTGCGATATATGTTGAAGAGGGAGGGAGGCACTTCACATTCTTCGATCGCCTCTCGGGGTGTTTCCCGGATCAGCGCAGGCTCTCGGCGAGACCGCGCAGCACGATCTCCAGTCCGCCCCGGAATTCGTCGTCGGGGGACATCGCGGACGCCAGGCCGGCGGTCCGGGCCAGGAGCGGATACGACTCGGCGTGTGCCAGCGCCGCGGTGCCGGGCCCGGTGATCGAGGCGTAATGGTGGTTCTCGAGGTGGCCGACCAGGAATCCGACCACCGTGCGCTGGGCGATCACCAGGTCGGGGCCGGTGAATCCGGCCTCGGTCAGCACCGTGAGCATGGCCTCGATCCAGCGCATGGTGGCCGCCGAATTCTGCCGGTGCCGCAGCGTCAGCGGCAGTGCCGCGGGGTGCGCTGAGACCACGGCGCGCACCCGATCCAGCAGCGTGGCGATGCGCTCGCGCCAGTCCAACTCCGGGGGCAGGGCGACCTCGATCGGGTTCAATACGCGGTCCGCGACCAGAACCTCCAGCCGATCCCGGTCGGGCACATAGCGATACAGCGCCATCGTCGCCATATTCAACTCCTTGGCGACCGCGCGCATCGTCAGCGCGGACAGGCCGTCGCGATCGATCACCGCCAGCGCCGCGGCGGCGAGATCGTCGGTGGTCAGCGAGCGGGGGCGGGGCATGGATTGACAGCGTACAAGATACGCGCATACTGAATGTAGGCGTATGACGTACGCCTACGAAGGGAGACTCACTCATGTCACTGCCTGCCACGGTGTCCGCCCGGACGCTGACCACCGTCACGGGGGCGTCGGTGCCCGTGCCCGATCCGCATCGGCTGATCCATCTGCAATTTCGCCGATTCGCCGGATGCCCGATCTGCAATCTGCACCTGCGCTCGATCGTCCTGCGCCGCAGTGAGATCGCCGCCGCCGGAATTCGCGAGGTCGTGGTATTCCATTCCGGCGCAGCGGAACTGCGCAAATATGTCGGCGACGTACCGCTGGACCTCATCGCGGATCCGGGGCGCACGCTGTACCGCGAGTTCGGCGTCGAGTCCGCCCCGCGAGCGCTGCTGGATCCGCGGGCCTGGCCGGGCATCGTGCGTGGCGTGGCCGCGGAGCTGCGCGCCGTGCTTCGCCACGAGAAGGTGCCCCTGCGCGGGCGGCCCGAGAACGGCCGATTGGGTTTGCCCGCGGACTTCCTCATCGCCCCCGGGGGCTCGGTGCTCGCCTCGAAACACGGTGTCCACGCCGATGATCAGTGGTCGGTCGACGAACTACTCGCCCACGCCGAGCGGGCGGAGGTGGTCCGATGACCTCCGTGGCGCACAATGAGGCCGGCGGACTGCACGCCGAGGAGGATCTGACCGAATTCCTGACCCGATATCCCGAACAGATGGCCTTCGGGGACGAGGAACCGGGCCGGATCATCGATCGCTGGTTCGCCCCCGGATTCGTCTTCCGCAACGACGGACTTGTCCTGGAGCGGCAGCGACTGATCGATCACGTCCGGCCCGCGCGCCGCAATGCGCGCGCGATCAGCGTGGATGTACACGCGAAACTGTTGTCGAACAACGGAATTGCCGCCCACTATACGCTACACGCGACCATGCGCACCGGTGCGGTCGTCTCCACCGAGATCTTCATGGTCGGTGAGCTGGCCGGGGACGGGCGAATCAGCGCCCTCGAGCAGCGGAGCCGAATGCTGGGCGCCGCGTGAGCTTTTCCCGGGGGCGGCTCAGGCGGTGGGATCCTGCGCCGTGGCCGGGGCCGGGCGGCCGCGCAGCAGCGAGGCGACGGCGCCGATCAGCGCCATGATCGCCGCGGCGGTGAACGCGATGACCAGGCCGTGGTGGAACGGGCCGGACACCAGGTGCGGGAAGAAATCGGTCCCGGTCAGCGTGGCCGCATTCGCTGGCGGCAGGGTGTGCAGCACGTTCGTCGGGCCGAGCAGGTGCGCAATCGGATTGTTGCCCAGGAATGCGGAGAACAGGCTGCTGACGGGCGGGAGGGAGGCGACCTGGGTGGCGGTGCCGGCCGGCACCCCATTGGCCTGCAACCCCGTGGACAGTGTGTGCGGCAGGGTCGAGGCCAGGCCGGTGATCATGAGCGAGAAGAACACCCCGATCGACAGCGCCTGACCCGAATTCTGCAGGGTCGCACGCATTCCCGAGGCGACCCCGCGGCGCTGCGCGGGCACGCTGCTCATGATCGCGGAGGTGTTGGGCGCGGAGAACATGCCCTGCCCGAATCCGCTGGCGAACAGCAGCAGGGCGAACTCCGGATAGGAGAACAACACCGGCAGCGCGGTCAGCCCGACGAAGGACACGGCCACGATCAGCAGTCCGGCGGTGGCGAACAGCCGCGCACCGTATCGATCCGACAGGAATCCGCACAGCGGTCCGGCCACGAGGAATCCGGCGGTCAAGGGCAGCATGTAGATTCCGGCCCACAGCGGGGTCGAATCGTAGGAATATCCGTGCAGTGGCAGCCAGATGCCCTGCAACCAGATGATCATGGTGAACTGCATGCCGCCGCGAGCGATGGAGATCAACAGGGCGGCAAGGTTTCCCGCGGCGAAGGCGCGCACCCGGAACAGCGCGAGCTGGAACATGGGCTGGCGCACCCTCGTCTCGATCACACAGAAGGCGACCAGCAGCAGCACGCCGCCGGACAGGGCCGCGACCACCAGCGGGTTGGTCCACCCGGTGGCGTGCCGGCCGTAGGGCTGGATGCCATAGGTGATGGCGGCCAGGATGATTCCGGTGCCGACGGTGAACGTCGCGGTGCCCGCCCAGTCGATCCGCGCGGGCTGGCGCGCGCCGATCTCGCGAAGGCTGCGGTAGGACCAGATGGTGCCGATGAGGCCGACCGGAACGCTCACCCAGAACACCGCGTGCCAGTCGATCGCCGCCAGCAGGCCACCGGCCAGCAGGCCCAGGAACTGTCCCGCCAGCGCGGTGATCTGGTTGATGCCCAATGCCATTCCGCGCTGGCGCGCGGGGAAGGCGTCGGTGAGAATGGCCGCGGAATTTCCGGTCAGCATCGCGCCGCCGAAGGCCTGCACCATCCGCCAGCCGATCAACCACAGCGCGCCACCCTGGCCGTGCATCGGATCCACCGACAGCGCCAGCGAGGCCGCCGAGAACACCACGAAACCCGTGTTGTAGATGTGGACCCGGCCGAACATGTCGCCGAACCGGCCCAGGGTCACCACCATGACCGCCGAGACCAGTAGGTAGCCCAGGATCATCCACAGGAGATAGCCGATATTGCCCGGCGCCAGCGGGTCCAGGCCGATGCCGCGGAAGATCGCGGGTAGGGAGATGATCACGATCGAGGAGTCGAGCGTCGCGATGAGCACGCCGAGTGTGGTGTTGGACAGCGCCACCCACTTGTAGCGATCGCTGACCGGAGGAGCCTGAACTGCGGTGGTGCTCATAGTCTTTCGGCTAGCCTCTCCAGCAGTGGTAATGCGTCGATCAGATGCTTCCGCTCGGCGGCGGTGAATTCGGCGGCCAGGGCCCGCTCGATGCGCAGGGTCGTTTCGCAGCGGCGGTCGCCGATGAGCTCGCGGCCCGCGTCCGTCACCGACATCAGCACGCGGCGTCCGTCGGCGGCGTCGGGGGTGCGTTCGACCAGCGCGCGCACCTCGAGTGCCGCCAGCGTGGTGCCCATGGCCTGCGGCCGTACCCCCTCCAGCTCGGCCAGTGCTCCGGGTGCGGCCGGTCCCTGCCGCTCCAGCCGGGCGAGCACCGACACCTCCGACAGGGTGAGTTCGCCGACGGCGTGCGCCCGTCGTAACCGGCGAGCGATGCGCCCCACCGCGATTCGCAGGCGGGCGGCGGGTCGTGCCGTCTCCGCGGTGTGTTCGGACTCCTTATCCACAGTAATAACAATAGGCTTATCAGTCTGGACAGACGAAATTGTGGCGAGAATCGGCTATCGGCAGCGCGCCGGGCCGTCGGTGAGGAGGTCTTGTACCTGTGGTTTTCCCAATTCGCGGGAATAGCCTGTCGTGCTGCTCCGGCGATCCGTACCGTCCGTCTGCATGGATGAGATGCCCGCCGATGTCGACCTGGTGGTCTCCGGTCAGGTGCCGCTGTCCGGCGGAGGGTTCGGTCCGGGGCGGGTGTATATCGCCGATGGACGCATCACCGCGGTAGTCGAGGCGGCCGATCGTGAGGATGTGGGTAATGGCGAGATCGGATCGGCCAGAGTGATCGATGCCGGTGCGGCGTTCATCCTGCCCGGCGCCGTCGACGCGCATGTGCACTCGTACTCGCATGCGGGCGAGGGGCTACTGGCATCGACCTCGGCCGCTGCCGCAGGGGGTGTGACGACCATCGTCGAGATGCCGTTCGACGCCACCGGCCCGATCAATTCGGTGGATCGCCTGGCCGCCAAGCAGCAGCGGATCGCGGACGAGGCGGTCGTGGACGTCGCACTGCTCGGCACCCTCGAACCCGGCGGCGGCTGGCGCCGGGCGCAGGACCTGGTCTCGCACGGGGTGGTCGGATTCAAGGTGTCCCTCTTCGACACCGATCCGTTCCGGTTCCCGCGCATCTCGGACGCGGAACTGCTGCCGGTGATGCGGGCGGTGGGCGAGGCCGGATCGACGCTGTGCACCCATGCGGAGAACAACGAGATCATCAGGGCGCTGCTGGCGGAGCAGGACGGGCGCGATCCGAACGACCCGGGTGCCCACGCCGCCACCCGGCCACCGGTCAGTGAGACACTCGGCGCGCTCACCGCCATGGAAATCGCTGCGCACCAGGGGAATCCGCTGCACCTGTGCCATCTGTCGCTGGGCCGCTCGGCCGCGCTCGTGGGCTGGTACCGCGAGCAGGGTGTAGACGTGAGCTTCGAGACCTGCCCGCACTATCTGATCTTCACCGAGCGGGATGTGTTCGCGCACAGGGGACGACTGAAGATCAACCCGCCGCTGCGCGCGGCCGTCGAGCGAGAGGCCATGTGGGACGCGGTAACCGGCGGCCTGGCCACCGTGATCTCCTCGGACCACGCACCGTGGCCCGCGCAGTGGAAGGATCATGAGCGCATCCTCGACAACCACTCCGGCGTGCCCGGCGTCCAGACGCTGGTGGCCGCGACCCTGGGCGAATGCCTGCGCCGATACGGCGCGGGCAAGGAATTCGAGACGACCGTCGCCGCGCTCACTGCCAATCCCGCCGAGCGATATGGACTGACACACAAGGGAACTCTCGCCCCTGGATACGATGCGGACATCATGGTCCTCACTCCCGACCCCGGCTTCCGGATCACCGCCGACGGTCAGTACTCCAACGCCGGATGGACCCCATACGAGGGATACGCCCCGGGTGCGCGGGTGACTACGACGATCTCGCGCGGAGAGGTCGTCTGGTCGGCCGCGGCCGGACTGTCGGCCAAGCCGGGACGGGGTGCGCAGGTTGTCCGCCGATGAGGGGCTCGAAGGCGGCTGGGCGCTGGAAGTACCTCCGGAACCCGGGGCGAGAATGCCGGGCCGGGGTCCCGCCGGTAGGGAGGTGGTCTGCTCGGACGACACCCGGTTGTCGGCCCGCCCGGGGCGTGGACCGAACGTGAGCAGGGGGCGCAGGCAGGACGGGGTGGAAACGCCGCGGGATCGTCAGGCGGAGGCGCGTGTCGCGCGTACCCCCGAGGGCAAGCTCTCCGCGCTCGACCGCGGTCTGCAGATCCTCGGTTTCGTCCAGGACAACGGTCGGGTGACCGCGGCGGAGATTGTTGCGGGACTGGGGATTCCGTCTTCGAGTGTGTATCGGTATCTGGGGCGCCTCGAACGCGCGGGGTACCTGGTCGAGCTGGACGGGCAGTTGCTTGCGGGGGATCGGATGGCCGACCGCAGTACCGATCGGCGGGCGCATCTGATGGAATTCGCGCAGCCGGTGCTGAACTGGCTGCGCGGGCAGTCGGGCCTGACGGTCGCTCTGACCGTGCGGGCGCACACCGCGGCGCTGTGCCTGGACGTGCGGCGCGGCGACGGTGGCTGGGTGGCCTATCACCCGGGCGAGGTCCTGGCCCTGTATGCCGGGGCCAGTGCCCTCCCGCTGTTGGCGATGGCACCGGTCGCCGTGCGAAATCAGGTGTTGCGGGCGAAGATTCAGCGTTTCACGGCGGCGACTCCGGACCGGGCGGGCCTGCGCACGGAACTGGACGCGATCCGCCGCGACGGGCACGCGGTCAGCCGAGGCTGGCTGACCCCGGGGATGACGGCGGTCGGCGTGCCGGTCGTGGTCGACGGCGGTTGCGTCTGCGCGCTGTCGCTAGTCGGCCCCGATCACGCCCTGGTCGAGGCGGATCTCGCGGTGCGGTGGCTGCATCGGGCGGCCGAAGAGATATCCCGGCGCATCACCGGCAGTGCGGCGCCCAGCTGGCGGCTGCCCGACGAGGAGAGGTACTGGTCATGATCACCGCGGCCCGGGGAAATGTGTTGCGCTGCAAGTCCTGGCGGGCCGAGGCGCTGCTGCGGATGCTGGAGAACGTGCTCGAGGTGGGCGAGCGTCCGGAGGAACTGGTGGTGTACGCGGCGCTGGGCAAGGCCGCCAGGGACTGGCCCGCATATCACGCCATCGTGGATGCGTTGCGCGCCTTGGAGATCGGCCAGACATTGGTGCTGCAGACCGGCCGGCCGATCGGCGTCCTGACCACCCATCCCGGTGCGCCGCTGGTGGTGTCCGCGGTCAACAACACCGTCGGCCGCTGGGCCACCGAGGAGCGCTGCTACGAGCGCATGCGCGAGGGCAAGACGATCTGGGGCGGGCTGACCGCGGCGGCGTGGCAGTACATCGGCCGCCAGGGTGTGCTGGGCGGCACCTACGAGCTGCTGCGCGCCGCACAGCGAAAGCACTTTCCCGAGGCCGATGGGCGCCACCGCTGGCTGCTCACCGCGGGCCTGGGCGGGATGGGGTCGGCACAGCCGATCAGCGCGAAGATGGCGGGATTGTCCTCGCTGACAGTCGAAGTCGACCCTGCCAAGATCGACAGGCTGGTCGTGGCGGGCGGGCTGGACCTGGTCGCCGCCGACCTCGAGGAGGCCCTGGCGGCGATCGGCAAGGCCGTCGCGGCGGACAGTCCGACCGCGGTTGCGCTGCAGGGTAATTCGGCCACGGTATTCGAGCGAATCGCGGCGCGGGGAGTCGTGCCCGATCTGGTCACCGATCAGACCGCGGCCCACGATGCCCGCTTCGGCTACGTCCCCGAGGGGCTGGACCTGGCCGACTGGATACGGCTGCGTGAATCGGCGCCGCGCGAGATCGAGCTGCGCGCAAGGGAATCCATGGCCACCCAGGTACGGGCGATGCTGGCGCTGCGCGACGCGGGCGCGGTGGTCTTCGAGAACGGGAACAACCTGCGGGTGCAGGCCGCCGAGGCGCTGTCGCCGCCGGAATCGGAGCGGGCCTTTGCGGGCATACCCGGATTCATGCAGGCGTACCTGCGCCCGCTGTTCTGCCGGGGGATCGGCCCGTTCCGATGGGTGCTGCTGTCCGGATCGGAGGCCGATCGGGACGTCGTCGACGAGCTCGCCTCGCGACTGTTTCCCGAGCGGCCCGAGGTCGCCGAGTGGATCGCCCTTGCCCGGCAGCATATTCCGCCGCAGGGGCTGCCCGCGCGGTCCTGCTGGCTCGGCTACGGCGAACGCGCCGCGCTGGCGGTGGCGGTCAACGATGCGGTGCGTGACGGCCGGATCTCCGCACCGGTGGCGTTCACCAGGGACCATCTCGATTCCGCGGGCATGACCCACCCGAGAATAGGCACCGAGGGCATGGCCGACGACTCCGACGGGGTGTCCGACTGGCCGATCCTGGACGCGATGCTGCTGGCCACCGCAGGTGCGGATCTGGTGGCCGTGCACTCCGGCGGCGGCGGTTATTCGGGCTGGATGCAGTCGTCCGGGGTCACCGTGGTCGCGGACGGCACCCCCGAGGCGAGGGAGCGGCTGCGGCTGGCACTGGACCTGGACTCGGGCCTGGGCGTGCTGCGTCACGCGACGGCTGGATATCCGGAAGCACAACAGGCCGTACGCGATTCGGCCCGGCCGGCGTCGCATGGTCCCGAATTGCACTGGATCAACCCGAACACGTAAGGACGGATCATGCGTGAACTGACTTCCGACGACGCCCGGCGGGCGGTCCTGGGCGGAGGCGTCTTCGCCTGCGGTGGTGGCGGCTGGCGGCATCACGGCGAGCTGATGGGCCGCCTGGCCACCGAGGTGAACCGCCCGATATTGGCCGCGATCGACGAACTGCCACAGGACAGTTGGGTTGCGACGGTGACCGCGATCGGCGCCCCCGCCGCCAAGGACTGGGAGATCCGCCCGGTCGACTACGTGCACGCCCTGCAGGAGCTCATGCGCGTGTCCGATGTGCCGATTTCCGCGGTCATCACCGGGCAGAACGGCTACTCGACCACCCTCAACGGCTGGATCCAGTCCGCGGTGCTCGGGGTGAAGGTGCTGGACGCCGCGGGTGACGTGCGCGCCCACCCCACCGGCAAACTCGGCTCGCTCGGCCTGACCACCCGCGAGGGGTACGTGTCCACCCAGGTGGTGTGCGGCGGAAACCGGTCCCTGCACGGGCATTTCACCAGCATCAACACCGGGCGGGTGGACACCTGCGACGACGTGCTGCGCGATATCTCCGTGCGCACCGGTGGATTCATCGCCGCGGCGCGGAACCCGGTCGAATTGTCCTGGGTGCGTGATCATGCGGCGCTGGGCGTCATTTCGCTGGCGCTGCAGCTCGGTGCGGAGATGGAGGAGGCGGGCGAGGGAGCCGCGGCGGGCGTGCGCGGAGAGGCGGTCGCCGCGGCGGTGTGCAAGCGCATCGGTGGCACGGTGATCGACCGTGGGGCATTGTTTTTCGAGGTCCCCCTGACGACCCGCGGTGGCTTCGACCACGGGACGTTCCGCATCGGCGCGCACACCGTTCCCTACCTGAACGAGTACATGGCCATCGAGGGGCCGCAGGGGCGGGTGGCGACGTACCCGGACACCATCGTGATCCTGCGCGCCGAGGACGGATTTCCACTGGCGGTCAAGGACGCTCATGAGGGTCTGGATGCCGTGCTGATCAGGGCCGAGGCCAGTGCCCTGCCGCTGTCCTCCTCCGCGGTCGACCCGGTCGCGGTCGGGGAATGCGAGCGGATCATGGGCATCGATTTTCTCGAGTACCTGCCGCAGCGGGCGGGCCGATGACCGCCCTCGCGCCCGAATCCGGCAGGCTCGCAGCGGATCTGGAGGCCCTGGCCGAATTCCACGATCCGGAGCTGTCCGGATGGAGCCGAGAGGCGTTCTCGAGTCCCTACCGCGCGGCCCGGGAATGGGTGCGCGCCACCATGTCCGGCGCCGGGCTCGAGGTGCACATCGATGCGGCCGGCAACGTCATCGGCAGGCTCGCGGGGCGCGATCCGGCCAAGCCGCCGTTGGTGACCGGCTCGCACACCGACACCGTCTCCCGGGGCGGGCGCTACGACGGAGTCGTGGGGGTCCTGTCGGGCATCGAAGTAGCGCGGCGGCTGCGCGAAACCGGAACTCGGCTGGAGCGGGACCTGCTGGTGGTCGACTTCCTCGGCGAGGAGGCCAACGAATTCGGGGTGTCCTGCCTGGGTTCGCGGGCAATCACCGGGCAGCTGATACCGGAACATCTCGACCGCACCGACGGCACCGGCCTGGCCCTCGGCCGGGCCTTCGAATCCTTCGGCCTCGATGCTGGTGCGGCGACCCGAATCGCCTGGGCTGCAGAGGGAATCCACGCCTACCTGGAACTGCACATCGAACAGGGGCCGCTGCTGGAACGTTCGGGCGAGCAGATCGGCGTCGTCACCGCCATCGCCGGAATCGACCGCGTGCTGGCGAGTTTCAGCGGCCTGGCGGGGCACGCCGGTACCACGCCGATGGCCGAGCGGCACGACGCGCTGGTCGCCGCGGCGGAGGCGGTGCTGATCGTGGAACGGGTCGGTTGCGGCGCACCGGGTCACGGCGTCGCCACCAGCGGCCGGATCGAGTCCAGCCCAGGATCGATGGGCGTGATCACCGACCGCGCCCGGCTCTGGGCCGAGCTGCGCAGCGTCGATCCGTCCTGGTTGCACGGGGCGCGGCGGCAGATCGTGGACGAGATCACCGCCGCCGCAAGGGCACGCGGGGTGGAGGTGGAGACCGAATACCTCACCGATCAGGACCCGGTCCCGGCCGCGGCACCGGTCCAGGATCTGATCGCGACCACGGCGTCGGATCTGGGCTACACCTGGAAGGCGGTGCCGTCGGGCGCCGGACACGACGCCGCGCACCTGGCGCGGCTCGGACCCATGGGCATGATCTTCGTGCCGTCCGTCGGCGGATTGTCGCACTGTCCGCAGGAGTTCACCGCGGCCGCGGACATCGCCCGCGGTGCGCACGTGCTTGCCGAGGCCCTGGTTGCCCTCGATCGCGAGCCATTGCCGCGATCGGCGTTCTCGCGGTAGCTGGGCGCCTGGCGCGTGCGTCGTCGCACGACAACGCCGATCGATGGTAGGCGTTGTCGTGAGAACGATCATCGGGCGTACTTCTCGCTGTGGGCGAGGCCGCACACGGATCGATAGCTTTGCGGCAGTTGAGGATAGCTCGTCAGATCGGAAGGTGCCTTGATGCTGGAACAGAATTCGCCCGGTCACACCGAGCCCATGGCCCTGCCCGATCACACCGAGCCGACGGTCCTGCCTGGGTATGTCGAGTCGCGGGCTTTGCCTGAGCCTGCGGAGTCGGTGGCCGTGCCTGGACATGTCGAGTCGATGGCGTTGCCCGATTACGCGGAGCCGATTGCCCTGTCCGGCAGGGCCGAGGTGGTGGTCCTGCCCGACCAAGCCGCGCCGATGGCCTTGCCCAGCGACACCGATCCGCTGCCCGAGGCGCTGTCCGAGCCGGTGGCCCTGTCCGGCGGGCTCGACTCGCTGACCATGCAGGACGACGGTCCGCCGCTGCTTCCCTTGCCCAGCAGGGGAAGTCGGCACGTCGAGCTGATTCTGGACGGCGATTCCCTCCGTTGGCGGGACATTGTCGCTGTGCTGGAGGCGGATTCGGTGGAGGCCCGGCTCGCGGAGTCGGCGCGGGAGGTGATGGCGCGGGCGCGGGCGGGCGCGGTCGGCGAGTTGCTGCGGGCGGACGCGCCCCGGGTGTACGGCTGGAATCAGGCGCTGGGGCCATTGAAGGATCGGGCGCTGGCGGACTCGGAGCAGCGGCAGTTCCAGATCAACATCTTGCGCTCGCATGCCGCCGGGGTCGGTGAGCATCTGTCCGCGCCGATCGCCCGGCTCGCATTGATCCTGCGCGCCAACGCTCTTGCGCGCGGCACGGCCGGCGTGCGGCCGGAGGTGGTGGATCGGATGCTGACGGTGCTCAATGCCGGAATCGTGCCGTTGATGCCGGAGGTCGGATCGCTGGGGACCGGCGACCTGCAGCCGATGGCGGCGGCTGGGCTGCTGTTGATCGGCGATCGGGTCCCGGCCGCCGATCGGACCGGGGTCACCACGGCGCCGGAGGCGTTGCGGCGCGCGAAACTCGCCGTGCGGTTCGATCTCGAAGCGGGAGAGGCGTTGTCGTTGATCAGTGGCAGTGCGGTGCTGTGCGCCTGCTACGCGGCGGCGGTGCGGAGGTCCGGGTACCAGTTCGACACCTTCATGGCCGCGTTCGCGATGTTCTGCGAGGCGACCCGGGCCGAGCGGCAGGCCTTCGATCCGCGCATGCACGCCGAACGGCGCATACCGCAGGAGGCCGTGGCCAATGCGCGTATCCTGGCGCTGGTCTCAGGCAGCGAGTGGATGACCCGGCAGGGCAGGGCCCGCCTGGGCGAAATATGCCCGCGCATACAGGATTCCACCTCGGTGCGCTCGACGCCGCACAAGGCCGCGAGCATGTTGCGCACCATCGAGGAGGCCAAGCGGCAGCTGGTCTGGGAGGCGAATGCGTCGACCTCGAACCCGCTGGTGCTCGAGAATGCCGACGGCTGTTTCGAATTCGTGACCGGCGGCAATTGGGACTGCAGCCTGCTGGGCCATTCGGCGCACATGCTCAACGTCCATGTCACCGATATCGCGGTGCTGGCCAAGGATTTATCGGGCCGCCTCGGCAACGACCTGTGGAGCTACGGGCTGCCCACTAGCCTGTCCGGCGGCAAGGTCGGCCTGAATTCGGGCATGACGCTGGTGCATGCGGTGGGCGCGTCGCTGATCCCGGAGATGCATGCGCGTTCGACACCGGTAAGCTCGCTGTCCTTTCCGATCAAGGGCGGGCAGGAGGATCACAACACCATGGCGATGGCCTCGGTCCGGAATCTGGTCTCGAACCTGGACCGGTTCGACGTGGTGCTGGGTGTGCTGGTGCTGATGGCCGCGCAGGGTATCGATCTCATCGCCGACCGAATGCGCGGCCTGCGGCTGGGGCGTGGCACCGCGCGGGCGCACGCGGTGGTTCGCGGTGTCGTCGAACCTCTTGCGGACGACCGATACATGACCGACGACATGGAGAAGGTCACCGCGCTGGTGCGGTCGGGGCTCGTCACGGGGTGACCTCTGTAGCCGCGGCGAGGTAGCGATCGTGTAATCAGCTTCATGGCGGATGTTTTCGTGCTCTCCGGCGTCGGCATCTGTCCGAAAGGACTGTTAGGTTCGGGTTTCGGCGCCACTACGGCGTCTCGTCGATCGTGAGAGAGAGCATGCGACTCCGTCTGAAGTACGCACCCGAACCCGCCAACGCCGCCCGCTTCGCGGCAGATATCGCCGCGGCCGCCGCGAACGTCAGCGGCGTCGAACTCGATTACACCCCCGACAGCCTCGGCCACGTCGACGAGATCATCGAGGGCTTCCGATCGGACAGACTGAGCAGCGACCAGGTCGCGGAGACCCTCTTCGGCTTCCCGATGGTGATGGAGCTACCCACCGGCATGGTCTGCAACCCGATCGGCAAGGCATTCAAACGCCTGGACCACGGCCCCGAGGAAAGCGTGCCGTACTTCTACCACGTCTTCACCAGCGAGCGGCCGGGCGAAGTGTAGGGCCGAGCCTGTCGGATGATTGCCTGCGGCGCACCGTCAGCCGCGGATGTGCGGCTGGATGTGCCGGGGTAGCGTGAGCCGTGCCGGAATACGAGGAAGAACGCGCGGCGGTGGCTGCGGCTGCCCGGAGGCTTGCGGGGGCCGGGCTGTTGATCGGGACCGCGGGGAATGTAAGCCTGCGGGTGTCCGGCGGTTGTGTGGCGGTGACCGCTACGGGGATTCGGCTTGCCGAGGCGCGGGCCGAGCATGTGACGATCGTCGATGGGGACGGGCGGGTGGTTGCGGGGGAGTTCGCGCCGACGTCCGAGTTGGAACTGCACCTGGGCGTTTACGCGAACCATGAAGCCGCCGCTGTGGTGCACACCCATTCGGTGCAGGCAACCGCGTTGGGGCTGGTGGTCGACGAGGTTCCGGTCGTGCATTATCAGCAGTTGCCGTTGGGCGGCGCGATACCGGTGGCTCCGTTCGCCGCCTTCGGTACCGCCGAGCTCGCCGGAATGTGCTTACCGCACTGAGGGCCAAGCGTGCGGCGCTCATGGCCAATCATGGCGCTGTTGCGCTCGGTTCGGATCTGGACGATGCGGTGGACAACATGCTGCTGGTCGAGTGGATCTGTGAAATCTATCGGACCGCAGCAAGTCTCGGGCCGGTCCGCGCATTGGATCCTGACCAGCAACGGGCCGCGCTGGAGGCGGCGGCGCGGCGCGACTACGGGACGCCGAAGCGGCTCGACGGGCGGCCGGTCGAGCGCTGAGATGCTGTGCGCATCCGCATGTCGACGGCGACACCCGGCTCAGCTTTGCCGAATTCGACGCGATCGTCGATCGCGTCGCCACCGCGTTGGCCGAGGCCGGGCTCGAGCGCGGGGAGCGGCTCGCGATTCTGGCGCACAACTGCTGGCAGTATCCGGTGCTGGTCTTCGCGGCGGCGCGGCTGGGCGTGGTGGTTGTGCCGATCAACTTCATGCTGGGGGCGTCCGAGATTGCCTACATTCTCGACCACGGCCGGGTGGCGGCATTGGTGGCCGAGGATGCGCTCGCTGCGGCGGCGGAGGAGGCGCAGCGGCTGTCGCACGCGAAGATTCGGGTTCGCGCGGTGATCGGTGCGGCGCGGACGGGATGGGAAGAGATTCGGACCTGGCTGAAGCAGGTGCCGAAGCCGTTGCCGGACATCGTGATAGAGGATGACGAGGTGCTACGCCTGATGTACACCAGCGGCACGGAATCGCGGCCCAAGGGCGCGATGCTCTCCAGCCGCAGCCTGATGTGGCAGTACGTGAGCATCCTGGCGGACGGTGGTATGGACGGGCACGACATCGAGGTGCACGCGCTGCCGCTGTATCACTGCGCGCAGCTGGACTGCTTCCTGATTCCGGACATCTATTTGGGCTCGACCAGCATCATCCTGCAGCGGCCAGACCGAGATGGCGCCCATGGCCACTGTGCTGCAGCCGGAAGACCAGCTGACGCATGCGGGTTCGGCCGGGCGGGCCGCGCTCAATGCCGAGACGCTAGTGGTCGACGACGAGTATCGTCCGTTGGACGCCGGCGTGATCGGCGAGATCGTCCATCGCAGCCCGCACGCGATGTCCGGCTATCTCAACGATCCGGACCGGACGGCGGCCGCGTTCCGCAACAGCTGGTTCCATTCCGGCGACCTCGGATATCTCGACGACGACGGCTACCTGTACGTGGTGGACCGCAGGAAGGACATGATCAAGACCGGCGGCGAGAACGTCGCCAGCCGCGAGGTCGAGGAGACCCTCTACGCGCACGACGGGATCGCCGAGACCGCGGTATTCGGTGTGCCGCACCCGCCCTGGATCGAGGCCGTCGTCGCGGCGGTGGTGCCGAAGGACGGCGTCGACCTGGCACCCGACGTGGTCATCGCCTTCTGCCGCGAGCGGCTGGCCGGATACAAGACGCCGAAGTACGTCGTCATCGTGGGGGAGCTGCCCAAGAACCCGAGCGGGAAGCTGCTCAAACGAGAACTGCGCGAACGGTTCTCGAATCTCGGGGCGTGAGGTTGTCCCTGGTCGGCCGCGCGCGTCTCGATTGGCGGGTCAGGGGCCGGGAGGGCCGACGAGGCTGCGCATGAGTTCCTCGGCCTCACGGACTCTCTCCGCGTGAGTCTCCTTGCGACGTGCTCGGAAGTCTCTGCTGTCGCCCGCGATTGATGATGCCGAATTCTGCTGCGCCGGATCGCCTTCCGTCTCATCGAGCTCGTCCAGCTCGATGTTGGTGAGGAAGGTGACGATCTCCGGGCGGGTCTCCGGCGCCGATACGATGCCGCGCAGCATGTGGGTCGGAAATCCGCAGAAGTACCGCACCCCGTGGTAGTCGTCGACGATGCCGAGGTAGATCGAGTCGAGGCTGGGAAAGGACTCCGCATCCAGCACTTCGGGTGGCAGCGCGCTGCGCAGGCTTCGCTGGCGGGCGTTCCAGCAGTCCTGTTCGAGGTCGAGTTCGAGAAGCCGGACGGCCGCATCGGAGGTGGCCAGCTCGATCAGTCCGTCGTCCCCGATGATGTTGTCGTACAGGTCGAGATTCCACAGTTGCGGCAATACCGGCCAGGAGGCCAGGGCCGCCGCGCCGCGCGACCCGACGCTGTTGTAGGCCAGCGATACGCTGCTCAGCTCGGGAGCCGTTGTGCCCGTCAGGATTTCGATATCGTCGTCGTCGACTCCGCATTCGGCGAGGTGCAAGGTTCGCAGTGTGCGCCACACGGCCGAGGTGCGGATGGTGCCGGGCCAGCGCCCCAGGGGATTCCGGGACAGGTCCAGGGTCTCGAGGTGCTGGAGCAGTTCCGAGCACAGCAGCGCGGTAAGCCCGTCCTCGCTCAGTCCCGTGGCCGCCACGTTGAGGTACTTCAGATTTGCGGCATTGTCCGACCCTGCCCAGGCCGCGACTCCTCGATCGCCGATCGGCTGCACCGTGTGGTGACCGTAATACGGCGAACCGCCGCTGTTTCCGCTGAGGTCGAGGTGCTCCAGTGCCGGCATCGCGACCTGGGTCGCCAGCTGTCGTGCGCCCGTTTCGCCGAGCAGGTTACGGTGCAGATCGAGGTGGCGCAGCCGCGGAAGTTCGTCCGCCCCGGACAATGTCGTCGCGATCGCGTCGGTGGCGGCAAGATCGACGAGCACCAGCTTCTCGATGCGGTCGCCGCTGATTCCGCCGAGGACGTGTGCGATTTCTGTGTCGCCGAGTGGCAGATGCGCGAGGTGGAACTCGGTGAGCCGCTGTAGTACGCCGCTCGCGACGAGGGAGTTCGACCCGCGAGCGCCCGATCCTTCCCGGAATCCGTGATGGTTGGTTCCGAGTATCGTCAGGCTACGAAGATTCGTCAGGTCGGCGTGAGCGAAAAAGGCCTCGTAGGCCTCGTCGTCTTCGGCGACGATTGTGTCGCCCTGTGGTATCGACCACGGCCCCTCCCTGTTCTGACTGATGCAGAATCGGATCCCCAACCGCTCCAGCCGGGCGAGGCCGGCGCAGTCGGCGAGTTCTCGCGCCTCACCGGGAGTGGTGACAATCGCGTCGGCCGAGCGCAGGTCCGGCACCAGGCCCGCACGGAGCAGGTGAATCAGATGCCGTGCCCGCATTTCGGCGTGCCGGACGCGCAAGGGCCGCCCTTCGGGCGGACGGAACAACGAGTCGCGCGACCACCCGGCGTGGGATCGGAGGTCTTTCAGGCTCAGCGACTCGATTCGGGCGAGCGCATTGAGGTTCGCGATGTCGTCCAGTGAATCCTGGTCGTTGATGTTGAGCCGGAGTGCCCGCAGATTCTCCCAGAGGTCGAATCCGTCGACCAGCCTCTCGAGATTGTCGGACCCGAACCACCCGAGAGCGATATGTGTCACGCCACGCACCTCCGGGTAGGAGCGTGGATCGGGCAGGACCAGATCGAGCATGCCGAGGCGGCCCGACGACACGGTCAACGACCGGACCAGCGACCACGTCGGCCTCGTGAAGTCGCCCTCGAGCTCGCGGAGCCACGACTCCGGCGCCTCCCGGACGGTATCCGGCCACGAGACGAGCCGCTCCTCGCACCAAGCGAGGAGATCCTCGGGATAGTCCGCCATGGCCAGCGTCGCACACAGCGATCGGAAGGCCAGCTTGCTGGGCGGGCCGTCCAGCAGCCGCTCGATCTCGGAATCGATCATAATCGAAAGCTACCAACAACTTTAATGCCGGTACCGATGCTCCTCGGGAATTGCCTTGATGCACTGGGGATGTCGTGGTCGGTGCCACTCCGGGGATTCACCGAGAGCGCCACTCGGCCGGGCGGGCTTCTCCCAACGATGCGTCGGCTCCGGTGCCGATCGGTGAGGCACGAAGACCTGCTCGCATGTGCTCACCCACGGAGTCGATGAATTCGGCGACCTCGGCGTCGAAGCTGTTGGCGCCTCGGAGGTACTCGACGGTGAGGCTGATCAGGTTTTGGCCGAGTACGGTCGGTACGGAGAAGTCGGCCATAAGCTGATCGAAGTCCGCCGGGTTCTCTACGCAGAGCTTGATGGCACGCACGTAGAAGGACAGGGCGACCGGCGCGTTCACCGTGGTCAGCATGACGTGGCAATGTTCGAGCCGGTCACGGCCCAGGTTGAAGATCAACTGCGCGAAGCCACCGTTCTTCACCTGGTAGTCGAAGTCCGCGGCCAGGACGATGGTATAGAGCAGGTTGTAGTTCTCTTCGTCGAGATCCGGGTCGGTGTCGAGGAATTGGGCCGCGCTCTGGCCCATGTGCTGGAGCCGATCGTTGTACACACCCACGCCGCACAGCCTAGTGAGGGCAACGGTTGCCTATTCCCCTTGTCGGGAAGTGGTATCGCCGTGCCGAATTCGCCGAACCGTTGTCCTCCGTACGTCTCGCGGATATCTACTGGTCAGTATGTATGCGCCGGAATCGCCTGCGGCGGTGCGGGGTACGGTGCTCGGGTGGAGGATCCGAATGATCGGGCTATCGAGTCCCGGCTGCGGGAGGCGGCGCCGGAGTGCTGGAAGTCGCTGTGGGCAGCCGCCGACGAATTACTCGCGGCCGAGTCCGGTCCCCATTCGGAATGGATTTTCATCGCCGGCCAGACGCCGTACCTGCGCTACAGCGACGAGATGAACGCCCTGCTGCGGGCCCTGGTCGAAGCCGGTGTGCTGGTTGACTTCCCGTGGCGGCGGTGGGAGGGGCTGCGCCGGTACGAATGCGGCCACGGGCTGGCCGAGGCCCCGGTCGCGGAATCGGTCCGGGTGCTGAGCGTCATGGCGAACTCGGAGCGCTTCGTCACCGGCACCATCGCGCACCTGTTCGAGGACGGCACGCTGGCCATCGCGCTGCAGCGCCTGCGAACCTGGCAGGACGAGCAGGCGGCCGCCCCGCCGGGGGCGGCCGGCCGCAGGCGGAGCTGGCGCAGGTTCCTCGGCCGCTCGTAGCCGCGCCCGCCGAACGGGTCGGCGGTGTCAGGTATGCCGTTGCAGGAGTTTGCCTTTCGCGAGCTTGCCCGTGGGTGTCCGAGGCAGTTCGCTCACGAACTCGAACTCGCGTGGGACCTTGAAATGCGCGATGCGCTCGCGCAGGAAACCGGTGAGCTCGGCGGCCAGCTCTGAACCGGGCGCGGCATCCGCGGCGGCCTGGACGAAGGCGCGCACGGACTGCCCCATCTCCGGGTCGGGCACGCCCACCACGGCCACATCGTCCACCTTCGGATGCAGCGCCAGCGCGTCCTCGATTTCCTGCGGGTAGATGTTGACCCCGCCGGAGATGATCATGAAGGCCTTGCGGTCGGTCAGGAACAGGTAGCCGTCCGCGTCGACGTGCCCGATGTCGCCGACGGTCGCCCACGACGGGAATCGCGGATGCCGGCCGTCGCGGGTTTTTCCCGGATCGTTGTGGTACTCGAAGGTGGGCTCGTCGCGTTCGTAATACACGGTGCCGGTCTCTCCGGTGGCCAGCTCCGCGCCGTCGTCGCCGCAGATGTGCACGATGCCGATCATGGCCCGGCCGACCGATCCCGGGCGTTCGAGCCACTGCTGGGAGTCGATGAACGTCAGCCCGCTGCCCTCGGTGCTGGCGTAGTACTCCACGAGAATCGGCCCCCACCAGTCGATCATCGCCCGCTTCACCTCGACCGGGCACGGCGCCGCGGCATGAATCGCGCGGCGATGGCTGGACAGGTCGTACTTGGTGCGCAGCTGCTCGGGCATCTTCAGCATGCGCACGAACATCGTTGGCACCCACTGACTGTGAGTGATCCGGTACCGCTCGATCGTGGCCAGAGCGGTCTCGGGATCGAAGCGCGGCAGCAGCACGACGGTGCCGCCCCAGGCCTGCACCCACCCGCAGAAACGCAGGGGCGCAGCGTGATAGAGCGGCGCGGGGGACAGGTAGATCGTGTCGAGTCCGAAACCGAACAGCTGGCCGAGCGCGAACATGGTCGGCTCGGGCTGCGCGTCGATCTCATAGTCCGGCAGTGTGGGCTTGATTCCCTTGGGGCGCCCCGTCGTACCCGAGGAGTAGAGCATGTCCGCGCCGCGCGGCTGCGCGGGCAACGGCTCGCACGACGCCTGTGCCAGTATCGGTTCCAGCGGTTCGTGGCCGGGCACTTCGCCGCCGAACGAGACCCGGATCCGGACCTGCGGGGTCGCGTCCGCGATATCCGCGGCCAGACCGCCCAGGGCCGCCGCGGTGATCAAAACCCGTGCCTCGCAGTCGTTGACGATGTACGCCGCCTCGGTCGCGCCCAGATGCCAGTTGATCGCGGTGATGTAGAGCCCGGAACGCAGGGCGGCCCAGTAGGCGATGAACGCGGTGGGATCGTTGTCGGTCAGCAGCGCGACGTGATCGCCGCGGCGCAGTCCGGCCTCGAACAGCATGCGCGCCAGCCGCAGCGAGCCCTCGTCGAGTTCGCGATAGGTCACCACGCGATCGGTTCCGGCGAGCAGGACTGCGGGTTTGTCCGGTTGATCACCGGCGTGCGTTCCCGGGTACATGGAGGGGTCTCCTTCCGCGCGACAAGCCATTTCATTGTGGTACGGACGACCGCCCGCGGTCAGGAAGATCGCGAATCGCGTTCCCGCCGACCGGTTGCCCGACGCTGTGATGTACACAACTAAATCGCGTTATCTCGACGTAACCGGATTGCCGCGTGATAACGACCACAATCTTCCGGATAGGGGTTGACGAATTTCATTGCACTTAGCAACTGTTGTTAAGTGCAAGATGATGGGGGTGTGGCCGAATCGTGCGCCGCGGAGGTCGAGGCTCTCGGCCGAGTCCCCTCGTCGCGGCTGGCCGCGGCGCTGGGCGTGAACGCGTCCTCGGTCACGCGGCTGGCGGACAAACTGGAGGCCCGCGGATACCTGGCCCGCGGTGCGGACCCGAGCAACCGCAGCGTGGTGACCGTGATGGTCACCGAATCCGGTGAGCGGGTCGTGGATCAGATTCTGCAGCGGCGCCGGGCTGCCTTTCTCGCGGTGCTGAATGGACTGCCGGACACGGATCGGGAATCGACCGTGATCGCGGCGCGGGCGCTGGCAGGGGCCGTCTCGGCAGCCTCGAACACGACGGTCTCCGCGAAGTCCGTTGAGTGGGAAGGGAGTTCGCCGTGAAACTCAAGCGCAGGCGGCCGGTTCGGTCCTATGGCACGCATCTGGGAGACTTCCGGCTCGAACCGCGGGTACTGGGGATCGCGGCGATGGCCATCCCCGTGGGCGCCGCGGCGGCCCTGGCCGCGGACGGGCTGCTGAAGCTCTCGGAATCATCACGAATCTCGTTTTCTATCAGCGTTTCTCGACCTCGATCGTGGCTCCCGGGGCACAACATCACCCGTGGTGGCTCATACTTCTCGCACCGATCGCCGGCGGCCTGATCGTCGGGGTCATGGCCCGGTACGGATCGGAGAAGATCCGCGGGCACGGCATGCCCGAGGCGCCCGGTGCCGATTCGCGGTATTGCCTACAGTGGGAACACATTCCGGCTGAAGCGCCGCGTCTGCGGGCGGGTAGCCGCCCGCAGACACTCGATCTAGACCGTCTCCGCCTCGCGGGCGGCGATGTTGTCGCGCACCTGCTGGTTCCAGGCCTCGAGCGGACGTGTGGTGTCCAGCTCGAATTCGAAGCGGTCGGTCATCTGCGGGGTGACATCGGCGGCATCCACGTAGAACTGCTCGTACCAGCGGCGCAGCTGGTATACCGGGCCGTCCTCCTCGCACAGCAGCGGATTGTCGATGCGCGCCTTGCGCTTCCAGATCGCCACGTCCTGCTCGAAGCCGAGCTTGACCCAGTCCCCGAGCGCGATCGCGGTGGCCATCGCCTCGTCCTCGGGCAGGTGCTCGGACTTGCGGACCATGATGCCGTATTGCAGCACAAAGGAATTCGCGTCGACCGGGTAGTGGCAGTTGATCAGGACGGTCTGCTGGTCTCCGTCCTCGTAGTGGTAGGTCAGGTCGTCGATCATGAACGAGGGGCCGTAATACGATGCGACGGAGGTGCTTCCGAGCATCTTCGAACCCGGCGGGGCCAGGTCCTCGCGCGAGCCGCCGTCGAAGTACTGGGTGGCGACGTGGCCCTCGAAGACGTTCCGGAAGTAGGTGGGCAGCGCGCCGTGGATATAGAAGAAGTGCGCCATGTCCACGATGTTGTCGATGATCTCGCGGCAGTTGGTGTGCACCAGCGTGGTGTACCAGTGCCAGTCGGTCCATTCGTCGCTGCCCGCGCCCTCGATGCGGGGGATGTCGACCGAGGGCTTCGAACCCTCCGGGTCGTGCCAGACGAACAGCATGCCGTCCTGTTCCAGCGTCGTCCAGCCGCGCGTGCGGGCCAGCGGCGGCACCCGCCGGGCGTACGGGATCTGCTTGCAGCGGCCGTCGCCGCCCCAGCGCCAGTCGTGGAACGGGCACGCGACCTCGTTGCCCTTGATCTCGCCGTCGGACAGGTCCCCGCCCATGTGGCGGCAGTACGCGTCCAGCACGTTGAGCTTGCCGTCGCCGCCCCGGAACACCACGAGCTTGGTGCCGAACGCGTCGATGGAGTGCGGCTTGCCGCCTCCGAAGTCCCGGACGAGCCCGAGGCAGTGCCAGCCCCGCGCGAACCGGGTCGGCGCCGCCTGCGCTTCGATCCGGCGGATTTCGTCGTCCTGTTGCGCTGTCATATCGCCCCTCCTCGGAGTGAGTGCGTGCGGACGTGGCGTCTCGCGGCCCGTGCGATCCGGGGCCGGGTCCGCATCAATCCGGTTCTACCACCGCCAAGAACGGTGCCAGGCAATCTTTTTCACTCACCGGACAGTCAGTCCCGGCTGGGCGCGGGTTCCGGTTCGGGCACCGATTCCAGCTCGGGCGCGGGCGTGGCCCGCACCGGGATCAGCAGCAGCGGGGTGAACAGCATGGCGATCCCGGCTACCGCGATCGTGGTGCGCACGCCGACGATCGAGGCCAGCAGTCCGAAGCCGACCGTCAGGGCGGCGATGGTCAGATTGCTGGACACCGACCAGGACGACAGGGTCCGTGCCACGAGTTCCTTCGGGGTCTGCTCGAGCCGGTAGGCCGCGAACACCGGAATCATGACCCCGCACGAGGTGACCAGGCCGAACTGCACGGCGATCGCGAGCACCAGGCCGGGGATGCCGGGCTGCACGAAGGCCCAGCCCAGGATCCAGCACGAGCGCAACACGCCGGAGACCATCAGCACCCGGTGCCGCCCGAATCGCTCCACCAGCGGGGCGGCGGCGCGGGCGCCGATGATCCCGCCGACGCACGGCGCGGCGAAGGCCAGGCTGTACTGCCAGGGCGGGAAGCCGAGCTGACGGAGCATGAGCAGGGCGATCAGCGGCTCGGTGGCCATGATGAACCCGTTGCACAGATTCGAATTGAACAGCAGCGGGCGCAGCGACCCATGCGACAGGATGTGCCGCCAGCCGTCGAGCACATCCGACGCGCGCATCCGGCCGGTCGGGGCTGCGGGCCGGGGCTCGCCGCCGCCGATCGCGGAGATCCCGAGCGCGGACAGCAGATAGCTGATCGCGTCGCCCGCGATCGTGACGACCGGGCCGAAGACGCCGATCGCCGCGCCGCCCAGCGGGGGCGCGAGGGTGACCGAGGTCCAGTTGGTCGCCTCGAAGCGCCCGGTGGCCACGATCAGATCCTCCCTGCGCACCAGCGATTTCAGGTAGGCGCCGCTCGCGGCGTTGAACGCGATCTTGGCGGCGGCGACCACGATCGTCACCGTCAGCACCTGGACATAGGTCAGGACGCCCAGGGCGTACGCGGCCGGGATGCTCGCCATCGCCGCGAACCGGGTCAGATCCATCGCGATCATCACCGGCCGCTTGCGGTGCGCCTCTACCCACGGACCCAGCGGCACCGCGAGCACCGCGCCCACGGCCAGGCCCGCCGCCGACAGCGCGGACACCGCCGTCGGGCCCGCGTGCAGGGCCAGGACCGCGATGATCGAGAACGCGCCAAGTCCGAAGCCGGATCCGTAGGCGCTGGCGGCGTACGCGGCCCAGAGCCAGCGGAATTCCCTGCCGAGTGACCGTCGTTGCGCGCCGCGTCGCGGGACTGTGGTGCCGAATGCCATGGGAGATGATCAAAGTCGGGTGGGGCGGGGCGCGCAAACAACCGACTTGTCGTGTCGCACAACCGATGGTTGTGTTGGTCGTTCGCTGGACGGGTGATGAGCCCCCGAATCAGCGCCGCCCGGGTGCTCGAGGCCGACCGGTGGAGGCGCCCGATATTTGCGCGGTGCGAACCCGCTTGCCGAACCGCGTCCGGACCTGTCGACGTGTGTCTTCGTCGGTCGCGCGGATGCGGGAACGGTCGGTGTTCGGGCCGGTGGCCGGGTGACTTCGTTGGTCGTCCGAGTGCGCAGTGGCCGGTGCGGCGAGGGGATTCGGGCGCGCTAAGCTGCACAACTCATCGGCGTGAGGAGGCAATGTGGCGGAGCTCGATCTGGCGGCGGTGCGCGCGTTCGTCACCGCGGCCGACGAGGGGCAGTTCGGTTACGCCGCCGACCTCCTGGGCATCAGCCAGCAGGCGGTGTCGAAGCGTATCGCGAAGCTCGAGGGCCAGCTCGGGGTGCGCCTTTTCGACCGCACGCCCTCGGGGAGCGTGGTGAGCGCGGCGGGCGCGAAGGTGCTGCCATACGCGCGCTCGCTGCTCGCGGTGGCGGGGGAGACCCTGGCCGCCGCGCGGCCTGCGGGGAGGGCGCTGCGGGTGGCCGTGCAGGATCAGCGGCAGGCGGATTCGGTGCGGTACTACCTGGATCGCCGGCCCGACGCCGATATCGAGCTGGTGATCGGCACGGCGTTCCGGTCCAGCCGCGACGCCCTGCTGAACGGGCGGGTGGACGCCGCGTTCGCCCGCCCGCACGGGGGACCGCGCCCGCTGCCCGCCGGAATCGGCATAACCCCGGCCTTCGTGGACCCGTTTCACCTGCTGGTCGGCAAGGATCATCCCCTCGCGGGCCGCCCGTCGATCACCCCGGCGGACATCGTGCCGTACCCGTCGTGGGCGCCCGGCGCGTCGATCCCCTCGGAATGGGCCGACTTCTACCGGGAGCTGACCGCCTCCACCGCGATCACGATCCTGACCGGCCGCACCCCCGGCGGCGCGCCCGAGCGGGAGGACGACCGGCCCGCCGCGCGTGGTTTGGCCGGAAAGATCGCCGTCCTGGACCGCATCGCCGCCTCGGACACCCTCTCGATGTTCTGCGCCGACAGCGTCACCTTTCCCTGGCACCCCCACATCCGCCGCCTCCCGGTCCTGAACCCCACCCCCGCCTATCCGCACGCACTCCTGTGGTCCACGACCGATCCGCACCCCGCCCTACCCGACCTGATCGACCACGTCCGGGAGAACTACAACGGAGACATCCTCGCCGACTGCTGGATCCCGGAACCGGACCGCGCGATCTTCCTGCCCTGACGGAGGCGGGCCGGATACCTTGTGCGGCAAGGTATCCGGATGGCACGCCGGGGAGGAGCGGTGGCGAGCATCGGTATCCGGATATCGGGTCGGAGAGGGGAAGCGGCGGGTACCGGATCCCGCGTGGCGCGAGCGGCTGTGCTGGATGCCGTGTGCGGCAGGGCATCCGGGTGTCGCGTCAGGGATGTGCGGCCACGGGCGCGGGATCCTGCATGCGTGGGTGACCGTGCCGGATGCCTTGTGTAGCAGGGCATCCGGATGGCGCGATCATCATGGTTGAGTGGTGACGGACGCGGGGAGTGGGACCGGCACCATGGGGACGGTGAGCCGGACGGACACCAGGGACACCAGCGCGATGACGGCGGAGACCACGGGCACCGCGACCGGACCGCCCGCGGACAGGGCCGCGCCGCCGAGCGCGCCGCCCACCGCCACGCCAAGGAACTGGGCCGAGAAGTGCAGGCCCAGGGCCTGGGAGCGCTGCAGCGGGGCGTGCGCGGCGATGCGGGTCTGTTGCGAGATGCCGCCGGACCACCACGACATGCCCAGCAGGAACAGCAACGGGAAGAACACGACCTCGGCCAGGCCCGGGACGTGCGCGCCGGTGAAAACGGCGATCAGGGCGAGCAGAATCGTCATGATCACCAGGACTGTGCGCAAGACCGTGGCGATCGGGGTGCGGACCAGGATGCGTCCGATGGTGCGCCCGCCCAGGAATCCGCCCGCGCCGAACACGACCATCAGCACTGCCACCCCGGTGCTGCCCATGCCGGTGGCCCGCCCGACGATCGGCGACAGGTAGGTGTAGGTGCAGTAGGCGGCGAGGAAGATGCCGAACGTGGTGACCAGGCCCCAGCGAATTGCCGGGCTGCGCAACAGATTCAGCCGTCCGGTCTGCGCGGGCGGCGTCGGCACCTCCGGTAGCCACGCCGCGACGCCCACGGCGGTGAGCAGCGCCAGCGCGGTCACGAACCAGAACGCTCCGCGCCAGCCGAGCTCGGCGCCGATGACCGTGCCGATGGGGGCTCCGAGGGTGAGCGCCAAGGCATTTCCGCTCGCGGTGATAGCGATGGCGTGCGGAAGATCCTCGGGCCGGCTCAGCGCGGCCGCGGTGGCGGCGGCGGGCGCGGCGAACAGGGCGGCGCTGAGCGCGGCCAGCACCCGCGCGAGGGTCAGCAGCGCGAAATCCGTTGCGACGGCGGCGATCGCGTTGGAGACCGCGAAGGCCAGCGCGGCGCCGACGAGCAGCCACTTGGGCGGCACGCGGTGGAAGGTGCCGATCAGCACGGGCCCCGCCAGCGCGTACACCAGGGCGAACACCGTCACGAGCTGCCCGCAGACCGAGACGGATGTGTGCATGTCGTGTGCGACGGCCGGGAGGACCCCCGCGATGACGTAGCCCTCGGTACCCACCGTGAAGGTGCCGAAGGCGAGGAGGTAGATCCGTGGATTCATGAGTCAAACGGTACAACGGTCATTGAACTATTGGAAGGTATGATGGCGACCATGCGCGATGTCCTGCACGCCGACCTGGCCGCCGTGAGCCTGGCCGATGCCATGAACGGGCTGAGTGATCCGCTGCGCCTGCGGATCGTCGCCCTACTCGCCCGCCACGGCGAGATGGAGTGCAACCGGATCTATGACGCCGTGGGCATCAGCAAGTCGAATGCGTCCCATCACTTCCGGGTACTGCGGGAGTGCGGACTGATCCGGCGGTCGCACCAGGGGCAGCAACAGACCGCTCGGTTACGTCGAGATGAATTCGACGATCGTTTCCCGGGTTTGCTGGGTGTAGTTCTGGACAATGTCGAGGCCGGATCTCCGTCGCCCGAGTGAGGCGAATTGTCAGGCACGGGCCGATGCCCGGCCAGTAGCCGCGCGATTGCAGCAATCAACCCCGATCGACTTTGCCCGGGTGCGACGGTAGTCGTCTGCTGCTAATCTGCAGGAAAGGGGAACGGGCCCGGGGAGGAGACGGTTGATATCGTGGAATCGCAGGCGATCACGGCGCGATAATGCCGATGTCAGGGCGGCATGCGCGGTATTGTTCGCCGGTGTCGAGGGTGCAGTCACGCTGGCCGAATGTATCGAGGCTGCCGCGGTCGGGCGTGGTCGCGAGATCGTCGTCGCGCCGAGCGATCTGGCGGAGACCGAAATATTCGGAATATGGTTCGAACTCGACGATCGTGACTTGATTCTCGTCGACCGGCACGCCTCCCCGGCGCATCGCAATCATATCGTCTGTCATGAATTGGGTCACATTGTTCTCGGACACGGCATGACCCCTGCTCTGGCGGCGATGGTGCCTACCGTCCCGGTGCGGTGCCGGACATCGGGGCAGGCGGCCCGGGAACAGGATGCCGAACTGTTCGCTCGCATGCTGCAGAGCGAACTGCTGACCCGGCAGGCGGGCGGCTATCAGCGGGTGCCATCGGCCGCGGCGCGGCGGATCGCGGCGAGCCTGGATCGGTCGCGCCGATGCTGAGCGCCTCGAACGGCGTCCATTTCGCCTGGTACGAGGCGGCCGCGGTGTTTTTCGCGGCGGGCGGGCTGTACACGGCCGTGCACGCGCGGCGCGGGGGCGACACGACGCTGCTGCTGGCCACGGTGTTGCTCGGGTTGCCGTTCTATCAGTTGGCGGCCGGCATGTATCTGGCCTCGACGGACGACCTGCTGGGGGTGCGGCATCTGACCTGCCTGTGCGCGCATCTGACCTGCCTGGCCTGGAATTTCAGCACGGTTGTCGTGGTGCGGACCTGGTGGGCCGGATCGCTTGGCCGAATACACCGGATCGTGCTGGCGCTGCCTTTCGTGGCGAGCGTGGCGGTGCTGCTGGGCGCCTTCGCGTACCTGTATCCAGGCCCGCCCGAGCAGAATTACCTGCTGTGGATTCGAGGTTCCGTGCCGGGCGATTTATATATTATCGCCTACGCGTTTCCGATGCTGGTCGCGAAGGGGTATGTCATCGCCACCGGAATATCGATGATCCGCCAGTTGCGGCGAACCGATGCGATGCCGGCGCTGCTCATGATGGTCGCAGGGTCGGCCGGAATCGGCAGCTACGCGGTCTGTCGATTGCTGCTCGCGCTGGGGCTGATCCTGCCCATCGGAAATCCGGAGAGCTGGGAATTGCTGCCCACAATGGCGCACGCGGCGGGGGCCATTTGCTATGTGGCGGCCGTGGTATTCGCCGCGCCATTGTCGACCGCGCATCGTTACGTCCGTGACACGCTGACCTGCCTGCGCTTGAATCGCATCACGCTCGCCGGTCGCCGCTGTTTTCCCGGGCTCGGATCGTGTCCGTGCCTGCGGCCCGCCGACCTGCTGACGCCGAGCCGGGTAAATCAGCAGCTCGTGCGGCAGGTCGCCTATCTGTCCGACGTCTGGATTCTGCTGCGCCGCCGCAAGAGCCGTCCGCCGGTGGGGCCGGAGGGGGTCGAGACGCCGGTGCTCTCGGATTCCTACGAGGATTTCCACGCCGATTGCGCCAGATATCTGGTCGCGGCCGGGCATTATCGGCGCTCGGGGCGGGCCGGGCGCTCGGCGCAGGAGCGGCTGTACGGGGCGCTGGCCGCGGCGTGAGTCAGGAATCGGTGTCGCCCGGATGGGGCGGCAGGCCCTCGAGTGCCCGGATGTTGTCCACGATGCCGATCAGGTGCCGCAACGACTCGTCGCTCAAACCCGCTGCCCGCAAACCGATCTGGCGGATCCCCGAGCGCCGCATCGCGGCCGCCAGATCGGACGGGATCTCCTCGGGCAGATCGGGGGTGCCGTCGAGGAAATAGGCCGGTTTGACGCCGAAATATCGTGCGAGCCCGCGCACGACATCCAGGCGCGGTTCCGGGGCCTGCCCCTTGCGAAGCGCGGCGACGTACGCCTTGCTCAGGATGACCCCGGTCCTGGCCTGCAGGTCGGCGGCGAACTGGGACAGGGACATTGCCACGCCGGTGCGGGCCGCCCGCTCGTCGAGCAGCTGATTGAGCCGATCGGCGAAGGACACGGGCGGTGAACTCGTCACAGGTTCCATTGTCGGTCTCGGGCTCCCGGAATTCGCAACGGCGCGATGTGCTGGCCGCCCCTAGTGTCGCATGCCCGGCGTCACGCGCGGGAACTCAGAGTGTGGAGAAGGTATTCGACAGGGACAACCCGCTGGCCTCGTCCACCATGACGATGCGGTCGCCGGACTCCAGGACCACGCCGTCCCGATAGGAGCTGATGCACGACCCGATCAGCAGGTACACCACCATGCCGGGTTCGAAGATCCCGTCCCGGCCGAACAGGAGCCGCTCGAGCGTGCGCCGCGAATAGAGCATCGCCCCCGAGCCCAGCATCCCCTCGCGGGACCAGACCACCGCGCCGCCGCGCTCGATCCGGGCGCGGACCCGGCTGTGTACCGGAATATCGCCCGGCACGATCTCCGCGGAGATCGCCGTCGGCTGTAGCTTGGACAGGCCCGCCAGATTCGCGTACCGCCTGCGCAGTCCGACATCGGAGAAATCGTCGGCCAGACCGTAGCCCCGATAGACGGGAATGCCGTCCTCGTCGATGGTGTAGATCGCGCAGTATTCGACCTCGATGCCGCCGGCGACCATTGCGTCTGCGGCCCAGAGCTGTTCGCCGTCGCAGACCAGCAGGCCGCCGGGGCCCTTGTAGTAGAAGTCGATGCGGCCTCGATCGATCGGCGCGTCGTTCACGGTTCGGTGGGTGTACCCGAAGCAGTAGACCTGGGCCGTGCCCGTCGCGTCCGGCAGGAACGGCGGACGCGAGGCGCGGTCGTAATATTCGTGCAGAGTCAGGGCGGTCATTTCTTCTCGAATACCTTGAGCGATTTCCCTCCGAACGCGATCTCCTTGATCTCGACCAGGCGATCCGGCACGCCGGATTCGGCCGCACCGGCCTCGTCGGTGATCAGCAGCCCACCCGCGGCGAGCGGTCGCTGGATTTCCGTGAGCGGCAACGCCGTTGCCGATTCGTCGTATTCGTACACGATGACGTCGTACCCGACCTTCTTGAGATAGTGCTGATTTCCGGAGGTCTCCAGCGGCAGCGAGGCGCCGTCCAGATCGGTGCGCACGCGAATGCGCCGATTGCGGTGGTCCATCGCCCACTGCAGGATGTACGGCGTGAGTGCGGTACCGCTCGAGGCGATATCGACCCGGGCGCCGTCGAGCAGCTCCAGGAACGACAGCGACCGCGGCTCGACCACCAGGGCGCGGTAGCTCGCGCCAACCGAATCCCGCAGCCAGGACGCGAGATCCGGGTCGAACGCCGGGCCCCGCAGGGAGGTGCGCGTCCGGTCGTGGACCACGCGCCAGTCCTCGTCGATCCGGTGCCAATCGGTAATGCGCAGGGTCTCCTCGACCGTCGGATGGTAGCGGTCGGCCAGGAATGCCTTGAATGGCTGATACTGCAGAATCCGGTCGTGATCGCCGACGATAGCGTGGTCACCGACCCAGCTGTTCACGAAGGAGCGGGTGCCGACAATGCCGCCCGCCCCGATGTAATCGCAATTCCAGCCGACCATCGCATCGCGCCCGACCCACGAGAATTCGCCCATCCGAATGCCCGGCTGACGGGTCATCGCCACCGTGCGCGAACCCACCGACGGCCGGCCGTACGCGGTGTGGTCCTGGCGCAGCAGCAGGCTGCCGGGGGAGAGCCAGGAGCCGTCGCCGATGATGATGTCGCCGCCGGCGTTCACCCCCGCGCCCTTGCCGAATTTGACGTATCTGCCGATATGGATCCGTGGCAGCTGGGTGGCGGTCAGGCCGTACTGGTGATCGGCGTGCGGGGTGGAGAAGTACGCGCCGTTCTCGAAATTGGTCGGCATCACCCAGTGCGAACCGGTGCCCTCGGTGACCAGCAGGGGCTCCCCGGACGTATCCACCGAGAAATGCCCCTCGGGCAGTTGCAGTTCCGTCTGGACGCCGGTGAGCGTTTCGGCGACGAGCCGGCCGAATTCCAGCTGGTCGAGCTCGTGGCCGATGTTCTTGGATTTGCCGCGCAGCCCACGCAGGGCCCGGGCGTAGACCGCGACCGGCGTCGATGCCTGTGCGTCGATCGCGTCCGGTACCGACGACGCCGGTACGGAATCGACGCGGACGGATTGGTCGAAGTATTGCGATACCAACATGGGACACCCCTGGTTCCACGTGAGGTTTGGTGAAGATGCAGCGACCACAGTGTCGTATGCGTCGGAAGACGTATCGTCTTCACTAGAAGACGATACGGACCCGCAGGGGCGCGCTCAAGCGGTGCGAGAGCGGGGGTTGTGTGATTGGCGGCACACTGGACCGGCGATGGGTCTGCGCACCAAGGGATTCGGGCCGTGCGACCCATGCGGGCCGGATGTCGTTGCGGCTCAGTGGCGTCCGGCCGGGGGGACGACCGGGGAGTCCCATGCGCTGGCGTAACGACGCTTGTCGGCGGCGTCGATCTGCTTGGCGCGGTGGACGATATAGGGCCGGAACAGGTAGCCGATCGGTGCGCTGAACATGTGCACCAGGCGGGTGTAGGGCCACAGCGCGATCAGGGTGAGGACGACCAGGCCGTGCAGCTGGAACGTCCAAGGGGTGCCGACCATCAGCTCGGGCTGCGGGTGTGGGGTGAAAAGGCTTCGGAACCAGGGGGATACGGTCTGGCGATAGTTGTAGGTGCCCCAGAGTAGGCCGATGCCGGCGATCACCGCCACCCCGGCCACGGCACCGGCCGACACCGCGACCACGTGGTACAGCTCCTCGGAGATGCCGACCGCATCGGTCCACGATTGCGGAATCAGCACTCCCAGCACGTGTCCGCCGACGACGCCGAGCATGCCGAAGTGGAACAGCGGGCTGCCCAGTCGCAGCAGCCGCGACTCGTAGATCTGGGACGAGCTACACGCCGATCGAGGACCCGTTGTGATTGACAGCACACCGGGAGCGTGTCACCGTGACGAGGCCTGTAACCGGTTCTAGTTCGGGTCCGGGCGGTATCGAACGGGAGTGTGCGATGGGGTTTCTGCAACCGGATCTGCCGGTGGTCGACATGGCGGAGTGGAGTAAGGGGACGCGCGGCGAGCGAATCGAGCCGATGGCGCGGCACTGGGCCGAGGTGGGATTCGGCACGCCCGTGGTGATGCATGTGTTCTATGTCGGCAAGATCGCGCTGTACATCCTGGGCGGCTGGCTGATCATGCTGTCCACCACCGGAATCGACGGATTCCTCCGGGTCGGCAGCTGGTGGTCGGAGCCGATCGTCTTCGAGAAGGCGGTGCTGTACACGCTGTTGGTCGAGGTGATCAGGCTCGGCTGCGGATTCGGGCCGCTGAACAACCGCTACCTGCCGCCCTTCGGATCGATCCTGTACTGGTTGCGGCCCAAGACCATTCGGCTGCCACCCTGGCCGCGGATCCCGCTGACCGCCGGAACCGACCGCACGCCGGTGGACGTCGGGCTGTACGCGGCGCTGCTGGTGGCCACGGCGGTGGCGCTGTTCTCCAGCGGCGCCGGACCGCTGCCCGCGCTGCACACCACGGTGGGGCTGCTGCCGGCCTGGGAGATCGTGCTCGTGCTGGCGCTGCTCGCGGTGCTGGGCCTGCGCGACAAGACGATATTCCTGGCCGCGCGCGGCGAGGTGTACGCGCCGCTGACGCTGAGCTTCCTGTTCGGCGCGGACGCCCTGGTCGCGGCCAAGTTGGTGTTCCTGGTGATCTGGATGGGGCCGGCGGTCTCGAAGCTGAACCGGCACTTCCCGTTCGTGATCTCGACGATGATGTCCAACAATCCCCTGCTGCGGGGAAAGTCGTTGAAGCGCATGTTCTTCGAGCATTTCCCCGACGATCTTCGGCCCGGTCGTCCCTCGCGGATCGTCGCGCACTGTGCCACCGCCGTCGAGCTGTGCGTGCCCGTCGTGCTGTTCTTCTCGCACGGTGGCCTGCCGACGGCCATCGCGGCGACGGTCATGGTGTGCTTCCATCTCGGCATTCTCACCGCGATCCCGATGGGCGTGCCGCTGGAATGGAACGTCTTCATGATCTTCGGCGTGCTGAGTCTCTTTGTCGCGCACGCCGAGCGGGGCCTGGGCCCGCTGGTGCATCCGGTGCCGGTCATCCTGCTGTTCCTGGTGGTCGCCGGGACCGTGGTGACGGGAAACCTGTTCCCGCGCAAGGTCTCCTTCCTGCCGGGCATGCGGTACTACGCGGGCAACTGGGACACCACGCTCTGGTGCGTGAAACCCTCGGCCACGGCGAAGATCAACGCCAACATCCTGGCCATCGCCAGCATGCCGCAGGCGCAGCTCGAGCGCGTCTACGGCCAGGACCGCATGCCGATCCTGATGTATCTCGGATATGCCTTCCGCGCCATGAACACTCACGGCCGTGCGCTGTTCACGCTGGCGCACCGGGCCATGGCGGGGGCCGAGGAGACCGAGTACGTCGTCACCGACGGCGAGCGGATCTGCGCCACCGCGGTCGGCTGGAACTTCGGCGACGGCCACCTGCACAACGAACAGCTCATCGCCGCCCTGCACGAGCGCTGCGGCTTCGAGCCCGGCGAGGTGCGCGTGGTGCTGCTGGACGCCCAGCCCATCCACCGTCAGACCCAGCGCTACCGCCTGGTGGACGCGGCCACCGGCGAATTCGAGAGCGGTGAGGTGCGCGTCGCCGACATGGTGACCCGGCAGCCGTGGGCCGACGACGTTCCGGTGCGGGTCTTCGGCTGACCCGCGCGGGATGAACGCTTGACCCTGACGCAGCGTCGGGGTTGCAGGCTTGCCGCATGACGAAGAACATCGTTTCCCCAGCCCGCCCCGCCCCGCCGGTCGGCGGGTTCCAGGAGGTCGATGGCCGCCGGGTTTTCGTGCATCGGCTGGGCAGCGGCGGTCCGGCAGTGGTGTTCCTGCCGGGCTCGGGCGCGGTCGGCCTGGACTATTTCGCTGTCCAGCAAGGGGTTTCGCGGTTCAGCACCGCCGTGGTGTACGACCGTGGCGGCACCGGGTACAGCGATCCGGTTCCGCTGCCGCGCACCGCCGCCGCGGTCGCGACGGAACTGCACGAGTTGTTGCAAGCCCAGGACCTCGCCGCTCCGTACATCCTGGTCGCGCACTCTCTCGGCGGCGCCTATGCGCATCGGTTCACGCAGTTGTACCCGCGAGAAGTGGCCGGGCTGGTCTGGGTGGACGGCTTCCACCGCGATTGGGAGAACGTCATGCCCGCGGCGAGCTCGGTCGTCCAGCAGACCGCACCGGATCCCGAGCGGATCCGCCCTGCCCTCCGCGAGATGTTCGTCGAACTGCTGGCGGAATTCCCGGAGCACATGCGGCAGCCGCTGATCGATGCCCATGTCGGTGACGAATGGCTCCGGGTCGCGGCCGTCGAGCGGGGGAGCTTGGCCGCACTCACCGTGGAGCTGCGCGCTGGGGCGGACATTCCCGATGTGCCGGTGGTCGCGCTGACCGTGGAGGGCATCGATCCCGGCCCGCTGGGAGCGATGCCGGAGCCGGCGATGCGCGCGATCAACGCGGGGATGCGAAGGATGGCCGAGGCGGTGGTGAGTGCGGTGTCGTCCGGGGAACATCGCGTCGTCTCGGGCGTCGGCCACCGGCAGTTGTGCTTCACCCGACCCGAGCCGGTGGTCCAGGCGATTCGTGACGTCGTCGACCGGGTGACTCGCGAATAGACTCGGCGTGGCCACGTTTCCCGAAGACCGGAGGCAGACGGTGCTCACGATCGGCCAGCTCGCGTCGGTCGCCGGGGTGACCGTGCGAACCGTTCGCCATTATCACCAGGTCGGCCTGCTGCCCGAGCCCGAGCGTGATGCCTCCGGTTACCGCCGCTACGGCGCGCAGGCGGCGGTGGATCTCGTCCGGATCAGGGCCCTCGCCGACGCGGGGGTGCCGCTGGCCCGTATCGATGCGATGCTGCACGCACGGCCCACCGAATTCGCCGCCGCCATTACCGATCTCGACGCCGCGTTGCGGGCCAAGATCGACCAGCTCATCGAGCATCGGCGCCGCATAGCGGAATTGGCGAGCGGTGAAGAGCTCGTGCTGCCCCCCGAGATGGTCGCCATCCTGAATCGGCTGCGCGGCCTCGGAGTCAGCGAGCGGACGATCCGGCTGGAGCGGGACTGGTCGATCCTGCTGCGGGCAACGGATCCGGAGTCCGTGCCGGGCTGGATACGCGACAGGAACGAGGGTTTCGAGGACCCCGAGCGGATGCGCCTGTATCTCGCGTGTGATCGATCGGTCGACTGGGAACCAGACGATCCACGCGTGGATCGGCTCATCGACGACCTGGAGACCTGGGAGATCGCACACGACGGCAGCAGCAGGCCCGAGCACCCGACGCCGATCTTCTCCTTGATCGTCACCGAATCCCCGGCCTGGGCCCGCATCATGGCCGCCCTCGCCCACCGCGCCGAGCGGCGCCGGACCGGCTGAGCCGGGACGTAACGCCGATGTGAGGACTGGGTTGCGAGATTCGCGATTTCCTTGTGCGAGCCAACGGCGGGGAGAAAGATCGCAACTCCCCGGATATCGTTTGCCGGGGTCTGTTTCAGGAGGCCGCGATGGCGCTGCATGAGGATGCTTCCTCGCTCACCTCCGATCTTGTTTCGCTCCGGCATGATCTGCATCGGCGGCCCGAGATCGGACTCACCCTTCCACACACGCAGGAACGGGTGCTGGCCGCACTCGACCCCCTGCCGCTCGAGATCAGCACCGGCGCGTCGCTGACCTCGGTGACCGCGGTGCTGCGCGGCGCCCGGCCCGGCGGTCCGGCGGTGCTGCTGCGCGGCGATATGGACGCGCTGCCGGTCACCGAGCGCACCGGGGTGTCCTATGCCTCCGAGACCGGCGACACCATGCACGCCTGCGGCCACGACCTGCACGTCGCGATGCTGGTCGGCGCGGCGCAGCTGCTCGCCGATCGGCGCGAAAGCCTCTCCGGGGACGTGGTTTTCATGTTCCAGCCCGGCGAGGAGGGCTGGGACGGCGCCGGCAAGATGGTCGCCGAGGGGGTGCTCGATGCCGCCGGGCAGCGGGTGGTGGCCGCCTACGGGCTGCACGTGTCCGCGGCGTCGGTGCCGCGCGGGGTCTTCGCCTCCCGCAGCGGACCGATGCTGGCGGCCTCGGACCGGTTGATCGTCACCGTGCGCGGCGCGGGCGGGCACGGCTCGGCCCCGCAGCGCGCCAAGGATCCGGTCCCGGCGATGGCCGAGATGATCACCGGCCTGCAGACATTGGTCACCCGCACGTTCGACGTCTTCGACCCGGTGGTGGTGACCGTCGGCATGCTGCACGCGGGCACCCGGCACAACATCATCCCCGACGACGCGCACTTCGAGGCGACCGTGCGCACCTTCTCCCCGGCCAATCGCGAACGGATGGCCGAGGTGTCGACGCGGTACCTGCGGTCGGTCGCCGCCGCACACGGCTTGGACGTCGATGTGGAATACCGCATCGAGTACCCGGTGACCGCGACCGACGCGGCCGAGACCGATTTCCTGGCCGACACCGTCGCGGAGGTCTTCGGCCCGGACCGCTTCGCGCGCATGGCGAATCCGCTTACCGGCGCCGAGGACTTCTCCCGGGTCCTGAACCAGGTCCCCGGCAGCTTCGCCATGCTCGGCGCCGTGCCGCCGGGCATCGATCCGGCCATCGCCGCCTACAACCATTCCCCGCAGGCCATATTCGACGACTCGGTGCTGCCGGACGGGGCGGCGCTGCTGGCGGAGTTGGCGATTCGCCGTCTCGATCAGGAGGTGGCCGATGTCCGCCCGTGAGTGGTCCACGCGTGATCTGTACCTGCTCGGCCCGGTATTGCCCGCCGCGGCACTGGTTCTCACGCCGTGGCTGCCGTTCGTGAACGGCCCGCACCTGTGGTTCGGGCTGCCGTCGATGGTGGTGTGGCCGATGATCTGGCTGCTGCTCCTGGTGCCCGCGCTGGCGGGGATCGAGTGGGGGCGCACGCGATATCTGGAAGATGCCGAGGCGCTGGCGAATTCGGCTGCCGGTTCGGTGGAAGGCGGTGAGCCGCAATGAGTGTGACGCTCACCCTCACAATCCTGGGCATGATCGTCATCGCGGCCGTCGGCCTCCTGGGCCGCCGTCGCCCGGCCGTGGATCTTGCCGAATGGTCGGTCGCCGGACGGAGTTTCGGCTCGGTCACGATGTGGTTCCTGCAGGCGGGGGAGGTGTTCACCACCTTCACCTTCCTGGGCATGGCCGGGCTGGCGTTCAGCGGCGGCGCGGCCGCGAGCTATTCGCTGCCGTACATTCCGCTGGCCTGCGTGATCTGGTACTTCGTGGGGCCCCGAGTCTGGAATCTGGGGCGGCAGCACGGGTACCTCACCCAGGCCGACTACTACGAGGAGCGCTACGGCAGCCGGGCTTTGGGCGTGGTGATCGCGGTGTGCGCCGTGGTATTCATGCTGCCCTACCTGCAACTGCAGATCACCGGGCTCGGGCTGATCATCAAGCTGGTCACGCACGATTCCACCTCCAGCACCTGGGGCGAGATCATCGGCACGGTGCTGACCGCGGCGTTCGTGCTGTGGGCGGGGATCCGCGGCACGGCGGCCACCTCGTATCTGAAGGATGCGCTGATGCTGCTGGCGGTGGCGATCGTCGTGGTCGCCGTGCCGATCCACTTCACCGGCGGGATCGGGCACGCGTTCCACACGATTCAGCAGGTACACCCGAGCATGCTGACCGTGCATTCGGGCCCGAATGACAAGGTGTGGTGGACCACCAGCATGCTGGCCAGCATGCTGGGCGCGGGATTCTTCACCTTCCCGCACACCTGGCCCGCCGTGCTCTCGGCCGGTAGTGCGCGCGGACTGCGCCGCAACTGGGTGGTGCTGCCGCTGTATCAGATCACGCTGCTGTTCCCGATCATCGTCGGCTTCATCGGCATCGTGGCCTTGCCCAAGAAGACCTCGGCCAATGGGGTGCTGCTCACCCTGACCAATGGGGCGCTGCCGAGTTGGGTGGTCGGCCTGATCGCGGTCGGTGGCGCGGCGGCGGCGATGGTGCCCGCCGCGGTCATGGTGCTGGGCATGTCCACGATGGTGGCGCGCAACGTCGTGCGCAGCTCGGTGCCGCGCGTGCAGTTCTACACCAATCACGGTGTGGTCCTGGTGATTCTGGGGCTCGCGCTGGTGCTGGACCTGACCCGGCCCAACGCGCTGGCGAATCTGCTGCTGCTCACCTACAGCGGGCTGGTGCAGTTCGTGCCCGGGTTCATCGCCGGGCTGCGCGATCGTCCGCTGGTCGGCCGGTACGCGGTGCTGTGGGGCATCGTGGCGGGCGAGGCGTTCGTCATCTGGGTGACGTTCTGGAAGATCGGCCTGGCGAACGTGAACGCCGGGATCGTGGCGCTCGGTGTGAATCTGGTGGTCATCGCGCTGGTCGAGGCCGTGCTGCGGCTGCGCAACCGTGCCGCGACGCAGAGCCCGAGCGAGCGGGCGGGAGAGCCGTCCGTGGTGTGATCCGGCGATAGGCGGCGATGCGACGCCCCGGGCTTTCGGCCCGGGGCGTCGTTCGGTCCGGCCCAAGCTCTCGGCCGCGTTTCGCGAGCGATCGGGGCGGACCGAGGGTGGTCCAGGTCACAATTCGGTACCGAGGGTCGCGAGTTTCGGACAATTGCTTTTCAAATTCTTTGCTGACTCTTTACGATTGGCGCGGCCCCATTTCTCGCGGGGTTCGCACGAGGCCGCCTGCGACACCACGGTGCCCGGGCCGCAACTGCTCTGCCTTCGATGCCAGTAGATGTTCTCGACCCGATGAACCGACCGGATGCACCGGATCGGCGAAGGAGATCAATGTCCACCGACACCGATTCGGCTCGCCGAACGTCGACTCCAGGCCCCTGGGCCCTGCCTCGCCAGGCCGGAATGCTCCGGTACGACCTGCCCGCGTCGATCGTGGTATTCCTTGTCGCCCTGCCCCTTTCGATCGGAATCGCCGTCGCCACCGGGGCGCCCGTCGCCGCGGGGCTGCTGGCGGCGGTGATCGGCGGCGTCGTCGCCGGGGCGGCCGGCGGTCCCGCGCTGCAGGTCAGCGGCCCGACGGCGAGCCTCACCATCGTCGTCGCGGAGAGTATTCACCAATTCGGCTGGGCGGTAACCTGTTTCATTACCGCGGGGGCGGGTGCGCTGCAGATCCTGTTCGGGCTCAGCCGCTTGGCGCGTGGTGCGCTGGCGATCGCGCCCGTCGTGGTGCACGCGATGCTCGCCGGCATCGGCGTCCTGATCGCACTGCAGCAGATGCATGTGCTGCTGGGCGGGCAGGCGCTGAGCTCGCCGTGGGACAGCATCGTCCAGTTGCCGCACCAGGTGCGGCAGCTGCACGGCGGTGACGCGTTCGTCGGCGTGCTGGTGATCGTCATCATGCTGGGGTGGCGGTACCTGCCGCCCGCGGTGCGGCGGATTCCCGCGCCGCTGGTGGCCGTCGCTGCGGCAACCCTTGCCGCGCTGGTGGTTCCGACCAGTGTGGCCCGAATCTCGATGCGCGGGCCGCTGTTCGACGACATGCGGCTGCCCGCGCTGCCGACCGGCGGCTGGGGTGCGGTGACGCTGACCATGATCACGGTCGCGCTGATCGCCAGCGTCGAGACGCTGCTGTCCGCGGCCGCGGTGACCAGGCTGCGTCCGGGGCAGCGCTGCGATCCGGATCGCGAACTGGTCGGCCAGGGCATCGGCAACATGGTTTCCGGGCTGGTGGGCGGGCTGCCGATCGCCGCGGTGATCGTGCGCAGCATCACCAATGTCGAGGCGGGCGCGCGGACTCGGGTCTCGTCGATGCTCAGCGGCGTGTGGGTGCTGGTGTTCGCGGTGGCGATGGTCGATGTGGTGCACCGGATTCCGCGGGCGGCACTGGCCGGGCTGCTGATCGTGATCGGCATCGGCCTGGTGCGGCTCGCGCACATCCGGCTGGCCCGGCGCAGCGGCGACCTGCTCGTCTACGGGGTGACCGTGCTGGTGGTGGTGTTCGGAAATCTGTTGCTGGGCATGGCGATCGGGCTGGTCCTGGCGGTCGGGCTGCTGCTGTGGCGGGTGGCGCGGGCCGACGTCACCGCTGAGCCGGTCGCGGACGGGCGCTGGCTGGTCACTGTCGAGGGCGCCTGCACCTTCCTGGCACTGCCCCGGCTGACCGGCGCGCTGGCCCGAGTGCCCGCGGGCGCGGCGGTGACCGTGGAGATGACGGTCGACTTCCTCGACCACGCCGCGGCCGATGCGCTGCGGGACTGGGCGGAGACCCACGAAGGCACCGGCGGCGTCATGGAATTCGTGGAAATGGGCGCGGCCCGCATCGCCGACCTGGCGATCGGTCCGCCCAGTCGGGGCCGGGCGCGCCGCGTGATCGACGAGGCGCTGGGCCCGTGGCGGCGCACCCCGCAGGTCGATCCGATCACCGCCGGCATCACCGAGTATCACCGCGGCCACGCCCACGCGCTGCGCAGCCACCTGGATCCGTTGCGCCACAGCCAGAATCCCGATTCACTGTTCCTGACGTGCTCCGATTCGCGCCTGGTACCCAACGTCTTCACCGGCAGCGGTCCCGGGGATCTGTTCACCGTCCGCAATATCGGCAATCTGGTGCCCGCCGACGGGCGCGACAGCTCGGTCGAGGCCGCGATCGTCTACGCCCTGGATCGACTGAACGTGCGCTCTGTCGTGGTGTGCGGGCATTCCGGTTGCGGCGCAATGGATGCGCTGTACCACAACCTGACCGCCGGATCGGGCCTGGACGACTGGCTCGCACACGGGCGGGCGAGCCTGGACAGCTTCCGGCGCGGGCATCCGGTGGCCGCCGCCGCGGCCGCCGCGGGCTTCGGGGAGATCGACCAGCTGGGCATGGTGAATGTCGCGGTGCAGCTGGACATCCTGGCCGGGCACCCCGTGGTATCCCGCGGCATCCGCGAGCGCGCGGTGGTGCTCTCGGGCCTGTTCTTCGACATCCCCACCGCCCGCGTCATCGAGATCACCGCCGACGGCATCGCCGAATTCGGTAAGGCCGCACCGAATGTCACCACCGCGGCACCAGGAGAGCCGGTCACGGTACTGCCGGTATGAAGGGGACCCCGGCCGTGAGCGACGGCCGGGCGGCGGCAGACCGGGCAACGCCCCGGGGTTGAGCGCCCGGGGCGTTGTTGTATCGTGGTGGTGTCGAAAAGGACCTGGGCCGGCATCGGTAAGCCCGCCCCCTCCCCATGAGGTCCGTGTCGCCACCGCCGGTGGCGAACCCGCGACAAGCACTCGGCGAGACCGCCGGGGCTTGGCGCGCATACCGTTTCGGTGGTCCGGTCGATCCTCGGTTGTCCTCGCCTTCCACGGAGTTGAGGAGAAGATCATGCCAGTCATTCGAATAGGCGACGCACTGACGACGCAGATCAACGTATTCACCGTCGAACCCGGCCGGGACCAACAGCTCATCGAGCACCTCGCCCGGGCTGCCCGCATCGCGCGCGAGGTGCCCGGCTGGGTGTCGGCCAGCCTGCACCGCAGCCTGGACGGCACCCGCGTGGTCAACTACGCGCAGAGCGAGAACCTCGCCGCGGCGGAGGCCGTGATCGAGCATCTCACCGAGCAGGGGCTCATCCGCGGCAACCGGGCCTTCGGGCAGGCGAATCCGGGTCTGTACGAGGTGGTCTTCACCCTGGACCGGGCTACTCTGTAGCGGAGTTGGGCACGGATTCGGTTCGGTGACAACCGGATTCGTGCCCTTCGCCCGTCGCTCGAACGTGGTCGCCGGCGCGCCCCGGGCGAGCGGGCGCTACCGTGATCGGGACGGGCGAGCCTGCGGGCCCGGGAGTGCGGCGGGGCCTAGGCTTGGCAGGCCCGAGCGCCGCGGGGCCTGCGGCCGCGACGCGGTCCGGTCGGACCCGTATCGACCCGGCACCTCAGGCGTGCCAGTCTGGGGTAAGAGCGCATTCGGTGGATCGAATCGGAGGGAGATGGCGGTGGCATCGGCGGTGTCGGCACAGGTGATCGTTCCGGGCGTGGCGCTCACGCGGCCCGAGTGGCTGGCCGAGCGGATCGCCGATATGGGGATCTCGTGGGGCACGGGCGACTCGCGCGTCTCCGGGACCCTGTGGTGGTGCATGGCCGCATCGTCGCTGGTCGACCCCGTCGCTACCGCCTATGCCGGGGGGCGGCCCGCGGCGGCCCCGGTGCTCGAGGAGCTGCGGTGCGAAGTTCGCCCGGACGGCGGGATCGAGCGGGTCGTCCGCGGGACGGCCGCTGCTGGTCACGTGGAGGCCGACGCGGAGGTGGGTCCGGCGCTGCGCCGCACCCTCGACCGCGTCATCCCCGTCGTCGCGGAGGTGTCCGGCGCGGGCGCGCCCTCGCTCTGGGCGATCGTCGCCGACGCCATCGGCAACCGCGCCCTCGACGCCGGGGATGCCGAGGCCGGCGCCCGCCTCGCACGTGAGGTGGCAGGTCGGTTGCCGGTGCCGCGGTTCATCGATGTCTCCGGACGCGCCTTCGTGCGGCGCACATCCTGCTGCCTGGTGTTCGAGGTGCCCGGCTGCCAGATGTGCACCAGCTGCCCCAAACGCCCCGCCGCCGAGCGTCACGACCTGCTGACCGAGCTGGCGACGGGGAGCTGAACGGGCGCCGACCACCGATTGAACGGCGGGGCCCGGACGTTCGGTCCAGGCCGGCTTGATGGTTCCCTCGCTGCGCTCGGTCACATGCTCCCGATAGCATGGTCGCGCCGGGCATCACAGACGTCCGGTTCGAGTACAACAATGCCTAAGGAGAGCGCAGCCGTGACCATCTCAGCCCGCATAACCCCAGCCGCCCTCATCCGGGTGCCGGCCGGGACGACGGCGGGCTCCGCGGTGCGCGAGGCGGACCTGCCGACGAAGGGCCCCGACACCGTCGTCGTCGTGCGCGACGCCGAGGGCAACCTCAGGGATCTGTCCTGGGCCCCGGAGCAGGACGCCGAGGTCGAGCCCGTCGCGGCGAACACCGAGGCCGGGCGCAGCGTGATCCGCCACTCGGCCGCGCACGTGCTGGCCCAGGCCGTGCAGCAGGAGTTCCCCGAAGCCAAGCTCGGCATCGGCCCGCCGATCAAGGACGGCTTCTACTACGACTTCCGGGTCGATCGCCCGTTCACCCCCGAGGATCTGGCCAAGCTGGAATCGCGGATGAAGAAGATCGTCAAGGGCGCACAGCGGTTTTCGCGCCGGGTGGTCGAGGTCGAGGAGGCCCGAGTCGAGCTGGCCAAGGAGCCGTTCAAGCTCGAGCTGATCTCCGACAAGTCCGGCATCGACGATCCGGAGGTCATGGAGGTCGGCGGCAAAGAGCTGACCATCTACGACAATCTCGATCCGCGCTCGGGCGAGAAGGTCTGGGGCGATCTGTGCCGCGGGCCGCACATCCCGACCACGAAGTTCATCCCGGCGTTCAAGCTGACCCGCAGCTCGGCGGCGTACTGGCGCGGCGACCAGAGCCGGGAGGACCTGCAGCGCGTCTACGGCACCGCCTGGGAGTCGCAGGAGGCGCTGGACGAGTACCTGGCCCTGCTGGCCGAGGCCGAGAAGCGCGATCATCGCAAGCTCGGGCTGGAGCTGGATCTGTTCTCCTTCCCGGACGAGCTGGGCTCGGGCCTGCCGGTGTTCCACCCCAAGGGCGGCATCGTCCGCAAGGAGCTCGAGGAGTACTCGCGCCAGCGGCACATCGACGCGGGCTACGAATTCGTCAACACCCCGCACATCACCAAGGGGCACCTGTTCGAGGTCTCGGGCCACCTGGACTGGTATCGCGAGGGCATGTTCCCCGCGATGCACCTGGACGCGGAGTACAACGAGGACGGCACGGTCCGCAAGCCCGGCCAGGACTACTACGTCAAGCCGATGAACTGCCCGATGCACAACCTGATCTTCCGCGCCCGCGGGCGGTCCTACCGCGAGCTGCCGCTGCGGTTGTTCGAATTCGGGTCGGTCTACCGGTACGAGAAGTCCGGCGTCGTGCACGGCCTGACCCGGGTGCGCGGCATGACCCAGGACGACGCGCACATCTACTGCACCAAGGAGCAGATGCACGCGGAGCTCACCTCCACGCTGCAGTTCGTGCTGTCGCTGCTGAAGGACTACGGCCTCGACGATTTCTACCTGGAGCTCTCGACCAAGGATCCGAACAAGTTCGTCGGCTCCGACGAGATCTGGGAGGAGGCCACCGAAACCCTCGAGAAGGTCGCCGGGGCCTCCGGGCTCGAGCTGGTGCCCGATCCGGGCGGCGCCGCCTTCTACGGGCCGAAGATCTCGGTGCAGGCCAAGGACGCGCTGGGGCGCACCTGGCAGATGTCGACCATCCAGCTCGATTTCAACCTGCCCGAGCGGTTCAACCTGGAGTACACCTCCTCCGACGGCACCAAGCAGCGTCCGGTGATGATTCACCGCGCCCTGTTCGGTTCCATCGAGCGGTTCTTCGGCGTGCTGACCGAGCACTACGCGGGCGCCTTCCCGGCCTGGCTCTCGCCGATGCAGGTCGTCGGCATCCCGGTCGCGGAAGCCTTTGTCCCGCACCTGGATCGGGTGATCGAGCTGCTGCACGACGCGGGCGTGCGCGCCCAGGTCGACCGCAGCGACGACCGGATGCAGAAGAAGATCTTCAACAACACCGCACAGAAGGTGCCGTTCATGCTGCTGGCCGGTGAGCGCGACGTCGCCGCGGGCGCGGTGAGCTTCCGCTTCCGCGACGGCACCCAGGTCAACGGGGTGCCCGTCGCCGATGCGGTCGCGACCGTCGTCGACTGGATCGGCCGCCGCGAGAACGCCTCACCGACCGCGGAGGGATTCTCGATCGTGAGCGGTGGGGAATGACAGTGTCGCAGGAGAATTCGGTGTCACCGGCGGGCTCGGGCGAGATCCGCGACGCCGGGGCCGGGGATCCCGACCGGCTGCAGCGGCTGTGGACGCCGTACCGGATGTCGTACATCACCGGGGCGGTGGGCGAGCGCGAGGACCGCGACGGCGGTGAGCGCACGGCGTCCGGGCATCCGTTCATCGAGATCCCGAAGATGTCCGATGAGGACGGCCTGGTCATCGCCCGCGGCGAGTGGGTGTACGCGGTGCTGAACCTGTACCCGTACAACCCGGGGCACATGATGGTGGTGCCGTACCGGCGGGTGGCGAACCTCGAGGATCTCACGGTCGAGGAGAGCACCGAACTGATGGCGTTCACCCAGCGCGCGATCCGGGTGATGAAGAAGGTGTCGCGGCCCGAGGGCTTCAATGTCGGGCTGAATCTCGGTGGCGTGGCGGGCGGTTCGCTCGCCGACCACCTGCACCAGCACATCGTGCCGCGCTGGGGCGGTGACGCGAATTTCATCACCGTCGTGGGCGGGGTGAAGGTTATGCCGCAGCTGCTACGGGAGACTCGCGCCCTACTGGCCGGAGCATGGGAGGAAGCTTAGCGTGCTCAGTTTCTTCGGTCGTGAGACATTCGCCAAAGCGACTGCGCCCCTGGGTAAAGCGCTGGTGAGTACCGGGCTCACGCCCGATGCGATGACGCTGATCGGCACCGCGGCCTCGATCGCGGCCGCGGTGACGCTCTTCCCGTCCGATCACCTGTTCTGGGGCACGATCGTGATCTGGCTGTTCGTCATGTTCGACATGCTCGACGGCGCGATGGCCCGCGCGCGCGGCGGCGGCACGAAATACGGTGCGGTGCTGGACGCCTCGTGCGACCGGGTGGCCGACGGGGCGATCTTCGGCGCGCTGGCGTGGTGGTCGGTGTACCACGAACACTCCAAGCACCTGTTCGCGGCGACGCTCGTGGTGCTGGTGACCTCGCAGGTCATCTCGTACGTGAAGGCACGCGCCGAGGCCAGCGGCCTGAGCGCCGACGGCGGCCTCATCGAGCGGCCCGATCGTCTGGTCATCGTGCTCGTGGGCGCGGGACTCACCGGTATCGGCGAATACTGGGGTATCGGCTGGCTGGTCTATGCGGTGTATGTCGCGATGTACATCCTGGCCGTGCTCAGTATCGTCACCGTCTTCCAGCGCGTGCTCGCGGTGCGCAATTCGGCGGGTGCGCGGGATGTGCTGCCGCCCAAGCCCGGCGCGAACTCGTCGCACAAGCCGGCCGAGGCGCAGCAGGACAACACCGAGCCCGGCACGGCGACGTCGGGCAGCGCGTGATGTCCTCACCGCTGTCATCCCCGCACGCCATTATCGTGTCGTTCGCGCCTGCCACTATCTCGTCAGTACCGCATGTTTTCGGCGGGAAGTTCGGTAGCGCAGGATCCTGCCGAGCGCATGCAGTGACGACGCGACGGTGTGCCCGGATGACGGGGCGGTGCGCGGGGACACGGCGGTGCGCCGGGACGGCGATGTGGTGCGCCGCGATGACCACTGGGTGCGTCGGGATGACGATGCGGAATGGTGACGGAGGGGACGCGCGATGACGGATCTGAAATCGGCAGTGACGGACAAGGCGTTCGCCGCGGGGTGGCGGCTGCTGCGCGCGCTGCCGGAGCGGGGCGTGCGCAGGATGTTCGACGCCGGGGGCGACTGGGCCGGGCGGCGCGCCAATCGGGCTACCCACCGCACCGGTGAGCCGAATCAGCTGCGCCGCAACCTGGCCCGGGTGCTGGGCGTGGCGCCCGAGGCGGTGCCCGACGACCTGATCCGGGCCGGCATGCGCTCGTACGCGCGGTATTGGCGCGAGGCGTTCCGCCTGCCGACCATGGACCATGCCGAACTGGGCCGTTCGCCGCTGCTGCCGGTGGGCGGGCTCGAGCACCTGGACGCCGGACTGGCACGGGGCCGCGGTGTGCTGCTGGTGCTGCCGCATTCGGGCAACTGGGACATGGCCGGGGTGTGGCTGGTACAGAACTACGACACGTTCTCCACGGTCACCGAGCGCCTGAAGCCCGAGGCGCTGTTCAAGCGCTTCGTCGCCTACCGCGAGAGCCTCGGATTCGAGGTGTTCCCGCTCACCGGCGGCGATGAGCCACCGTTCCCGCAGCTCGCCGATCGCCTGCGGCACAACAAGATTGTGTGCCTGATGGGGGAGCGCGACCTCACGGGAAAGGGCGTTCCGGTGACCTTCTTCGGCGAGCGCACCTGGATGCCCGCCGGAGCCGCCAAGCTGGCTATCGAGACCGGCGCCGCCCTGCTGCCGGTGCACAGCTGGTTCACCGTCGACGCCACCGGCCGTGAGGCCTGGGGGCTGAGGGTCGATCCGGAAATCGACACCTTGGGCGGAGTGGCGGCCGCCACCCAGGCCCTCGCCGACCAATTCGCCGCCAATATCGCCGCGCACCCCGCGGATTGGCACATGCTGCAACCCATGTGGGAATCGGACCTGTCCCCGGCTCGCCTCGCCCGAATCGCCGCCGCGCAGGACAGGGTGTCTCGGAGCGGCACGGCGTCAGCGACTGGTGTTGCGCGGCAGGAGAGCGCGGTGCGGCCGAACGGTTCGGCGTCGGCGAATGGCGCCGCTGCGCAGGAGGACGCCGCGGCTGCGGTCGGAGCGGTCTCCCCGGACGGCGGAGTAGCACAGGACAGCGCACCATGAGAATCGGCATGGTGTGCCCGTATTCGTTCGATGTGCCGGGCGGGGTGCAGTCGCACGTCGTGGAGCTGGCGCAGGTGCTGATCGAGCGGGGGCATCGGGTGAGCGTGCTGGCCCCGGCGTCCGACGACACGCCGCTGCCGGAGTTCGTGGTCTCGGCGGGCAAGGCCGTGGCGATCCCGTACAACGGGTCGGTGGCGCGGCTGTCGTTCGGTCCCACCGCCTACTCCCGGCTGCGGCGCTGGATCGCCGAGGGCGACTTCGACGTGCTGCACATCCACGAGCCGAACGCGCCGAGCCTGTCGATGCTGGCGCTGAAGGTGGCCGAGGGGCCGATCGTGGCGACCTTCCACACCTCGACCACGAAGTCGCTGGTGCTCAGCACCTTTCAGGGGGTGCTGCGGCCGTACCACGAGAAGATCAGCGGCCGGATCGCGGTCTCGGAGCTGGCACGGCGCTGGCAGGTCGAGGCCCTGGGCGGGGACGCGGTGGAGATCCCGAACGGCGTCGACGTGCCCGCGTTCGCGCACGCGCCGCTGCTGCCGGGCTATCCGCGCCAGGGCGGAACCGTGCTGTTCCTGGGCCGCTACGACGAGCCCCGCAAGGGGATGGACGTGCTGCTCGGCGCGCTGCCGAAGCTGGTGCGCCGCCACCCCGGCGTGCAGATCCTGATCGTCGGGCGGGGCGACGAGGAGCGACTACGGCGCGAGGCCGGTGAGAACGCCTCACACCTGCGGTTTCTCGGCCAGGTCACGGACGCGGAGAAGGCCTCGGCGATGCGCAGCGCCGAGGTCTACTGCGCACCCAACCTCGGCGGGGAGAGCTTCGGCATCGTGCTGGTGGAGGCGATGGCCGCCGGAACAGCCGTCGTGGCAAGCGAATTGGATGCCTTCCGCCGGGTGCTGCGCGACGGCACGGCGGGCCGGCTGGTGCCGGTGGAGGATTCGGCCGCCCTGGCCGGTGCGCTGATCGAACTGCTCGGTGACCCGGCGGGCCGCGAGGAGCTGGTTCGCGCGGCGAATCAGGTGGTGGGCGAATACGATTGGCCGGTCGTGGCCGAACAGATTCTGCGGGTGTACGAGACGGTCACGGTCGGTGACACCCGGGTGAGGACCGCCGGATGATCTCCTTCTCCGCGACCACGATCCTGGTCCTGGCGCTCATCGTGGCGCTGCTCGTCGCCGCGGGCGTCTGGGCGTATTCCACGGCGAACCGTCTGGACCGGCTGCATGTGCGCAGTGATCAGGCTCGCTACGCCCTCGAGGCGGCGCTGTCGCGGCGGGCGGTCGTCGCGCGCACCGTGGCGATTTCGATGGCCGGTCCCGCGGCGGACGCGGCGACGGCCGAACGGTCCAGACAGCTTGTCGCCCTGGCCGATCGGGCCGAGCGCGCCGACTGGCACAGCCGCGAGACCGCGGAGAATCAGCTGGCCGCGGCGCTCTCCGCGCTGGACATCACGCAGCTGCGCCCGCAGCTGGTGGCGGAGCTGGCCGATGCGGAGGCGCGGGTGCTGATTGCGCGCCGCTTCCACAACGATGCCGTCCGTGACACCCTCGCGCTGCGTACCCGCCGCCTGGTCCAGCTCCTGCACCTGGGCGGCACGGCGCCGCTGCCAACGTATTTCGAGATCGCCGAGCGTGTCACCCCCGCCGCGACCACGGGGCTCGACGTCGACACCGTGCGTACCTCCGCGCGCGTGGTCCTGCTCGACGACCAGGACCGCGTGCTGCTGATGCGCGGCCACGACCCCAAGACCCCGGACGTTCCCTTCTGGTTCACCGTCGGCGGCGGCGTCGAACCGGGGGAGACCCTGCGCACCGCGGCGGTCCGGGAACTGTGGGAGGAGACGGGGTACGCCCTGGACTCCTCGCTGCTGCGCGGCCCGCTGTGGCGCCGTGTCGCGGTGTTCCCCTTCGACGGCGAGCTGATTCGCTCCGAGGAACTCTTCTTCGTCGCCCGCACAAAGAGTTTCATCCCGTCGGCCGCCAATCCGACCGCGTGGGAACGCCATTGCGTCACCGACAACAAGTGGTGCACCCCCGACGACATCGTCGCCCTCGACAAGCTGGGCGAGACGGTCTACCCCTACCACCTCGACCAGCTGCTCCCCGAGGCCGCCGCCGCGGCCGCGGCCCTGGCCGACCCCGAGGTCCGCTCCATCCGGTAGGCCGGATGCCGATCCCCCGGCGCCGCCGGAAGATAGCCTCTAACCGAGAATTAACCACTGATGGGGATAGTGGTCATGCCCAAGGCTCACATGGGGTGAATACTCCAGCCATCGGAGCTGCTCGGGCATGAAGGTTGTCACGTATATGGTTCTCCACCACGGTGTTGCACAAAGTTGTCGCTCCCTACCCGGGACATCTCCGAACGCGCGCGGGAGGTTCGGGCGCTACGGGGGCCGCTACGTCCCCGAGGGCCTGATGGGCGCCCTGCTCGAGCTGGAAGACACGTATCAGGATGCGATGGACAGCCCGGGGTTCCGGAACGAGTTGAACGAGCTGCTGCGGGAGCGGGTTGGGAGACCGACTCTGCTGCACTCGATTCCACGATTCACCGGGCTGCTGGGGACGCCGGGCGTGCGGGTCTGGCTCAAGCGTGAGGACATGGCGCACACGGGAGCACACAAGATCAACAACGCCCTGGGGCAGGCCCTGCTCGCCCGCCGGATGGGTAAGCGTCGCATCATCGCCGAGACCGGGGCCGGTCAGCACGGGGTGGCGGTGGCGACCGTCTGCGCGATGTTCGATATGAGCTGCGTGATCTATATGGGCGCCGACGATATGGCGCGGCAGTCCATGAATGTCCTGAGGATGAAGCTGCTCGGGGCCGAGGTGCGTCCGGTGCACAGCGGTGGTCGCAGACTCAAGGACGCGATCACCGAGTCGGTCCGCGACTGGGTGGCGCACCTGGACGACAGCCACTACCTGCTCGGCTCCGTGGCCGGACCCGCGCCGTACCCCACGATCGTGCGCGACTTCCAGACCGTGATCGGCCTCGAGGCGCGGGAACAGGTCCTGCGGTCCGAGGGCCGGCTGCCGGACTATGTGGTCGCCTGCGTCGGCGGTGGCAGCAATGCGATCGGGATGTTTCATCCGTTCGTGGACGATCCAGCGGTGCGGCTGGTCGGTGTGGAGGCCGCGGGACGCGGGATGGCGACCGGCGATCACGCCGCCACCCTGAGTGCCGGAACCCCGGGCGAGGTGGACGGCGCCTACAGCTACCTGCTGCAGGACGAGGACGGGCAGATCGCCCGGACGCACAGCATCGCCGCCGGTCTGGACTATCCGGGGGTCGGTCCCGAGCTCAGCCATCTCAAGGACACCGGACGCGCCGAGTTCCACGCGGTGACCGATGCCGTCGCGCTGCGTGGCATGCACGCGCTGTCCCGCAGCGAGGGAATCGTCGCCGGGCTGGAGTCCGCGCATGCGCTCGGGCATGTGCTCGGGATGGGCGAACGCGGCGAACTGGCTCCGGGCTCGGTGCTGCTGGTGTGCCTGTCCGGCCGCGGCGACAAGGACCTGGCGATCGCCACCGACGAGCTCTCCGCGCCCACGAACGCCTGATGGGCGGCCGCCGGCGAAGCCGTCCGAAACCGCGCATGGCCGGCGCGAATGCGGAGGTACGCCTAGCGGTCCGCCACGATCGCCCGCACCTCCGACCCGAGCTCGATCGTGCGGCTGACGGTGCACAGCTTGTCGTGCGACGTGCGCACGGCGCGGGGCAGGATGGTGCGGGCGCGGTCGCCGGCCTCGTCCTCGGGGAAGGCGACCCGGAAGCGAACCTCGAGGTCGGTCATGTGGGACCCCTGCTCGTCGCTGATCTTGTCGCCGCTGACCGCGATGGTGAACTCGGTCGGTTCGGCGTGGCGGGAGGTCGCGATGTCGACGTCGATCCCGGTGCAGCCGCCCAGGGCCGCGAGCAGCAGCTCGACCGGGGTGAAGTCGGTGTCGTCGCCGGATCCGAAAACCAGCTGGCCGCCGCGCGCATTGGTGGCGCGGTAGCGCCCGGCCGCAGTCCGCTCGATGCTTACCGATCGCAGGGTGTCGTCAGTCATCTATCCAGTGGATCACCTCCGGCGCTCAGAAGGTGAATTGGTCGCCGTCCGCGGTGGTCCGAACCACGCCGTGCGGGTCCGGCGCCGGCCCACTGGGCCAGCAGGGTGACGCCGAGCGCGGCGGGGGTGAACGAGCGTCGCATGGCTGGATGCTGTGCGCCAGCGTGGCGCGCGGGCTATAGCGGCGGGGTAGCGAGGACCGGTGGCCGGCCGGGCAGCCAGTCCAGTGCTGCCTGACTGGCTATGAAGTGGCCTGATCGGGCCGCCTAGAATCGTGTCGTTCGACAATGAACGACCGATTCATCCCATCACTCAGGAGTTAGCCGTGACGACGCCCGAAACCGCCCCGACGACCGGTACCGCCCGCGTGAAGCGCGGTATGGCCGAGATGCTCAAGGGCGGGGTGATCATGGACGTGGTCACGCCCGATCAGGCCAAGATCGCCGAGGACGCCGGCGCGGTGGCCGTGATGGCCCTCGAGCGCGTGCCCGCCGATATCCGCGCCCAGGGCGGCGTGTCGCGGATGAGCGACCCGGACATGATCGACGGCATCATCAGCGCGGTCTCCATCCCGGTGATGGCCAAGGCGCGGATCGGTCACTTCGTCGAGGCGCAGATCCTGCAGAGCCTGGGCGTGGACTACATCGACGAGTCCGAGGTGCTGACCCCCGCCGACTACGCCCACCACATCGACAAGTGGAACTTCACGGTCCCCTTCGTGTGCGGCGCCACCAACCTGGGTGAGGCGCTGCGCCGCATCACCGAGGGTGCGGCCATGATCCGCTCCAAGGGTGAGGCCGGGACGGGCGATGTGTCCAACGCCACCACCCACATGCGCAAGATCCGCGACGAGATCCGCCGCCTGGGCTCGCTGCCCGAGGACGAGCTGTACGTCGCGGCCAAGGAGCTGCAGGCCCCGTACGAGCTGGTGCGCGAGGTCGCCGAGACCGGCAAGCTGCCCGTGGTGCTGTTCACCGCCGGCGGCATCGCCACCCCCGCCGACGCCGCGATGATGATGCAGCTCGGCGCCGAGGGCGTCTTCGTCGGGTCGGGCATCTTCAAGTCCGGCAACCCGGCCCAGCGCGCCGCGGCCATCGTGAAGGCCACCACCTTCCACGACGACCCGGACGTGCTGGCGAAGGTCTCCCGCGGCCTGGGTGAGGCCATGGTCGGCATCAACGTGGAGGAGATCCCCGAGCCCCACCGCCTCGCCGAGCGCGGCTGGTAACGCCCGGAATCGTCGAGCCCGGTCCGCTGTGTGGCCGGGCTCGACGTCGTTGTGCCGCAGCCCGATTCGATACGTCTACCGGCCCCGTGGCGATCGCCGGCGTCGGCTTATGTCGGTCATCACGCCGTCGAGCAGTCGGCGGGTGGTGGCGGTGTCCGCGTGGTCGGCGCCCAGGACCCGGGTGCGATCCTCCAGGGTGTGTTGCAGCAGGGTGGCCGACTCGTCGTACCTGCCTACCGTGTGATACCAGACGCCGAGGTTGTTCCTGCTGATCATGGTGTCGACATGGGCCGGGCCCAGGATCCGATCGCGGGTGGCAAGGGTGCGTTCGGCGAGGGGGATGCCGTCGTCGTAGCGGCGGGCGTTCATCAGCGCCATCGCCAGATTGTTCTGTGAGGTCAGGGTGTCTCGATGTTCGGGGCCGACGCTGCCCTGGCGCATGCGCAGGGTGTGGGTCTGCAGCTCGATCGCCTCGTCGTTGCGGCCCGCTTGCCCGTACGCCGCGGCCAGATTGCATTCGGTGGTCAGGGTGAGGTCGTGTTCGGGTCCCTGCGTCCGCCGACGGGCGGTCAGTGTGGTCTCGAGCTGCGCGACGGCCGCATCGGTGCGGCCCTGCTTCATGTACGCGACCCCCAGATGGTCTCGGATTTGCAGAGTTTCGGCGTGCTCGGCGCCGAGCGCCTGTTCGCGGCGTACCAGAATCCGTTCCCACAGCGCGATCGCCGCGGCCTCCCGGCCGATCCGGGAGTAGTTGCGGCTCAGGTGATGTGCGATGGCCAGGGTCTCAGGATGGTCGGCGCCCAGGGTCCGCTCGAGATAGCCGTAGTGGCGTTCGAGATGTTCGGTGGCATCGGCATGGCGACCGAGCTGGGTGTAGATGACGAAGAGGGTCTCGTGCGTGCGGATGGTGTCGACGTGCATCTGACCGAGCGTTCCCTGCTGCGCGGTCAGGTTCACCTTGTACATCGCGATCGCCATCGAGGACTTACCGGCCTGCCGATACGCGGCGGCGAGTTCGGCACGGGCGGCGATGGTTTCGGCATGTCCCCTCCCTACGGTGCGTTCGACGTCCGCGAGGTCGAGATCCAGCACGGCGATCGCCTCGTCGTGCCGTCGCGCCCGCTGGTACAGGCGGGCCAGGAGGCGGCGCAGCTTATGGGTGCGCGAATCCACCGAACCGACGGCCCGCTCGAATCCGTCCACCGTCCGGGCCAGCAGGGTTATCGCATCGTCGAGCCGATCCACACCCAGATAGGTGTTGACCAGTAGCTGCTGCTCGGTCAGCGTGGTGAGCGCGGTGGGGCCGTGAATACTCTCGTAATCGCTGACCAGGCGCTCTAGTGTCGCGACAACGCCGTCCATCCCGTCGGGTTGCCGGTGGTACGCCCGCACCAGCCACTTTCGTGCGGACACTGTTCTCGAATGGACCGGTCCGCGGACGCGATCGTTGCCCTCCACGCATCGTTCCAGTAGCACCAGAGCCTCTGCGCCCTGGTCGGTTTCGAGCAGCGCGAGGGCCAGCCAATGGGACAGGTCTATGGTGTTGGGATAGTGTCGGCCGTGCGCGATCCGGGTCTCCGACAAGACTTCTCGCAGCACCGGAACCGCCCGCGCGTATTGCTTTGTGTGCGACAGGCATATTCCGACCCGCATTCGCAGGTCCCGCAGATCCTCGGCGGCATGGCCGGCATCCTCTTCGGACTGCCCGATATGCCGTTCGGCGTAGGCAAGGAGGTGTTCATAGACGCCGAGAGCGTCGCCGAAGCGGTCGGCCGCGAAGTATGCCTGCGCGAGCTGTCGTCCGGCCAAAACGGTGTTCCGGTCGGGAGTTTTGTCATTGTCCAGGGCCGCGGCGCCCGGCTCCAGCAGCGGGCACGCATCGGTGTGCCGCCGGGTGTGCACGTGAACGGCCGCGAGGTTTTCGCGGGCGGAGACGGTATCGGGATGCTCGGCGCCGAGAACTCGCTCGCGATCGGCAATTATGTTCCGTAACAATGAAATCGCCGCATCGGTTCGCCCCGCCGACAGCATCGCGCGGGCCAGATCCTGACGCCGGGCGAGGGTCTGGGGATGTTCACCGCCGTGACCCTGCTCCGCCGCCCGCAGCGCGGACTCGTATACCGATATCGCCGAATCATGCTGTCCCGCAATATGATGAGCGGTGGCAAGCTCGTGGACCGTGGTCAGCGTGCGCGGATCGAGGTCACCATGCAGCCGGGTCCGCTCCGACAGCAGGTCCCGCCACAGGTCGATCGCGCGGTCGCTCCGCCCGGCCGCCAGATAGGCGGCGGCCAGCTTCTCGCGGGTCCGTTCGGCCGCGGGATGTCCCGAGGCGCCACCGTCGTGCAGTTCGATCGCGGTCTGTTCGAGGCGGCTCAGCCGCATGCGCTCGAGCCAGACGGACGCCGCGTGCGCCCCCGGGGATCCGGCGGCGACCTCCGGTTCGATCAGCGTGCCCGCGGCCGTGAGGGTGTGGTCCAGCTCGCCCGCGTCGGCAAGCCGTTTCCGCAGCACCGCCGCGACGGATCGATGCATCTGCGCCGCGGTGCGATCCAGCGAATATCCGACGAGGGCGGCACGCAGGCAGTTGTCGAGGGCCATGTCCACGGTTTCAGGTCCGGAGTCGTTGCCCTCGGACAGCCGGCGCAGTGCGCCCAGGGGGACCCCGCTGGGCGGCAGCACCGCCAGACTCGCCAGGATCCGATGCATCATCCCGTCGACATCGTCGAGCAGGGCCGCGTCCACCGCCAGCGATACGGCCGCGTCGGGGCCGCCGCCCCGCAGCTCCCGCACGTATCCGTGGTAATCGATGCGGTGCTCGGGATATCGGCGGCGCAGGCGGATGGCGGCCGCGGCGGCGGTCAGCGCGAGCGGCAGATCGCCCAGCGCCTCGGCGAGCAGATCCGCGCCCACCGCGTCGTCGAGCTGGGCCCGCCGGCGCAGGTAATCGACCGACTCGGGGCGTGAGAACGGGCCCACCGCAACGGTTTCCCCGAATTGTGCGGTGCCGGTGACGATGATCCGGGCGTCGCCACGAGCGGGCAGCAACGGCTCCAGCGCGGCAGGGTCACCGACGTTGTCGAAGACCAGCAGATGGGGCCCCGCGGTGCTCTCGAGGTACCGGCGCACCGACTCGCCCGCCGAGTCGACGCCTGCGGCGATGCCGAGCCGATCGGCGACCACCGCCAGATCCGCGCACATCTGTGCCTCGGACTCCGCGTTCACCCATGCGATGAGCCCGCGGTCCACGGCGATCGCGGCCCGCGCGCATGCGGCGGCGATCTGGGTCTTTCCGGTGCCCGCGGCCTGATCCGGGGAGGTCAAGACCAGTACGGGGGTCCGGTCCATCATGGATCGAATGTGCCGGGTGATATCGCGTTCGGCACAACCCAGCGGTTCGTCGGGGATTTCTCCGGCGACAATCGCCCGCGTCGCCGATTCCGTGAACGTCACTCGCCGCCCCACCATCCGATAAACCCCGAACAAGCCCGGATAGTCTAGCCACACCGCCCGCGGATTGTCCCGCCGTTTCCAGCGATTCAGCGCGACCCGTGGACCAGGGCGGCCTTGGCGGCGCCGTATCCGGCGAGATCCACCTGACGCCGGGCATTGGACAGGCTGTTGACCACGCTGGTTCCCAGCGGTCCGTTCCGGTCGTACATGGTGGCGGTTGCTACTGAGATACCCTGTGCTGCAACCTGATCCAGCGCTCGCAGGCCGACCTCGGAACCCTCGGGCAGGCGCGAGAGCGTCACGGTGACATCGCAGTTGATGTATCCGACGCCCTCGGTGCCCCAATTGCAGACCATGCTGGTCGCGTCGCCGAGGAATGCGGCGCGCTCGAACGGGGACATGGGCTCGTCATCCACCAGGAACTCGAGGTTGTGCCAGACGCACTTGCGCTCGCTGTTCTGGCCGGATGCGAAATCCTGGCTCCAGTCGTGGTCTCCGGACTTGAACAGCGGGGGTGCGCCGATGGGCCCCACCTGATCGGAGGTTGGCACAGGCAGGTCGTCGTCCGTGTGCCACACCTGCCCCGGCGGCTGCTCGCCGGTGGTCAGATACATCACGCTCGCCCGTGCCCGAATCTGATCGTGTTGGACGATGGCGGCGTCGGCGACGCGGATCCGGTTGCCGTCGCGCACGATGTGGCTGTACACCGTGATCGGCTCGTTCAGCACCGGCCGGAACAGGTCCACCGTGAAACGCGCGGGAACGAACCCCGAATCGGGACAATGCGTTTCCAGCTCACGGGCGAGCAGGGCGCCGACCGACGTGCCCGACAACTGGCCCTGCGACCAGGGGCTTATCGACATATCGGTCGCGACGTAGTGTCCGTCGGCCCAGGTGAAGAACGTGAGCGACATGCCCGCCTCTTTCTGTCACGATCATCTGCATTAGAACACGTGTCAGTGTGCGAGGCCACCGGCGGAATGCGGCCCGGCCTGGGAAATGTGCGGGCCGGGGGGATATTCAGGTGCCGAGTGCCGGCCGGTCGCGATGATCCCACGCGACGAGGAAGTCCGGGTCACCAGGATGATTGCGGCGGTGCCGGAGCAGGGCCTCGATGGTGAAGTCCTCGGCGGTGGTGCGCCGCAGGGCGCCCTCGGACAGGCGCAGCTCGACCGTGAGATCGAAGGGGAGGCCGCGTCCCTGCAGCATCGGTCCGGCCACCAGCACAATGGTGTCGTTCGTCGCGACAATCGGTGTGGCGCGGGCGGATCGGTCGGTGGCCTCGTCCCAGAGGGCGGGCAGCCAGCGGTTGTACTCGCGCAGCGATTGCAGCACTTCGCGATTCAGGCCGGAGTAGTCGAACCATGCGGTGCGGTAGGACATTTCGTCGCGGCCGTATTCGAGGCGCAGCGAGGCCGGGCGAACGTAGTCGTGCAGCGACACCACCCCGCACTGCCGTCCCCGCGTCCGGATTCGTGCGGCGACGAGTTCGGCGAACGGGAGCGGCTCGGCGGCGTCGGCGCCGTCGATCGCCACGACCGCGCGGCCGGGCAGTGCTGCCGCGCGGTCGGCGACGGCCGTGACGAGGGCATCGGCGGCGATGGGGGTGAAGCTGGGCACTGGACCATCATGCCGGGTCGGGGCGAGCGTGCCGCCCGGTGATCCTGCCCGCCCCGCTGGACGGAGAGCCAGGCACGCCGCCGAGTTCGCCATCGCATAGCCTGAGCGGGTCGAATTCCGGAAGGACGGTTCATGGCCACGATCGAAGAGGCGCTGGAGCTCGAGCGCCTGGAGCGGGACATCTTCCGCGGCGCGTCCACGAAGACCCAGCTGCCCAGGACGTTCGGGGGACAGGTTGCCGGGCAGGCGCTGGTGTCGGCGGTTCGTACCGTGGACCCGCGCTATCAGGTGCATTCGCTGCACGGTTACTTCCTGCGCCCGGGCAATCCTGCCCAGCACACCGTCTACGAGGTCGAGCGCATCCGCGACGGCCGCTCGTTCTGCACCCGGCGGGTGACCGGAATCCAGGACGGGCAGGCCATCTTCACGATGTCGGCTTCGTTCCACGTCGGCGACGAGGGCCCCGAGCACCAGGACTCGATGCCGAATGTGCTTCCGCCGGACAATCTTTCGGATGCCCAGACGACGATGAGCCCGGAGCGCCTGTGGGCGATGCGCGAGTGGGAGCACTGGGACATCCGGTCGCTGCCGCAGGACCAGGTCGCCCCTCGCGACGGGCTGGCCTCGCAGCAGCAGGTGTGGTTCCGCTACCGCCACCCGCTGCCCGACGAGCCGGTCTTCCACATCTGCACCCTCGCCTACATGAGCGATATGACCCTGCTCGGCTCGTCGAAGGTCACCCACCCCGACGAGCCCACCCAGAACGCCTCCCTCGACCATGCCATGTGGTTCCTGCGCCCCTTCCGCGCCGACGACTGGCTCCTCTACGACCAGAATTCGCCGTCGGCCGGCTACGGGCGCGCGCTCACCGGCGGTCGGATCTTCAATCGCGAGGGGCAGTTGGTCGCGGCGGTCGTCCAGGAGGGCCTCATCCGCACCCTGCGCGAGTCCTGAGGGCTGCGCACCTCCGGGCGGCGGAGACTCGTCGATCGACGCCGCGCCCGTTGCGTTCGCGCGGTGCGAGGCACGTCGGGACGGCCCCGCGGATTATCTGCGGCGGGACTCTTCCGGGCGCTGACGGCCGATCGTATCGCCAGCCGTGCGGGCGGCGGCTGCCTCGTCCGGCAGGGACCGATCCGCTCGGCGCAGCGGCACACCGAGTTGGTCTACGGCTGCGGCGAATCGGCCACAGGCGAGCGGCTGGGCCGATCGGCTACCGGGCCCAGCTTCCGGCGTGAAGCCAGGACTCGGCCCGGATTACGAAGTCTGCACCCGCAAATGGCAGACGACCGTGTCGGGGAGGCGGCGGAGCTGGCGCTCCAGCTCATCGCTGCGGTGGCTCGGCAGCACCCGGTCCCAGCCGGTGGACGGGTCGACCTCGGCGATCAGTACCACCTTGCGGCGGTCGGGGAAGTTGTCCCGGACGTAGCGCGCGACCGGGGCGCCGACGGTGCAGTCGCCCGCGTCGATGATCTCGAGGTGCACGTCCGGGTGCCAGGCCTCCCAGGCCTTGGTGAAGGCGGTGGTGTTCTCGCCGGGCAGGCAGACGTGCAGCGCGACGATGTCGTGGCCGAGCGAGAGCGCGGCCGAGAGCGCCTCGCGGCTCAGCTCGGACACCTCCGAGACCGGCACCACTATCACGGTGCCGGTGGCCCGGGGCGGCGCGGGCAGGCAGCCGGTGCCGCGGCGGCCGTCGATCCGGTTGTACTCCTTGCGGATTCGCTCCATGATCAGCACCAGCAGCGGCAGGACCAGCACGATCAGCCAGGCGCCGGAGGTGAACTTCATCGCGATGGTCACGATCGCCGCGACGCAGGTCAGCACCGCGCCGAAACCGTTGAGCGCCAACCGCCACCGCCAGCCGCGGACGTGATCGCCGCGCCAGTGCCGCACCATGCCGACCTGCGCGATGGTGAATCCGACGAACACCCCGATCGCGAACAACGGCACCAGCGCATTCATATTGCCGTTCGCCGCGATCAGCAGCACCGCGGCCGAAATGCCCAGGGCCAGCACGCCGTAGCGGTACACCTGCCGGGGAGTGGCGACCGCGAACCGGTGCGGCAGGCAGTTGTCGTCCGCGAGGATCTTGGTCAGCGTCGGCAGGCCGCCGTAGGAGGTGTTGGCGGCCAGGGCAAGAAGCACGACCGTCGCGAATTGCACCACGTAGTAGGCGATTCCGTGCCCCAGCGCCGCCGCGGTGAGCTGCGAGAGCACCGTCGTCCCGTCGACCGGGTGGATGGAGAACTTGCCGATCAGCGTCGCGAGTCCGAGCAGCATCACCCCGAGGAGCACCCCGAGGGCGACCTCGGCCCGCTGCGCCCCGCGCACCCGCGGCCGCTCGAAGCTGGGTACCGCGTTCGCGATCGCCTCCACACCGGTCAGGGCGGAGCATCCGCTGGAGAACGCCTTGAGCAGCAACAGGATTCCGATGGTGCGGCTCGCGCCGAGCGTGCTCGCCGCGCTGGTCACGCTCGCGGGTTCCGACCGCAGCAAACCGGCGGCGATGACCACCAGAATGCCGGCGACGAAGACCACGGTCGGCGCCATGAACGCCCGGGCACTCTCGCGGATTCCGGCCAGGTTCAAAGCGGTGATCCCGACGAGAACGGCCAGGCAGATCCACACCGTGTACGGCAGCAGCGCGGGGATCGCCGAGGTCAGTGCCGCGACTCCGGCGGCGATCGAGACCGCCACGTTGAGGATGTAGTCCACGATCAGCGAGGCCGCGGCGACCAGGCTGGTCCGGTGGCCCAGGTGGCTGCGGGCCACCGCGTACGCGCCGCCGCCGTTCGGGAAGGCGGCGATCACCTGGCGATATGAGGCGATCAGGACGGTCAGCAGAACCACGATGGCGATCGTTACCGGCAGGGTCATGCCCAATCCGGCGCTGCCGGCCGCGGCCAGCACCAGCACGATGGATTCGGGGCCGTAAGCCACCGAGGCCATCGCATCCAGAGACAGGCCCGCCAGGCCGGTCAGCACGGTGAGCCCGCGCCCGGTGGGCGGAGTCTGCACCCGCGTTCGGTCGGCGGGCTCGGTATCCGGCAACACATCAGTCACTTGCGCGAGTGTTCCCCGCTGGAAGGGACTTGTAACAGCGCGCCTACAAGATTTTGACGGTCGCGTGATCAGTACCACAACGGGTCCCGGCCGGAACCGGGCCGTCACGGGCGGCTCGTATGCTCGACTCGTGAAACCGACGATCGGAGTGCTGGCGTTGCAGGGCGACGTGCGCGAGCACTTCCATGCCCTGGCGGACTGCGGCGCCGAGCCGGTGAACGTGCGCCGCGAGTCCGAACTCGCCGCCGTGGACGGCCTGGTGCTGCCGGGCGGCGAATCCACCACGATCAGCAAGCTGCTCGAGGTGTTCGGGCTGCTGGAACCGCTGCGGCAGCGGTTGCGCGAGGGCATGCCCGCCTACGGATCCTGCGCGGGCATGATCCTGCTCGCCGACGAGGTGCTCGACACCCGGCCCGACGCGCAGTCGCTGTCCGGCATCGATATGACCGTGCGGCGCAACGCCTTCGGGCGGCAGGTCGATTCGTTCGAAACCGATCTGGACTTCGCCGGCCTCGACGACGGGCCGGTGCGTGCGGTGTTCATCCGGGCGCCGTGGGTCGAGCGCGCGGGCGAGGGGGTGCAGGTGCTGGCGCGAGTGCCGTCCGGACCGGCCGAGGGGCGGATCGTCGCGGTGCGTCAGGGAAACGTGGTGGCGACGTCGTTCCATCCGGAGGTGACCGGCGATCTGCGAGTACACCGGATGTTCGTGGACATCGTGCGCGAGAACGCGGCGGCCCGGGTCTCCTGAACAGCCGGTTCGACCCCCTGTGAGGGCGATCTCAACCGCGAAGTAGTACAAGTGGGACCGGGCAGTAAACTGGCATAGTTAACTGCCCGAGGCGCAGTTGACTGCCCGAGGCGCAGTTGACTGCCCGGATCTCGAGCACACCGACGTGAAGGAAGTAGGGGAATGAGCGGCCACTCCAAATGGGCCACCACCAAGCACAAGAAGGCCGTGATCGATGCCAAGCGTGGCAAGATGTTTGCCAAGCTGATCAAGAACATCGAGGTCGCGGCGCGGACGGGTGGTGGGGACCCTGGAGGAAACCCGACTCTCTACGACGCCATCGACAAGGCGAAGAAGAACTCCGTCCCCAACGACAACATCGAGCGCGCCCGCAAGCGCGGCAGCGGTGAAGAGGTCGGCGGCGCCGACTGGCAGACGATCATGTACGAGGGCTACGGCCCCAATGGCGTTGCCGTGCTGATCGAATGCCTCACCGACAACCGCAACCGCGCCGCCGGCGAGGTCCGCGTCGCCATGACCCGCAACGGCGGCAACATGGCCGATCCGGGTTCGGTATCGTACCTGTTCCACCGCAAGGGCATCGTCACGCTGGACAAGAACGGCCAGACCGAGGACGACGTGCTGACCGCGGTGCTGGACGCGGGGGCCGAGGAGGTCAACGACCTCGGTGAGTCCTTCGAGATCATCAGCGAGCCCGGCGATCTCATCGCGGTGCGCACCGCGCTGCAGGAGGCCGGCATCGAATACGACTCGGCCGAGTCCGGCTTCCAGCCGTCGATGTCGGTCGCGGTCGACGCCGAGGCCGCCCGCAAGGTGTTCAAGCTCGTCGACGCCCTCGAGGACAGCGACGACGTGCAGAACGTGTACACCAACGTGGACATCAGCGACGAGGTGCTCGCCGAGCTCGACGCCTGACATCCCCGGCAGCATTCGAAGGCCGCCCCCGCGATCTCGCGGAGGCGGCCTTCGACGTTGCGGGACCCGGATCCGGCGCACGCCGTGGCGGCGTGGGGCACGCCGGCAGCTCCCGGGACAACGCGTCGATCCACCATTGCTCGACCCGCTCGGGTGACCAGCCGCGTTCGACGGTGAGCGTCGTGTATCCATCGATATTGCACAGCGCGGCGTAGATGTCGGCTGGATCGCGTGGATCGTCGGAGTCGGCGTCGATCTGCTGCGCTACTGAATCACGGCGTGCCGGACCGTGTTCACGCGGTCCGCGCCCGGAGGCGGCGCCTGGAGACCGCCTCGAACTGTCCCGCGGCGAACACCAGGACCAGGGACCAGAGTCCGACGGCCGGCAGGGTGAGCGAGACGAGCACGGCGATGCCCGCCCCGACCACCATCGACCAGCGCAGTATCAGCTCCGGCCGGGTGATCCGGTCGCCGTCGGAGAGCAGCCGCGCGCGGTACAGGATCAGCTCCTCGACCCGGTCGACCGCCATCGTGAAGATCACCGCGAGCAGGTAGATTCCGGCCGCGAGCGGGTCCCGGTGGGAATACACGTCCAGGACCGTCGCCACCGGCAGGGCCACGATGCCCACCAGCCAGAACATGTTGACCCGCAGCAGCAGTGGCGTATAGCCGGTGGCGCGCTCGAACAGGCTGTGGTGCTCGCGCCAGAACGCGCTGATGACCGCGAAGCTGATCGCGGCGGCGAGTAGGGCGTAGCTGTTGTCGGACAGGAACTTCGAGGTGGATTCCTTCGCGACATCGCGGGCGCTGTCGACCAGGGGCAGCGCGATCAGGGTGATGGCGATGGCCACCACGGCATCGCTGAAGAACATCAGCCGTTCGAGCCCGCGCTGGGTACGCGGTCCGGTCGTGCCGGTTTCGGTGGTGCGCTCGCTCATCGTGCAAAGACTACCGAGAACCGCCCTTCGAGGGCGTCACATGGCGGGGCGCGACCGGCTTGTCACCTACTGTGTGCAGCATCGTCCTCGGGCAGGGCGCGCGGGTCGCGGTCGAAGACCCGGCGGAAAATGTCGGCGGCGTGGCTGCCGGACTCCGGTGGACCTGGGACGAGGTTAAATGTGCGGGTGCCGTCGGCGAGGCGTTCGGCGCGCAGGAACAGGTCGCCGGGATGGGCGGCTTCGTAACGTAGGCAGGCGAATTCGGTGAGGTGGGTGACGAAGACGACGGCGACGCCGGTGGCCTGCAGCGCATCGAGCAGTGGGGCGGCGATGCGGGCGGCGTCGCGGGCGCCGGTGGAGGCGAACGACTCGTTGCACAGCAGCAGGGATCCGGGGGCCATCCGGTCGATCAGGGCGCTCATGCGGACCAGTTCCTCGACGAGTTTGCCGTGCGAGAGGGTCCGGTCCTCGTCGGCGGCGAAATGGGTGAACACGCCCTCGTGTACGGGCGCCTCGAAACTGTCTGCGGCGACGAATATTCCGGCCTGAAACATCAGCTGGGCCAGGCCGAGGGCGCGCAGCAGGGTGGACTTGCCGCCGTTGTTTGCGCCCGTGATCATGATCAGCGGGTGATCGAGCGCATCGAGATCGTTTCCAACGCCGGGACTCTCGCTCGACAGGCACAATCCGATGTCGCGCAGGCCGGAGCAGCGCGGACCCGCGGCGCTCGCGGGGTGGATCACCGGCAGGCACACCGGCGCCCCGATAGCGGCCACGCGGCGTTGCAGCGTCACGCAGCCCAGGTAGAAGGCCAGCTGGGTACGCAACTGCGCGAAGAACTCCTGCACGCGGTCGGTGGCGTCGCTGACCACGTCGGCGATGATTGTCAGCGCTGGATTCGTCAGCTGCACAAGGGGACTGGACTCGGCTTCGGGATCGTCGATCGCCTCGAACGCGCGCGCAGAGCGGCGGTCGAGGCCGAACCAACGGCGTTGCGGGCGGATCGGCGCGTGCAGCCGCACCTCGGCGATCTTGTTTCCGGTGGCCAGCCCCGCGCTGAAGTGCAGGCCGTGCTCGAAGTCCATTTCGGCCAGCTGCCGAGAGATGGAGTCGAGGTAGTCGTCGTCCAGTTGCCGCGCGACGATGGCGTTCAGGTCCGCGAACCCGTCGGATTCGAACTTCCCGAAATGCCGTGCGCAGGCAGTTCGTAGCGTGCGCAGGCAGCCGATGAGCTCGTTGAGCGGTTCGAGGGCGAGCAGCAGCTTGCCGTTCGGGCGATGTCCGGGCCCGACCTTCCAGCGCCGCACCTGCGTTGCCCGCGTGGTGATGTCGTACAACTCCCGCACCGCGCCGGGATGAGCACAGCAGTCCGCGAGCACCGCGTGGCGATAGCGGATCACAGCCGGATCCAGCACACTCGCGGGCAACACCGCCCGCACCGCATCGGCAATCGTGGGATCGGCGTCGCCATGTTCATCCAGAGCCATTGCGGCGCAGAGCATTTCAACACCCAGATCGTCCAGGGTGCGCTGCTCGGCACGGGCGATCCGGACCATGATCCCGGGCGGCTGCAGCAGTGCGACTCTCATCGGGAGATCCTCGTGTCGCGGGGGTGGTCGGCCTGTCGGTGATGCGCCGTGTGCGTGAGGGAGTGCCCCGGCTGGCTGGTGCGCACCGGGTTCGGAGTGCCGGTGTGCTCGGGCTGGCGCCGCGGTTCGAGTCTCATCGGGAGATCCTGGTGGTGATGTCGTGGTAGGTGAGGCCGTGGCGCGTGGCAAGTTCGAGGGCGTATGCCTGGCCGTCGGCGGGCCTGCGTTCGATTCGGAAGGTGCGGCGGGCGTCGCCGTCCGGCCCGTCCGAGGCGGTGGCGGCGACCATGCTGACCGCGGCGGGGAAGCCCTGGGCCAGTTCGTCGAAGAAGGTGACCCACAGCGCCAGCGCGCCGCGGTCCATGATCCGGTCCAGGATGTCCCCGCCGATCCGGATGGCATCGGATGTACTTGTGGAGCTGAAACTTTCGTTCATGACGATGACGCTCTCGGCGGTCGCGCGGTCGAGGACCTCGCGCATCCGGGTGAGTTCGCCGAGCAGCCGGCCGTCCGGGTCTCCGGGGTCCTCGGCGCGCTCGAAGTGGGTGAAGATGGCGTCCGGGAGCGGAAGGCGGGCATCGCGCGCGGGGACCGGGCAGCCGAGGGCGCCGAAATAGAGGAGCTGACCGAACATTCGGGCGAAGGTCGTCTTGCCGCCCTGATTCGGGCCGGTGACGACGAGTACCCGCTCCGGCCCGGATAGCCGGAAGTCGTTGCGGACGAGCGCCTCTCCCGGCTTCAGCCGCGAGGCGAGCGCTAGGTCGAAGGCGTCGTGGGCGTGGATGTCCTGCTCCGGGGCCAGGGCCCGCGGAAGGTGCAGTGGGTGTGCGATGCGCCGGGCGAAGGCGAGATAGACCAGATAGAACTGGATTTCGCGATCGAACCGCGCCACCACGGGATCGATGACATGCGGGTGGTCGCGGGAGAATTCGTCGAGCCGGGCGAAGGCGGCGGGGTGCAGCGCGGCCACGCGGTCCAGGATCTGCTCCTCGGCCTGGTTCATATCGGCCCACTGCGGCCGCGGCCGGGGCGGTGGTGAGGGCTGGGACCCGAAGCGCGCGAATAGATTCGCGATGGTGGCGCTGTAGTCCGGCGCGCCGTCGTCCGGGCTCACCTCGACGGTTCGCCCGACAACGCGGATGCTGTAGCGGATCTCGTCCAGGCCTCGCCGGACGTCGCGGACCCGCTCGGTCAGATCGGCGAATTCGGGCCCGGACACGTAGGCGCGCAGCAGGTCTCGCCAGCGGCGCAGCCCCCGCGAGGCGATCGGCAGCTCGGCCAGCCCGGCGTCCAGGCGGGCGAGTGCCTCGAGATGTCCGAGGGCGGCATCGAGGCGCCAGCGCCCTCGCTGATGCGGATGCACCAGCTTTTGGGCCTGTGCGAGCTCGCGCCGGGTCCGCCGCATGCCCGCGGCGAATTCGTCGAGGACCGCGCGCACGGCCGGGGCATCCAGATCGGCGAAGACCTCCTGCCGATAGGCCACGATGTCGCGCTCGCGCACCGGCGCGAAAAACAATCCGGCCAGGTCGTAGTCGTCGCCGAAGCGCAGCACCGCGGCGAGCACCCGGTCGATGCCCAGGTCGGAACGGGCGGTGTCGTCTACCGGAATCGGTGTGATGACAGCTGACGAATCCGGCCACACGATGCTGAATGCCTGCATCTCTGTCCCCCCGCTGGCGAATCCGTAACCGGCCGAACCGTGCCCGTAAGGCAGGCTAAATCCGTTACTTACCGGCCGTCAAGTAATGAATCTGCGCCGTGTCGCCGGACATGGTTGCCGTTGTGCCGGGATCGCCCACCCGGTCGTCTCGGCATCGACGTCCCGTCGCCGAACGTAGTTCCGGCACGAACGTTCGTCTCGTTCGTGCCGGAAGTGGTGGCGCCTGAAGGGCTGTGAAGTTCTCGGATGACGGGCGGCGTCAGCTGTTCGCAGGCACCGGCAGCCCGACCCGCGCGGTCACCCAGGCCAGCGACGAGTCGAACGCCGCCTCCGCGAACTGCCAGGTGTGCCCACCCTGTGTCGTGTGGATGGTGCACTCGATGCCGACCTTCTTGTTCTCCGCACAGAGCTTCTCGGCCGCGCCGACCTCGCTGTTGCCGCCGCCGCCCATGTCGTCCTGGCCGCCCTTGCCGATCTGATCCTCGCTCACCTTGGGCATCGTGAAGCCCTTGGGCAGTTTGGACCGGTCGAAGTGCGTCGCGGTCAGGTCGTCGTAGAGGCCGGCGATGCCGGTGTACTGGCCGTGCTTCTGCATCACGGTCATCGGATCGAACTGCTCCCACAGCGCTTCGTTGCCGCCGTACAGGCGCGTGACGGTCTGATCCTTGGTGCCCGAATCGGGGCCCACGTCGCCGGCGATGTCGACGAAGGTGTGGAACTGCTCGGGATGCATCACCGTCAGATCGACCGCGCAGGTGCCGCCCATCGACCAGCCCACGACCGCCCAGTGCGCGGGATCGGCGGAGACGTTGAAGGTCTTCTCCACGTACGGCACAACATCTTTGGTGAGATGGTCGGCGGCATTGCCGCGCGGGCCGTTGACGCACTCGGTGTCGTTGTTGAACGAGCCGCCGGAGTCCGCGAACACCAGGATCGGGGCCTGACCACTGTTGGCCGCGGTGAATTTATCGATCGCCGGCATGATCTCGCCGCTGCGCATCCAGTCGCCGGGGGTGTTGAACTCGCCGCCGATCATCAGCACCGCGGGCATGCTGGGCGGGGTCTTCCCCGCGAACCACGCTGGGGGCAGGTACACGTATTCGGTGCGGTGCTGGAAGCCGCTCGCGGTGTCCGGGATGTCCACCGGCACGATGACGCCGGTCTTGGGATTCGTATCGCGCATCCCGGCCAGATCGGCCAGGTCCGTCTGGTGCGGTAGCGGTCCGGCGGTGAACGCGCTCCAGGCGGACTGCACCGTCGGGTAGTAGCCGACCCACTGATTGATCACCATCGCGGTGCTGGCCACCGCGAACGGGATGGCGAGAATCGCGGCGACCCGCTGCCACCAGCGCGCGCGGGGCCAGCCGATCACCGCGACGGCGATCGAGCCGACCATCAGGCCCACGCTGATCCACAGCAGTAGCGGTGCCGGATCCGAGGCCAGGCCCTGGTTGTTCGTGTACCACCAGCCCGCGAGCGCCCCGGCCACTCCGAGCACGACGGCGATCGGCAGCCGGATGTACCACCAGCGCCGGGTCAGCCGGACGATGGCGATGATCAGCAATACCATCGCGACGATCTCGATCGTCAGCGGTAACCAGCCGTGCAGCAGCGAGACGCCCTTGTGGAAGCCCCCGAACTGGTTGATGTGGGCCGTGGGCATCTTCGGCGCGGGGGGAGGGGCCACCGCGCCGGGTGTTTGTGTGGGCGTTGTCGTCACGTCCGTCTGCACTGGTAACACGGCTGTCATTGTTGACGGCCTACCTCGAGGTTTACTGTGAGGCCCCTATGAGGGGCCGGAAGATCAACTCACCGCCGCCAGCCGGTCGCGAAAGACCTCACACCGGCGCAGCACGTCCTCACGGTCCGCCTCTTCCGAAATCGACACGGCCACTTGGCGTTCGATCATCGCGGCCTGTTCGACCACGACCCGGCGGCGCGCGGGGTCGTCGGTGCGATCGAGGATCTGTGCCAGCGCGTCCAGCTCGCGGATCATCACCGCGGGCTGGCCGGCTCCGGACTGGCGGATCTTCTCGAACGCGCGCTGCACCAGGCGCTCGTAGCTGACCTGTGCGGCGATGACCCGGATGTAGCCGTCCTTGTCGCGGCGTACCGGGTTCGGATCCCATTCGACGGCGATCTTGGACAGGCAGTCGCCGAGCCAGTCGATGCAGGTGAGCGCGGTGAAGGTGTCGTTGACCGCGGCCGACAGGGCGCGTAGGCCGATCTCCACGATCTGGTCGATGCCGAAGGACACGTCCTGCACCAGCGTGCGCATCGATCCGGTGACGTGCCCCCGTGCGAAGTCTTCGGCGATCCGCGGGGCGGCCTCGGCCGGCCACACCGTGGCCACCACCTGCCCCTCGGTGAGGAAATGGCCGGGCCGGTTCGGCAGATGGATGACCGCGTTCTCGGCCACGGCCAGTCGCATCAGCCGGTCGTAGCGGATGTACTGCAGGTATCCGCTGCTCGTGGTGCGTACCTCGCCGCCGGATTCCGCGATCAGCGCCAGCAGTTCGACGGTCGAGGGCCCGCAGGCGGGGGCGGTTTCGGCGGTGTCGAGGTTGGCCTCGACGGCCGTGTTGACCTCCCGGGCGATGTCGGCGATCACGTTCGGCAGCTGGATCTGCCCGGCGATGTGGTTGATGAAATAGATCAGGACGCCCAGATCGAGCACCATCGACGCGATCGACACCGTGGTGCTGATGTGCGGCACGAAGTCCTTGCCGATCACCACCAGGGCCGCTGCCGCGTAGACGAACGTCGCGACGAAGGTGCCCAGGGTGACCTGGGTGCCGCGGTCGCGGATGAAATTGCGCAGCATCCGCGGCCCGAACTGGGTTGAGGCCAGGGTCAGCGCCACGATCGTGATCGAGAAGACGACACCGACGACGGTGATGATGGCCGCTGCGATCGCAGTGAGCACCTGCCTCGCGGCATCGGGGGTGCCGCCGATCACCCAGCTGGGGATGCGGAACGCGCCGCTGTACGCGGCGCGATCGAGGGCACAGGTGATCGCGAACAGGACCACGGCGCCGAGCACTTCGAGGGTCGGGACGAACCACAGATTGGTCCGCAGCTTCTCCTGCCGCCTGTCCGTCTCGAGATAGATACCACCACGCACGGCGAGCTCCTTATACTCCCGCCGACCAGCCTTCCCGGCACACCTTGATGGAAAATTTACACCCGATCGTTGCGGGAGCGAAGGGACCTGGGTCAGTGATAGACCCTCAGCCCGACCACGCCCGCGATGATCAACACCAGGCACAGGATACGGGCGACGGTGGTGGACTCGCCGAGCCAGATCATCCCGACCACCGCCGTGCCGACCGCTCCGATGCCGACCCAGACCGCGTAACCGGTGCCGACGGGGACCGTCCGCAACGCTACTCCTAGCCCGGCCATGCTGAGCGCGAGGGTGACCACGAAAACAATGCTTGGCACCGCGCGGCTGAACCGAACTCACGTACCGATGGGCCCGACCGCTACAACCAGCCTCGATGTTCGGCGGTGCGGATGGCCTCGGCGCGGGTTTATGTGCCGGTCTTGCCGATGGCCGCGGACAGATGGTTGCGGACGGTGCCCTCGGACAGGTGCAGGCGCGCGGCGATGACGCCCGCGGTGGAGCCGTCCGCCGCGGCGGCCAGCACCTCGCGTTCCCGGGCGGTCAGGGGTGAGGTTCCGGCCGTCAGCGTCTCGGTGGCCAGCGCCGGATCCACTACGCGCAGGCCCAGATGCACCCGGCGCACCGCATCGGCCAACTCCCGGGCAGGAGTGTCCTTGACCTCCAGATCCGACTCCAGCCCCAGCAGCGCGGCCAGCGCGCCCCGCACCAGCGCCTGATCGTCGGCCAGCAGCAGCCGGATCGCCGCAGCCACCGCCCGGACACCCGCGTGCCGCCCATCGACCCCTCGCCCTCCCGATCGCTACGCCCGCATCGTCGTCCACGACCATAGCGCCCGGTGCCGTACGCAGCGCACTACCGGGCCGAGGCCACCCGGTTCCGATGCGGCTCGGTACGACGCAGGCCGGGACCCCCGGGGCTGCAGGCCCGGCCCGCCGCGCGATCATGCGGGTCCGGCGGCGAACTCACACCTCCGGGAAGGTTGCGGTCACCCGGACGCCGCCGCCCGGTACCGCCGCCAGCGTCAGCGTGCCGCCCTCGGCGCGCACACGTTCCCGCAATCCCGCCAGGCCCGAACCGAATTCGGCGCCGGCGCCCATGCCGGTCCCGTCGTCGCGAACCTCGATGCGAGACGGGCTCACCAGCACCGTGCAATGGTTGGCCGCACTGTGGCGCACGATATTGGTGACCGACTCACGCAGCACCCAGCCGAAGACCGGGCCGTATTCGCCACGGTATTCGGCATCCGGCAGATCCGCCTTGATTCCCGCCGCGCGCAGGGCCGTTCGCGCATTGGCGAGTTCGCCACCATCAGCATCTGCGACGTGTAGGTATAGGCATTGGCCATACCTACGCCGATAGCATCGACGATCACACCATTATTACCCGCCTGCACAGACCGACCGAACCGTGAACAACCGGCAACTGGGCGTACGGGGTCGAGACCGCATACGGCAGACGGTATCTACGTGATCACGGTGGTCGCGGGGCGCCTCGCACGCATCCGGTCGGCAGCCTGCTCACGGTGGGTCGATCTGGAGATCAGGCGCTGTGCGCGCTTTCCTGCATGGCGCGGATGACGGCGATGTCGATACCGAGCTGCCTGGCGAAATCGGCGGTATCCCAGTAGGACCGGATCCGGTCGATTCGGCCGTCCTTGTCGAAATGATAGAGCGACACCATGTCCAGGCTGTAGGGCCGACCGCCGGGCTCCAGGGACACGGACGCGGCAGCCTCCTCCGGAATGACGACGGTGCCGGTCTCGGTCAATTCCGTTGCGGCGGTGTCGCCTTCGACCACGATGCGTTGCACGGTTTGCTTTACGTCCGGGATCACGGTGTCGAGCACCTCCGCCCACACCGGCCGCAACTGCTCTTTGCCAAGAATCGGTTCGGGGCTGGTCGGAAACCGCACGACCACATCGTCGGCCAGTGTCGCCAGCAGGGCTTCGAGGTCGTGGTCGCTGTAGGCGCGGAAGAGCTGGCGAAGGGTATCGGCGTGGTTCATCGGTTTCTCTTTCTCACATGGCTCGCCTCGGCGACGAGCCGCATACCTGAACAATATATGGCAGAACTGCCAATTGGCAAGACTGCCTGAAGGCGCGTATGTCTTTTTGCATAGGTGACATCAGTTGTTATGCTGGCTCCTGTGGTGGCTGACGATGCAGAGACCGGCCTACGAGCTCGCAAGCGCAAGCGCACCCAGGACGCGATCGTGGACTGCGCGCTGAGGCTGTTCGAGGAGAAGGGCTACGACGCGGTGACCATCGAGGAGATCGCCGCGGCCGCCGACGTCGCACCGCGCACCTTCTACCGCTACTTTCCCGCCAAGGAAGATGTGATCCTCGGCAATCCCGATGGGCGCGCGGCATCCGCCACCGCCCTGTCCCAGCGCCGTCCGGGAGAAACCGACGCCGAATTCATCACCAGGGCAATGCTTGCGGGCCTGACCGCCGGTGACCCCGAACGCACCGCACGCTCGTACCGCCTGATCCAGTCGGTGCCCGCCCTGCAGGCGCGAATGTTCCGCCTGATGTGGGGCGCCGATCATGAACCGTTCGTCGATGCCCTGCTCGATGGGGTCGAGCGCACCCGTGATGCCGAATTGCGAGCGCGGGTCATCGCCCACGCCGTCAGCGATACCCTGCGGATCGCAGTGACCTGGTGGCTACAGGGACACCAAAGCGGCACCCTTATCGACGCATGCAACAAGGCCATGTCCTATCTGTCCGAGGCAGTAACTATCTGACACACAGCACTCGGCGGCACAACCATCCGCCGCGACACGTCTCGCCACTGCGGCGGGCCTGGCCCGGACCTGGCTGAACCGGGACGGGGTACGTCGGACGATGGATGCGGTCACCGGAGCGGTCATGGTGGGATTCGGCGTCGACCTGGCCGTCGGTCGGCGGTAGTACCGTACGATCACGGCGGTTCTGGAGGATATCGGTGTCCCCGCCCGGTTGCATGGACCTTTCGCAGTCTCAGCGGGCACCCTGGTCTGCGGGCGGGACATGCCCGCCACCTGCCGATACATTCTCGTGACCGGAGCCACCGGTACCGTCGGGCGACGTCGGTTGCCCCACCAGCACGCTCGCGACGCCTTCACTGCCCACAACCCGGCCTTCACCCCCGAGCAGGTCCAGCAGCTGGGTGTGCAGGCCGCGGCCCGGGAACGGAAGTCTCTGCTGGCCATCGAGTTCGGCATAATCCGCGGGGCCGTCCACAGCTACCTGCGAGCCGTGCACCTCCGCCGCGGCCTACGCGATCCCCGACTTGCGGCGGGCCGAGGAGACCATGGAGATCCTGCGGTTCTCCGAATACGCCGGTGAGCGGGTCGCGACGCTGAGCGGCGGCACCCGGCAGAAGCTCAACCTGACGCAGGCGGTGATGCACGACCCGCAGGTGCTGCTGCTCGACGAGCCATACCAGGGTTTCGACTGGGAAACCTATCTGCGTTTCTGGGATCTCGTCGCGCAGTTCCGTGACACCGGCCGATCGGTGCTGGTCGTCTCACATCTGGCCCACGACACCGACAAACTGGATCAGGTGTGGCAGTTGCACGACGGCGTCCTACAAGGCACACAGGAGAAAGTCCGATGAGCGACGGTGTGCGGCTGTTCCTGATCGCCACGCGCTTCGGCCTCATCGAGCATGCGCGTAACCGGTTCGCCATGCTGTTGGTCGCCGGCTTCGTCCCCGTATTGATCGCTCTGGTGTAGGTGGCCCTCGCGGACATCGAGGTACCGTTCCGGCTCCGCGGCACCGGTCTCGTGTTGCACGCCAACGGCAACGAGCTCGCCCAGATCAGCGCAGCCATCGCCACGGTCACAATGATCATCGGCTTCATGATGTTCGCCGCGACTTTCAGCAGCGGAGCATTCGACCGGCGGCTGTCGATGGCCGGATATCCCCGGGGCGCGCTCGCTCTGGCGAAGATCGCCTGCCTGGTAGTGGCCTCACTGGTGGTGTGCGCGTACGCGACCGCTGTCATCTGCTGCTTCTGGCCGCCTCGGCAGCCTGTCGTGCTCGCTGCGGCGCTGTTCTGCGCGGCGATGACCTACGGGGCGCTGGGTGTCGCGCTCGGCGCGCTGCTGCGTCGCGAGGTCGAGGGCATGTTCGCCATCACAATGTTCAGCTGCGTCGACATGGCCGTGGAAAATCCGATCGCCAGCGTAGGGGCGAACAGCGAATTCGTGCACTGGCTGCCCTCCTACGGGGCAATGCAGGCCGCGACCGCGGCCGGATTCTCCGACACCACACTATTGGCGGGCTTCGCCGTGCAACTGACCTGGTTCACCGCGAGCGCCCTCGCCGGACTGGCCGCTTTCCATCTACGCACCCGCTCATCCCTTCGACCCGTAATCGTCGCGCGGCACACCCCACGGTTCAAAACCGCGGGGGTGTTCGCACCCCGTTTACCGTTGTCCGCGTCTACGACGATCCTTGTGCCGGGCGCACCGCCCGGAGTGCCGTGCGGAGATCGAGGCATTCAACCGCAAGTATTGGAGCGGCGGGGTGTGAAGCCCGGACTTATGCCCGCACGTTCGGCGTGTCGCCACCGCGTCGCCGCGCTACCCTTTGCGGCGCGAACCGCCATGCCGGTCAGTGCCCGCGGCTACGAATCTGCTACGAATTCTGCCCTAAACGCCCTGGAGGCCGCCAACGTCCGCCAACGCTGGAAACCGGCCTACCAGGGCGTTCCCAATCTCATCGCGCCCACCCAACGCCACCAACGCGCATCCTGTACGAATGTGACATTCGGTCAACCCACCCTCCTCCGTCGGGTGCACCTCGAGAGCACTGGGCGAACCGACCGAATGTCACGTTCGCTTCATTGATTCGAGCGCATGTGACATTCGGTCGGCGGAGGGTTCAGTCCTCCAGGCGGTCTCCGCTCGCCGGGTCGAACAGGTGCACCGCCGCGGGATCGGTGATGTGCAGCGAGACCGTCTCCGCGAGGCGGGCCGGGGCGCGCTCGGCCGACCGCGAGACAAGGATGACGGGCTCGCCGTCCAGCCCGAGCACCGGGCCGCCGGGAACGCGGGCGTAGACGTAGGATTCGCTGCCGAGCTCCTCGACCAGCTCCACGGTGACCGTGAATCCGCTTGCGTCGCGGCGCAATTCGAGATGTTCGGGCCGGATGCCGAGGGTGACGGTGTCCAGCCCCGCCGCCGCGATGCGGGTCATGCGCTCGCGGGGCAGCTCGACGGTGACGCCCGCGATGTCGACGCCGCCGGTGACCACGGGCGCGGTGCACAGGTTCATCGACGGCGAGCCGATGAACCCGGCCACGAACGCGTTGGCGGGGCGGTCGTACAGCGTTGCGGGCGTACTGAACTGCTGCAGCTTGCCATCGCGCAGCACCGCCACCCGGTCGCCCATCGTCATCGCCTCCACCTGGTCGTGGGTGACGTACACGGTGGTGGTGCCCAGGCGGCGCTGCAGCGCGGCGATCTGGGTGCGGGTCTGCACGCGCAGCTTGGCGTCGAGATTGCTCAGCGGCTCGTCCATGCAGAACACCCGCGGCTCGCGCACGATGGCCCGGCCCATCGCCACCCGCTGGCGCTGTCCGCCGGAGAGCTTGGCCGGCTTGCGGTCCAGATACGGTGTGAGCCCGAGCAGTTCGGCCGCGTCGGCGACGCGGCGCTTGCGCTCGTCCAACGACACCTTCATCATCTTCAGCGCGAAGCCCATGTTCTCGCCGACGGTCTTGTTCGGATACAGCGCATAGTTCTGGAACACCATGGCGATGTCGCGGTCCTTGGAGGGGACCCCGACCATGTCCTGGCCGTCGATGCGGATGCTGCCGCCGTCGATCTCCTCGAGACCGGCGAGCATGCGCAGGGCGGTGGACTTGCCGGAGCCGGACGGCCCGACCAGGACGATGAATTCGCCGTCGGCGATGTCGAGGTCGAGCGAGTCGACCGCGAGGGTGTCGGCACCGGCGTAGACACACGAGGCGCTGTCGTAATGGATGGTGGCCATGGGGTTACCTCACTCGAGCTCTTATTTGATGGCGCCGAAGGACAGTCCGCGCACCAGCTTGTTCTGCGCGAACCACCCGGCCAGGACGACGGGCAATGCGGCCAGGGTCGCCGCGGCGGACAGCTTGGCCCAGTACAGGCCCTCGCCGGTGATGAAGCCGACCAGGAACACCGGCATCGTCTGGGCCTGCACCGCGGTCAGGTTGACGGCGAAGAAGAATTCGTTCCAGGAGAAGATGACGCAGATCAGCGCCGTCGCGGCGATCCCGGGGGAGACCAGCGGCAGGATGACCTCACGCACCGCGGTCCACAGGCTCGCCCCGTCCATGCTCGCGGCCTCCAGGAGTTCGCCGGGTACCTCCAGGAAGAACGAGCGCATCATCCACACCGCGATCGGCAGATTCATTGCCGTGTAGAGGATGACGAGGGTCCAGATGTTGTCCAGCATCCCGATGTTCCCGACGATCACGTACAGCGGGATGATCGCCGCGACGATCGGCAGCATCTTGGTGCCGATGAACCACATCAGCGCGTCGCGGGTGCGCTTGATCGGGCGCAGCGACAGCGCGAACGCTGCCGGAATGCCCAGCGCGAGAACCAGAATCGTGGACGCGAAGGTCGCGAACGCCGAATTCAGCAGGGGTGTGCCGATGCCGCCGGAGAATACCGACGAAAACTGTTGCAGCGTAGGGACGAAGAACAGCTTGGGGGTATTGGTGTAGGCATCGGCCTCCTGTTTGAAGGCCGTGAGCACCATCCACAGCACCGGGAAGAACATCGCGATGCCGACCACCCAGGCCAGCACGCCCCAGCCGATTCCGGCTCGGTTCCGCTTGCGGCGCACCGGAACTCGTTGTGCCGCGGGTGGTGTGGTTGCGGGAGCGGTGGTGGTTGTCATGCCGCTTCCTCCTTGCCGGTGAACGAGGTGAACAGCAGTCGCAGCGCGAGCGTCGCGACGACGGTGGTGCCGATGACGGTAACCACGCCCATGGCCGCGGCCTGGCCGATGTCGAAGCCGAGGAAGGCGCGCTGATAGATGTAGAACGGCAGGTTCGAGCTGGCGATGCCGGGCCCGCCCTGGGTCATCATATACACCGAGTCGAAGGTGTTGACCAGGTAGATCGCCCCCAGGACCGCGCCGAGTTCGATGAAGCGGCGCAGATGCGGCAGCGTCAGCTCACGGAACACCTGGACCGAGTTGGCCCCGTCGACGCGGGCGGCCTCGGTGATGTCGCGCGGCATGGACTGCAGGCCCGCCAGGATCAGCAGCATCATGAACGGCGTCCACTGCCAGACCATGTCGGCCATCACCGCGGGCAGCGGGAATTTGCTCACCCAGTCGAGCTGGCCGACCCCGAACGGTTTCAGCACGAAATTGACCAGGCCGAACACCGGATCCAGCATCGTGGTCTTCCAGATCAGCGCCGCGGCAACGGGAGTCACCAGGAACGGCGTGATCAGCAGCGTGCGGACGACCCCGCGGCCGAGGAAGGCGCGGTCGAGCAGCAGTGCCAGCAGCAGCCCGAGGACGACCGAGATGACGACGGTGCCGACGATGAGAACGATGGTATTGAGCGTGACCGACCAGAACTGGCTGTCCCGGAACACATCCGCGTAGTTGCTCAACCCGACGAAGTGCCGGGAGCCGGGCCGGACCAGGTTCCAGGACTGCGTCGAGTAGTACAGCGTGAATACGAACGGGACCTGGGTGACCACGATCATGAAGATCAGGGCGGGCAGCAGCGGACCGCGCCGGCGCCAGCCCTCGGCGCGCGAGATCCGTTGGGCGCGGCGGACTATTTCCGACGGTGGGGCAGCGGCGGGGGCCGCGGTGGTGACGGACATGCTACTGATTCCCTCGGTACGACTTGCCGACTGTCTCGGCATACTGCTGGGATTGCTCGAGCGCGGTCTGCACGCTTTCGCGGCCCGCGATCGCGGCGCTGAGCTGCTGGCTCACCCGGGTGCCGAGATCCTGGAACTCGGGGATGGCCAAGAATTGGATGCCGGTGTACGGAACCGGTTGCAGCGTGGGATGTTCCGGATCCACCGTGGACATGGCCTGCAGCGTGACCGGACCGTATGCCTTGGACGCGGCGGCGTATCCGGGGATCTGATACGTCGAATTGCGGCTGCCGGGCGGCACGTGTGACCAGCCGAGCTTCTCACCGACGTGCTTGATGTACTCCTTGCTGGTCATCCAGGAGATGAATTTCCATGCGGCATCGGGATTGTGGCTGGTCTTGGGGATGCCCAGCGACCAGGTGTAGAGCCAGCCGGAATTCGGCTTCTGCTCGATCGGGGCCAGCGCATAGCCGATCTTGCCGACCACCTTGCTGGACGCGGGATCCTCGAGCACGCCGACCGCTGAGGTGGCGTCGTACCACATCGCCGTGTCGCCCTGCGAGAGCTGCGTCGCGCATTCGCTGAAACCGCTTGTCGCCGCACCGGGTTCGCCGTAATTGTGGACGAGGTTCACGTAGAAGTTCCAGGCCTTCTCCACCTGTGGGCTGGTGAGCTGGGCATGCCAGTTCTGGTCGAACCAGCGCCCGCCGAAGGTGTTGACCACCGTATCCAGCGGGGCCAGCGACTCGCCCCAGCCCGGATTGCCGCGCAGGCAGATGCCCGAGTGCCCGTGCGCGGGATCGTTGAGCTTCTGGGCGAACTGGGCCACCTGATCCCAGGTCGGCTGGTCGGGCATGGTGAGCCCGGCCTGCTGGAACAGGTCCTTGCGGTACATCAGGAACGAGGACTCGCCGTAGAACGGCACCGAGTACATGTCGCCCTTGTACGACAGCGAACTGCGCAGGGAGGAGATGAAGTCCTGCGGGTCGTAGCCGGGGCTGCGGGCCTGGTAGGGGGACAGATCGGTGAGCCAGCCGTCCGCGGCCCACTGCGGGGTCTCGTAGTTGCTGATCATCACCACGTCGAACTCGCCGCCGCCGGTCGCGACCGAGGAGGTGATCTTCGCGCGGGCCTCGTTCTCGGACAGCGAGACGAACTTGAGCTTGATACCGGGATTGGCGCGCTCGAATTCGCCCGAGAGCGAGATCGCGTCCTGCATCTGCGAATTCGAGACCATCGCGATGGTGACCGTTCTTCCGCCGCCGGAGGTGAACGAACCCGCGCCCGCGCAGCCGGTGAGGGTGAGCACACCTGTAACCGCTAGTGCCGCAAGGCTCTTCACGCGCCCGCGACGACGCAGGGGGCCGTTCTTGTTTCGGGGCTTGATTCCGCTGGGCCGGATCTTCATGGGGCCTCAGCCCTCCTTCTTTTCCAACAGCCATCGCGCGCAGTCGATGTCGGTGACCAGGATTGTGGCCAGCCCGCCGCGCAGTGCGCCCAGGACGGCCTGGCGTTTGGCGGCGCCGCCGGAGATCAGCAGCGTGGTCGGGCAGGCGCGGATCGCCTCGAGCGATACCGACACCGTGCGCGCGGCGAGATTTCCCGGCACATCGGTGCCATCGGCGCGGAAGAAGCGGCCGCCGATCTCGCCGACCGCGCCCAGCCCGCGCAGCTCGTCGAGCAGGGCGGTATCGAGAAAGCTCCCCTCGAAAAGGGTTCCGGCGGTGGACGCCGCGCCGACCCCGAACATCATCACCTCGGCGGCGCGGCCCAGGGCCATCGCGCGACCGAGCACCGAATCCTGTTCCAGCGCGGTCACCGTCGCGGCGTCGGCGTAGAGGGGAGCGTGCAGCCGGACGGGGGTGGCCCGCAGCTGGGTGGCGCAGCGGCCGAGGGTGAACTCGACGCCGGTCTGATAGTCCGAGGCGGTGAGCGAGCCGTCGAGCTGGACGACGGTGGCGCAGCGGGCCGAATGCGGGCCGAGCGCGGTGGCGATCGCGATCGTTTCGGGGCCCCAGGTGAATCCGAGCGCGGACTCGGGCCGCAGCCGCCGCGCCAGCACCGACACCGCGGCCTCGGCGAGGGGGGCCAGGCCCGCGTCGGGTGACTGGCCCAGCACGACCACCTCGGTGAGCCCGAAGGCGGCCTCGAGCTCGCGCTCGACCTCGGTGTGCACGGCGGCGCTCAACTCCTCGGGGACCACGATCTCGATGCGGACCAGGCCCTGGGCCCGGGCGCGGGCGATCAGCCGCCCGGCGGTCGGGCGCGAAACCCCCAGGACGGCGGCGATTTCGGCCTGCGTGGCGCCCTCGAGGTGGTAGAGGCGCGCGGCGCGCAGGGCCAGCCGGACATCCTCCGGATTGCTGGGCCGGGGTTCGGGGGCCACGACGCTCCTCACCGTTGAGCGATCACCGCATCGGTATGCCGCCGCATGAGCATTTGCTCACTGGGTGATCTGTTGCTCACGTACGGTACCATCGCGAGTGTGACGCACACAACACTTATGCGAGCCGGCTACGACCGGAGCGGACTGACCACCGGCATCGTGCACTTCGGTGTCGGCGGATTTCACCGCGCTCACCAGGCGATGTATGTCGACACGTTGCTCGGGGGCGGTGGTGCGCGGGACTGGGCCATCTGCGGTGTCGGCGTGCTGCCCGGCGACTGCCGCATGCGCGACGTGCTGACCGCGCAGGACGGGCTGTACACCCTCTCGGTCGTCGAGCCCGACGGCTCCTGGGACACCCGGGTGATCGGTTCGATCGTCGAATACCTGTATGCACCCGACGATCCCGAGGCGGTGCTGGCCAAGCTCGCCGATCCGGCCACGCGCATCGTCTCGCTCACCATCACCGAGGGCGGCTACGGGATCTCCGCGGTCTCCGGCGAATTCGACGCCTCCGCCCCGGCCGTCGCCGCGGATCTCGCGCCGGGGGCGGTGCCGGGCACGGTCTTCGGGCTCGTGGTCGAGGGGCTGGCGCGGCGGCGCGCGGCCGGGATCGCACCCTTCACCGTGATGTCGTGCGACAACATCGAGGGCAACGGGCACGTCGCGCGCCGGGTGTTCGGGGCATTCGCCCGGCTGCGCGATCCCGCGCTGGGCGACTGGGTCGAGCAGCAGGTGCGATTCCCGAATTCGATGGTGGACCGCATCACCCCGGTGACGCCGCCCGACGCCGCGGCCGAGGTATTGCGGCGGACCGGCATCGAGGACGGCTGGCCGGTGGTCACCGAGCCGTTCACGCAGTGGGTGCTCGAGGATTCGTTCACGCTCGGGCGCCCACCCTACGAGCGGGCCGGGGTGCAGGTGGTCGCCGACGTGACCCCGTACGAGCTGATGAAGCTGCGCCTGCTCAACGCGAGCCATCAGGGCATCGCCTACTTCGGGCACCTGTGCGGGTATCGCCTGGTGCACGAGGCCGCGCAGGACCCGCTGTTCGACCGATTCCTGATGCGGTACATGGACCTGGAGGCCACCCCGACGCTGCGCCCGGTCCCGGGCGTCGACCTGGACCGATACAAGCGCACCCTCATCGAGCGCTTCGCCAACCCCGCCATCGGCGACACCATCGCCCGCCTGTGCGCCGAATCCTCCGACCGGATCCCGAAATGGGTGCTGCCGGTGATCCGCGAGCGCCTGGCCGTGGACGGGGAGATCGAATGCGCTGCCGCGATCGTGGCCGGCTGGGCACGGTACGCCGAGGGGGTCGACGAGCAGGGCGAGCCGATCGAGGTCGTGGACCGGCTGCGCGGCGAGCTGATGCCGCTGGCCCGCCGACAGCGGGCCGAGCCCACGGCATTCCTGAGCGCGCGTGAGGTTTTCGGTGATCTGATCGAGGAGCCGCGTTTCGTCCGGGCCTACGTGTCCGCGCTGGAATCGCTGCACGCAAAGGGAGCGCGAGCGACGCTGGCCGATCTTGTCGGGAACGAGTAATAGACGGCGGCGGTGGCGGCGCGCCCGTCGTGATGTCAGGCCCGTCGCCGCGGGCGCCCGGGTGACGCCACGCCGGACGTGACGGACGCCACGTTCGGCGTGGCGAGAGTGGGTGTGGCACAGGGCCGGTGGAGTGCGCTGGCGGTCTCGCGGTACCGTAGGGAGGCTATGAAGCAAGCCGCTACATCATCTTCCGGAGCCTGGCTCGCGAGCGACGGCGCCACGGTGCCGTTCCGCGAGGCCGCGGTGGCATGGGCACTGGCCGCCCACGAGGTTTTGGCCGAAACCGCCACCGGCTATGGGCATTTCGTGACCATTGACGAACTCGCCGAGCGCGTGCAGGAGATCTCGGGCGTGCACACCGACGCCCCGACCCGCACCTGGATGGACGCCATCCTGCGCAAGGTCGCCCGCCGCTGCCACGGCGCGGGGGAGCCGCCGCTGACGTCCCTGTGCGTGCGGGCCGACCACACGGTCGACCTCACCTACAAGTACGTCCTCGAACTTGCCGGACTGCCCACCCCGGAGGACATGGAGCTGCACGCCGCCTACGCGCGCTGGCAGTGCTACCAGACCTATGGTGCGGAGATCCCCGCCGACGGCGGCGTGCCCCCGCTCACCCCGAAGGTCGCGGCCAAGCGTAACAAGTCGACCGCGCGCGCCACGACCGCGGTGGCTCCCGAGCCTGAGCCGGCCCCCGCGGTGTGCCCGCAGTGCTTCATCCAGCTCCCGGCCACCGGTATCTGTCAGTACTGCTGAACTTCCGCTCAGCCGGCAGATATCGAAGTAGTACCGCTGGTCGAGTCCGTGCCTCGGGGCGTCTCCGGGCTGGGAGCGTCGCGCGGCGCGGCTGAAATTGCTCGCGGATCGTTGCGCTCCGACGGCAGAATAGCCCCGTGGCGGAACTCGAACTGGTGCTGGGCGATATCACCGAGCAGCGCGTGGACGCCGTGGTGAACGCGGCGAATTCCGCACTGCTCGGCGGTGGCGGTGTGGATGGCGCGATTCACCGCAAAGGCGGACCCGCAATCCTGTCCGAGTGCCGCGACCTGCGCGCCTCTCGGTACGGCCGGGGCCTGCCGACCGGGCAGGCCGTCGCCACGACCGCGGGCAACCTGCCCGCTCGCTGGGTGATCCACACCGTGGGCCCGGTCTGGTCGGACACCGAGGACCGCTCGGCCCTGCTGGAGTCGTGTTATCGCGAATCCCTGCGGGTGGCAGACGAATTGGGTGCCCGCAGCGTCGCGTTCCCGGCGATCTCGACCGGAATCTTCGGCTGGCCGCTGGACGACGGCGCCCGCATCGCGGTCGAGACGGCGCGTGCGGCCGACACGGCCGTCGAGGAGATCTGCTTCGTCCTGTTCACCTCGGCCGCCTACGACGCTTTCGCCGCGCGCCTGAGCAGCTGACTCCACGCGGTTAGGTATCCGGTTGCCGTTGACGGCGAGGCTGGTTCCGGCTATCCGAGATCATCGGGCAGCAGCCGAAAGTGCGTGTGTTCGTGCGTGGATCGTGATTCGCTGTTCGTGCGCTACGTTCTCCACGCCGAGCACTGTACGGCGATGCGGGGCGGTCGGGCCTCGATCAGCCTGTGTCGGTGTCGAGTTCGCACTCACTCATCCTCTAGACTTCGAACAACTGTTCGCTGACTCGAGGGGTGCTGCTGGTGCGGGTGATGGGTGTCGACCCCGGGCTCACGCGGTGTGGTCTGAGCCTCGTCGAGGGCGGGCTCGGGCGGCAGGTCACGGCGCTGGATGTCGATGTGGTGCGCACCCCGCCGGAGATGGATCTCGCTCATAGGCTGCTCGCGGTCTCCGACGCGGCCGAGCACTGGATGGACGCGCACAAGCCCGAGGCTGTCGCGATCGAGCGGGTGTTCTCCCAGCACAACGTGCGCACCGCGATGGGCACCGCGCAGGCGGGCGGGGTCATCGCGCTCGCGGCCGCGCGCCGGTCGATCCCGGTGGCATTTCATACCCCGAGCCAGGTCAAGGCGGCGGTCACCGGCAACGGGTCCGCGGACAAGGCGCAGGTGACGGCGATGGTGACGCGGATCCTGGGTCTGCAGGTCGCGCCGAAGCCCGCCGATGCCGCCGATGCGCTCGCCCTGGCGATCTGTCATTGTTGGCGGGCGCCGATGCTGGATCGGATGGCCAAGGCCGAGGCGATGGCCGCCGAACAGCAGCGCAAATATGCCGAACGACTGGCCCAGCAACGAAAGGCGGTAACCCGGTGATCGCGTCGGTGCGCGGAGAGGTGCTCGAGATCGGCCTCGACCACGCGGTACTCGAGGCCGCCGGGGTCGGCTACCGGCTCAACGCCACCCCCGCGACGCTGGCCGCCCTCACCCGCGGCGAGGAATCGCGGCTGTATACCGCGATGATCGTGCGCGAGGATTCGATGACGCTGTACGGCTTCGCCGACACCGAGGCGCGGGAGCTGTTCGGGTTGCTGCAGACCGTGTCCGGGGTCGGGCCGCGCCTGGCGATGGCGGTGCTGGCGGTGCTCGAGCCCGAGGCGCTGCGCAAGGCCCTCGCGGAGAGCAATGTCGCGGCGCTGACCCGGGTGCCCGGCATCGGCAAGCGCGGCGCCGAGCGCATGGTCGTCGAGCTGCGCGACAAGGTGGATCTCGTTCCGGTGCAGTCGGGTCCGCCCGGATCGGGCCCGGCGGCCGTGGTCACCCCGGTCCGCGATCAGGTGGTGGAGGCGCTGATAGGCCTCGGATTTGCGGCGAAACAGGCCGAGCCCGCGGTGGATTCGGTGCTGGCCGACCAGCCGGATCTGGATACGTCCAAGGCCCTGCGCGCGGCGCTGGGCATGCTCGGTAAGAACCGGTGATGCGCAGCATGCGGGCCAGGTTCACGAAGAGGTTCGTGCTCAGCTACGGGCGTGCAGAATACGTACCGACCCAGCCGGGGGATGGGCTTGCGTGCACAGCGGTGGCTCGGTGCGTTCCGCGGCGGCCGGTGCGCCCGGGCAGTGAGGCGGGATCGTGACCGAGGAGTTCGACGAGTCCGAATCACAGGTCACCGCAAGCTATCTCAGCTCCGATGGCGAGATCGAGGCGAGCCTGCGCCCGAAGTCGCTGGACGATTTCATCGGTCAGCCGCGGGTGCGCGAGCAGCTGGCGCTGGTGCTGCGCGGCGCCAAGCAGCGCGGCGGCACCCCCGACCACGTGCTGTTGTCCGGCCCGCCCGGCCTCGGCAAAACGAGTATGGCGATGATCATCGCCGCGGAACTCGGTACGGCGCTGCGTATTACGTCCGGCCCGGCGCTCGAGCGCGCCGGGGATCTGGCCGCGATGCTGAGCAATCTGGTCGAGGGCGATGTGCTGTTCATCGACGAGATCCATCGTATGGCCCGCCCCGCCGAGGAGATGCTGTACCTGGCGATGGAGGACTTCCGAGTCGACGTCGTCGTCGGCAAGGGGCCCGGCGCGACCTCGATTCCGCTGGATATCGCGCCGTTCACGCTGGTCGGTGCGACCACCCGCTCGGGCGCGCTGACCGGCCCGCTGCGCGACCGGTTCGGGTTCACCGGGCACATGGATTTCTACGAACCCGATGAGCTGCAACGGATTCTGGAGCGCTCGGCCCGAATCCTGGGTGTGCGCATGGAATCCGATGCCGCCGGCGAGATCGCCGGGCGTTCTCGCGGCACCCCCCGCATCGCCAACCGCCTGCTGCGCCGCGTGCGCGACTACGCCGAGGTCCGCGCCGACGGCCTGGTGACCGTCGAGATCGCCCGGGCCGCGCTGGCGGTCTACGACGTCGACGCACTGGGCCTGGACCGCCTCGACCGCGCCGTACTCGGCGCCCTGGTCCGCAGCTTCGGCGGTGGGCCCGTAGGGGTTTCGACCCTCGCCGTGGCCGTGGGTGAGGAGGCCGCCACCGTCGAGGAGGTCTGCGAACCGTTCCTGGTCCGGGCCGGAATGATCGCCCGCACACCTCGCGGCCGCGTCGCCACCGCGGCGGCGTGGGAACACCTGGGCTTGGTCCCACCCCCCGACCTGGTCTTCGGCTCCATCGAGGTCCGCGGCCGCGAACCGCACCCCACTCTGGACCTATTCGAGTGACCGCCGCCGCGGCGGACTTGTGCAGGAGTGTGCATCCATTGCGGCACACTCATATTTGAATTTGCCGTCGGCGAGTCAGCCTCGGCGGCCGTGTAGGTAGTCGGAGACGACCGCCGCGCCCAGGCCGTCTAGATCCGGGGCGATCACGCGCCCCCCGCTGCGCCGCGCTACCAGGTCGACGAAGGCGGCCAGGCGGGGTTCGTCGCCGAGCATGAAGACCGTGACCGAGGCGCCGAGTTTGGCCAGGGCGTCGACCTGGGCCATTGTTGCGGCCAGGGTGCGGGGTTGGGGTGGCCAGTTGAAGTAGGCCTCGCCGTCGGATTCGAGGTGGGCGGTGGGCTCGCCGTCGGTGACTACCAGGACGACCGGCACCGCGTCGGGATGGCGGCGGAGGTGACGGCCGGCCAGTAGTAGTGCATGGTGCAGGTTGGTGCCCTGCTCCCAGACCCCTTCCAGCGCAGTCAGTTCGGAGATGTCGACCGAGGTCGCGTGGCGGCCGAAGGTGATGACGTCCAGCGCGTCGGAGCGGAACCGCGTGGTGATGAGCTGGTGCAGGGCCAGCGCGGTGCGCTTCATCGGCACCCACCGGCCCTCCTGCACCATCGACCAGGAGGTGTCGACGCACAGCGCCACCGCGGCTCGGGAACGCTGCTCGGTCTCGGTGATCTCGACATCGGCGACATCCAGCCGCACCGTCCGGCTGCCCGCCGAGGCCGACCGTAGGACCGCGTTGCGCACGGTCCGCGAGACGTCCCAGGGCTCGGTGTCGCCGAATCGCCACGGCCGCGAGGCCCCGGTCGGCTCGCCCGCCGCACCGGCCAGCGCGGTATCGCGTTCGCCGCGCCGCGAGCGCAGCTGCCCGACGACCGCCCGCAGCGCGGTCTCGCCCAGGCGCCGTAATGCCTTGGGCGTCAATCGGAGTGAGCCGTCCGGTGCGCGTTCGAACAGGCCCTGACGACGCAGTTCCCGCTCGAGCTCTGCCAGCCGCGCGGCATCGATCGAGGCGTCTTGGCCGAGCTGGCGGGTCAGCGCGTCGATATCGATATCCTCCAGCCGCGCACCGGGATACGACTGGCCGAGCTGCTCGGCAAGGGCATCGAGTTCCGCCAGATCCTGCATCGCCTGCGCACCCTCGCCCAGGCCGAGCGGGTCCTGCCCGCGGAAGCGCTGCCCTGATTCCCAGTCCTCGCCCGGTCGCAGCGCGCGCAGATTGGCGTCCAGCGCGGCGACCTGTGCGGCCACCTCCGGATCGCCGAACGCCTGCCCGATGAGCTCGCCCAGTTCGGCGCGCTGTTCGGCGGTCATCGAATTCATCATGCGCTGGGCGGCGGCGGCACGGGCGGCGAGCGCGTCGATCAGCTCGTCGGTATTGCGCGGATTCTCGGGGAAGAACTCCCCGTGCTGGTCCATGAATTCGGCGAACTGCTGGTCGGTGTCCTCGCCGCGGGCGTGGGCGGCCAGCAGATCGTTCAGATCCGACATCATCTCCTTGATCCGCTCGACGTCCTCGGGCGTGGTGCTCTGCAGCGCCTGTTTCATGCCCTGGAAACGGGATTCGAGCAGTTCCTGACCGAGCAGATCGCGGATCTTCCGGTAATTCTCCCGGCCCTGCTCCGAGCGCCACGGATACTCGGCGAGCTCGCCGACCGCCGCCGCGGTGCTCGGCGGCAGCGCGTCCAGCTGCGCCTCGGCGAACCGCGCGTCGTCGCTGGGATCCGGGAACAACGCCCGCCGCTCGGCATCCAGCGCCTCGTCCAGCAGCCGCCGCACCTCCTGCAGGGTCCCGTCGAGCCGGTTGCGCCGGGAGATGTCGGACCGCCGCTGCCACACCTGCCGCGTCAGATCGTCGAGCCCCCGCATGCCGTTCATGCCCCGCCGCAGCAGCTCCTCCAGCGCGCTGCGCGGCGAACTGCCCTCCATCACGTCGCGCCCGATCTGGTCCAGCGCATCGCGCAGATCCAGCGGTGGGGCGAGCGGATCCGGTCCGTCATGATAAGGGCCGTAGGAATAGTGATCAGGGGCGGTCATGCGCCGTAGACCGCCATGCCGTCGTCGGTGTCCTTCGCCACCTGCCGGGCCAGATACAGTGCCTCCAAGGCGAACTCGACCGCGGAGGCGATGCGAGTCGACGGCTCGGTCGGCTCGACGCCGAGGCGGGCGGCGACCTCGTGCAGCACCGGCAGCTCGGGCAGGGCCGAGAGCACGTCCTTGCCGGGGACGCGCTCGCCCGTGGTGACCAGGTTGCCATCGCCGACGGCGGCGGCCAAGGGGCGCAGGTTGATTCCGCCCAGGCGCGCCCGCGCGGTCTCGGAGAATGCGCGTCGCATGAGGTGCACCAGGTGCTCCTGTTCGCGGCCCTCCTCGCCGGACTCGAATTCGAGCTTGCCGCGCAGCACCGCCGGCACGGACTCGAGGTCGACGGGCCGGGCGACGGCGGGATGCTCGCCGGTGATGGCGGCGCGGCGCAGCGCGGCGGCGGCCACGGTCTCGGCGGCGGCGACCGCGAAACGGGCGGACACACCGGAGCGCTGGTCGATCGCGGCGGATTCCCGCAGCTGCCGGACGAACCGGGCCAGCACCTCGATCAGCGGATCGCCCACCTCGGCGACGAGCTCGGCCTCCTGGCGGACCAGATCCACCTCGGCCTCGACGCTGAGCGGGTAGTGGGTGCGGATCTCCGCGCCGAAGCGGTCCTTGAGCGGGGTGATGATGCGGCCGCGATTGGTGTAGTCCTCGGGGTTCGCCGTCGCGACCAGCAGCACGTCCAGGGGCAGGCGCAGCGTGTAGCCGCGGACCTGGATATCGCGCTCCTCCATCACGTTCAGCAGCGCGACCTGAATGCGCTCGGCCAGATCGGGTAGCTCGTTGACCGCGACGACGCCGCGATGCGCGCGCGGCACGAGCCCGAAGTGAATGGTCTCCGGATCGCCCAGGCTGCGGCCCTCGGCGACCTTCACCGGGTCGACGTCGCCGATCAGGTCGCCGACCGAGGTGTCCGGGGTGGCCAGCTTCTCGGCGTACCGCTCGGAGCGGTGTCGCCACGCCACGGGCAGATCGTCGCCCAGCTCCGCGGCGAGGCGGCGACCGGCCGGGCTGATCGGATCGAGGGGATGCTCGCCGAGCTCGGCGCCCGCGATGACGGGTGTCCACTCGTCGAGCAGGCCGATCAGGGTGCGCAGCAGGCGGGTCTTGCCCTGGCCGCGCTCGCCGAGCAACACGACATCGTGCCCGGCCAGCAGCGCGCGTTCGAGCTGCGGCAGCACGGTTCGATCGAATCCGACGATGCCGGGCCACGGGTCGCCACCGGAGCCGAGCAGGGCCAGCAGGTTTTCGCGGATCTCGGACTTGACGCTGCGCGGCAGATATCCGGCGGCGCGCAGCTCGCCCGCGGTGGTGGGCAGGTTCTCCGGTGCGGTCACCACAACGACGCTACGACGATCTTGCGAATCCGTCGACGGGAGCGGGCACCTCGCGATGACCCGGAAAATCGCTTGACAGGCATGCATCGCCGAACGTACCTTCACCGGTGCCCCGCCGTGCCGGTAGAAATGCCTGACCACGGCGTTTCCGATTCCATCCGGCCACCACCAATTCGGCTCTGAGCGAACATGACCGGTCGGCATCGCCTGTGCTCCTTGGAACATCCCATGTCGGCGACGACCGGTGCGCGCGTACCGAGGAAATACGTCAGCAGGCGTAAGCGCTGGGATCGGGCACGACCTACCCTGGTGGCAGCGTGATATTCGTTCTCCGATTAGGGGTTGGCATGACCGATTCGAACCCCGCGGTATTCGACCCCGCGGCACTAGGGTCCACCGGCCTGCGGGTCGGAACGGCCGAACGCGAGAAGGCCGCCGCGGCGCTGGGCGAGCACTTCGCCGCCGGGCGGCTCGAGGTCGATGAATACGACGAGCGAGTGGCCCGAGCCTTTTCCGCGAAGACAACCGGGGATCTGGTGGTCCTGTTCACCGATCTGCCGCGGCCGGCGCCGCCGACTGCCCCGAGAGTGCGCCGGGGAGACCGGGGCGTGCTGCAGGTGGCCGCGATCGTCGCGTTCGTCGCCGCGGTCGCACTCGTGGTGACCACGCACATTTTCCCGTTCTTCCTGTTCCCGGTGCTGTTCCTGGTGATCGTGCGCGCCCGGCGGGGCTGGCGGCCGGGATACCGGCGGCGGTACTACCGGATGTGATGCCGGGTCATTCGTTGAGCTTGCGCTGGATGTGCTCCAGGACGCCGTGATTGCGGGTCGCGTCCAGCGCCATGGCCGCGGCCCACACATGCGCCACGACGACGCCCGCGGCCATGCGATCGATCCAGGCGGCGGACTGCGGCACCGTGTCGTCGTCCCAGATGATCGGTTCGAGATCGGGCAGGTGCAGGTATTGGATCCGGGTGTACTCCCGGCCGCGGCCGTCGAAAATCGTTGCCGCCCAGACTTCCTCGGCAGCGAGACCGGTGCGGGCCGCGAGCGGGCGCGATACCGAGACCCTGGGCCCACCCGAGGTGTCCGTCTCGTCGAGTTCGCGATGTACCGCCTCGACAACGGTTCGTGAGGCCAGGCCGAATCCCCACAGCCGCCCGCCCATGCCCTCCATCATCCGGGTGGCTATGTCCAGGATGGGTGAGCCCTCGGTCCGGGATTCGCCGGGGGAGAAGGGGGTGAAACCGGCGGCGTTCGTCTCGTCCGGGCGGCCGGTGCCGGTGAAACCCCAGACGTGCACCAGGGCGGTGTCGTCCGCCGGCGCGCCGCTGCGGCGGTCCGACATCGCCGGGAGCAGCGTGCCGATGAGGGAACGATCGGGGTAGCGGATCGCGGGCATGCGGCCAGCGTAACGAGGTTCGGCGCACATGCGGGGAAGCGGTGCCACGCAATGTAATCCAAAACCGACCGCCCAGACCGGGGGTTGCGCGAGAATGGGAGCGCACCGTACAGGGGCGTCGGGGGCTGTGTCGGCGCTTGCCGACGGAATGAGGGGAAAAGCAATGAGAGTCAATAAGATCGCTGCCACCGCATTACTCGCGGTCGGCGCCACGGGGCTGACCGCCGGGATCGCCGGGGCACAGCCGGTGGCCTACACCGGTTTCCACGGCGTCGACCACGGCGTCGGCTATACCGTGACGCCGGCCGCCGGCGACATGGGTGTGACCACCACGGTCGCCGCCGGGCGGTTCGCGCTCGCCCCGGATGCCCGCTCGGTCACCCTGACCGACGCGGCGGGCGCCGTGGTCGCGACCGTTCCGCTCGGCCTGCAATCCGCGGCCGGGATCGCCGGGCTGACCCCGCGCATCGGGAACGACGGCCGAACCCTCACGCTCACACCGCAGTCCGCGACGCCGCGGACCGCACAGGCCATCGACGATCAGGACACGCAGGCCCGCAAGCAGTACAACGCGGGTGTTGGCGCGCTGATCGGCGCGGGCATCGGCGCGGTGATCGGATTCTTCCTCGGCGGCGTCGGCGCGCTGGTCACCATCCCGATCGGCGCGGGCATCGGCGCCCTGATCGGCTACGCCACACCGTAATCCGGATCCCACGGCAGCCCGGCGGGCTGCGTATCCCAGGCTGGGGATTGCGCGGGCTCGTCGGGCGTCGTGTGTGTCGAGAGTGCCTCGGCGCGGCGAGGCGCGTCGACATCGTCGCAGGCCCGGAAGGCGCGGAGCGCGGAAGTGCGCTCGGGTGCCGGAGATGTCGCAGAATCCTCGGGTGTGGGTGTGGGTGCGAGGGGTAGGTTATCGAGTTCGGAGCGGAGCTGATAGATCTCGGCCGCGAGGCCGGCGCGGAGTTGTTCGCGTTCCAGCAGGCTGGTGCGCATGCCCTCGATGGTGTCGTCCATGGCGGCCAGGCGGCGGTCCGCGCCGACGAGTTGCCATTCGATGACCGTGCGGCGGTTCACATCCGCGCTCGCGGTGCTCACCCAGTCGATGACGTAATCGAGCCAGGTGGGTTGTTTGGGCATCGGCTCGGAGTCGGTCCAGCCCTGGCGCAGTGCCGGTTTGGTCGACAGCACCCGCTCGGCGCCGGAGGGGGAGTGCAGTTGCACGAGGCTGAGCTTGCCCGCGCTGGTCACGACGGTGGTGAGCCGGTATCGCCCCGCCAGGTGCATGCGCAGTTCGGCGGTTCCGCGTCCGTCGGCATCCATCGCGCCGAGCCACGGCCCATCCGCAACCTCGATGATCGATTCGAGAATTCCCAGTTGCCCCACCCCGCGCCGGAGACGTGTGGCCCGCTTGCGCAGGTCGTCGGGTGTTGCCGACATCTGATCCCAGTGCATCGCACCCACTTTCTCGCTCTACTGGCTACGCAAGGGCAACCTGGAACGATACCTGCCGGCTCGGATCCCGGGGTGCGCGGGACGCGTTGTGCGGCGGTGGGGCGAGCGGCGGTGCGGCGAGGCGAGCGCTCGACCGATGCGAGCGACGGGGGTCCTGCTAGTCGCCCGGGGTTTCGTTCGGGCGGGACGAGTCGGGCTTGATGTGGCCCGCGGCGACGAGCTCGGTGAACGCGGCGCGCTTGCGGGTGCACTGGTGTTCGCGGTGCAGCTGCATGGCCAGGTGGGCCTCGGCGAGCGTGAGCGGATGGTCCGGCGCCGAACACGACAGCGCCGGTGGCCATAGCCCCAGATCCCGGCTCGAGCGGCGCAGGGAGCCGCGATCGGCCGACAGCACCGGCCGTGAGTGTCCCATCGACCACAGCAGGGCGAAGCCCGTGGAGAGCAAGGCCCCGCCGGCCATGGCCACGAGCACCACCTCCCCGACATCCCAGGTACCCATAACGCCTCAATCCTTCCGAACTTCGTACTACTAGAACCAGGTGCGTGGACGGACCTGATTGGCCAAGTCCACCAAGCGAATTCGGTGCTCGGGACACGTGGTGTTCCGGGCCAGCGTGCGCAGTCCCGCCTCGAGGCCACACCGCAGTCCCGCTTCGGTGTTGGGGGTGCCCAGGATCGAGGTCTCCGGGCTCCGCAGGCTCCCGCCCGCCCGCAGCCAGACCAGGGTCGTCCACAGCAGCACGATCCGGGTCGGCAAATAGCGCGACGCTTTCGACAGTCCCGCCAGGCGCCCGGCGGCGATCCGCAGGTCCGTCTCGCTCAGCTCGGTCACCGGGGCTGACACCTGCAGAATGCATCCGGCCAGCCCTGCGGTGTCGCGGTGCTCGCAGGCCGCGGGCAGTTCGTCCAGGACGGCTACCGCCCCGGCGAAGTCGCCGTGCGCGGCCAGGCGGCGGGCCAGGCCGAACGCGGCGCTCGCCGCAGTGCGATTCATGCCCCACGCGTGCCGGTAGTGGTCGATCGACGCGTGTCGCCAGTCGTCGATATCCTGCGGTGCGCCCTGGGAGTTCAGCAGCATTTCCGCGGTGACCGCCATGGCCAGGCTGGGGGCGTACTCGTGCGGCAGCATCACCCGGACGATGTCGAACTGCCGGTACGCGCGGCGGTATTCGGCGCAGAGCAGCGCCGCGACGGCCGTGTACCACGAGATCCGCCAATCGCCCAGGTAGGCGTTCCGCAGCGCCTCCAGCCGGGTGTGGGCGGTGCTCGTCTCGCCGAGCTCGAGCAGGACCCGGATCATCTGCAGGGCGGCCTCCAGCTCGAAGGATCCCGCCGGTCCGCGCGGCCTCTCGGTGCGAATGGGTATGCGCCGCAACAGATCCAGGGCCTGGCGGGGCTGGGTGTGCGGCAGGTTGGCCAGCAGTGCGGAGCTGGCGTCCCCGCCGTGCACCTCCGGTGCGGGCAGCGTTGCGACGACCTGGTAGATGTCCAGGCGGCAGTGGCGGGGCCGGCCGTCGAACATGCCGTCCAGGCGCGCGATCATCTCCTCGACCCCGAAGTCGCCGCGCGCCGGTCCGAATTCGCTGGAGCGCATGCTAGGGATGCGGCCGTGATCGACGATGCGCTCGGCGGCGGGGTCGTCAGCTCCGTACGCGATGGCAGCTGCGGCGGCTGTCATGCTCTGGCCTCCTGCGATATGAACCATGCCACTATTTTGTGTAATATAACGTCAAGTGGCGGCACATAACAAGAGGTGTTAGCCAACTGGTCATTCAACCGAATCGGACTGTGACACAACGACTGTGGGCCGATCGGGCGGATCGGCGCGCGCGGATCAGCCGGTCAGCGGAACGGTGGCTCGTTGAACGTGCGGAGCTTGCGCGAGTGCAGGTTGTCGCCCTCGGCGCGGAGCAGTTCGACCGCTCGGATGCCGATCTGGAGGTGCTCGGAGATGGTGCCCTCGTAGAAGCGGTTCGCCTGGCCCGGGAGCTTGATCTCGCCGTGCAGGGGCTTGTCCGAAACGCACAGCAGGGTGCCGTACGGGACGCGGAACCGGTAGCCCTGGGCCGCGACGGTGGCACTCTCCATGTCGACCGCCACGGCCCGGCTCTGGTTGAAGCGCAGCGCCGAGGCGGAATAGCGCAGTTCCCAGTTGCGGTCGTCGGTGGTGACGACGGTGCCGGTGCGCAGGCGTTCCTTGACGTCGTCGCCGGGCATGCCGCTGACCAGCCGGGTGGCGTCGTACAGGGCCCGCTGTACCTCGGCGATGCTGGGGATCGGGATGTCCGGGGGCAGGACCGCATCCAGCACATGATCGTCGCGCAGGTAGGCGTGCGCGAGCACGTAGTCGCCGATCTCCTGGCTCTCCCGCAGCCCGCCGCAGTGCCCGATCATCATCCAGGCGGCCGGGCGCAGCACCGCGAGGTGATCGCAGATGGTCTTCGCGTTCGCCGGCCCCACCCCGATGTTCACCAGGGTGATGCCCGGACCGTCGGCGGCGCTCAGATGCCAAGCCGGCATCTGATGCTTCTTCCAGGCCAGATCCGACACCGTCGTGTCGCGGTCCGGGGTGTCGGCGGTGACGACCGCGCCGCCCGCGCAGGCCAGCCGCCGGTACGGGCTGTCCGGATCCGCAATTTCGTCACCGGCCCAGCGCACGAACTCGTCGACGTAGCGGGTGTAGTTGGTGAACAGTACGAACGGCTGGAAGTCCTCGACCGCCGTGCCGGTGTAGTGCCGCAGCCGTGCGAGCGAGAAGTCGGTCCGCAGCGCGTCGAAGTGGCTGAGTGGGAAGGGCTCGTCGAGGACGAGCGTCCCGTCGGCCGTCTCGTCGCCGATGTCGGCCAGGTTGGTGGTCGGGAAGTAGCGCGCGATAGTCGCACTCATCGATCGGTCCAGCGCCAGGTCGGAGCCGTCGATCACGTACGGGAACGGGATCTCCTGCCGGGACGGTCCGACATCGATCCGCACGTCGTAGTCCCGCTCGATCACCTCCAGCTGCTCGGTGAGATACCGCCGCAGCAGCTCGGGCCGGGTCACGCTCGTCGAATAGAACCCGGGCCGGGTCAACCGCCCCCACGACCGCGGCCCCTTCTCCCGATGCACCTCACCCTCCCAGGACAGGCGCAGCTCGGGATAGACGAACGCCCCCTCGGCCCGCTGCCGCCAGTCCGGGGCCACGCCGTCGTGGATGAACTCGCGCACCGCCGCCCGCAACTTCTCGACCGCGCGGTCGTACCGGCCCTGCAACTCCTGCAGGGCCTGCGCCGCGGTCAGATCGGTAGCGGTATCCCTGTCCGGCATGTCTCTCCCGTGCGTTCGGCTCAACTGTGCCTGCCATCGTAAGGATGGGGCCGATTTGTGCGGTTGGCGGCCACGTCCAGCGGTCAGAAACCCATATGTGGTGTGTCGGAGGGGGTTAGCTGGCCCGCGTCGATGAGGCGCTGTTTGGCCTGTCCTTTTACTGGACATATCCGTGCTGGACATTCCAGATGGGTCTGCATGATGAGGTGGGCGTAGGCGATTGTCATGACTGGCAATCGGCGGTGGTCGGTGATCGGAAGTCCGTACATGTGAGCACCCCTGAAAACTGGAATTACCGATTTGGAATCCCCGGTGGCCGAGGCCGAAACCGCCTGGTACATACGACATCCGGGTGGTGGGTGCATCCCGGCCATCGGGGCGAATTCAGTAGTACAGTGGCGCGCGGCATTACGGAAGCCAAAAACGTACGATTCGCGGGAAATATTGGTGCTCTTCCAAACTGAGACCCGAATCGCATTCCAAACTGAGAGATAACAGAATGGGAGGATCAAATGACGGGTTCGGCCGTACCGCGGCGTATGCTGGGGCGGGAGTTGAAGAAACTACGTGAAGGATCCGGCGTGACGGTGCCGGTCGCCGCCCGAGCAATCGAGGTGTCGCCGCAGACGTTGTGGCGCATGGAGTCCGGGCAGGATGGGCCGAAACTGAAAGAGCTTTACGTCAAGATTCTGTGCGAGATGTACGGTGCGAGTGAGGAGGTGACCGAGGCGTTGGCGGCGCTAGTGGGGGAGACCAAGAAACCTGGTTGGTGGCACAGTTTTGCCGAAGTCGTTCCTGATCACTTCGATCTGTTCATCGGGCTGGAGGAGGCCGCGGCCCGGGTGGCGACGTTTCAGCTGGCCGTTCTTCCCGGCCTGCTGCAGACGCCCGAGTATCGGCAGGCGGTCATGTGGGTCGAATTTCCCGGCAAATCGCCAGAGGATCTGGAGCGGTACCTCGACATCCTCCAGCGACGGCAGATGCGGTTGCGGGGCAATGGTTTCGAGTTGCGCGCGTTGCTGTGCGAATCGATCTTGCGGCGACCGATGGGTGGACCGGCGGTGATGACGGATCAGGTGCTGCACCTGTACGCCATGTCGTCACTGCCGAACGTTGCGATCCAGATCGTTCCGGATCGTGTCGGCGGCCATCAGGGGCTGCTCACCGGTTCGTTCGTCATGATGGACTTCCCCGAGCATTCGACCGCGCGGTTGACCGAACCGCCCGTTGTTTACATGCAGGGCTACACGGGGGCGCTGTATCTCGATCAGGCGGTCGAGGTCGAGCAGTTTCGGTATGCGACAAAGGAGATTCAGCGCGTAGCGTTGGATGTAGACGCGAGCAGGCAACTGCTCCTGACTATTTCGAGAGAGTACCAAGCATGAACATCGATCTGTCCAGCGCTGCGTGGTACAAGAGCAGTCGGTCGGCGAGTCAGGACACCTGTGTCGAGGTGGCGCATCTCGGCGAGGGCCTGGTTGGCGTACGCGACTCGAAGGATCCGTCCGGCCCGGCATTGGTCTTCGAACCCGTTGCCTGGGATGCCTTCACAGCAGGCATCCAGGACCGGAAGTTCGATCTACCCTGAGAGGCACTGCGACTCGGCCGACCATGAAATCGGCTGAGTCGCAGCCTATTCCCGACGGCGATGTCGGCAGCGATGCCGAGCTCGCGACGCGGTAACTCCGACGCGGTCCGGCGCGAGATCAGCTCGGCCGCCGGATCCCGTAGAGGTCGTTGCGATTCAGCGGAACCTCCTCGACGGTTTCCCCCGATTCCGGCGCCTGTACGATCGTCGGCGCGCCGTTCTGCGAACCCGCGTACACCGCAACGTGTTCCGGCGGGTTTTCGAAGTACAGCAGGTCTCCCGGCTGGGCGTTGCCGACGCCGAGATTGCCGGTCGGCGCCACGGTCGTCAGGTACTGCGAGGTGACCTGATTCGTTGTGCCCGGGCCGATGTCGTGTCCGGTGGCCTGATAGGTCGCGTAGCGGACCAGCCCCTCGCAGTCGAATCCGACCTTGTTGAAATCGCCGAACTGGTTTGCGCCCTGGCCGTTGTCGGCCTCGCCCTTCGTCGGACCGTAGGTACCGCCGGCGCCCCAGGCGTAGGGTGCGCCCGCATAGCTGCGGGCCGCGGCGAGTACGACGTCGCCCACGGCGGGATTCGCCACCTGCTGCCCGCCGACGGTGAGCGACAGCGCGCCGCCCGACGCTCGCGAGATGGCGGTCACCGATCCGTCCGCGGCCTTCACGATCGACCGGGACGAACCGTCGGCGGCGATAGTCGTTGCGGCGACGGCTTTGTCGGCGAGCTGGTAGACGACCGTGCCGTTCCCGGTGATGGTGTCTACGGTGGCCCGCCCGCCGCTCTCGAGCGACGCGCCGTCGCGAACGGTCACCCGGTCGCCGTGCGGATAGGTGGTGGTAACGCTGCCATCCGGATTCGTCGCGGTCGTCGCGGCGATGTAGGCCGGATTCTGGCCCGGCGGAACGGTATCGGGCGCCGTGGTCGGGCCCGGCAGGCCGTCCGCATCGGATTGCGTCAGATCTACATCAGCCATGATCCCGCCCCTTTGTCACGACACCGAACGAACCGAACGCCCGGCCGACATCCGAATGTACTACGGCAGACGGGCTTCCGGCGCCGCCGAGTCCGATGTCCGGTCATCGCAGTGTCTTAGCGGTGGTCCCGGTGGTCGTGCGAAGCGCGCGGGGCTCATCGCGTGCGGTGGAATCCGATGCTCGACGGTCCAGACGGCGAGTGCATCGTCGGAGAGTCTGCTGAGGTGATGCGAATTCCGAAGTCGAGCCGGTGACGAGGGAGGGGGCTGCCGGCTCGCGGCCCGCGGGACGGTCACGGCTCGGGTATGAGGCCTATCGCAAGATCCGCCATGATGTGATCTACATCACATTTTTGGTCTGGCTGACGGATTTCCCCGGCGTCGATGGTCTCGATGTCGACCGAACGAAACACAAACATCCGGGAGCATCCGATGTCAGAACAGACTCAGACCGCCGTCGTCACCGGGGCCAGCCGAGGATTCGGCCGGGGTATCGCCGCGGCGCTGGTGGGCGCGGGCTACACGGTGGTGGGGATCGCGCGCGGTGAGGAGCAATTGCGCGCCGTCGGAAAGGAATTGGGGGAACGGTTCGTGCCGGTGGTGGGGGATGCGACCGATGAGGCCGTGGCGCAGCGGGTGATTCGCGAGTACCGGCCGGGGCTGCTGGTACTGAATGCGGGTGTCGTCCCGCACATGGCCCCCATCCACGAGCAGACGTGGGAAACGTTCGGCCGCAACTGGAATGCCGACGCCAAGCATGCCTTCGCCTGGATCACCACGGCGTTGCGTGAACCGCTGGCTCCGGGCAGCGCGGTAGTGGCGGTGTCGAGCGCGGCCGCCCTGGCCGGTTCGCCGCTGAGCGGGGGCTACGCCTCCGCCAAGGCCGCCATCCGGTACCTGCGCGGCTATGCGGCGGAGGAGTCCGAGCGCGGGGAGCTGGGCATCCGGTTCGTCGCGGTGCTGCCGAACCTGTCCCCGAGCACCGATCTCGGGGCCGTGGGGGTGGCCGGGTATGCGGCACGGCAGGGCGTCGACCCCGAAACGCTCACCGCGCGGATGCAGCCGGTTCTCACCCCGGAGCTGGCCGGCAAGGCGGTACTGGATCTCGCCGCCGATGCGGACACCGGGCCGGAGTACCGGCTCGACGGCGCCGGGCTGCACCCGATCGGCTGAGCGGCGGCCTACAGTGAAAACAGCGCCCAGCCCGGGAGACACCGCGATGCCCCGCGACACCGATCTCGACACCGATTTCGCCGCCGCCACCGAGCGGTTCCGGCCCGAGCTGCGCGCGCACTGCTACCGGCTCCTCGGCTCGATCCACGACGCCGAGGACCTGGTGCAGGAGACGTACCTGCGGGCCTGGCGCGGTTACGACCGATTCGAGGGACGCTCCTCGGTCCGGCGCTGGCTGTATGCGATCGCGACCAGGGCCTGCCTCAGCGCCCTGGAGGCCCGTACCCGCCGCCCGTTGCCGTCCGGATTGGGTGCGCCGCAGGACGATCACCGCGTGGCGCTGGCCGCGCCCGACCCGGAAGTGCTCTGGCTGCAGCCGATCCCGGACCAGCACATCGGCGATCCGGCGGCAATTGTGGCCGCCCACACCGGAATTCGGCTCGCCTTCATTGCCGCGCTGCAATACCTGCCCGCCCGCCAGCGCGCGGTACTGACACTGCGCGATGTGCTGGGATTCCGAACCGCCGAGGTCGCCGAGATGCTGGACATGACGAGCGCGGCCGTCGACAGCGCGCTGCGACGGGCCCGTGGCGCGATGGCCGCCGCGGGACCGGTCGAGGAGGATCTGGCCGAACCGGACGCGGACATCCAGCGAAACCTGCTCGACGGCTATGTCGACGCCTTCACCCGCGCCGACGCGGACGCGCTCGTGAATCTGCTGCGCGCCGATGTGGAACTCGAAATGCCGCCCGTCGCAACGTGGTTCACCGGCCGTCGGGCCGTGGTTGGCTTTCTCTCCAGTCGGGTGCTGCGCCACGGGTCGCAGTGGCTCATGCTGCCCGCTCGGGCGAACGGACAGCCCGCCTTCGTGGAGTACATGTATGCGGGGGTCGGTCGCTACCAGGCGCACGGTGTGCAGGTCCTGACGCTGATCGGCGCGCGCATCGCCCGCATCACCGCCTTCAACGACCCGAGTCTGGTCGAGGCCTTCGGCTACGCCCCCGTGCTGGCGCACCAGTCTCGCATCGACCCCCGGCCGGGAACCGACGGCGGTTAGCGGCCGGGGGCCTCCTGCGCGGCCAGCGTCCGGGTCACCACATCCAGGAACGCATCCACCTCATCGATGTAGTACGCCGCGCTTCCCGCGTGCGCCAGCCCGAAGTTGGCGGTGTGTACGTCCTGACTGGTCAGGCCGTTCGGCCCCACGTGCGCGAGCGTCGTCGCGACCCGGTCCAGGAACACGTCGACCTCGTCGGAGTCGTAGCCCGCGTGCCCGGTCGGCGGCGGTGAGAATCGCAGCCGCTGCACGTCGCGGGGGGTCAGGTCGGTCTGGCCGGGATGCCGGGCGCTGCCGCAGCGCGCGAATTCCAGTTCGACGCAGGCGCGATCGAGAAAATCGTCCACCTGATCGCGGTCGTAGCCGCGGTGCCCGAAGGGGGCGTCGGGGAATTCGTGCTCGCGGATGTCGGCGGCGGTCAATAGCTCGTGGCCCCGGTATGCCCTGGCCACCCGCTCGCAGAAGGCATCGACATGGCCGGAGTCGTAGCCGCGGTGGCCCAGGGGAGCCCTGGGGAAGCGCATCTGCCACACGTGCTCGAGAGTCACGCACACATTGTCGCAACCCGGTGCGCGGGCTGTCAGCGGGACGGCGACTCCGCCGCCGGCGGATACGATCGGGGTGGGTGCGCACTCCCGGATACCCCGGACCTGGATAGTGTGTCATCCTGTATCTGATACTTCGCGTAACAGGAGGTTCGGCGTGGCGCCTCAATTCGATGCGATCGTGGTCGGAGCAGGGTTCGGCGGGATGGGTGCGGGCATCGAGCTCGACCGGCTCGGCCTGAGTAATTTCGTGATCCTCGAGCGGGAGGCCGACCTGGGCGGAACCTGGCATGTGAACAGGTACCCCGGCCTGGCGGTCGACATCGCCTCGGTTACCTACTCGTATTCCTTCGAGCCCAATCCGCATTGGTCGCGCCTGTTCGCGCCCGGGGCCGAGCTGAAGAAGTACGCCGAACATGTTGCGGCCAAATACGATCTGCGCCGCCGGATGCGCTTCGAGACGGTCGTCGACGGCGCCCGCTGGGATGCCGAGAACGAGCAGTGGGTGGTGTCCATCGCGGGCGGGGAGCAGCTGACGGGGCGGTACCTGGCCACCGCGACGGGCTTCCTGTCCCAGCCATACACCCCGCCGTTCCCCGGCATCGAGACCTTCGCCGGGAAGATCATCCACACCACCGCCTGGGACGACGACTACGACCTGACCGGCCGCCGCGCCGCGATCATCGGCACCGGCGCCACCGCCGTGCAGCTGGTGCCCGAGGTGGCCCGGAAGGTGGACGCGCTCACGGTATTCCAGCGCACGCCGATCTGGGTGGTGCCCAAGGTCGACATGCCGATCTCGCCCGCGGTGCAGCGCCTGTTCGCCTCGCTGCCCCTCACACAGAAGGCCGCGCGGCTGGCCAACACGACTGCCCTCGAGGCCCTCATGGTGATCGGTGTGCTGCACTTCCGCCAGGCCAAACTGCTCAACCGGGGGGCCGGCGTGCTGGCCAAGGCGCATCTGCGCGCCCAGGTGCGCGACGCGGAGACTCGTCGCAAACTGACCCCGCACTACGACTTCGGCTGCAAACGGCCGACGTTCTCCAACACCTATTTCAAGACGTTCAACCAGCCGAACGTGCACCTCGAGACCAACTCCATCGAGCGCATCGAGCCCGACGGCATCGTCACCGCCGACGGCCACCAGACCGAGATCGACACCCTGATCCTGGCAACGGGTTTCAACCTGTGGGACGTGAACTTCCCGGCCATCGAGATCATCGGGCGCGACGGGGTGAATCTCGGAAAGTTCTGGCGGGACAACCGTTTCCAGGCCTATGAGGGCATCACCGTGCCCAAGTTCCCGAACTTCTTGAGCCTGAACAGCCCCTACTCGTACAGCGGCCTGTCGTACTTCACCACGATCGAGGCGCAGATGAAGCACATAGGCCGGCTGTTCGGGGAGATGTTCCGGCGTAACGAGCGGGTGTTCGAGGTGACCGAGCGGGCCAACACCGAATTCCTCGACCGGGTCACCGAGAGGCTGGGGTCCTCGGTGTTCTACGGCGGCCAGTGCTCGACCGCCCGCAGCTACTACTTCAACCAGCACGGCGAGGCCGCGCTGCTGCGCCCGACCAGCACGCTGAACGCACACCGTGAGGCGGTCAGCTTCCCGCTGGAGGACTACACGTACGGCGCCGCCTGAGCCGGGCGTTCCGGCGCCCTCGAGGGCCCAAGGCTTTCGAGCCCTACTTGGCGATGCGGGCCAGAATCCACTCGGCCAGTGTGCGAGTCACCGTTCCGTGCTCGGAATTCGCTTCGTTGCAACAGAATTCGTCGAGCAGGCTGTGGGTTGGGTCCAGCGCGCGCAGATCCCAGTGCGGGTCCGTCTCCCAGTCGACGGGATCGTAGTCGAGGGCGCGCCACACCGCTCGAGCTCGCCTTCGGCGGGCTGGAACCGGGCGGTCGCGCCCGCCGCGTCGTGCGGATAGTGCTTCTCGAAGGCGATCTCGCCGGGCACGATCCGAGCCCGCGCCGTCACCGCGCCCGTTGGCGACGCCGAGCTTGATCGGCCGGTGCGGGAAGCCGCCCATCGCATGTAGTTCGTGCAGGAGCTGCATCCGCAGCGGTGAGGAGGTGGCCACGGGGCCGGAGTAGCGGGAATCCCGCACGCTGCGCCCGATGGATGCATTCCTGGACCACGCCCGCGTTCACGTGGACGTAGTCGTGCCGCTTGTCGAATCCGATCAGGATCACGTCCACCCCGGATGACAGCAGCTGCTCGAGGAAGCGGTCGCTGCCCGCCGCATACGGGGCATCGAGCCGGTCGAACAGCCCGTCCAGATCGCTCGGCCCGTACGCGAGGCCGTCGGCGAACAGGAACGAGCGCACCGGCGCGTCGTGGCCGTCGGCCGGGTACACCCGGGCGGTACCGCGGCCGTGGACGCCCAGGTAGGGGCGGCGTGACCGCAGCGGCCACTCCTGGTTAGCGGGCGCGGGCCGGAGCGCCGGGGCGGGCGGCGGGCATGCCGAACCAGGGCCCAGAGGCGGACAGGCCGGTCGTCCGGGAGAGTTCGGGCGCGTTCGGATCCCCGGTGGCCCGGTGGAACAGGGACAGGGCCCCGGCCGCACCGCCGGGACATCGAGCGAGCGCGTGATCCCTTCGAGAATTACCGTAGCGCAACGCAATTGGGTTTGCGATGGTTCGCCCGAAGCGTTATCGCGGAAATGGTTCGCCGGGACACGCGCGGGCGATCGGCCCCCGTCGAGACCGCGGCCGCGGCCCCCGTGCCGGGTGGAGTGCTCCGGCGACGGCAGGTCCGCGTGGGCGCGAATGTGCGGCTGATGGCAGACTGGGGTACTACGCTGGCAGTTCGGCGTCCGCCGGACCGCCTTTCAATCCACTGACAATACCGAGGGACCGACTACAACGATGGCGCAACTGCTGTTTCCCCTGCTGCTGGTAGCCCTGCTGGTGCCGATGTTCCTCAGCGTGCGGCGTCAGAAGCGCGAGGCGGCCAACGTCTCGACCATGCAGGAGAGCCTGAAGGTCGGCGATCGCATCGTGACCACCTCGGGCCTGTACGGCACCGTGGTCGATTTGGACGAGACCACCGTCGACCTGGAGATCGCCGAGGAAGTCGTGACCACCTGGCTGCGCCAGGCGATCCGTGAGGTTCGTGCCGACGAGGCCGAGACCGGCGTGACCGCCGAGCACGAGGACGTCACCGCTGGGACCGAGCCTGTCGCCGAGGAGTCCGTCGAGGACACCAACGCCCGGCTCAGCAAGGACTGACCGGCCCGAGCCGTCGCACCACCGCCACGCGGCGTGCGGCGGCGATGCGCTGTGTCCGGCGTCCGCGCGCGCCTGTCCCTCGGGGTGCCCGGCACCGTTCAGGTACCGCCCGGCCCAGCGCTAGTAGTCTGCCCACACTGACCGGATCGACACTGCCAGGAGATTAGAACTGTGCCACCTTCCAAGGGAACGGGGCATCCGCTGCGGTTCCTCGGCGTCTACGCGCTGTTGTTGATCGTTGTCTACGGTCTGGTGTTCTTCACCGGTCCGAAGTCTGCGGCGGCCAAACTCGGTATCGACCTGCAGGGCGGCACGCAGGTGACGCTGACCGCCCGCACTCCCGACGGCGGCAAGCCGAGCCAGGACAGCCTGAAGCAGGCTCAGCAGATCATCGAATCCCGGGTGAACGGCCTCGGCGTCTCCGGCTCCGAGGTCGTCATCGACGGCAGCAACCTGGTGATCACGGTCCCCGGGCAGAACGGCCAGCAGGCCAAGTCGCTCGCCACCACGGCCAAGCTCTACATCCGTCCGGTGATCCAGACCGGTCAGCAGCAGGGCGCGGGCAGCGGCCTGCCCAACGGCCTGCCGGGCGGGCCCGCGGGGAACATCACCCCCGGCTTGCCGGGTGGATTGACCCCGCCCCCCGGCGCCACCCAGCCAGGCACCCCCGCGCCGGGAGCCGCGACGCCGGGAGCCGCGACGCCGGGAGCCGACGCTCCGGGTGCGGCGAAGCCGCCGGTGACCAAGCAGGCCCCCGCGGCCGCCCCCACCAAGAAGGCTCCGGCCGCCTATCAGCCCGCCGCCTCCGGCTCGGCACGAATGGTTCCCGCGGACTACCAGGTCCCCGTGCAGACCCGGTTCGAGCCCAAGCAGGCGCCCTCGACGCCCGCGCCGACTCCGTCGCACGCGGCGCCCGCCCCGGCGAGCCCGACGCACGCGCCCACCCCGGCGACGCCGTCTCCCACCCCGGCCCCGGCCGGCAACCTGACCCCGGCGCAACAGACCCAGCAGGCCATCGCCAACGCCAAGGAGTTGCGTCAGAGCACCAACCCGCAGATCCAGCAGCTGGCCCTGGCCACGCTGGACTGCAGCAAGCCGGACCCGCTGGCCGGTAACGACGATCCGAACCTGCCGCTGGTGACCTGCGCGACCGACGGCAGCGGCGTCACCTACCTGCTGGACAAGAGCGCGATCGACGGCCAGGACATCAAGGACGCCAGCGCCTCGCTGAACCAGCAGCAGGGGCAGTGGTCGGTCGATCTGACCTTCAAGCACAGCGATCCGTGGGCCAAGCTCACCGGCGACTACGTCAACCGGCAGATCGCGTTCACGCTGGACTCCAAGGTGGTCAGCGCCCCTGTCGTGCAGCAGGGCCCGCAGCAGGGTGGCAGCACCTCGATCACCGGTCACTTCAACGGCACCACCGCCAAGGAACTGGCCAACGAGCTCAAGTACGGTTCGCTGCCGCTGTCCTTCGCGACCTCCGAGGCACAGACGGTCTCCGCGACGCTGGGGCTGTCCTCGCTGCACGCGGGCCTGATCGCGGGTGCGGTCGGCCTGATCGCCGTGCTGCTGTACTGCCTGCTGTACTACCGGATGCTCGGATTCCTCGCCGGATTCTCGCTCGTCGCTTCGGGTTTCGCGGTCTTCGGCATCATCGTGCTGCTGGGCAGGTGGATCAACTTCACCCTCGACCTGGCCGGTATCGCCGGTCTGATCATCGGTATCGGTATGACCGCGGACTCGTTCGTGGTGTTCTTCGAACGCATCAAGGACGAGATGCGCGAGGGCCGCAGCTTCCGCTCGGCGGTGCCGCGCGGCTGGTCCCGCGCCCAGCGCACCAACCTCTCCGGTAAGACGGTCAGCCTGATCGCCTCGGCGGTGCTGTACATCCTGGCCGCGGGGCAGGTGAAGGGCTTCGCCTTCACCCTGGGCCTGACCACGATCATGGACGTGATCGTGCTGTACCTGGTCACCTCGCCGCTGATGATGCTGGCCTCGCGCTCGCCGTTCTGGGCCAAGCCCTCGGTGAACGGCCTCGGTGCGGTCGCGCAGTACGCCCGCGAACGCAAGGCCGCCGCGGGTATCCCGGTCGGCAGCAGGGAGGCGTGAGCATGAGTAACTCCCGAGTCATGGAGGACCGTCCAGTGGACGATCAGGTCGTGGACGCCGCGCCCCAGCACGGGTTCTTCGAGCGGCTCTACACCGGCACCGGCGGGTTCCGCATCGTCGGGCGCCGCCGGATGTACTACGGAATCGCCGCGGCGATGATCGTGATCGCGGCGCTGAGCATCGGGCTGCGCGGATTCACCCTGGGCATCGACTTCGCGGGCGGCACCCGCATTGACATCCCCGCGGGCGGCATCGCGAGCACCTCCCAGGTCTCCGACGTCTACAGCAAGACCATGGGGCACGCGCCGGTCACCGTGCAGAAGGTCGGTTCGGGGTCCTCGGCGTCCTACGAGATCCGTTCCGACACACTGGATGCCGCGCAGCAGGACAAGGTCCAGGCCGCGTTGTTCGACACCTTCCATCCGAAGGACTCCAGCGGCGCGGTGAACCGCAACGCGATCAGCATCGCCGAGATCAGCTCCACCTGGGGCGGGCAGGTGACCCGCAAGGCGCTCATCGCGCTGGCCGTGTTCATCGTGCTGACGATGGTGTACATCGGGATCCGGTTCGAGCGCGACATGTCCATCGCGGCCATCGCCTCGCTGTTCTTCAATCTCGTTGTGACCGCGGGCATCTACTCGATCGTCGGCTTCGAGGTCACCCCGGCCGCGGTCATCGGCCTGCTCACGATCCTGGGTTACGTGCTCTACGACAACGTCGTGGTGTTCGACAAGGTGGAGGAGAACACCCGCGGGGTGCTGCACCGCAATAACCGCACCTACGCCGAATTCGCCAACCTGGCGGCGAACCAGACGCTGATGCGCTCGATCAACACCACCGTCATCGGCATCCTGCCGATCATCGGCATGCTGGTGATCGCGGTGTGGTTGCTCGGCGTGGGCACGCTGAAGGACCTGGCGCTGGTGCAGTTGGTCGGCATGATCGTGGGCGCGTACTCCTCGATCTTCTTCGCAGTGCCGCTACTGGTGTCGATCAAGGAGCGCTGGGGTCCGACCGCCGCGCACACCAAGAAGGTGCTGGCCAAGCGGTCCGGTGCGGCGAGTGCCCGGGTGAGCGAGGCCGCGAGCAGGCGGGCCGCGGCCCTGGGTGGCTCGGGTAACGCCGCCTCGGAGCGTCCGCGTGAGACCGCAACGGGCGCACCGCGTCCCGGCGCCCGTCCGACGGGGAAGCGGCAGAAGAGACGGCACTGAGAGTGGCCGGTGCTCCGGCGCACTCTGGCAGGTCCGGTCTATTCAGCGGAGGAAGTGTGCGCAATCACCGACGTCCGTACGTCCGGCCGGCCGCCGCACTGGCGGCCGGCGCGCTCGTCGTCGGCGTGTTGGCAGGATGCTCGTCGAAGAACAAGGTCCCGTCCATCGGCTTTGCGGTCGACGCGGTGCCGGCCAGCTACAACGGCGGCACCGTCCTGGGCGCGAACGGCGGTGGGGCGGCGATCTTTTCGCGGGTGCTGACCGGATTCTTCTACACCGGACCGGACGGCCAGTCGATCGCCGACACCGATTACGGCACCGCCAAACAGGTGCCGGGCGCATCGCAGACCATCCAGTACCGGCTCAACCCGGACGGCGTCTACTCCGACGGGATCCCCACCTCGTGTGACGATCTGGTGCTCGAATGGGCCGCACGCAGTGGCCGTTTCACCAAACCCGGCGGGCAGGCGCCCATGTTCGACGCCGCCACCAGCGCCGGGTACTCCGATATCGAGCGGGTGGAGTGCCAGGCCGGCTCCAAGGACGCGACGGTGATCTTCCGGCCCGAACATCACTTCGTGGACTGGCAGACGCTGTTCAATGCCGGGGATCTGATGCCCGCCCATATCGCGGCGCAGGCCGCGGGCGTGCCGAATGTGGTTGCGGCGGTGCAGACGGGCGATCCGGCGATGATGCAGAAGCTGGCCGATTTCTGGAACACCGGCTGGAATCTGAAGCCCGGCGGCATCGATCCCAAGGTGCTGCCCTCGTCGGGCCCCTACCGCATCGAGTCCTACACCGCCGACGACGGCCTGGTGCTGGTGAAGAACGACAAGTGGTGGGGTGTTCCGCCCCGGACGCCGCGAATCGTGGTGTGGCCCAAGGGCACCGATCTGAAGAAGAAGGTGTCCGACAAGGAGGTCGACGTCGTCGATATCGGCTCGGGTTCGGTGAAGGACCTGAGCCTGGACGGCTTTTCGGTGAAGCAGGTACCCGGCCGGGGCGCCGAGCAGTTGGTGCTCTCCACGGTCGGCGTGTTCACTTCCCCCGGGGCGCGCCGGGCGTTCGCGCTGTGCGTGCCGCGGCAGGCGCTGTTCGACAAGCTGGGCCATCCGGGTTTCGACGCCAAGTCGGGGCTCGGGGCGGGGCCGCTGAATTCGCGCACGGTGCAGGCGGATTCGGTGTACTACCCGGCGATCATCGGCCCGGCGGGCAAATACGCCAGCGGCGACGCGCCCGGTGCACAGCAGGCGCTGAGCGATGCCGGGGCGTCGAACCCCACCGTCCGCATCGGCTACCGCGCACCCGACGACCGGCGCGCGCAGACCGTGGCGATGATCGCCGGCGCCTGCCATGCGGCCGGAATAAACGTCGTCGACGCGGGTTCGCCGACCTTCGTGCCGACCCAGCTGGGCGGCGGCACCGTGGACGCGGTGCTGGGCGGCACCGCGGGCGCCCCCGGTCCGGCGGGTTCGCTGGCGAATGTGGGCGCGCGGGCGGCGCTGCGCACCGGTCAGGGGCTCAATTTCGGTCACTACGGCAACGGCCGTTACGATGCGATCGCGGAACAGCTTGCCGCGGATGGCAATTCGACCGACGTACTCAGTTCGGAGACCGAGGCCGAGAATCTGTTGTGGAGCGAGATGCCGACGGTCCCGTTGTTCAACACGCCGCGCACCATCGCATTCGGTGACGGCATGCAGAGCGGGATCGCGAGCCCCACCAAGGCCGGTGCGGGTTGGAATATGGATCGCTGGGTGTTGCGGCGGTGAGCACCGCCGGTGGGTGGCGTGCGCCGTCCGGGCATCGGGCGCAGGATGAGGGAGTGGGTGTCGAGATGAGCAAGCACGGGATGGTGGAATCGGCCGATGCGCTGGGGGAGCGCACCGCGCGGGCGGCCGACGCGGTGCAGCGCCTGACCAGGTGGCACGATGATTTTCCGAACCCGGGCGTGCGATTCGCCGATCTGACGCCGGTCTTCGCCGACGCCGAGGGCTTTCATGCGGTCATCGACTGCCTGGGTGCGTGCGCGCCGGACGCCGACCTGGTCGCCGGGGTGGACGCCCGCGGATTCCTGCTGGGTGCGGGCGTCGCGACGACGCTGGGTACGGGGGTCATCGCGGTGCGCAAGGCCGGCAAGCTGCCGCCGCCGGTGCACTCGCGTGACTACACCCTCGAATACGGTTCGGCCGCACTGGAGATCCCCGCCGACGGCATCGACCTGCGGGGCCGCAAGGTGCTGCTGCTGGACGACGTGCTGGCCACCGGCGGCACCCTCGCGGCGGCGGCCGGACTGTTCGCCGCGGCCGGCGCGGAGGTGGTCGCCGCCGCGGTGGTGCTCGAGCTGAGCTTCCTGGACGGCCGCTCGCGTCAGGGCGATTATCCTCTGACTTCGATTGTGCGCCTGTGATTTCGGGCGAGTGGTTGTGACCGGGGCGCGCGGCCGATAGGCTCGAGCGGCCATGGTTCGATCACAGCACACCACGAGGATCACCGCGGCCGTTGTCGGTGCGACCGGAGTTGTTCTCGTCGTCGGCGCGGCCACCGCGTCGGCGACGCCGTCGGCCGACCTGCGCGGCGGCAACACCATCACCGCCCAGGTTTCGGGGGAGAAGCAGGGCCAGTCTTGCCGCATCGCGGCCGCCGGTATCGATATGCCGTGGCGCGCGGTCGGCCGTGACGGCACGGTGCAGCTCGACAGCGGGCCGGTGCGGCAGGGCCGTCACGACGCCCGCATCGAGTGCGAGAACCCCCGCGTCGGGGAGGCCTCGGTGCATGCGGTCGGGCACGAAGAGGATGTCTACACCGGCCATTGGGCCCCCGCCTTCGAATTCCTCACGCACCACCGGCTGCAGTTCCTCACCCCGCGCGACTGAGCCGCGGTTCTCGGCGCGACATCGGGAGCGCTTGACATTCGTACACGTTCGGCCATAGCGCGCTGCCCGATGGCGTGTGCTGCTCGCTGCTCGAATCGACTTCCCTCCCGCCCGAGCGCGGGCCTGCTGCTCGGAGCGAGGCTTGCTGGACTCGTCACATTATGTCGACCTCTTTTTCCCTCTACCTGTGGATATACCGCGCAGGTGCGAGCTATGGAGTGCACTGCAAGAATTTGAGAGCAGTGCTCTTGACTTTGTGGGTGTCGCGGGTGCAGACTGTTCCTAACAGAGAGCGATGCTCACAGACTGAGGAGAAGTCATGAACGCCACCCGCAACATCACCGCTTCCGGCTCCGAGGCCGTGATGAACAAGATGATCAACGGCCTGACGAAGATGGGCATCAGTCTGGCCGGATCGCGGCTGCTCGCGGTGCGCGGACGCACCTCCGGCGAATGGCGCACCACCACGGTGAATCCGCTGACCGCCGCCGACGGGGCGCGCTACCTGGTGGCGCCCCGCGGCCACACCCAGTGGGTGCGCAACATGCGCGTCGCCGGGGGCGGCGAGCTGCGCCTGGGCCGCAAGACCGAGGCGTTCACCGTGACCGAGATCGCCGACGCGGACAAGGTGCCGATGCTGCGGCTGTACCTCGAGAAGTGGGGCTGGGAGGTCGGCAGGTTCTTCGAGGGCGTGAGCAAGGACTCCACCGACGAGGAACTGACCGCGATCGCCCCCGGCTTCCCGGTCTTCCGGATCAACTGAGCGGCAATGCTTTTCCCGGGTGTGATGCGCAAGGCACCGAAATCCCTTGCGCAATCGCACACTCGTGGTTAATTTTGTAGGCGTCTTGTTCCCGTTGATCGGAGTCGTGCCGTTGCTCTTCTGAGGTGAACGCTGAGTGGCCCGCCATCCCGCGCGCCGCATATCTCGCGACCTCATGGGAGTGTGCACATGTCAACGACCTCTGTTTCGTTATCCGATCTCACCTTCGCCTGGCCCGACGGCACCCCCGTCTTCGACGGCCTGGATGCCGTGCTGGGCCCCGGTCACCTGGGCCTGGTGGGCGCCAACGGCGCCGGGAAATCCACACTCCTGCGGCTGATCGCGGGCGAGCTGCGGCCCGGACGCGGCTCGATCACCGTCGGCGGCGGCCTGGGCTATCTGCGCCAGGACCTCGGCCTGGCGGCCGGGCAGCGCGTCGACGAGGTGCTCGGCATTGCCGGGATCCGGCGGGCGCTGCACCGGATCGAATCCGGCGCGGGCGACGAGGCGGACTTCGAGATCGTCGGCAGCCGTTGGGATGTCGAGGAATCCGCGGTGTCCCTACTCGGCCGCCTCGGGCTGCGGTATCTGGCGGGCGATGTGGCACAGCTGGATCGGCGCCTGGACAGCCTGTCCGGCGGAGAGACCGTCCTGCTCGGATTGGTCGCCGAACTGCTGCGCGAGCCCGACGTGCTGCTGCTCGACGAACCCACCAACAATCTGGATCATGCTGCGCGCCAACGACTGTACGAGGTCGTCGAGCAGTTCCCCGGCACTGTGCTGATCGTCAGTCACGACCGGGAGCTGCTGAACCGCATGGGCGCGATCGCCGAGCTGCGGCGCGGCGAGATCCGGTTGTTCGGAGGCAATTTCGCGACCTACGAGGAGATCATCGAGGCCGAGCAGGACGCCGCTCGTGCCGCAATCCGCGACGCGCGCAGCGACGTTCGCAAACAATCCCGTGAACTGGTGGAGGCCCGCATCAAGCTGGACCGGCGCCTTCGTTACGGGAAGAAGATGCAGGAGCAGAAGCGTGAACCGAAAATTGTTATGGGAGAACGCAAACGTCAGGCCCAGGTCGCGGCGGGCAAGCTGCGCAACAACCATGTCGCCAAGGTGGAGCAGGCCCAGGACACCCTGACCCGGGCGCAGGAGCTGCTGCGCGACGACCGGGAGATCCGGGTGGATCTGCCCGGCACCCGGTTGTATCCGGGCCAGGACGTCCTCGAGCTGGACGAGGTGCGGCTGGGATGCGGTCCGGTGGTCAGCCTGACGGTGACCGGTCCGGAACGGATCGCGCTCACCGGCCGCAACGGCGCGGGCAAGACCACGCTGCTGCGCCGGATCGCGGCCGAACCGCCCCGGGTGCCCTGGCGGATGCTGCCGCAGCGCCTGGACATCTTCGACGAGGCGCGCACGGTGTTCGAGAACGTCGCGGCCGCGACCCCGCACGCCTCGGCCGAACGGGTGCGCGCGCAGCTGGCGCGCTTCCTGTTCCGCGGTGCGGACGCCGACGTCGCGGCTGGCGCGCTGTCGGGGGGCGAGCGGTTGCGCGCCGCGCTCGCGATGTTGCTGCTGGCCGATCCGGCCCCGCGGTTGTTGCTGCTCGACGAGCCCACCAACAATCTCGATCTGCCGAGCCTGGCCCACCTCACCGAGGCACTGACGGGATTCGAGGGGGCGCTGATCGTGGTCAGCCACGACCGGCGCTTCCTCGACGATATCGCGGTGACCCGGCGGATCGAGCTCACCGGCGACGGGCTGATCGAGGAGTCGTGAGGCCGTCGCTGAGCGCGGGGTCCGGGTCCGGGCGACTGTGCATGCCCGGCGAATTTATGGGAACTCCGGGTGCACGTGCGGCGTTGTCCAGGCAGGGCGGTACTCACCGTTCGTCCGATGCCGCCTGGGGAAACTGCCGGTGACCGTGGTGGAAACGGACGCCGATTCTCAGGATCGGGCGGCTGTCGGTGCCGCGGATTAAAGTTGGTGGTCTGAGCCGGAGGTTCGCATCGGCTAGGGTGTTCCGGTCAAGGCGGGAGAGGTGGTGGCATGACTCAGCATCTGGAGAAGGCGAATGCCGGGCAATCGGTCGAAGGCGATCGCGGCGCAGCCACCCCACCTGCCGCCGCGCCCGCCCCCACCCCGCGGAACATGCCGGCGCGCCAGCCCGGGAGCAGCCCGGCGGTCGTGTCCACCTCCGCCTCGCGGCGGGTGCGCGCCCGCCTCGCCCGCCGGATGACCGGGCAGCGCGGCATCGCGGCGGTCAAGCCGGTGCTCGAGCCGCTGGCCACCGTGCACCGCGAGCTGTATCCGAAGGCGAATCTGCAACTGCTGCAGCGCGCGTTCGACGTCGCCGATGAGAAGCACGCCCATCAGTTCCGCAAGTCCGGCGATCCGTACATCACGCACCCGCTGGCCGTCGCCAACATCCTGGCCGAGCTGGGCATGGACACCACCACACTGGTGGCCGCGCTGCTGCACGACACGGTCGAGGACACGGGCTATGCGCTGGCAGACCTCGAGGCCGAATTCGGCCAGGAGGTCGCCCACCTGGTCGACGGCGTCACCAAGCTGGACAAGGTCAATCTGGGTGCCGCCGCCGAGGCGGAGACCATCCGCAAGATGATCATCGCGATGGCCCGCGACCCACGTGTGCTGGTCATCAAGGTCGCCGACCGCCTGCACAACATGCGCACCATGCGCTTCCTGCCGCCCGAGAAGCAGGCCAAGAAGGCTCGCGAGACGCTGGAAGTCATTGCGCCGCTGGCCCATCGGCTCGGTATGGCCACGGTCAAGTGGGAGCTGGAGGATCTGGCCTTCGCGATCCTGCACCCGAAGAAGTACGACGAGATCGTGCGCCTGGTCGCCGATCGCGCGCCCTCGCGCGACACCTACCTGGCCAAGGTTCGCGCCGAGATCATCAATACCCTGACGGCGAGCCGCATCACCGCCAATGTCGAGGGTCGTCCCAAGCACTACTGGTCGATTTACCAGAAGATGATCGTCAAGGGTAAGGACTTCGACGACATCCACGACCTTGTCGGCATCCGCATCCTGTGCGACGAGGTGCGGGACTGTTACGCCGCGGTCGGCGTGGTGCATTCGCTGTGGCAGCCGATGGCCGGGCGGTTCAAGGATTACATCGCCCAGCCGCGGTACGGCGTCTACCAGTCGCTGCACACCACCGTCGTCGGCCCGGACGGCAAACCGCTCGAGGTGCAGATCCGCACGCACGACATGCACCGCACCGCGGAGTTCGGGATCGCCGCGCACTGGCGCTACAAGGAGACCAAGGGCAAGCACTCCGGCGATGTCGCCGAGGTCGACGACATGGCCTGGATGCGCCAGTTGCTGGACTGGCAGCGGGAGGCCGCGGACCCCGCGGAGTTCCTGGAGTCGCTGCGCTTCGACCTGAAGTCGCCGGAAATCTTCGTGTTCACCCCGAAGGGCGACGTCGTTACGCTGCCGCAGAAGTCCACGCCCGTCGATTTCGCGTATGCCGTGCACACCGAGGTCGGGCACAAGTGCATCGGCGCCCGCGTCAACGGCCGCTTGGTCGCGCTCGAGCGGCAGCTGGAGAACGGCGAGGTCGTCGAGATCTTCACCTCAAAGGCGCAGAACGCCGGGCCCAGCCGCGACTGGCAGAACTTCGTCGTGTCGCCGCGCGCGAAGGCCAAGATCCGCCAGTGGTTCGCGAAGGAGCGGCGGGAGGAGGCGCTCGAGACCGGTAAGGAGCAGATCTCCAAGGAGGTCCGCCGCTCCGGCCTGCCGCTGCAGCGCCTGATGAGCGTCGATGCGATGTCCGCGCTGGCCCACGAGCTGCACTACACCGACATCTCCGCGCTGTACGCGGCCGTCGGTGAGAACCAGGTGTCGGCGCATCACGTCGTGCAGCGCCTGATGGCCCAGCTCGGCGGCGTCGGCGACGTGGAAAACGAACTGGCCGAACGCAGTACGCCCTCCACGCTCCCGCTGCGCCAGCGCACCGGGGGCGATGCCGGGGTCGAGATCCCCGGCGCCCCGGGCACGGTGGCCAAGCTCGCCAAGTGCTGCACCCCGGTGCCGGGCGACGAGATCATGGGCTTCGTGACCCGCGGCGGCGCGGTCAGTGTCCACCGCACCGACTGCACCAACGCCGATTCGCTGCAGTCGCAGCAGGAGCGGATCATCGAGGTCACCTGGGCGCCCTCACCGTCGTCGGTCTTCCTGGTGGCCATCCAGATCGAGGCGCTCGATCGCACCCGCCTGCTCTCCGACGTCACCAAGGTGCTGGCCGACGAGAAGGTCAACATCCTCTCCGCCTCGGTCATGACCTCCGGCGACCGGGTGGCGATCAGCAAGTTCACCTTCGAGATGGGCGCCCCGAAACATCTCGGCCACCTGCTGAACGTCGTGCGCAACGTGGAGGGCGTCTACGACGTCTATCGGGTGACGTCGGCGACGTAGGCTGCGGACGTCCGCATCGGCCGTGTTCACGGGCGCGTGCGCGCGGGGATTCCGCCGGGGGTGGCCGCGATAGTGCGCGGCTACCGGCTGAACGTCGTGCGCAATGTGGAGGGTGCCTACCAGGGTGCGCCGCCGCGGCGGACGATGATACGCGGCCGGGTGGCGTGTGGATCTTCGTCCCGGACTGGTGCTCGCGCACGGTGCTGAGAGCCGAATACCCTGCGGCACAGGTGGACACGCGCTGCCGGCTTGACCTGGAGTGCGCTCCAGGGCCTACCGTCGAATCATGGACGCACAGAAGGTACTGGCCGGGCGGGTGGCCCTCGTCACCGGTGGCTCACGGGGAATCGGCCGCGCGACCGCGGAGGCGCTGGCCGCGGCCGGGGCGGCGGTGGCCGTCAACTATCGCAGCCGCAAGGACGAGGCCGAGGTCGTCGTCGCCGAGATCGAGCGGGCCGGTGGCCGGGGCAAGGTGGTCGGAGCGGATGTGTCGGTCGCGGCCGAGGTCGATGCGATGGTCGAGCGGGTCCGTGCCGAGTTCGGGGAGATCGACATCCTGGTCAACAACGCCGGGACGGGCGTGTTCCGGACGGTGGAGCAGCTGACCGAGCACGAGTTCGACCGCACCCTCGCGGTCAATCTGAAGTCCGCGTTCCTGTGCACGCAGGCGGTGCTGCCCGGCATGCGTGCCCGCGGCTGGGGCCGGATCGTCAACGTCTCCTCGGTCGCGGCCCGGACCGGCGGCGCGGTGGGGGTGCACTACAACGCATCCAAGGCGGGCCTGGAGGGTTTGACCCGCGGCTACGCGGCGGCCGTGGGGCGCGAGGGCGTCACGGTGAACGCGGTCGCACCCGGACCGATCGATACGGAGATGGCCGCGCCGCTCAAGGCGGCCGGCATCGGTGACCAGCTGCCGGTGGGCCGTATGGGCGAGCCGGCGGAGATCGCCGATGTGGTCATGATGCTCGTCGGCAACGGCTTCGTGACCGGGCAGACCGTCGGGGTGAACGGCGGCCGGGACTTCATCTGAACCGGCGAGGCGGGTGTGCAGGTGGTGGTCGCGAGACAGATCCGGTTATTGCCCGCGGGTGGTCTCGGCCGCGGTGTGCGTGGGGGAGTCGGGGCCGGGGTCGGTATCGGCAGTGGACCCGGACGGTAATGGGCCGTCGGTGGGCGCCGAATCCTCCACTGTCCCGGTCGGTTTCTGGACAACCGGCTGTGGCGCCGTCTCGGCCGCCTGCGCGCGCGAGAGCCGAATCGCCTCGACGCACATCACCACCACCGACAGCATGACGAAGACGGTGCCGAGCGGGCCGCTACGCAGGCGCTCGTCCAGGACGGTGATGCCGATGAAGGCCGCGCCGAGCGGTTCGGCGACGGTGAACGCCGGCAGGGAGGCCGACAGGGGGCCGACCTGATATCCCCGCTGCTGCAGGTACAGCCCTGCCACGCCGGTGGCCACCAGGGTGTACGGCTGCCAGCTGGTCAGCACCGGCATCACACCCTGCCCGAACAGCTGGGTGACGTGCCCGGTGAGCGCGGCCGAGATGCCGAACAGCAGCCCGGCCGCGGTGCCGAGCAGCAGCGCCTGCAACGAGGGCACCTTCACGACGGTGGCGACCCCGACGCCCACGACGATCAGGGCGCACAGCAATCCCAGCGGTCCGGGCCAGTAACGCCACGGCGCGTCGACGTGCCCCTCGGTCGGGTTGCCGACCACCAGGAAGACCGCGAGCGCGATCGACAGCGCCGCCGCCTGTCCCCACATCAACAGCGTCACGCGACGGCCGCTGTAGTGCGCGGCCAGCGGCAGTGCGAACACCAGCGCGCTCACCAGAATCGGCTGCACGACCAGCACCGAGCCCATGGCCAGCGCGGCCACCTGGAATCCGAATCCACCCGCGTCGCCGATGATGCCCGCCCACCAGCGGGGATTGCGGATCAGCCGGGCCAGCAGCGCCTCGCCCTCGGGGACATCGGCGGCCGCGCGTTGCTGCGCCACCGCCGACACGGCGAACATCACCGCGCCGATGAATGCGCATCCCACAGCTGCCACGGGTAAGTCGGCCATGCCGACAGTCTGCCCGGTTCGGTCCGGCAGGGCGTTCGAGACCCCCTTCGACGGCCACCGGCCCAACGAAAAGCAAATTGTCGGCTAAGTATGAAATAGGGCTATTTAATTGGTGAACCGAGGGATCATTCGCCGAAAGCTCACGGAATGGCAACTATTCGGCATCGCAATTGCCTGTTTCATTCATCGAGTGCCTGTTTCGGTGGTGGATCGCTCGATTGTTGCTAAGGGAACCGCAGGGTATCGCCAGCGCTGGGAAATTCTTTCGGTCGGTCGCCGCTGTGACGTGGATCTTCCCGGTATGTGGCGGCGTTGTGGAGGTTGCCCTGCGGAGTTCGCCGGATTCTGTTACGGTCTATTGCGTTTCGGGGCTCACCCGGCAACGGCGGCAACTCGATCCGATAACCACTTGCTCTCACTCCGCCGTGTCCGACCGCCCACCGAAGGCCTTGCACACAGCTGGTTAAGGGGGTCGCAGGATGCCGACCGCGCGCACAACCTGGAGCATGCTGACCACGATCGTGAGTGCCCCGGAGCGCTCCACAGGCGAGGCGTATCCGTGGCTCGCCGCCCGGCCCCGGCCGGACAGTCGGCTCCGTCCACGTCCAGCCCTGTCCGCCTTGGCAATTCGCGCCATCGGTGCAGTCGCCGGACAGACGAGTACGTCGATCCGCGCGGGCCTGGCGGGCGGCGCGGTTCGATCGTGCCTGGCCACCAGGCGAATCCGCATGTTCGGGAGTGATTCCCGGTCCGGCCGTTCCGCATTCGCACCCGGAACCGGGCGTTCGGGACCGGTTGTCGACCCCGTCCCGGCGCGGTGTGCGCGGCCCGATCCACCGGGGGGCCGCGTTCCCGAATTGGACGTGTGTCCCGGTCTTTTCCGTGGGGCTGCGGGAATCTCACGGCGCGTCGTCGGCGCGTCGAGTTCGCCGAATTCGTCACGTACGGGAGAATTTCCGTTCGGGACAGGCCGCGGCAATGCCGCCTCCGACGGCGTGGCACCGGTCCGGACCGCCGCCGATTTCCAAGATGACCGCCCGTTCTCCACGAACTGATCGCCGAGAGGGTCCGACGATGCTGCACGACGCGCCAGGCTCCGCGGGGATGGGGGAATGTTGAACTCGTACAAAGACCTGCGTCGCTGGTTCCCCGCCGTCGAGCCTCAGGACGCCGCGGCGCCGAGCGGACGCACCGATCCCGACCTCGAACAGGCCATGTCGCAGGGCGGCGCGGGCGGATACCCGCACTACATCCGGGAGACCGAACCCGAACCGTTCGACATCCCGTTCTGGGGAGAATCGGGCATCCGGCGCAGCGAGTTCGTGGGCGGCTGGTCGGACTGGGTATCAGGTGACCACGCGCCCGGTCCCGGCGACGACTACCCGGCCCGCGACGCCGAGCTGGTCCAGTTCCCGTGGGACGAGGACGCCGCCTCCGCACCGCGCCGCCGTGCCGCGGAAGGCCGCTCAGCGGCCCGCCGCGCCGAGGCCGAGCCGGGTGACGACGACCCCGAGCCCGTATCGAACCGGAGTTCCGGACGGCCTCGTGGTGGCCGCCTCGCCGTCCCACGGGAGGACGAGGCGCAGAGTTCGGCCGAGTCGCACGATCGTGCGGTCGGGCGCGATGCGGGTCGTGCCCGTGACGGGCGTACCAAGGCCCGAAGCGCGGATACGGCATCGGACGACGAGTCCCATCGGGCCGCCGACGACATCGCGTCGGAGCCGAGGGAGATCGCCGACTCGACATCCGCCGAGCGATCGGCACGCGAATCGGATGACCCTGAAGAACGCACCGGCCCCGCAGGTCGTCTCCTCGGGCGCGCCAAGCGATCGGCCCGGGATACTGCCGGACGGCCCGCCCGCACCGAATGGCTCGCCGAGAACGACGACTGGCCGGGCATGGATGACGACTGGCTCGCCGACGACCGCGAGTGGACCAGCGCGCCGCGGCCCGCGAAGGGCCGCCGCGGTCGCCTCGGCCTCTCCCGCCTGCGCGGACTTCTCGGCGACTCGTCCGGCCGGCCCGCCGACGGTCCGGGTGCGGCTATGTCTCCGCAGCTCCGGCGCGAGGCCGCGCGTGCGCGCCGGGAATCCCGCCGCGGCAGTGAATCCGCTCTCACCCTGCGCGATCAGACCGGCCCCAGCAGCCTGCTCGTCACCCTCGTGCTGATTGTCGCGATCCTCGTGCTCGCCGCTGCAGGAGCGTTCGCTCTGTATTTGCTCCACTATCGGGACGAGGCCGGTCGCGACGCCCTCGCCACCCACCCGGAGGCGGTGCGGCTGACCGGCGCCACCACCGGCACCACGCTGGTGTGCCCCACCGAACGATCCGGCGCCGCGCTGCGCGGCGCCGAACCCGGCGGCACGAGTTCGGGTCCCGAGGCCGTGATGTGGTTCGAGCACGCCTATTACGTCGAGCGCTCCGCCGACCGGGCGCTCGAGGTCGCCGCACCCGGGGCCGCGCTGCCCCCGGCGGCGGAGATCCAGCGCGGCATCGATTCCGTCCCGCCGGGCACCGCCTACTGCGTCGTGGTTGCACCGTCCGGGGACGGCAGGTATTCGGTGGAGATCACCGAGCAACGACCCGGCGGCGCGCCCGCCACCTACGACAAGCAGACGGTGACCACCACGGTGGACGGCGGCCGCACCCTGATCACGGGCATCGCGGCCGGGTAAGAGGAGAGCAGAGGCGATGGGACAGGACTGGAGCCAGTGGCTCGACGAGGCGCCCGAGGCGGGCGACCCGGCGGGCTCCCGCGCGCGGGGGAAGGCTCCGGTGGTGCGGTTACGCAAGGGCCGTCGCGACGGAGACGGCGGCGACCCGGGAAGCTCCGCGCCGCGCCCGATCCTGGTCGTCGGTGGCTGCGGCGGCGCCGGAACCACCACGACCGCACTGGGTATCGCGGGTGAGATGGGCCTCGGCGGCGGTCCGACCGTGGCGGTCGACGCGACGAGTTCCGGGAGCGATCTGGCGCTGCGCGGCGCCGACGAGCACCTGAGCCCGATCAGCCTGCAGGCATGGCTGTACGGCCGCGGCGACGACGAGCCCGCGCCGCTGAAGGAGTGTCTGTCCCAGGCAGGTTCGGGCATCGGCCTGCTGTGGCGCGATGCCGCGCCGCTGCGGCGCCGCGCCACCTATCTGACCGTCGCGCGCGCCATCGCGGACGCGGGATACACCGCCGTCTACGACGGCGGCAGCCCCATCGCCGCTCGGCACCTGCGCCCGCTGCTCGAGGACGCCGAGGTCGCGCTGATCCTGGCCATTCCCGCACGCGCGGACGCGGCCAACCGGCTGCGCGTCACCCTGGAGTGGCTCGACGACGAATTCGGCGGCCACACCGAGGGCCAGGGCGGCGGCATCGTCGGCGACACCACGATCGTGGTCTCGCATCAGCTGCCCGGCGACGAGTCTCCGGTAGCCGAACATTTGCGTGAACATCTCACGGGCTGGGTCCGGGATATTCGTGAGATTCCCTACGACCCGCACCTCGCGCGCGGAGAACTGGTGCGACACAACGCACTTGCCACCGACACACGCAGGGCTTATCGCACGCTGCTGGCGGGGGTGGCATCATGACCGCGGCTATGAGGGAACGTCGGAAAGCATCGGAAACGCCCGCGGGGGAGCACCTGCCCACGGGCGCGGCGGGCGTGATCGCGCCGCCGGAGAATCGGCGCGCGCCCATCTGGGAGCGGCCGGTGCCGGGTGCCGGGCGCGCCCCCCTGGTGTGGTTGCTCGGTGTGCACGGCGGCGCGGGCGCCAGTACCCTCGCGCATGTGCTTGCGCCCGCGGCGGATTCGCACCGCCGCTGGCCCGGAGTCTTCGAGCGCGAATCCCCCTTCGTCGTCCTGGTAGCCCGCGAGACCATCTCCGGGCTCACGCGCGCACACGATCTGCTGCGTCAGCATCACGCCGGCCTGGCCGGGTCGTGCGAGGTGCTGGGCATGGTCACCGTCGCGGTGCGCCCGGGCCGCATACCCGCCGAGATCCGCCGGTACCGCGACGTGGTCGGCTCGCTGGCCGGCACCGTCTGGCAGCTGCCGTGGTACGAGGAATGGACCCTCGTCGAGCCCGATCAGCTGCCGGTGTGGTCGCCGGGCGATCCGCAGCCGCAGCAGCGCAAGCGGAAGGTCGATGTGCTCGAGTCCGTCCCGCACGAGGTGGACCAGCTGGGCTCGGGCATCATTGCCCTTATTCGTGAAAAGGTAAGTGCCGCTTCACAATACGAGGAAGAGGACACCCCGTGACAACGATGGCCCCCGCAGTTGTGCGCCCGTCGCGTTCTCACGCGCAGGGGTGGCATTCAGGTGTCGGCGTACGCGCGGTACACCGCTTTGTTTTCGGTTCACCTATTGGAGAAGGACGCTCGATGAGTACCATCCTGCTCGCTGTGCACGAGACGTACAGTGCTGTTCTCGCTCAGGTCGGGAATCCGACGCCCGAGGCGCCACCCGCCGCGGACAAATTGCTGAAATTGGTTCGTTACTTCACCTGGTTCGTGCTGCTGTCCGGAATCATGGGCATCACCTACGCGGGTGGCCGCTTTGCCTGGGAGAAGTGGACCGGCGGTGGCCTGGAATCACCGAAGATGGTGGCGGGCGCCATGATCGGCGGAATTGTCGCCACCAGCGCCGGGACCATCCTGAACGCCGCCATCGGATCCTGAGGGCGGGCCGCGGAGTGCTTGCCTACAAACAGATCCCATCCGAGGTGCTCGCGCCGATCATGCAGCTGATCGATTGGCTGTTATGGGTGGTGCTGTTGTTCTGCCTGGCCTGGATGATCGTCTCGGCCGGGCGGCTGTGGTCGGCGATGCGCTCCAGTTTCGGCGTCAACGACGCATCACACGGCATCGTCATGAGCCTGATCGGAGCGATTGTGGCCACCTCTGCGAGCGCTATCGCGCTGACCCTGCTTCCGACATGAAAGAGAAGGACGCGGACGAGGGCCGCGGCATCTCCTTCGGCGCCATCGCCTCCGCGGCGGTCCTGGCGCTGATCGTCGTGGTCGGGGTCTTCATGTATGTCACGCACGGTAATTCGCGCGCCGAGCAGTCGGCGAACGTTCCGGCGCCGTCTCCCGCGGCGGGTTCGAACGCCACCGGTTTCGCCGCGCCGGGGGTCGACCTGTTCGGCCGCCGGGTCGACATTCCGAACAATCCTGCGGGACAACCGCTTCCGCAGGACGTGAGCAAGCAGCACAAGCCGTCGGATCCGGACTGGCTGACCGCGGCCCCGCAGGGCACCACCGAAGCGCGCGGCTGGCAACGGGTGTACGGCGCCTCGGTGCCGTTCTCCACCAGCGACGGTCCGATCGACATCGATAAGGGCCTGGCCGTGGGCTTTTCGCACACCCCGCAGGGTGCGGTGCTGGCGGCGGCGCAGATCACCTACCGGCTCAACGCCCGGCCGGCCGATCGTGATCTGTACATGCATCAGGTGCGGGCCTCGGCCGCGCAGCTGGCGGCCTACGATTCCGCGCGCGCGGCCGGCAAGCTGCCCGCGCAGCAGCCCGAGCGCATCACCCGATATCTGGTGGCGCCGGACGCATTTCAGGTCGAGAACTATGCCGACGATATGGCGATCGTCCGCCTGGCCACCCGCGGCCCGGTGAACGACAGCAAGCAGTTGTGGGCGGCGATGCGGCTGGTCATGGTGTGGGACAACGGGGATTGGCATCTGAAGCCGACCGATGCCACCACCGATCAGACCGAGTACGTGGATTCGCTGGATGGGTGGACCAAATGGTGAGCACAGCGGTGAGCAGGGGATGTGATGAGACGTTGACGATGGCGGTAGTTGGTCCGGATCGATTCGCTTCTACGCAGGGAGGGGTGAACCTGATGCTGAGGCGCATCGTCACGATCCTCGCGGTGGTCTTCACCGTGACGATCGCGACTCCGACGGTGGCGTACGGCCAGACGTACGGATTCGACCAGACGTGCAATCAGATCTACGACGACCTCAACAACCTCGGATTACCCGGTGTGTCGCTCGGCGCGGCCGCCTCGGCCGCGTGCAAGGCGGGCAATGCCGCCACGCATCCCGGCGACGCCGCCACGGCCGTGCGCGACAAGGCGTGGGACTCGACCTTCGGCAAGGTGGTCGACTCGCTGATGAACGGCCTGGGCGAGGCGCTGATCATGGCGCTGACCTTCTGGATGAAGGTGCCCAACGAGCGCCTGAGCAACGGCGGGCAGCTGTTCGAGAAGATCAACGACTACACCTACGAGGTGCAGATACTGCTGCTGATCGTCTCGATCATCCTGTCCGGCGTGCGATTGGCCGAGGCCAGACGCGGGGCGGTGCTGGCCGAGGCCGCCGAATCGTTCCGGATGTTCGCGCGGGTGATATTCAGTTCCTGGATGCTCGGCGCGGTGATCGTCGCGGGCACGCAGGCCTCGGATCGGTTCTCCGCGTGGGTGATTCAGGACGCTACCAACGGCCAGGCCAAAAACATCGCCGAGCTGATGGTGAAAACCAGTAAGCTGCAGGCGTTCTCGCCCGGTCTGGTGCTGATCATCGCGATCGTCGGCCTGCTCGGCGCGCTGGCGCAGATCATCCTGGCCATCGTGCGCCAGGGTCTGCTGGTGGTCGCCGCCGGGGTGCTGCCGCTGGCCGCGGCCGCCTCGGGCACGAATCTGGGCAGGGGGTCGTATCAGAAGCTGCTGAGCTGGATCATCGCGTTCATGTTGTGGAAACCGGTGGCGGCGATCGTCTACATGATCGCGTTCCTGGCCGCCGGGAACACCGACGACACCACGGCCACGGCCGGGCTCCCGGATGCCGATCAGGCGCAGCGCATGCTCGTGGCGATCGTGCTGCTGGGCAGCGTCGCGTTCGTGCTGCCGACGCTGATGCGCCTAATTGCGCCGACGGTGGGCATGGTCGGTCAGGGCGGTTCGGGCCTGGGCGCCACGGGCGGCGTGGTCCTCGGCGCGATGGCGCTGGGCGCGGTCGGCACCAAGGCCGTGGCGTTCCGCGGCGCGGCGGCGTCGGGCTCACCCGGATACGTCGGCGGGGGACGCCCGCGGCCGCCGGGCGGCGCCGGTGGGCGCGGCGGCGGAGCTCCCCGTCCGGCCCCGCCGCGCGGTGGCGGCGGTGGCGGCGGTGGCAACGCGGCCGCGCCGCCGGGGAACGCCCAGGGTACGGGCTCGGCGCCGTCCGGTCCGTCCCGCGTGATGAACCGCATCGCGACCGCCCGCGCCGCGACCGCGCCGCTGCAGCGGGCCAACGAGGCCATGGGTGACGTGGCCGGTGACACCTGGGCGAACCGCTCGCCCGACCTCGGCAGGAGCACCATTCCACGATGACGACGACCGAAACCTACGAGCGGCGCTCGTACGGGCTCTGGCAGAAGCCGCGCAGCGCGGGCCTTTTCGGCCTGCGGTGGGGCGAGACGGTGCTCGGCTTCGTCGTGGTCATCACCGCCCTGCTGACGGCGCTGGTGGCCGGACCCAAACCCGCGTTCGTCGTCGGCGGCGTCGGCGTGGTGGTGATGCTTCCCCTGGTGTGGCGGTCCAACGGCCGCTCGGGCTACGAGACGGGATTGATGATGTTCCATTGGCTACGCGGCCGCGGCAAGGGTGAGCACGTCTATCGCGGCGGCCGGTTCTCCCGCATCCCCGGCGGCGTCGCGCGGCTGCCCGGACTGATGGCGCCCTCGAAGTTGTACGAGGGCATCGACGCGGGCGGCTACAGCTTCGGCATGATCCACCTGCCGCAGTTCGGGCAGTACACGGTCGTGCTGCGGGCGTGGCCGCAGGGCCACGAGGCGGTCGATCAGCCGGTGATCGACCGCTGGGTCTCAGCCTGGGGCACCTTCCTGGCCTCGCTCGGGCAGACCTCGGACATCATCGCGGTCGTCCCGGTGATCGATACCGTCCCCGAGACCGGAAACCGTTTGCTGACAGAGGTTTCCACCATCACCCACCCCCAGGCCCCGGACCTGGCGCAGCAGGTGATGTACGAGCTGGCCACCGAATTGCCGCAGGAGCGTGTGCAATTGCTGCCGCGGGTGGCGATCACGTTCAAAGCCACCACCGCCGAGCGCCGCAAGAATCCCGCGGAGGAGGCGGTGGAGATCGGCCGGCGGCTGCCGGGTATCTGCGCGGCGCTGGCCGAGGCCGGCGTGCGGGCGCAGCCGATGTCGGCCGACGAGGTGATCGGATTCATCCGGCGCTCGTATGATCCTGCGGCGCAGGCGGATCTGGAGGTGGCCGCGGGCGAGCCGGGCGGGCACGGCCTGGACTGGGCCGATGCCGGACCGGTCTCGCACGAGGAGCGCTGGGATCACTTCCTGCACGACGGCGGCCGGTCGGTCACCTGGGAGATGGACACCGCCCCCGAGGGCGCGGTGGACGAGCGGGTGCTGCAGCGGCTGCTGGCGCCCAATCCTGAGGTGCCGCGCAAGCGCATCGCGATCGTGTACCGGCCGCACTCGGCGGCCGATGCCGCGGAGATCGTCGACGACGACTACAAGAACGCGCTGGTGGCGCAGCAGAGCGAGCGCGGTGTCGTCTCGGCGGCCGCGACGCTGCGGGTGGGCGCCACCCAGCAGGCCCGGGAGGAGCAGGCCCGGGGCCACGGGGTGACCCGCTTCGGCGCGCTGGTGACCATCACCGAACCCCTGCGCGGGGATCTGCCGCGCATCGAGGCCATCACGCGCGATCTGTCCACGCAGGCGCGCTTGAAGATCCGGCGGTGCTACCGCTACCAGGCGGCGGCCTTCGCGGCCTCGCTCGGGTGCGGCGTGATCCTGCCGGAGCACGCGACCATTCCGAAAGCATTGGCGGGGTGAGCTCGCATGGCAGGTGACGACGGCGAGGCGCCGATCCGCTCGCGCGGCGCGCCGCCTCGCTACCGCGAGCGGGTGGTGGATACGGGCAATCCGATCCCCACCCGGCGCGGGTCGCGGCGTGAGGACGAGTGGGGAGTCGAGGCGTACACGCCCGGACAGCCGCGCACAAACATGCCTGCCGACTGGGACGACGCCCCGCTGCGTCCGCGCCGTGAGCGGGGCGAAAGCGCCTCGGGCCGAGGGCGTTCCCTGGACGCGCAGCGCGATGCCGGCGCGCGTGCGGGATCCTCGGAGACAGGCCCGCGCCGGGATGCCGAGAGACACGACCGCATTGCCGCCGAACGGGAATCGAACGGTCGCGGCCGCAGCGGTGCGACGGGATCCCGTGCCGGGCAACGCGACACCGCCGAGCGCGGAGCCGCCGAGACGCACCGGTACGGCGCGCGGCGCGAGGGAACCGGTCGCGACCGGTCCGATTCACCTGCGGCGCAGCCGGATCGGTCCGCGAGTGCCCGGAGGCCGCGCCGCGAGGTCTCCGAGGCCGACGGGATCGCCTCGGGTACAACGCACCACGAGGAACGTGCCGGATCGGCCGATCGCCGGTCGCGCCGCGATATCGCCGATCGTCGCGAGCTCGCGTCGGCGGCAGCGGATCCGGGACGACCGCAGGGCTCGGAGCGTCGAGCAGGCGATCGCCGTACCCCCGGCTCCGACGCCCCGAGCCGCGGCGATCAGGGGCCGTCCGAACAACTCGCGCTCGAATCCGGTTCTGCCCGTGAGCAGCCCGCCGAATCGGTGAGTACGGCGGTCGTGGAGACCGCGCGTCCGGACGCGCGGCGCGATACGCAGGCGCGGAACGGATCCGAACCGGAGGATGCGGCGACGGCGTCCGGCGGTGTGCCGCCCGCCGGTGCCGCTCGTGGCGGGGGGCGGGCCGAGGCACCATCCACCGGTGTGCGCGGTGGCCAGGAACGGCGCGGGAGAGGGTATGAGCAGATGCGGGACGGGCAACCGGGGCAGCGTCAGCGCTCGCCGCGCGACCAGGCCGATCGACGGGCACAAGAGCCGGATGCGCTGTCCGGCAACGGTTCCCGGCGATCCTCGCGCGGCCGAGGTGAGCGGGCCGACGCCGAACATCTTACTCGCAACCGGGCGCCGGTCTCCGAGCGGAACGGGCGGCGGGTCACCGATCGCGACGGCGACCGGTCCCGAACGGATTCCCGCCGGTCCGGTACGAGCGGGCGCAACGGCTCCGGCGCGGCCGGAAGGAAGCAGGGTCGCACGGGAAAGAACGCCAAGCAGCGTCAGCAGGGCCCGTCGCTGCTGGACGACATCACCCGCGCCCGGCTCGAGGCCACCGCGCGCGAGGGCAACGGCCTGCGCGCGGCCTGGGCGGCCTTCCGTATCCGCACCGACGACCTGCGACGGGTCAATGCGGCCGCCCGCATCGAGGCGGTGCAGGAGGACGGATTCGACCGCACGACAGCACAATTGACCGATCGCGGCTACCTGGGCGCGGGCGGTGGCCGGATGAACGTGGTCGGCCGCCCCGTCGAGTACCGCGCCACCACGGCGCAGGTCGCGGGCCTGTGGCCGTGGTCGGTCGGCGCGGGCGCCCCGCTGATCGGCACGCCGCTGGGCTCGCACCTGCACACCGGCGCGCCGGTCTGCTTCGACCCGATGAACTGGTTCATGCGCGGCAGCTTCATCACCGCGCCGAGCCTGTTCGTACTGGGCCTCAACGGTTTCGGTAAATCCTCGCTGGTGCGCCGGATCGTGCTGGGCGGCGTCGCGCAGGGGATCACCCCGCTGATCCTGGCCGACGTCAAGCCGGACTACCGCAGGCTGGTGGAGATGGTCGGGGGCCAGGTCATCGACCTGGGTTACGGCCACGGCAAGCTGAATCCGCTGGCGGGCGGGGTGCTCGGCATGATCGTGCCGATGCTGGAGGGGATGCCCGCGCTGCAGGTGCAGGTCACCCAGGAGCTGCGGGCGCGGCAGGTGACCTTGATCGCGGGGCTGGTGGAACTCGTTCGCGGCGCACGGGTCCGGGATTTCGAGGAGACGCTGATCTCCACCGCGCTGAGCATCCTGTACCGGCCCGGCAGCGGTTTCGCGCCGGAGAACCCGCCGATCATGGACAACCTGCTCGAGGTGATCGTCGAGGGCGGCGACCAGCTGATGCTCGACGCCGGCGCGGACACCCCGGAGGAATACCAGGAGTCGATCAAGGGGCTGCGCCGCTCGCTGCGCGCGCTCACCCAGGGCCCGTTCGGCGCGGTCTTCAACGGGCAGACGACCACGCCGATCGACACCACCGCCGTCGCGGTCTGCATCGACGTCTCGCACGTCCCCACCGGCGACAAGAAGCTCAAGGCCGCGGTCATGCTGGCCTGCTGGGCCGACGGTTTCGCCTCGGTGGAGGCGGCGCACGTGCTCGCCGACGCCGACCTGGGCGCGCAGCGCTACTTCCAGGTCGTGATGGACGAGCTGTGGCAGGTGCTGGGCCTGGGCGACTTCATGGTCGACCGCGTCGACGAGCTGACCCGCCTGCAGCGCGGCCTGGCCACCTCGCTCATCATGATCAGTCACACCATCAAGGACCTGCAGTCGCTGGGGTCGGAGGCGGCGATCGCCAAGGCGCTCGGCTTCCTCGAGCGAGCCCGCGCGAAGATCTTCGGTGCGTTGCCGCCGGAGGAGATCAAGCGCCTGGACTCGACGATCCCCTTCACCGCGGCGGAGGAGGAGATGGTGACAGGATGGTCCGCGCCGCAGGCCCTGACCGGCGAGGCGCTCAAGCCCGGCCAGACACGCCCGCCCGCGCCGGGCACCGGCAAATTCCTGCTGAAGATCGGCGAGGATCGCCGGCCCGGCATACCCTTCCACATGGAATTCACGATCTCGGAGAAGGAAAGCGGAATTCACGAAACCAACCAGCGTTTCAGCGAATTCAACGAACCCACCGCCCGGCGTGACGGCGACACGGCGGGTCCGGACGATACCTACAGCGTGGACAGCGGCGGCGACGGAAACGGCGGAGCCCGCGGTGACGGTCGCAAGGGCGGCGGCGGCGACGGAAACGGCGGAGCCCGCGGTGACGGTCGCAAGGGCGGCGGCGGCGATGACGCAAACGGCGGAGCCCGCGGTGACGGTCGCAAGGGCGGCGGCGGCGATGACGCAAACGGCGGAGCCCGCGGTGACGGTCGCAAGGGCGGCGGCGACGATGACGAAGGGAGTGCCGCGTGAGAGTCGGATACGCGGTGGCGCAGGAAAATTCGCGAATGCGGCCGTCGGGGAGGTTAGCCGGATGATGCCGCACAGGTCCTATCGCAGGGTGTCGCCGCAGGTGCGGCAGGCCGCGGTCGAGCAGGTGATCGCGCTGACGGGTAAGCTGCGCAGCGAATCCGAGGCGTGCCGGGTGGTGGCCGAGCAGATCGGCGTGCACACCAATTCGGTCCGCAACTGGGTGCGTGCCGCGGAGGGCCCGGGCCTGGACCGGATGGATACGAGCGCGCTGCGCCGCAAGGTGGCGCTGCTGCAACAGCAGCTGGCCGCCGCGGCGGAGATGAACCGCACCCTGGTCGAGACGCTCAACGACACCAAGCGCACCACATGATCGGTGCCCAGCGCCGCGCCGAACCGGCGGCCACATCCGGTCGGGGGAACCGCACGGGGGTGCGGTGAATCCGAAATCGCTGCTGTGGGTGGGCTTCGGGAGCGTGATCGCCCTGATCACGCTGATCATGGTGATCGTGCTGCCGTCGTCAGAGGACGACTGCGCGGATCAGCCGACGGTGTCGAGTAGCGGCTCCGCGACCCCGAGCGGGTCGCCGTCGGGAGACGCGCAGGCGCCCGATACGGCCGCGCCCGGTAGCAGCGTGGCGAATGCGCCCGCGGCAGTGACGAATACGCCCGGCCAGCCGGCGCCGACCACACCGCGGGCCGCGGGCCCGGTCGCGTCGCAGCTGCCGAATTCCCCCGCGGCGGCGGTGAATCCGCGAAACGATCAGCCCCAGGCGGCGGCAGGCGTCCAGGCCCCGATCCACCGGACCTGGCCGCTGCCGCAGGGCACGTTCTACGTGTCGGATCCGTTCGGCGCCCGCGGCGGCACGCACCTGGGCGTGGACCTGGCCGCCCCGGACGGCACGCCCATCTACTCCGTCGCCGACGGCACCGTCGTAGCGGCCGGTCCGGCTTCGGGATTCGGCAACTGGATCGTCATCGACTCGACCGATGTCAATGGTCGTCCGTTCTCGGCCGTGTACGGGCACGAATGGACCAGCGGGGTGCGGGTGCACGTCGGCCAGACCGTGCGCGCCGGTCAGCAGATCGGCGCGGTCGGCTCGGCCGGTGAATCCTCGGGCTCGCACCTGCATTTCGAGATCGTGCCGGGCGGGCGGCTGACCGGTGGCAAGCAGATCGACCCGCTGCCCTGGCTCGACGGCGCACCCACCCCGCAGGCCAGCGGTGGAGCGTGGCCGAATTCGGTGAATCCGTTGTGCAGCCGCGGTTTCGGCACCGCGGGGGGCGCTCTCGCCGATGGCACGGTGCCCGCGGACCTGGAAATCTGGTATCGCCGTGCGGGTTCGATCTGCCCGGAGATCACCCCGTCGCTGCTGGCCGCCCAGGGGCGGCAGGAATCGGGCTTCCAGCGCGGGCTGACCTCGCCCGCGGGCGCCGAGGGCCTGGCCCAATTCCTGCCCGGCACAGCGGCATCCATCGATCCCGACGACGGCAGGCCGTTCCTGCTCGACGTGGACGGCAGGGGCTCGCCCAGCCTGTGGGACGACGGCGATGCGATCATCGCCCAGGGCCGCTACATGTGCTCGCTGGCGCACCGAATCGAGGGCTGGATCGGACAGGGCAAGGTGCACGGCGACGTCGTGCCGCTCGCGCTCGCCGCCTACAACGCGGGCGAGGGCGCGGTGCTGGCCTCGGGCGGTATGCCCGACCAGGTGCCCGCGCACTTCACCGAGACCCAGCCGTACGTGACGAATATCCTCTCGATGGAGCCGCGGTACCGGGCGCCGGGATCGACCGGCCGGTTCGAACCCGGCACGCAGTCGGGCGGCGACGCGGTCGTGCAGGCCGCGGAGCAGTGGGTCGGCACCCCGTACGTGTGGGGTGGCGGCGGCCCGGCCGGGCCCACCGACGGCGGGCTGGACGGTCCGGGCCTGACCTCGGCGGCCGTCTTCGCGGCCTCCTCGGGACAGGTGAACCTGCCGCGCACGGCCGAACAGCAGTGGGAGATGGGTGCGGAGGTTCCGTTGCGCTCGGCACGGCCGGGTGATCTGGTGTTTTCGCGGTTCGGCCGGCGCGGCCCGGCGCAGGTGGGCATTTACCTCGGCAGCGGCCGGATGCTGCGGGCCGCCGATCCGTCCGGGGTCGGTCAGGCGCAGATCCCCGGCGATGCCCGGATGCGGAGGATGATGTGAACGACGGACCCACCGGACACGCCGAGGTAACCGACGCGCCGATAGCTGCGAACTGTCGGTCCCTCCCGATAGCCTGGATACATGGTCTGGCACACCGTCTTCGGTGGCCGGGCGGCAGGGCCGTGGTGGCCGGTCGAGATGCGAGTCTGGTGGTGATGCTGGTGGTGAGCGTTGCGGTGTCGGCCGCCGCGTGCAGCAGCGGCGGCTCGGGGTCCGATTCCGTCCAGTCGCCGACCTCCACCGTGCGGCAGCTGGAGGCGGCTCCGCCGCCCGATCCGAGCACTCCCGACGGCGTGGCGGTGGCGGCGTTGAAGGAGATCTACACCTGGTATCCGGCGACGGAGACGCAGGGCGGGGCATTGTCCCGGGCGCGCAAATGGCTGGGCCCCAACCTCATTCGCACCCTGGATACCCCGACCACCGCGGCCGAGATGCCGAAAGCCTCGCTGCAGTGGGCGGAGTGGGCCAAGGCCGGGGTGAAGGTCGAGGCCTTCGCCTTCGCGTCGGGAGAGAAGGCGCCGGACACCGGCGATCCGGATCACCAGCAGTACAAGATTGGAATCGAGCAGAGCGCCGTCTACCCCGACGGTCATCGTGAGGCGCTACCGCCCGCGACGGTCATCGCGACCGTCGTGCGGACGGCCGGCGGCTGGCGGCTCGACGGATTCCGTTGAGCGGCACCAACGTCAACGGTCACCCCAGGAGGCGGAGATGGCGAAACCGGTAAAGGACCCGGCAATACCGGGTCCCGATGTCACCCTGATTTTGGTCTACCTCGGCTTCGCGGTCTTCGGAACGCTGTGGGTGGCACTGCAAGTGGGCAACATGCTGTCCACACCCAAGCAGACCCTCCCCATCAATCCGATCGCGCTCGGGATCGGCCTGGCGAAGGGCAAGCTGCGCTGGCCCTTCCCCGCCACGGTGATCGTGATTCTGGTGATCGTGCTGTTGATCGGGTACCTGATCGTACGCGCGGAGCTGAAGAAGCGCGCCGGCCGCGGCAAGCTCCCGATCGACGCCAAGGCCCAGTACATGGGCCAGGGCGGCACCATCGCCGCGCTCACCGAGCAGGGCGTGCGGGACAAGGCCCAGCAGCTCGGTGTCGGATCCGGTTCCGGCGCGGAGCTGTTCGGCGAGATCGGCCGCAATCAGGGCCTGGGATACAACGATTCGCCCGGCGTTCCGATCGGAGTCTCGGTGGCAGAGGGCATTCCGCTGTACGGCTCCTACGAAGATCTGCACATCGACATCTGGGGTCCGCGCCAGGGCAAGTCGACCTCGCGGGTCATCCCGGCGATCCTGTCCGCGATCGGTCCGGTGATCGCCACCTCCAACAAGCGTGACGTGGTGGATGCGACGCGCGGTGTGCGCGAGCGCAAGGGTGACCCGCGCTACGTCTTCGTCTTCGACCCCCAGGGCGTCGCGCTGGACATCGACGAGCCGGTCACCTGGTACTGGGATCCGTTGCGCTGGGTCGACGCGCGCAGCCGCGGTTGCGAGATGCGCGCGGCACAGCTGGCGGGTCATTTCGCCGACGCCGACAACGGGCTGGACGGCAAGGGCGACAAGTACTTCGACGCCGAGGCCGAAGACCTGCTCGCGAACCTGTTCCTGGCCGCGGCCGTCGCGCAGCGCGACATCATGCAGGTCTGGGAATGGGTCACCAACCCCGGTCTCGCGGAGCCGATCGAGATCCTGCGACAGGCCAGCGCGTTCTGGGCCGGAGTGGCGGACCTGGGGCGTTCCGCATCGAGTTTGTCCTCCCAGTACAACGTCGATCCGCGCACCAAGAGCGGCATTTTCGGCACGGCCAAGAAGATGATCGGCTGCCTGAAGATGTCCAACGTGCACGATTGGATCACTCCGGGCGGCGATCGCAGGGAACTGGACGAACTGGAATTCCTCGAGCGCAACGGCACCCTGTACAGCCTCTCCCTGGAGGGCCGCGGGTCGGCCGCACCGCTGGTCAGTGCGTTGACCGCGGCGGTGATCGATGTGGCGATGCGCTCGGCCACCGGCATGCCGCACGGCCGCCTGCGAGTTCCGCTGCTCGCAGTCCTGGACGAGGCCGCCAACGTGGTGCGGTGGAAGGATCTGCCGAAGCAGTACAGCCACTTCGGCTCCCGCGGCATCGTGGTGATGACGGTGCTGCAGTCCTGGGCCCAGGGCGCGCGCTGCTGGGGCGAGGACGGGATGGAGGCGCTGTGGTCGGCCGCCAACATCAAGGTCATCGGTAGCGGAATCGACGACATCAAATTCCTGACCGAACGGTCCGAGGCGATCGGCGACTACGACTCCATCTCGGGGTCGGTCTCCGAATCCAAGGGCGGCAAGAGCTATTCGCGGTCATTGGGTTCGTCTCGCACCTTGAACGTGAACGCTCTGATCACGATGCCCCGCGGGCGCGTGGTCGTCTTCACCTCGGGCGCCCCGGCCGTGCTGGTGCGGACCGTGCCGTGGTGGGAGGGCGAGTACGCTGACGCGGTGCGTGAGTCGATCAAGCGCTACGAGCCCGGCGGTCGTGGGCGGACCCAGATGAGCGACCTGGTGGAGGAGCGCGCGCTCACCGCCGTCGATCAGACACGGCAGTACGGCCAGCCGGAGGAGGTCCAGCCCCTGTGAGTGCGCCGAAGGAGTCGCCACCCACTCATTACAAAAACGTCGCGGCGTTCGTCGACAACTACTTGCGCTACGTGTACCAGCGCCAGGTCACCGACACCACCGACGCCGTGTGGTGCCCGGAATGGTGGGAGCACACCGAGGCGGTGATCCGCCTCGACGCGCTGTGGCGGGCGTGGGAGCACTTCCGTCGCAATCCGCGTACGGGCCTGAGCATCTGGTTCGTGGATCATGCTGATCCACACATGGCCAAACTCCTGGACCCGGCCGGACCGTTCAAATATTGCAGCGCGCGGCACGGGCATCGAAAGCTGCTGGCGCCGTTACCGCTTCGCACGCCGCCGTCGGGCATGTTCGCCGAGACGAGCGATACGGTCTACCACTCGGTGGTCGAGTTCGTCGAGAACTACCTGAGCATGACCTATCAGCGGCAGGTTACCGACACCACCGAGACGGTGTGGTGCCCGGAGTGGTGGCAGCATCCCGAGGCGGTCGCGCGCCTGGATGCGCTGTGGCGGTCCTGGGAGCACTTTCGGCTGGAGGGCGCGACGGGCCTGAGCGAGTGGTTCCTCGACCACGCCGACCCGCAGATGAAGCAGCTGTTCGCGCCGACGGGGCCGTTCCGCTATTGCAGTGCGCGGCACGGCCACAAGGATCTGCTCAGCCCGCTCCCGATCGCCCAGTCCGAGCCGGGGATGTTCAGCAATCCGGAGGCTGCCGACGACGAATACAAGATCTGAACCGATTGCGTTGTGGGGGAAGGGTTTCGATTAGCGGTGCAGTCCCGCGCGGTCCGCTGGGGTATCCCGGCGCCGGCAACGGGCGGGAGAGCACGCGAACGTCGGTGTGCCGCGCGGGGAATGACCGGATGTAACTGAGCCGTTGGAAAACGCTGCGGCGTGGGCTCTTCGGCCGGTGCGTCACGGCGTTCGAGCCTGGAATCTGCCGACGGCGGCATGACGTTGATGTACGGCTGCGAGCGATCCGATCGGGCGTTATGCCGCGTCGTCCCGGACGGCCGCGCGTAACGGGTGGTTGGCCATGGAAACAGCCTGGAGCACAGGGCGATTCGCGCCGCGGTGAGATCGTGCAGGCGACCCCACCAGGGGCCACGACGAATAGAGCGTGTGTCTGTACGTGGCCTCGGTCGTGCGAGCCGGGACCTAGGTGCGCGTGCGCGCGAGCCCTCGGCCCTCGATCTCGCGAGCCTGATTGAGCCGCTTGTTGTCCTCGGGAACGGTGCGTACCGCCTCGGACGCGGGCTGTGCCTGACCGACCTCCATGAGCATCCGCACCGCGGCGAGTTCGGGTGCGACGCCGATGCGTTCGAGATGCTGTGCCAGGGCGCTGCGTCGTTCGCTGGAGTCGTACCGCAGGGGCGAGCGGGACGCGGCCTGTGCCTGTGCGGCGCTGCGTGCCTCGCTGGCGTGCTCGGCGAAGCGGTCCTTCTCCAGGGAGATGCCCTTTTCCAGGGGCGGCTTCTCCAGCATGCGCGACAGCTCGAGGTTGCGCGGGTCTTTGGCCTTGGCCTCGCGGGCCTCACGAAGCTGAAGTTCGCGGCCCTCCTTGACGCGTGCCTCGGTGACCTTGACGCGAGCCTCGGCCTCCTTCTGCCCTCGTTCCCGGGTGCGCAGCGCGACGAGAGTCGCAAGCTGCAACATTTGCCTCATAATCGCCGCTGTTTCGCGACCGATGTCGTCGAGTTCCTCGGCCATGGCCTGCTCCCCGATGCTGCAGTGAGATCACTATGGATGATTGTGGTGCATCGTCACGGACATCGCCACTGGAACGGTAGTTCGAGCGGCGGCGCCCCCGCCTGCATTCTGGACACCGGGAGCACTGCGTGAACAGCACCGCCGGGTAAGGCGGGGACAGCGCCACGTCGTGCTCCGTATTACGAGGTTACCAGTGAAAATACAGGGTTGCCTTACCCCCTGGGTACATGAAGAGCATATAACGCACATTTCCGGCGCATACACCGGAACCTTCGGATGTCTTTCACAAGGAGGATGCCCGAAACCGGATCTTCTATGCTCGAGCGACACGCGTGAAAGGCCTTGGGGCCGGAGCGAAACCCGCGATCTCCGCTCCGGCTCGGACCTCAGCTCACCGTGGCGGACTTGAAGGTGACCGACAGGTTCGGCTTTCCGCCGCCCGCGGAGTTGTCCATCGAGTGGTCGTCACCGCCCGCGGCGATCTTGTCCAGGGTCTTCAAGCCTGCGGCGTCGACGGTTCCGAAGATGGTGTACTGCGGCGGCAGCGGGGAGTCGCCGTCGATGAGGAAGAACTGGCTGCCGTTGGTGCCGGCGCCGGACGGGTCGGTGCCCGCGTTGGCCATCGCGACCACGCCACGCTTGTACAGGACCGGGTTCTGGGCGGCAGGATCGTCCTTGCCGTACTGGTCCGTCGGGTACTCGTTGTCGAACTCGTACCCCGGACCGCCCTTGCCCGTGCCGGTCGGGTCGCCGCACTGCAGCATCTTCAGGCCCTCGGTGCTGAGGCGGTGGCACGGGGCGTTGTCGAAGTAGTGCTGCTTCACCAGGCTGACGAAGCTGTTCACCGTGCAGGGCGCCGCGGCCGGGTTCAGGGTGATCCCGATCGGGCCCTGCGTGGAGTCGATGCTGACCTTGGGGCTGCCGGCCGTGGAGACGCCCGCGGTCTGCGGCTTGTCCACCTTCTTGGACACCTCGCCGCCGTCGCGATAGTTGCAGCTCACCGTCGCCGCGCGGGGATTCGGCTTCGGCGGGGGCGCGGCCTGGGGAGTGTTCGACAGCGAGGCGTCGGTGGTCGTGCTGCTGGCCGAGGCGGAATTCTTGCTGTTGTCGTCGTTATGGGTCAGGTAGTAGATCCCGAAACCGGCCGCTACCACGACGACCACGCCGAGCACGGACCCCGCGATGGTGAGCTGCTTGCGCCGCCGGGCCCGCTCGGCCCGCCGTGCGATCTGTCGCTCCAGCTTGCGTTTCGCCGCTGCCCTTCGCTGTTCGTTGCTCGGCACTACCGGTTCCTCCCGTATAAGGTCTGCGGTTTCAGGGCATGAGTCTGCCATTAAAAGCTGTGTCCATTGGCCCCCGCTCCGCTCCGGTCTGTTTTCGGCGCCCTGAGAATTAAAAACCTGCAGGTCTATCGGCTGAGCCTAGCGCTTCGCGGACGAGTCCCGGCCGGACACAGACGCTTCGCCGCCGGGCACGGCGGTGGTTGCGGCCCGAGGCATCGCACGCGGTCGAGCTCGGATGCGATACGTGACCAAGATCGGTTGGACCGGTCGCGGTATCTGGTTGGACTTGCCGCGGCGCGGTAGGGGAGACTGGACGATCGTGACCAAGACCAGCACCTTCAATGCCCCGAAGGGGATCCCGGACTACGTCCCGCCCGGTTCCGCCGAATTCGTCGCCGTGCGCGACGCGCTCGTGCGGTCGGCGCGATTGGCCGGGTACGGGCATATCGAGCTGCCGGTCTTCGAGGACACCATGCTGTTCGCGCGCGGCGTCGGAGAGTCGACCGACGTGGTCAGCAAGGAGATGTACACCTTCGCCGATCGCGGCGATCGCAGCGTCACGCTGCGGCCCGAGGGCACCGCGGGCGTGATGCGCGCGGTGATCGAGCACGGCCTCGATCGCGGCCAACTGCCGGTCAAACTGTGCTACGCGGGTCCGTTCTTCCGCTACGAGCGTCCGCAGGCCGGGCGCTACCGCCAGCTGCAGCAGGTCGGCATCGAGGCGATCGGTGTGGACGATCCGGCCCTGGACGCGGAGGTGATCGCCGTCGCGGACGCCGGGTTCCGGTCGCTGGGTCTGGACGGATTCCGGCTCGAGATCACCTCGCTGGGCGATGACACCTGCCGCCCGCAGTATCGGGAACTGTTGCAGAAGTTCCTGTTCGGGCTCCCTTTGGACGAGGAGACCCGTCGCCGCGCCGAGCTGAACCCGCTGCGGGTGCTCGACGACAAGCGCCCGGAGGTGCGTGAGCTGACCGCGGCCGCCCCGCTGATGCTCGACCACCTGTCCGATTCGGCCAAGGTGCACTTCGAGCAGGTCCTCGGGTACCTGGATGCGCTCGGCGTGCCGTACACGATCAACCCGCGGATGGTGCGCGGCCTGGACTACTACACCAAGACGACGTTCGAATTCGTGCACGACGGTCTGGGCGCGCAGTCCGGCATCGGCGGCGGCGGACGCTACGACGGGCTGATGGCGCAGCTCGGCGGGCAGCCGCTCTCGGGCATCGGCTTCGGTCTCGGTGTGGACCGGACCGTCCTGGCCCTGCAGGCCGAGGGCAAGACCGCCGCGGATCCGGCGCGCGTGGACGTGTTCGGGGTACCGCTGGGCGATGCCGCGACCCAGCGCCTGGTCGTCCTGGCCGCCAAGCTGCGGGCCGCGGGCATTCGCGTCGACATCGCCTACGGCGGGCGCGGGGTCAAGGGTGCGATGAAGGCCGCCGATCGCTCCGGCGCGAAATACGCACTGGTGCTGGGAGATCGGGACCTGTCGGCCGGGGAGATCGGGCTCAAGGATCTGGCCTCGGGCGAGCAGCGGCAGATCGCGATCGACGCGGTGGCCGCCGAGGTCGCCGCGGCCCTCGCCCAGGGCCGATAGCGGCCGCGCCGTGCAGTACAGGGAGGGCCGCCCCGAATATCGTGTCGCGCCGTACGATTCGGTTCGGGGCGGACGTGCCCGATCATCCGGACGAATGTGGACGCGTGACTGAGCAACCGAATTCCGAACGGCCGCAACCGGTCGGCCTGGACCTGATCGCCCCCGAGGTGTATGCGCCGATGCTGCGCCGGCTCACCCTGATCGCGTGCGGCGTCGGCGTCGTCGTCGCGGTGCTGCTGGCACTGGTGGTCCGCTGGCCGATCGCGGTTCTGGCCGGGGTGGTGCTGGTGACGCCGCCCGCGCTGTACGCGGTCTCGACGCGCCGGCGGCGAATCTGGATGGTGGGCACCGTCATCGAGGCCCGCACCCTGTTCGGGCGGCGGCGGGTGGATGCCGCCGCCGCGACCGGCGTGGAGATTCTCGTCTTCCCGGGGCGCCTGAGCCGCATCGTGCTGCGCGTGACGGCCGGAGGCGGCCGCCAGGTGGTCCCACTGGCGATGTACACCGATGCGGGCAGCGGCCGCGAGCTCCACATCCTGGGCCTGCGCAAGCTCGCCGACGCCCTGGCCGCCTGCCCGCTCGCCGCCGCGCTCGCGGTCTCGAGCATGCTGGTCGGCCAGCTGCGCGCCGAGGCCCGCGACGCGGGCCTCGAGGAGCGACCGCTCTACCGCGCTGTAAAACTGGTGCGCGCCAAGGACTTTGTGCAGCCTGTCGCCCTGTCCGACGCGGACATCGCGGCCCTGGGCTGAGCTGTCGCGAAATCGTGGCGCGGGTGAGCCGCCCGGAGTGCCCCCGTGCCGGGCTGATCCGGCGGCTCGATCCGGTGCATCGTCAGCCGCGATGACCGAAGGCAGACCCGGAACCGCGGTCGAATATCGCCGAGCGGTGCGCAGCGCGCCCCGCCGGGAGCCATCGTCCCGACCCCGGAATTGGCTTCGCGCCGATGCCAGGCGGCGGAGGTTGAGCTCGGCCCGCCCGAGTGGGTGTGGTCGGGGTGACCCGATACAGGTGCGCGGGCCGAGGGGGCGAGGTCCGGCCGGGCTCGCTATCCGACCTTGGAGATCACCGAGTCTGCGTAGCGCTCGATGGCGGTGAGCTTGTTCTTCAGGGGTTCGGTGTCGGGGCCCGGCGCGTAGTGGTAGCGGAAGCCGACGATGACGTCGGTGACGCCGCGATCCTCGAGCCGCTTGATGCCGTCGGGGGTGTAGGCGTCCAGAGAGGCGACGTGGACCTCGAAGGGGCGGGAATCGTCGCGCTCGGCGCGCAATTCGTCCAGGCGGGTCAGCATGCGCTCGAGGTCCTCGGGCGCGCCGCCGGCGTGCATCCAGCCGTCGCATCGGACCGCGCGGCGCAGCGCGGCATCGCTGTGGCCGCCGACCAGGATCGGGATCGGCTCGGTCGGGGCGGGGGTCAGCTTGATGCTCGGGATGTCGTAGAACTCGCCGTGGTACTCGAAGTAGTCGCCGGAGCACAGGCCGCGCACGATGTCGATGCACTCGTCCATCCGCCGCCCGCGCCGCTCGAACGGCACGTCCATGATCTGGAAGTCCTCCGGCCACGGGCTCACGCCGACACCGAGCGCGAAGCGGTTGCCGCTGAACGCGGCGATCGAGGTGGCCTGCTTGGCGACCAGCACCGGCGGGCGGATGGGCAGCTTGATCACGAACGGGGTGAACCGCAGCGTCGTCGTGACCGCCGCCAGCGCCGCGGACAGCACGAATGCCTCGATGAACGGTTTACCGTCCAGGAATTCGCGCGAACCGTCGGGCGTGTAGGGGTACTTCGAATCGGACTCCTCCGGATAGGCGATGCTGTCGGCGATCGACATGCTGTGGAATCCGGCGGCCTCCGCGGCCTGTGCCAGCGGAACGTAGTACGACGGATCCGTCATCGCCTCCGCGTAGGTGAAGCGCATCGGGGGCATCCTCTCGTGTCGGCGGGCCTCGAGCCCTCGCCCGGAGCCGGACGCCGCGGGCACGGGTCCCGTCGTTCGACCGGCTGAAATTAGAACAGATTCTATTTTTGTCGCGATCGTAGCCCGGCCGGCCGGCCGTGTCAGGCGATTCGATCATCCGGGCATCAGGTCGGATCGGCATCGGAATACGAACCGATCGTGCCCGCCGTCGAGGGGATCGGCTGTCCGGGGACCGGTGAATGGGACGCAGCGGATCTCGCCGCGCGGTCGCCATCGGATGAGGGGCCGCGCCCGGCGGGGGCGCTCGATTCCGGCGGGCGCGGGGCGATGCGCCGGAATGCGTTGTGCGGTAGTGGAAGTGTCCGGTCCGGACGATCGACGTCGCGGAACGCCTTGCGCGCGACTGTGTCCGACCCGGACGGCGCGACGGCCCGGACCGATTCGGTCCGGGCCGTCGCGGAAAGGATTGTGCCGCTAGAGGTTCATGTCCGAAGAGTAGCCGTTGATCTCCTCGTCGGAGTGGACCTGGCCGATGACGTCGGGGGCGATCTCACCCAGCACGCCGGCGAGTTCGGTGTCGCCGGTGATGCTCTGGTACGGCTGGACCGTGCGCTCGTGCTCCTCGTCGGAGGTGTTGCGCGCGTTGGCCGCACCGGCGCCGCCCATGAAGCCGGGGCTGCTCACGCCCGCCGTCCTGGTGGCCGAGCCGAGGCTCGCGGCTGCCGCCGCGGCGGCGTTGGTGCCCGTGGTCCCCGGCACCGAGGTGCCGGTGCCGCCGCCCGAGTTGGTGCCGCCACCGAGCGAATCGGAGCTCAGGCTGCCGCCGGTACCGCCGCTGCCGCCGAGACTGGTGGAGCCGCCGTTCATGCCGTTGTATCCGGCCGAGGTGGTGCTCGTGCCGAGGTCCGAGCTGGATTTGTCGCTGGAGTTGCTGTCGCTGTTGCCGGACAGCAGATTCTTGGCCTGCTCCATGACCGGCTGCGCGATGTTCTGCGCCGCCGACTGTGCCACCTGGGCGGCCTGCTGGCCGATTCCGCTCTGGCCGAGCAGCTGATTCACCACGCCGGTGAGCTGGCCGGTGTATCCGGACAGTTCACCGCGGGTGGCGTTGACGATGCCGACCGCGGTGCCGAGATGCTCGGTGGCCGTGGCCAGCAGCGCGGCCTGGCCGGGCGGCGTCGGCCACGTCGGCGCGAGCGCGGATGCCTGCGCGGCGAAGGACTGCGCGACCGTGGTGAGCTGCACATTGCCCTTCTGCACGACGGCCGCGGCCTCGGTGGTGAGCTTGGAGATGTCGAGGCCGCGCTGGCTGGTGTCCTGCCCCTTGGACTGCGCCTTGTCCGACGCCGTCTGGGCGCTGTCGGACGACTTGCCCTGCCACACCTGGCTCACCGTCTTCATCGCACCCTCGCCCACCTGCATGGCGGCCTGGATGACCTGGGACGACTCGCTGAGGATCTGGGTCGGATTGAGGGCACCCATGACGCCCGTGCCGAAGCTCTGCAGCAGGCTGGTGATGGGCTGGAACAGCTGCTCGATCCCCGGGATCGCCGGCACCGAGATGCCGTGCTGCATCAGCGTGGCGATCGGATCGCTGGAGTGGAGCGCCGAGCTGATCGGCGCGGCCGCCTGCTGGATCGAGGAAGCGGCGCCGATCAGCGTGGGGGAGGCGCTGTTCAGCGCGGTATGGGCGGTGTCGAAGACGTTCTGCGCGCCCGGGATGGCGCCGAAGGTGCTCTGTGCGTGGTCGAGCGCATCGTTGGCCTGGCCCAGCACCGAGGCGCCGTCGAACGACGCGGCATGGGTCGAGGTGTCCGAGCCGCCCAGGCCCGGCAGGTGTGCGCTGCCGAGGGCGGAGCCGTGATCGTCGTCGAATTCCTTGCGGGACAGCGTGAATTCGGGCGCGTGCACCTCCGGCATGTCGGCCGGGAGCTGCGGCAGTGAGACGTGTGCGAACGGGCCGTTCTGCACGGTCTGGGCGATGTTCTGCGCCGCCTGGGAGACCGCCGAGGCCGCGGCGGCGACCGGGTCGGTGTGCGCGCCGATGACCCCGCCGGCGCCGGTGTCGAGTGCCTGCACCGATCAGCCTCCGATCGCGTTGGTCGCGGTCTTCAGGGCGGTGGAGAACTCCGAATCGCCGCTGTCGAAGGTTGCCGCGGTGTTGAAGGCCGCGCCGCTGATGTCGTTGACCTTCTGTGAGAGGTCGTTGATGTCCTTGCAGTGCAGCACCTGTGCGGCGGCGAACATGGCCAGGTAGTCGCCGCCGATGATGCCGAACACGGGCGTCATGGCCGCAACGTGGCTGGCGGTATCCATATTCCCCGCCCCCGCGATCTGTGTCGCGATACCTTCGTGCGTCGCCGCGAACACCCGGAGTGGGTCGGTTTCGACCGAGAACGGATTAGTCATCGTGCTGCCCCCCAATCATCATCGCCGTAGTCTTCGTAGACCGGTCGGAACCGGGGATTCGGCAATCGGTACCCGCGCCCGCCCGACCAGCGGATCGTACTCGAGCCTCAATATAGCCGAACCGCACGACAGGTTTCGAGTCGATGAGCCGCCCCCGTGCCCCTGCGGGTTTCGGTCGCGCGCCCGGAATGAAAACAAACTAGAACTTGTTGCAATTTGAAACGCGTTCTATATTCTCGTTCTCATGAAGGTCGCAGTCACCGGCGCAGCCGGCTTCCTTGGCACGAATCTGCTCCAGCAACTGGTGGAGCAAGGTCACGAGGTGACCGCCATCGACCGCGTTCAGCCCGACGGTGCTCCACACCCGCAGGTGACCTGGGTCAACGGCGACGTGCTGGACCCGGCGTCGATGCGCTCTGCGCTCGAGGGCGCCGAGGTGGTCTACCACCTGGTGGCGATGATCACGCTGGCGCACCACCACGACCTGGCGTGGCGGATCAACACCGAGGGGGTGCGGATCGTCGCGGAGGCCGCCCTCGAGGTCGGTGTGCGGCGCATGGTGCACACCAGTTCCATTCACGCGTTCAACCAATACAGCTGCGGCGGCCGGATCGATGAGAAGGCGCCCCGCTCGACCGAGCCTCACCTGCCCGTCTACGACCGGTCCAAGTTCCAGGGCGAGGTCGAGCTGCGCAAGGTCATCGACAAGGGTCTGGACGCGGTGATCTGCAACCCGACCGGGGTGTACGGACCGGTCGACCACTCCAACTCGCGGATTAACACCACCCTGTGGGACTGCGCGCGCGGGCGGGTGCCGGTCATGATCTCCGGCGGATTCGATCTCGTGGACGTGCGGGACGTGGCCGCGGGCCTGATCCTGGCGGGGGAGAAGGGCCGCACCGGGGAGAACTACCTGCTCGCGGGCGGCATGTGCTCGCTGTTCGAGGTGTCCCAGCTCGCCGCGGCGGTCAACGGCAAGCGCGGCCCGCGGTTCGCGATTCCCGTCAAGGTGATCACCGCGGCCCTGCCGGTGCTCGAGCCGATCGGCAAGCTGTTCGGCAGCGACCGCATCTCCAAGGCGGCGATGGGTGCGCTCATCTCGGCCCCTGTCGTCGACTCGGCCAAGGCCACGAGCGAGCTCGGCTACCAGCCGCGCCCGACCGCCGATACGGTCCGCGATCTGGTCGCCTTCTACAACGGCGAGCCGTTGGCGCCGAAGGCGGGCAGCGGCGTCGCCTGATGGGTGCGGCGTTGCTTGACAGATATTAGAACAGATGTTCGACTGGAAGGGTGCGGTGGCAGAGCCAGACCCTGGATGCCGATGACGGCGCCCTTCCGGGGCTGGAGCGTGCCGGTCTGGTCCGGAGCGTGCAGACCCCCGAGTTCGACGGTGTGACCTTTCACGAGGTGCTCTGCAAGAGTGCCCTCAATCGCATGCCCGAGGGTTCGGGGTTGCCGTTCTCCTGGACGATCAACCCCATGCGCGGCTGCTCACACGCCTGCCGGTACTGCTTCGCCCGCGGCACGCACGAGTATCTGGATCTGGACGCGGGCCGCGATTTCGACACCCAGATCGTGGTCAAGACGAATGTCGCCGCGGTGCTGCGCCGCGAGGTGCACCGGCGGTCGTGGCGGCGCGAGCCGGTCGCGCTGGGCACCAATACCGATCCGTATCAGCGCGCGGAGGGGCGGTACCGGCTGATGCCGGGGATCATTCGCGCGCTCACCGATTCGGGCACCCCGTTCTCCATCCTCACCAAGGGCACCCTGCTGCGCCGGGATCTGCCACTGCTGACCCTCGCGGCCCGGGAGGTGCCCGTCAGCCTGGCCGTCTCGATCGCCATCGGTGATCCCGAGCTGCACCACTCGCTCGAGCCGGGCACGCCGTCCCCCCGGGCCCGCCTGGAGCTCGTGCGCGCGCTGGCCGATGCCGGATTTGCGGTCCACGTCATGGTGGCCCCGGTGATTCCGTACCTCACCGACGGCGCGGGCCATCTCGATGCGCTGTTCGGGGCGATCGCCGGGGCGGGCGCTGTGAGCGCCGTCGCGTTCGCGATGCATCTGCGCGGCAGCACCCGCGGCTGGTACCTGCAGTGGCTGGCCGAGCGCCACCCGGCACTGCTGCGCCGTTATAGGCAGTTGTACGGTCGTGGGGCGTACGTCACACCGGAGTACTCCGCGTGGCTGCGCGAACGGGTCGAGCCGTTGCTGTCCAAGCACGGCCTGACCCGGGACATGCCGTCACAGGTGCGGGTACCGCCCGCGCCGCCGCGGCAGTCCGCCTCGCAGTTGACGTTGTTCTCCTAGCGCGGCCCGCCACCCGGGTCCGGGAATCGGCGCGGTGCGAATCATGTTGGACCGCTTATCACTCGGGTGTGCCCCGATGCGGCGGAGTAACTTGGCGTGTGGTAACCCATACCGACGAGGAAGTGATGCAGGCGCATGGTTTCCGATGAAGCGCTCTCCCCGGACGATGCCGGCGCTCGCCGAGACGGCGGCCCCGCAAAAAAGGCCGGGGCGCTGGGGCGGGGGTCCGTATCGAAGCTCGAGAAGGTCGTCATCCGGTTCGCGGGCGACTCGGGCGACGGCATGCAGCTGACGGGTGACCGATTCACCCACGAGGCCGCCGCATTCGGGAACGATCTAGCGACACAGCCGAACTTCCCCGCCGAGATCCGTGCCCCCCAGGGCACCCTGCCCGGCGTCTCCTCGTTCCAGATCCAGATCGCCGACTACGACATCCTCACCGCGGGCGACCAGCCCGATGTGCTGGTGGCGATGAATCCCGCGGCACTGAAGGCGAATCTGGAGGAGCTGCCGCGCGGGGCGACCGTCATCGTCAACACCGACGAATTCACCAGGCGCAACTTCACCAAGGTCGGCTACGCCGACGATCCGCTCGCCGACGACACGCTGTCCGATTTCGTCGTGCATCGGGTGCCGATGACCTCGCTGACGCTAGCGGCCACCGAGCCGACCGGGGTGGGCAAGAAGGACGGCCAGCGCGCCAAGAACATGTTCGCCCTGGGCCTGCTGTCCTGGATGTACAGCCGTCCGATCGGCGGCACCGAGCAGTTCATGCGGGAGAAGTTCGCCGCGAAACCCGACATTGCCGAGGCCAACATCCTGGCGTTCCGTGCGGGCTGGAACTTCGGCGAGACCACCGAGGCGTTCGCGTCCACCTACGAGGTCGCCCCGGCCACGCTGCCCGCGGGCACCTACCGCCAGATCACCGGCAACACCGCGCTGGCCTACGGCATCGTCACCGCCGGACAGCTGGCGGGCCTGCAGGTCTTCCTTGGCACCTATCCGATTACCCCGGCCTCGGACATCCTGCACGAGCTGAGCAAGCACAAGAACTTCGGCGTCACCACCTTCCAGGCCGAGGACGAGATCGCGGGAATCGGTGCGGCACTGGGCGCCTCGATCGGCGGCGCGCTCGGGGTCACCAGTACCTCGGGGCCGGGGCTGGCGCTCAAAAGCGAGACCATCGGCCTGGCCGTGATGACCGAGCTGCCCCTGCTCATCGTGGATGTGCAGCGCGGCGGCCCGTCCACCGGCCTGCCCACCAAGACCGAGCAGGCCGATCTGCTGCAGGCGCTCTACGGCCGCAACGGGGAATCGCCGGTCGCGGTGATCGCCCCGCGGTCCCCGGCCGACTGCTTCGCCGCCGCGGTGGAGGCCGCACGGATCGCCCTCACCTACCGCACACCGGTCCTGCTGCTCTCGGACGGCTCGATCGCCAACGGGTCGGAGCCGTGGGCGATTCCGCAGGTCGCCGACCTCGAGCCGATCGATCCCGGATTCGAACCCGATGCGCCGCACGATGATTCGGCCGAGCCCTTCCAGCCGTACGCGCGCGACCTCGAGACACTGGCCCGCCCCCTCGCGCGGCCCGGCACGCGCGGGCGCACGCACCGCATCGGCGGCCTCGAAAAGGCCGACGGCACCGGCAACATCTCCTACGATCCGGCCAATCACGAGCTCATGGTCCGGCTGCGGCAGGCCAAGATCGACGGCATCGCGGTGCCCGATCTCGAGGTCGACGACGGGGGCGACCCCCGGGCCGAGCTGCTGATCATCGGCTGGGGCAGCTCCTACGGGCCGATCGGCGAGGCGTGCCGGCGCGTCCGGCGCCGCGGGGTGCCCGTCGCACAGGCGCATCTGCGGAACCTGAATCCGTTGCCCGCCAACACCGGTGAGGTGCTGCGCCGGTACCGCACCGTCGTCGCGCCCGAGATGAACGGCGGCCAGCTGGCGACGCTGCTGCGCGCCCGCTACCTGGTGGACGTGCGGCCGTGGACGAAGATCGCCGGCACCGCGTTCTCGGCCCAGGAACTCGTCGGAGTGATCGACGCGGCGCTGGACGGCTCCCTGACGGAACTGGAAAACGCCAAGGCCTTCGCCGCCCGCGCGCAGGCCACCTACCGCACCGCAGGGGGTAACTGATGACGATCGTCGAGACCTCGCTCGTCGGCACGGATCTCGGCCTGACCGGGCTGTCCGGAGTGCCGGGCGCGGACGGGCCGCAGAAGGCGAAGGACTACACCTCCGATCAGGAGGTGCGCTGGTGCCCCGGCTGCGGTGACTACGTCATCCTGGCGACCATGCGCGGCTTCCTGGCCGAGCTGGGGCTGCGCCGGGAGAATCTGATGTTCGTCTCGGGCATCGGCTGCTCGAGCCGGTTCCCGTACTACCTGGACGCCTACGGGATCCACTCCATCCACGGCCGCGCGCCCGCGATCGCGACGGGCTTGGCCGTCACGCGGCCCGATCTGTCGGTGTGGGTGGTGACCGGCGACGGCGATGCGCTGTCCATCGGCGGCAACCATCTCATCCACGCCCTGCGCCGCAACGTGAACATGACGATCCTGCTGTTCAACAACCGGATCTACGGCCTGACCAAGGGGCAGTACTCGCCGACGTCGGAGTCCGGCAAGGTCACCAAGTCCACGCCGATGGGTTCGGTGGACCACCCGTTCAACACCCTGTCGGTCGCCCTGGGCGCGGAGGCCTCCTTCGCGGCGCGGGCGCTGGATTCGGACCGGGCCGGGCTGAGCGAGGTGCTGCGCGCGGCGGCCGAGCATCGCGGCACGTCGTTCGTGGAGATCCTGCAGGACTGCCCGATCTTCAACGACGGCTCGTTCGATGTGCTGCGCCGCGACAACGCCGAATCGCACCTGATCCGGCTGCGCCACGGCGAGCCGATCCGCTTCGGGGCCGAGGGCGAATGGGCCGTCGTGCGAAGCGGTTTCGGCCTCGAGGTGGCGGCGGCGAGCTCGGTCGCGGAATCGGAGATCGTCGTGCACGATGCCTACTCCGACAATCTCGAGTACGCCTATGCGCTCTCGCGGCTCTCGGCCCAGGACCTGTCACACGTGCCGGTCGGCATCTTCCGCAGCGTCACGCGGCCCACCTACGACGACGGGGTTCGTGCTCAGGCGCAGATCGCGCGCGAACGCACAGCGCCGCAACCGGATTCGCTGCAGCAGCTGCTCTCGGGCAAGGAGACCTGGACGGTCGGCTGAGCTCGGCGAAATACCGATGATCCGGATCTCAATGATCCGGGACGAAGGCGGCCGTGAGCTTCGTGCACAGATAGGCGAAGCGGGCGCGGTTGGCCTGCTGCTCCGGCGTGAGGTCCCAGCTGGTGTCCGGTCCGTACACGACCAGGTGGATGTCCTGATCCGGGGTGGGCCCGAGGAAGTCGAGCAGGGTACTGCCGGCCGGGCCCTCCGCGGGTTCGCCCATATCCGCCGACGCGAGGCTCTTCGCCTCGGCGTAGCTCGCGGTGAGGATGTCGGTCGGGACGTGACCGTCCGTGGGATGCGGGGCCGCGTGCGCGTCGGTGGTGATACCGACGGCCCTGCCGTCCGCCCGCACCGACAGCGTCGGCGTCGGATCGATGGAACCGGACCCGCCGTGAATCGTCGTGAGCACCACCGAGAGTGGCGCCTCGACCGGCGCGGCGACCACCGCCGCGGCGGGTGAGGTCGGCGCGGACGGACTCGGCGCCTGCCGGCTCGTCATCGGCGGCGCCGCGGGTACCGGCGGTGTGGCGGCGGGGATGTGGGTCGTCGAATCGTTCGGCGGCTCCGGAGTGGCGAAGACCGGCGATTGCGCGGGCGTGGGCGATGCGGCCGGGCTCGAGGTCGCGGGCGTGGTGGCCGGGGCGTCCGCGGCGGCGGTGCCCGTGCGGCCCGCGCCGAGGAGCAGCACGGCGAGCGCTGTCCCCGCTATCAGCGGCCGGACCAGCCCGAATCGTCGTGTCGCCCCGAACCTTCGCATGTTCCGCACTCTCCTGTCGTCCCTTGCGTCGCCGTCCGGTGATTGTGAACCGAGTCTGTGGCTAACTCCGGGCGACGCGCCCGAAGGGGACGTCAGCGAAGGGCGGCGGGGTTGTTCAGATCGGTGGCGGAGAAGGTATCGCACGCCCGCACCTGGCCGGTGCGGTATCCGGCCATGAGCCACTTCTGGCGTTCCGTGGAGGAGCCGTGCGTCCAGGACTCGGGATTGACCCGTCCGGTTGCCGCCTGCTGGATGCGGTCGTCGCCGACGGCTGCCGCGGCCGAGAGCGCGTCCTGAATATCCTTGTCCGACAGGGGCTTCAGGAAGGGCTGGCTGCCGCCCGGGGCGGGGAGCTTGTCGGCGTAGTGCGCCCACAGGCCCGCGTAGCAGTCGGCCTGCAGCTCCAGGCGCACCGAACCGGACGCGGGCCCCTTGGGATCGCGCTGCGCGCGGCCCGAATCGCCGAGCAGATTCTGGATGTGGTGGCCGACCTCGTGCGCCACCACGTATTCCTGAGCCAGCGGGCCGCCGCTGGAACCGAACTTGTCGACCAGCTCCTGGAAGAAGGCGGTGTCGAAGTAGGCCGTGCGGTCCGCGGGGCAGTAGAACGGGCCGACCGCGCTGGTGGCCCGCCCGCACCCGGTGCTCACCGCGCCGGTGAACAGCGTCACTCGCGGCGCCGTGTAGGCGGTGCGGGTCTGCCGGGGCAGTTCCGTGCCCCACACCGCATCCAGGCTTTGCGTGGTCAGCACGACCCGGCAGTCGACGTACTTGTTGGCGTCCGCGCCGGTCCGGCAGTGGGCGGGAGTGCCGGGGGCGGCCTTCGGTGCGGCAGTGGACTGCGCCCCGGTGATGTCGTGCAGCAGCGAACTCGGATCGCCGCCCAGCAGCAGGGCCAGCACCAGCACGATCAGACCGCCCGCGCCGCCCAGGGCGATCTTGCCGCCCCTGCCGGGCCCGCCCCCGGACGACACCCGATTCGGATCGATCTGCATGCCCTCGTTGAAGGTCACCCGTGGCCCTCTCGCCCGCGTTCGATGGGATGGCGCACGCGGGCAAGCCGCGCGCAAACTACAGCTTGGCACGGTTGGCGGGGATATCGGTTTCCGGTCGGCGAACGTGTCTCTTTAGGATGGGAGCGCATCCGTCCATACCAGCCGATGCACCGAGCCGTCGAAAGGAACCCCGTGCTGCGCACCCACTTGGCAGGTTCGCTGCGAAGCGAACACGCCGGTCTGACCGTGACCCTCACCGGTTGGGTGGCTCGCCGTCGAGACCACGGTGGCGTGATCTTCATCGATCTGCGCGATGCGTCGGGTGTGTCACAGGTGGTGTTCCGTGAGGGCGTCCCGGCCGAGCAGGCGCACCGGTTGCGCGCGGAATACTGCGTGCAGGTGACCGGCGTCGTCGAGCTGCGGCCCGTCGGCAGCGAGAACCCGAACCTGCCGACCGGCGCGATCGAGGTCAACGTCACCGAGCTCGTGGTGCTCAACGAGGCCGCGCCGCTGCCGTTCCAGCTCGACGAGCAGCCCGGCGAGGAGGCCCGGCTCAAGTACCGCTACCTGGATCTGCGTCGCGAGGGCCCGGCGCATGCCATCCGGCTGCGCTCGCGGGCCAACGCCGCCGCCCGCGCGGTGCTGGCCGAGCATGCGTTCGTCGAGGTCGAGACGCCGACGATGACGCGCTCCACCCCCGAGGGCGCGCGCGACTTCCTGGTCCCCGCGCGCCTGCAGCCCGGCAAGTTCTACGCGCTGCCGCAGAGCCCCCAGCTGTTCAAGCAGCTGCTGATGGTCTCGGGCGTCGAGCGGTACTACCAGATCGCGCGCTGCTACCGCGACGAGGACTTCCGCGCCGACCGGCAGCCCGAGTTCACCCAGCTCGACATCGAGATGAGCTTCGTGACGCAGGAGGATGTGATCCTGCTGGCCGAGGACATCCTGAGCGCGCTGTGGAAGCTGGTCGGCTACAAGATCGCCGCGCCGATTCCGCACATGACCTACGCCGAGGCCATGCGCCGCTTCGGCACAGACAAGCCGGACCTGCGCTTCGGTGTCGAAATCACCGAGTGCACAGAGTATTTCAAGGACACCCCGTTCCGGGTGTTCCAGGCGCCCTACGTCGGCGCGGTCGTGATGCCCGGGGGCGCGAGCCAGCCCCGGCGCCAGCTCGACGCCTGGCAGGATTGGGCCAAGCAGCGCGGCGCCAAGGGCCTGGCCTACATCCTGGTGCAGGAGGACGGCACGCTGGGCGGTCCGGTCGCCAAGAACCTCAGCGACGCCGAGCGCGAGGGCCTGGCCAAGCACGTCGGCGCCGACCCGGGCGACTGCGTGTTCTTCGCGGCCGGGGAGACCAAGGCGCAGCGGGCACTGCTGGGCGCCGCGCGCGGTGAGATCGCGCGCAAGTGCGGCCTGATCGACGAGAACGCGTGGGCGTTCGTGTGGATCGTGGACGCGCCCATGTTCGAGCCCGCGGCCGAGGCGACCGCCAGCGGCGATGTGGCGCTGGGACATTCGGCGTGGACCGCGGTGCATCACGCCTTCACCTCGCCCCGGCCCGAATTCCTGGACACCTTCGACACCGATCCCGGTGCGGCGCTGGCCTACGCCTACGACATCGTCTGCAATGGCAACGAGATCGGCGGCGGCAGTATCCGCATCCACCGCCGCGACGTGCAGGAGCGGGTGTTCAAGGTCATGGGCATCGGCCACGACGAGGCGCAGGAGAAGTTCGGCTTCCTGCTCGACGCGTTCTCCTACGGCGCCCCGCCGCACGGCGGCATCGCCTTCGGCTGGGACCGCATCGTCGCGCTGCTGGCCGGCGTCGAATCGATCCGCGAGGTCATCGCCTTCCCGAAGTCCGGCGGCGGTGTCGACCCGCTGACCGACGCGCCCGCGCCCATCACCCGGCAGCAGCGCAAGGAGGCGGGGCTCGAGGTGGTGCTCGACGAGCACGGAAACCCGGTGGGCGAGAAGAAGACCGCCGCGCCCAAGTAGGCGCGTCCGCGCAACTTCGACCGGCTCTGCACTGTACGGCCCCTCCCGGTCTGCGGTCGGCTGGGAGGGTTCGTCGTGCCGGTGAATTGCGGATGCCCATCGGTCGACATCCTGGACTGGACGCCGGTGCAACGGATTTGAATCGGTCTGCGCGAGCGGCGGATACGCCGGCCGGTGGGCACCGCGCCTCCCGGCCGGCCCGGCGCAGGGGCGTAGCTTCGAGTCCGGTCGGTACCGTGCGGACCCGAAGCCTATCGCTGCCGGGCTGCCGAGAGTCAGGGGTTGCAGGGTGCTGCATGTACGAGTGATCAGTCCGGCCGGGACGACCGACGTGGTACTCGCGGCGCTGCGTGCCGAGCCGGGCGCCACCCTGATCACGGTGCAGCGCGATGCGGCGGTCGAACCGGCCGGGGATCTCGTCGAGGCCGACGTGGCTCGCGAATCCGCGAACGATGTGGTGAATGCGCTGGGCATCTCGCGTGACGGCGGAATCATGCTCGGGCCGATCGACACGGCGATCTCGGAGGCCGCGGAGCGGGCGATCGAGGCGGCGCCCGGGGATCCCTCCGATGCGGTCGTCTGGGAGGCGCTGCTGGCCGAGACGCGGGACGAGTCGCCGCTGAGCCCGACGTTCCTGGCCTTCATCACGATCTCGTGCCTGCTGGCCGCGGTCGGGGTGGCGACCGATTCGCCGGTGACGATCGTCGGCGCGATGGTCGTCGGGCCGGAGTTCGGGCCGCTGGCCGCGCTCGCGATGGGGATAACCATGCTGGCGACGCTGGTGTGGGAGAAGTTCGGCTGGCTGACCCTGGACAACCTCGACAGCATCCACAACGGGGCTGGTAAGCCGGCGGAGCTTGCGGAGCCGGCGGGGTGGGTGAACGCTGTCGAGTTCATCTACGAGGTCGGGCCGTTCTCACTGGTGGTGGCGCTGCTGGCGGGGGCGGCCGGAATGCTGTCGCTGGTGTCGTCGAAATCGGCGGCGCTGGTGGGGGTTTTCATCTCGGTGACGACGATCCCGGCCGCCGGCTTCGCGGTGGTGGCGGCCACGCTCGGCGAGTGGGACAAGGCGCTGCTGTCGATCGTTCAGCTGGCGGTGAACATGGCCGGGATCGTCGTTGCCGGGGTGATCGTGCTGTGGCTGCGCCCTCGCCACGGCAGCGAGGGCGGGCCGGTGGATCGGGTGAAACGCTGGTGGGTCTCCGCCGAGTGACTACAGCGTGAGGCCGTCGGTCAGGGTGCGATACGAGTAGGTCAGCGCCATCACGGTGACCGGACCGGCGACCAGCAGCCCGATCCCGCACAGCGCGGTCGCCACCGCGGTCAGTACCAGCACCGCGAGCGCGAGCAGGATCAGCTGGCCCACATTGGCCAAGACCAGCCGGAAACTGGATCGGATCGCGGCGACCGGACTCTGATCCACATCGATCACGAAGTGCAGCGCGAACATACACAGGAATCCGACCGCCATGGCCGCGATTACGCCCAGCACGGTTCCCAGCCCCGTGGACACCAGCCCGATTACGGTCGACACCACGATCATCGACACCACGCTGGCCGCGAACACCCCGAGGGCGACCAGCAAGACGTTGCCGGCGTTGACGAATCCGAAGAACGCCTGGAAATCCGGTGGTGTGCCGTCGGTTTCGTACAGCGCTCCGCGGATCATGGCCGCCTGCAACAGCCACACCACCACCGCGACCACCAGGAACATCAGGAGCAGCGGCACCACGGAATTCACCCCGCCGGCCCGGATCACCAGCGTCACCGCCAGATACGCGACGAAGCCGATCAGCGTGATGGAGATCCACGGAATCGGATTGGCGCGAAAACGTTCCCACCCGTAGCCCAGGGCGCGGCCGACGCTCAGCTCGCCAGGAGGGGGTGGCGGAAACCCGCGGGGCGAGGGTGCGGGCTGTGCCTCGGCGCCGGGTGGAACGGACGGCGGCACGCCGGGAGGACCGGCGGGCTGCGTACCGGGGTACGCCGCGCCGGAGGGCCAGGCCGCGGTGGCATCGGGCGGCACGGCTCCGGGGGCGTCGGGGTAACCCGGGAGCGGTGCGTAGCCCACGGGCTGGCCGTAGCCCGGCTGAGCGGGCTGACCGTACCCGGGCGGTGGCGGTTGGCCGTAGCCCGGCGGCGGCGCGGAAACCGGCCCACTCGCCCAGTGGACCGGAACCGGCGCGCCGAACACCGGAGGTGGTGGCGGCGGGGCGGTGACCGCGGGAGCGCCCTGGACGGGTTCGTTGCCATACTGCGCCGCGCCGGGTCCCTCGAACTGCGGGTACCCGGCCGGGCCCGCCATCTCGTGCCGTCCGTGACCCGCGTCCTGATACTCGGTGGCCGGGCGCGGGAGATCCCCCCGCTGTTCGGAGGGGGTGAACTGCTCCTGGGCGCGGTCCCCGGGGCTGCCACCGGGCGCGGACTGTGGGCTGTCGCTCATCGTGGGGACCTTTCGATTCGCCTGATTTTCGGTGTGGCGCACAGCAGTTGGCGATGAGACAACCGGACCCGCCCCACGGTGTCAAACAACCATCGAGTGTACCTGCCCGATATGTCGCGATACCGGGATGGCGTGGTGCCGGCGCCGGCCGGGGACCTGCCGTGTTGCCGGGACCAGGGTCTCGCGCCGGTGGCCGACCCTTCACACAGACACGCCGGGCGACGCGCGAAAGGTTGCCGAACCGCTCGCTGAAAGTGACCTCATGCGAGTAACTTGGATCGCGATGACCGCACTATTGGCCGAACGCGCCGCCGAAGTCGTGTCCGCGGCACAGCATTTGCTCACAAAGCGAATGGGTGCTCCAGTGAAGCTGAGCGATCCGATCGAACTCAGCGGCAGTGGTAGGACAACTGTGCTACGTGTGCGTGTTGCGGAGAACGCCTTTTCACTACCCCGTACGCTGATCATCAAGCAGCTGCGTGGCGGCGCGCACGATCGACGCGTCGGGGGCCTGGCGCCCGGCGTCGCCAGCATCGATTCGGCCTTCCTGCGCGAGGCGGTGTCGTATCAGTTCACCACCGCCCTGAGCAGCGAGCATCGTCCCGGCGCCTATCTGCTTGCGCACAATCTGGCCGAACGGCTGCTGATCCTGAGCGATCTGGGCGAGAACGCCTCGCTCACCGCCGTGCTGCAGTCCGGAGTCGAGCCGTCCAGCCGCAATGCGCTGATGGCCTTCGCGCAGGCGATGGGCCGCATGCACGCCGCCACCGTCGGGCGCGAGGCCGATTTCGTCGCGCTGCTGCGCCGGGTGGATGTGGTGCATCGCATCGACGGCATCGCCCAGCAGGCCGAGGCGGCCATCGGCGAGGTGCCCGGGCTGCTGATGCGGGAACTGGGCATCGAGGTGCCCGGCGAGATCGCGCAGCGGATCGTCGCGGGTAACCGGCTGTTCTCCGCGGGCCGCTATCGCGCGTTCAGCCCCTCGGATCTGTGCCCCGACAACGTCATCCTGAACGAGCAGGGCGCCCGGTTCCTGGACTACGAATGGGGCGGATTCCGCGATGCCACTTTGGATATCGCGTATGCGCTGGTCTCGTTCCCGGGCTGTCTGTGCGATGTCGAGCTCTCCCGCGAGCGCGCCCGCCAGCTGGTCGAGGCGTGGCGGTCGGAGGTCGTGGGCGTGTGGCCGAGCCTGGCCGACGACGACGTCCTGGCCGAGCGGATCCTCGAGGCCCGCCTGATCTGGGTGTGGCTGACCACGTACTGGTTCCTGCCCGCCGATCACGCCCGCATCGCCGCCGCGCGCGAGCACGGCCTGTCGATCCCGCGGTCGGCGGCCCTGATCAACCGCTGGGCCGCGCTGGCCGAGGACGCCCGTTGCACCGGCGACGACGTGCTGGGCGATTTCGCCGAACACGTGTCGGCGACGCTCGAGGAGCACTGGGAGGAGTGATTCGCGCGGCGCGGACGAGTGCGCGCCGGTTCGTGAATCGGGGGCAGTGAGCCGGGCGCCGTCACCGTGCGCTGCACCGCGGGCCCTCCTTCGGTGACTCGTGTGCAGTCGGACGACTACAGTGGGTTGTGCGCTAATGTAGTCGCATGACTACGGATCGCGCAAGGAGTCTCGAGCCCGTCGGTGAGGCCCCGGTGGGGCGGGAGGCTGTCGTCGCCGCGGTGCTCGACAGTGCCGCGGATCTGTTCGTCGAACGCGGGCCCGCCGCGACCTCGATCCGGGACATCGCCGAACGGGCGGGCGTCAACCACGGCCTGGTCTTCCGGCATTTCGGGAGCAAGGAGAAACTGGTCGCCCGGGTGCTGGACCATCTGGCCTCGGAGTCGGTCGCCGCGTTCGGCCAGTCCGAGGTCGGCGACCGGTCGCTGCTCGACGCCCGCCCGCGCCGGCACCTAACCGTGCTGGCCCGCAGCATTCTGGACGGATACCCGGTCGCCACGATGCAGCAGGACTTCCCGGTCATCGCGCGGCTGATCGAGCGGGCCCGCCCCTTCCACGGCACCGATCACGACGCATCTCTGGCGGTCGCGCACGTCGCGGCGCTCGAACTGGGCTGGCAGCTCTTCGGCCCGTTCCTGCGCGGCGCGGCAAACCTCGGAGACATGTCCGATGCGGCCCTGCAGGACGATATCGACGCCGAGGCGGCCCGGATCTTCCTGTCCGACCACGCCGAGCGCAGCGATCTCCGCGCGAGCAGCCGCTCGGAGCGGTGACGCTCCTGGCCGCGCGTGAACCGCCGGCGGTTGGAGGGCGGGTCGAGGCGCGCACAGAAGGGCGAGCGAAATGTGTCGGTGTGCGCCGGTACGGTTGGATTCGTGAGTAAGCCCTCCACCCGGCCTCTTTCATCCGCCGTGCCTCCAGGTGTCGGTGGGGTGGAGTCGTGAGCGGAGCGCAGCGGAGCGAGCCATCGACACAGCGCGCGTCGCGCACGCCGGAGCCGAGCGCTAGCGAGGTGCAGGCGTGAGCGGAGCGCAGCGGAGCGAGCCATCGACACAGCGCGCGTCGCGCACGCCGGAGCCGAGCGCCAGCGAGGTGCAGGCGTGAGCGAGGGGCTGTTCGACACGCCCGGGGTGGAGGTGGCGCCGAATGGGGCGGGGGAGTTCACGATGGGTGAGGCGGCCGGCAGGCTTGCGCCGCTGGCGGTGCGGATGCGCCCGGCGAGCCTGGACGAGGTGGTGGGGCAGGGGCATCTGCTCGGGTCGGGGTCGCCGCTGCGGCGGCTGATCGAGGGGTCGGGGGCGGCGTCGGTGCTGCTGTACGGGCCGCCGGGCACCGGCAAGACCACGCTGGCCTCGCTGCTCTCGCAGGCCACCGGCCGCCGGTTCGAGGCGCTGTCGGCGCTCTCGGCGGGGGTGAAGGAGGTGCGCGCGGTCATCGACCTGGCGCGGCGGCGGCTGCTGGCCGGGGAGCAGACGGTGCTGTTCATCGACGAGGTGCACCGCTTCTCCAAGACTCAGCAGGACGCGCTGCTGGCCGCGGTGGAGAACCGGGTGGTGCTGCTGGTCGGCGCCACGACGGAGAATCCGTCATTCTCGGTGGTGTCGCCGCTGCTGTCGCGCTCGCTGGTGCTGCAGCTGAAATCGCTGTCCGACAACGATATTCGCGAGGTGTTGCGCCGCGCGATCGCCGACCCCCGTGGGCTGAACGGCGCGTATACGGTTACCGATGCCGCGCTGGATCACATCGTGCGCATCGCCGGCGGCGACGCCCGCCGCTCGCTCACGGCGCTCGAGGCGTCGGCCGAATCCTCCCTGGACGGCACGGTCGATGTCGATCTGGTGGAGGCCAGCGTCGACAAGGCCGCGGTGCGTTACGACCGGGCCGGGGATCAGCACTACGACGTGATCAGCGCATTCATCAAGTCCCTGCGCGGCTCGGACGTCGATGCCGCGCTGCACTACCTGGCCCGCATGATCAGCGCCGGCGAGGACGCGCGCTTCATCGCTCGCCGCCTGATGATCCAGGCCAGCGAGGAGGTCGGCATGGCCGATCCGACCGCGCTGCAGACCGCGGTGGCCGCGGCCCAGGTCGTCCAGCTGGTCGGCATGCCGGAGGCCAAACTGGCCCTGACCCACGCCACCATCCACATCGCCACCGCCCCCAAGTCCGGCGCGGTCCCCGCGGCCATCGGCGCGGCCCTGGCGGATATCAACGCGGGCAAGGCCGGTGCCGTCCCGCCGCATCTGCGGGACGGCCACTATGCGGGCGCGGCAGCCCTGGGCAATGCCCAGGGCTACAGATATCCTCACGATCATCCCGACGGCGTGCTGTCCCAGCAGTATCCGCCCGACGAGCTGGTGGGCGTCGACTACTACCGGCCCACCGATCACGGCTACGAGCGCGAAATCGGCTCCCGAGTGACCAAACTGCGCCGGATCGTCCGGGGGAAATGAACCGTGGTCCGCTGACCAGCGCTCGACCCGCTACCCCCGAAAACTCCCTGGACCCCTCCCGGTAGGCTGGATATCTGTGCAGACCCACGAGATTCGACGGCGCTTCTTGGACCATTTCGTCCGTGCCGGACACACCGAGGTATCCAGTGCCTCGCTGATCCTGGCCGACCCCAACCTGCTGTTCGTGAACGCAGGCATGGTTCAGTTCGTGCCGTTCTTCCTCGGGCAGCAGACGCCGCCGTACGCGACCGCGACGAGCGTGCAGAAGTGCGTGCGCACCCTGGACATCGAGAACGTCGGCATCACCACCCGGCACAACACGTTCTTCCAGATGGCGGGCAACTTCAGCTTCGGCGACTACTTCAAGCGCGGGGCCATCGAGCTGGCCTGGTCCCTGCTGACCAATGCCGTCGAGGACGGCGGCTACGGCTTCGATCCCGAAAGGCTGTGGGTCACCGTCTATCTCGACGATGACGAGGCCGAGCAGATCTGGCGCTCGATCGGCGTGCCGTCCGAGCGGATCCAGCGCCGCGGCATGGCCGACAACTACTGGTCGATGGGCATTCCCGGCCCGTGCGGCCCGTGCTCGGAGATCTATTTCGACCGCGGTCCCGAATACGGACTGGAGGGCGGCCCCGAGGCCGACGAGGATCGGTACATCGAGATCTGGAACCTCGTGTTCATGCAGAACGAGCGGGGCGAGGGCCGCGGCAAGGACAACTTCGAGATCCTGGGCCCGCTGCCGAAGAAGAACATCGACACCGGCATGGGTGTCGAGCGTGTCGCGTTCCTGCTGCAGGGCGTGGACAACGTCTACGAGACCGATCTGCTGCGCCCGATCATCACCAAGGCCGAGGAGCTGACCGGCAAGTCCTACGCGGTGGAGCACGCCGACGACGTGCGCTTCCGCGTCATCGCCGACCACGCCCGCACCGCCGCGATGCTGATCGCCGACGGCGTCAACCCCGGCAACGACGGCCGGGGCTACGTGCTGCGCCGCCTGCTGCGCCGGATCGTGCGCTCCGCGCGCCTGCTGGGCGCGGAGAAGCCGGTGATGTCCGAATTCATGAAGGTCGTCAGCGAGCTCATGTCGCCGTCGTACCCGGAGCTGGCCACGGACCTGCGGCGCATCGAGAACGTCGCCGTCGGCGAGGAGACCGCGTTCCTCAAGACGCTGTCCACCGGCACCAAGCTGTTCGACGAGACCGTCGACGAGGTGAAAACCGGTGGCGGCAAGCGTATTTCGGGCACCGACGCGTTCACGCTGCACGACACCTACGGCTTCCCGATCGATCTGACCCTGGAGATGGCCGCCGAGGCCGGGCTCGAGGTCGACGAGACCGGTTTCCGGGAGTTGATGGCCGAGCAGCGCCAGCGCGCCAAGGAGGATGCGCAGTCCCGCAAGCACGCCCACGCCGACCTGACGATCTACAAGGAGTTCGTCGACCGCGGCGCCACCGAGTTCACCGGCTTCGGCGAACTCAGCTCGGAGGCGAAGGTGCTGGCGCTGATCTCCGGTGGCGTGCGGGTGCCGACCGCGACGGTGGGCCAGGACGTCGAGGTGATCCTGGATCGCAGCCCGTTCTACGCCGAGTCGGGTGGCCAGATCGCCGACCGCGGCAGCATGACCGCCACGGGCGCCAAGCTGCGGGTGTCCGACGTGCAGAAGATCGCCAAGACGCTGTGGGTGCACAAGACCACGGTCGAACAGGGCCAGCTCACCGAGGGCGATACGGTCCTGGCTCAGGTCGACCCGGCGTGGCGCCGGGGCGCGACGCAGGGCCATTCGGGCACGCACATGGTGCACGCCGCGCTGCGGCAGGTGCTCGGACCCAACGCGGTGCAGGCGGGTTCGCTGAACAAGCCCGGCTACCTGCGGTTCGACTTCAACTGGCAGGGCCAGCTGTCCGAGGCGCAGAAGGCCGACATCGAGGCCGTGTCCAACGACGCCGTCGGCGCGGACTTTCCGGTGAACACCTTCGTCACCGATCTGCCCAAGGCCAAGGCGATGGGAGCGATGGCGCTGTTCGGCGAGAACTACGGCGACGAGGTGCGCGTCGTGGAGATCGGCGGGCCGTTCTCGATGGAGCTGTGCGGCGGCACGCACGTCGAGCATTCCTCGCAGATCGGGCCGATCACCGTGCTCGGCGAGTCGTCGGTCGGCTCGGGCGTGCGGCGCGTGGAGGCCTTCGTCGGCCTGGACTCGTACCGGTATTTGGCCAAGGAGCGCGCGCTGCTCGCCGGCGTCGCCTCCGCGCTGAAGGTGCCCTCGGAGGAGGTGCCCGGCCGTGTCGAGCAGCTGGTCGAGCGGCTCAAGGTCGCCGAGAAGGAGCTCGAGCGCACCAAGGTACAGGCGGTGCTCTCGCAGGCCGGGAAGTTCGTCGAGGAGGCCGAGCGGGTGGGCCGCGTGCTGCTGGTCGCCGCCGCCGCCCCGGAGGGCGTGGGTGCGGGCGATCTGCGCACCCTGGTGAGTGATATCCGCGGTCGTTTCGGCAGTGAGCCGGCCGTGGTGGTGCTGCTGGGCAACGTCGAGGGCAAGGTGCCGTTCGTCGTCGCGGTGAGCAAGGCCGCGCAGGACCTCGGATTCAAGGCCGGAGATCTGGTCGCGAGCTTCGGTCCGAGCATTGCCGGCCGTGGTGGCGGCAAGCCGGAGATGGCGCAGGGTGCGGGCTCGGACCCGTCGGGGATCGCGGCCGGGCTGGCCGCGGTGCGGGCGCGGGTGGCCGAGCTCGCCGGGTGATGGCCGGGCCGAGTTCCGACCGGCCGGACCCCGCGACCGACCCGGGCCGCGGCAGACGCATCGGCATCGACGTCGGCACGGTCCGCATCGGCGTCGCCTCGTCCGATCCGGACGGAATTCTGGCCACGCCGGTGGAGACCGTCCAACGGGCCAAGAGCGGGCGGTCCGGGGGGAACCGCGCGCCGGCAACGGATCTGGCCAGGATTGCCGAAATTATGCGGGAGTACGAGGCCGTCGAGGTGATCGTCGGCCTTCCTCGCACGCTCCGCGGCGAGAACGGCACGTCCGCCACCATGGCCGTGAGATTTGCTAAAGATTTGCAAGCACTGTGCCCAGCCGTGCCGATACGACTTTCCGACGAACGTTTGACTACGGTGACAGCTGCACGTGCATTGCGAGACAGTGGAGTTCGCGCACGTGGCCAGCGGCAGATGATCGACCAGGCGGCGGCCGTATCGATCCTGCAAGGATGGTTGGACGAACGGAGTGCGGTGTTAAGGTCGGCCGGTGACGCAGGCGACGGGGTAGGCGGATGAATGACCGCTGGCTCCGAGCGGAGGAACGCCTTCGGCAGAGTACCGAGGAACGCCGTTACCGCCGTTCCGATCAGGATTGGGGCGATACCGAGTCCCCGGCGGCCCGCAGCAGTGAAATCCCGGCCGCTCGCAGCGGTGAGATGCGCGCGGCGGGCGGGGACGAGCCCCGGGCGCGCCGCGGCGATCGTGCGCGTTCCGGCCGCGGCGGCGACCTCGGATCCGGGCGTGGGGCCAAGGCCGCGGAGGCCGCTCGGGGCGGCGGAGGGGGTCGGCCCGCCCGCGGTCGTCGCGCCCGGCACGCGGCCCCGGACGAGGACGATTGGGACGAATACCAGGACACCGGCGTCATCCCGCGGTACAGCGACGCTTACGACGGCGGTTACCAGGGCGAGCACGGGTACGAGCCGCAGCATGGCGCGCACGGTTACGCCGATCAGGGCTACGACCAGCAGGGTTACGGCGATCAGGGCTACGACCAGCACGGTTACGACCAGAGTCACCCGCAGGTCGGCTACCACGACTACGCCGACCAGGACTACGGCGACCGAGGCTACGGCCAGAACTATCCCGACCACGGGTATGCCGACCAGGGTTACGGCGAGCCCGAGCAGGGCGAATACGACGGCCGAGGTTATGGCACCGGCGAATATCCGGAGGAAGCCTACGACCAGGAACTGATGGCCGAATCGCCCGCCCGGCCTGCACCGCGCCGCGGCAGGCGCCAGGCCGAGGAGCCCGCCCGCAAGCAGACTGCTCGCGGTCCGCGCACGGCCACCAAGGGCGGCGCGCAGAAGGGGCGGCGGGAGCCGTCGGAGCGCGGCCGGGGATCGCGCGGCCGCAAGTCCCGTGTCGCCTCGCGCAAGGCCGCCGAGCGAAAGCGGCGGCGGCGCAACCTGATGTATGTCGGCACCGTCTTCGTGGTGCTGTTCGCGGTGGCCGCGGTGTATGCGGGCTACAAGATCATGGGCCGGGTCGGGGGCCCGGAGGACTACGCGGGCCCGCCGGGTCCGCTGGCGGTGGTGCAGGTGCATCCGGGCGATACCGCCGAGCAGATCGCCAAGGCCATGCTCGACAAAGGAGTCGTGAAGAGCACCGGTGCCTTCTATCAGGCGGCGGTGCGCGATTCGGGCATGAATTCGTTGCAGCCCGGCTATTACGCGATACCCACCCACATCAAGGGTGAGGATGCGGCGACCGCGCTGATGAGCAAGGATTCGCGCGTCGGCAACGTGGTGATCTCCGAGGGGCGTCGGCTGCACGACTCGACCGATGTGAACACCCGCTCGCGCAACGACGGCATCTATCGAAAGATCGCCGACGCCAGTTGCATCGGCACCGGTGCGGCAAAGAAGTGCCTGACCTACGAACAGCTCGACCAGGCGGGCGCCGGCACGGACCTGAACGCCTTGGGGGTACCGCAGTGGGCCATGGCCCAGGTCCGTCAGGTGCCCGATCGCACCCGCCAGCTCGAGGGCCTGATCGCTGCGGGCACATGGGATTTCGATCCCAGCGGCACGCCGGCCCAGATTCTGGCCCAGCTGGTCTCGGCCAGCGCCCACAGCTACGAGTCGACGGGCCTGCTGACACCCAACCCGGCCGCGGGCATCAGCCTGAGTCCGTATCAGACGCTGATCGCGTCGTCGCTCGTGGAGCGCGAGGCGCTGCCCGCGGACATGCCGAGGGTGGCGCGGGTGATCGTGAATCGGCTCAACGCCAATATGCCGCTCGAGTTCGATTCCACCGTGAACTACACCTTGTCGAGCACGGAGGTCGCCACCACCGACGCCGACCGGGACCGCAAGACTCCGTGGAACACCTATGCGATGGCGGGTCTGCCGGCGACCCCGATCTCCTCGCCGTCGCTGGGCGCCATGCGCGCGATGGAGAATCCGACGGCGGGGCCGTGGCTGTACTTCGTCACGGTGGACAAACAGGGCACGACGCTGTTCACCGACAGCTACAGCGAGCACCAGCGCAATATCGAAAAGGCCAGGCAGAGCGGAATTCTCGACAGTGGACGATAATCGCGACCACCGCCGCGCGGCGGTGCTGGGCAGCCCGATCGCGCATTCGCGTTCGCCGCAGCTGCACCTGGCCGCCTATCGCGAGCTGGGGCTGGACTGGACCTACGAGCGCATCGAATGCACCGCCGAAGGGCTGCCCGGATTCGTCGCCGGGCTGGGCCCGGAGTGGGTGGGCCTGTCGGTGACGATGCCGGGCAAGGAGGCCGCGCTGGCGGTCGCCGGCGAACGCACCGAGCGCGCGGTACTGGTCGGCTCGGCGAACACCCTGGTGCGCACCGCCACCGGATGGCGCGCGGACTGCACCGACGTCGACGGGGTGCGCGGTGCGCTGCAGGGCGGCGGGATCGAGAAGGTCGCGGCCGCGGTCGTCTTGGGCGCGGGCGGTACCGCGCGTCCGGCGCTGCTGGGCCTGGCGGAGCTGGGCGCGCAGGCGGTGACGGTGGTGGCGCGCGATCGCGGCCGGGCCGCTGGGGCGGTGGAATTGGCTCAGCGCCTGGGCATGTCGGTCACGGTCATCGATTTCGACCCGGCGGGGGTGCGGGCGGCATGCGGTCACGCCGACGCGGTCGTGAGCACCGTCCCCGCGGTGGCTGCCGCGCCGATCGCCGACGCGGTGGCCGTCGCGCCGGTGCTGCTGGACGCCATTTACAACCCCTGGCCGACGCTGCTGGCCGCGGCAGCCGCGCGTGCGGGCCGGACGGTCGTCAGCGGTCTGGATATGCTCCTGAATCAGGCATACGGCCAGGTCGAGCAGTTCACCGGCAGGCCCGCGCCCCGCGCGGCCATGGCCGCGGCCCTGAGGGAATAGGGCCGCGCCGCGACGCAATGATATTTCTGTAACCGGTTATTGTTTTTTCGAATCCTCCGGCACGTTAGGGTGGTCGACATGAATGCGTGGGTGTTACGCGCCGTAGTCCTCGGGGCGCTGACCGTCGTCCTGCGGACCGTGCTGGGCTTCGGGATGATCTACTGGCCGACCCAGGGTTCCTGGATGCGGTTGCTGTGCCTGATCGTGCTGGTCGCGACGGGTGTGGTGTGGGGTCTGGCCGACGGCCGGGGTGATCGGCGGGCCAATCCCGATCCGGAGCGCGGCGGCGTGGATCTGACCATGCGCTGGCTGAAGGCGGCCATCGCCGGCGGCCTCGGCTCTGCGGTGGTGGCCTGGCTGCTCGATTTCGTCCCGAAGTTCGATCTCGGCGACAACGGGCTGGGCTTCGAGATCACCGCGGGCGCCGCGTTCATTTTGCTGATGATCTTCGTGCCGGCCATGATCGGCGTCGCGGCCGGCCGTTTCCTGGTCGCCAGGGAGAACACCAAGGCCGCGGCCCGCACCCAGCCGCCGGCACCCGCCGCCGCCACTCCTGCCTGAGCTCTTCCACGCTCGAATGATTCACCCGCGCTGGGTAATCCCGGCGCCGGGTTGACCGGACGATGAAATGCCGCCCCGGACATAGTGTCCGGGGCGGCATTGTCGACCTCGATGAGTGTGCGATACCGGTCGGACGACCGTTCCGAGGCGTTTGCCCAGGTGCCGTGGGAGTCGAGCCGGCGCCCAGCTCGAAGATGGCGGCGTCTTACAGCAGTACCGCGCCGCTGCTGGGTGCGTCCTCCCGGGCGATGGTGGCGTAGGCGGCGGCCAGCAGCGCGGGGTCGGGGCCCTCGAGGCGGCCGGGCTTGGCCAGGCCGTCCAGCACAACGAAGCGCACGATGCCCGCGCGGGTCTTCTTGTCGGTCTGCATGGTGTCCAGCAGTTGCGGGAGCGCGTCGGCGTCGTAGGTGGTCGGCAGGCCGACGCTCGCGAGCACCGCGCGGTGCCGGTCGGCGGTGGCGTCGTCGAGGCGGCCCGCGAGGCGGCCCAGTTCGGCGGCGAAGACCAGGCCCACCGATACGGCCGCGCCGTGCCGCCAGCGGTACCGCTCGCGGCGCTCGATGGCGTGCCCGAGGGTGTGGCCGTAGTTCAGGATCTCGCGCAGGCTGGATTCCTTGAGGTCGGCGGCCACCACATCGGCCTTGACCTGGATGGCGCGGCGCACCAGCTCGGGCAGCATATCGCCGGTCGGGTCCAGCGCGGCGGCCGGATCGCGCTCGATGAGCTCGAGGATCACCGGGTCGGCGATGAATCCGGCCTTGATGATCTCGGCCATGCCGGCGACGATCTCGTTGCGCGGCACCGTTTCCAGGGTCGCCAGGTCCACCATGACCGCTGCCGGTTCGTGGAAGGAGCCGACGAGATTCTTTCCGGCCTCGGTGTTGATGCCCGTCTTGCCGCCGACCGCCGCGTCGACCATCGCCAGCAGCGTCGTGGGCACGTGAATAACCTGCACCCCGCGCATCCAGGTGGCGGCCACGAAGCCGGACAGGTCGGTGGCCGCGCCGCCGCCCAGGCTGATCACCATGTCCTGGCGAGTGAGTCCGATGCGGCCCAGCACCTCCCAGCAGAACCCGGCCACGGGCAGATCCTTGCCCGCCTCGGCATCGGGGATCTCGATGCGATGTGCGTCGATCCCCTTGTCGGCCAGGGCCGCCCGGACCACCTCGGCCGTCTCGGCCAGCGGCGGCTGATGGAAGATCGCGACGGTGCGCACGCCGGGGCGGCCGGTGACCTGTTCGACGAGATCGCCCAGCAGCCCGCGCCCGATGATGACCGGGTACGGATCGGCGGTGCGAACGTCGATGCGGGTCGGCTCGGCCGGGTCGATGGTGCGCTCACTCATGCGCTCTGCTCCGATTCTCGTTGTGCTCGTATGGTGCGTGGGCGCCGCGCGTGGGCCCGCCGGGAGCGGCCGGACCGTGCCGATGCGCCGGAATTCTGTTGTGCGGCGGGGGAATCAGCGTCTGATTGGGCCGGTTCCGAGGCATTCGCCGCAGTTCGTCGCGCCGGATCCGATGCGGCCGCCGTCGTCCGTGCCGCCGGATCCGATGCGGCGGCAGCGGTCCGTCCTGCCGGATCCGGCACGGCCGCAGTGGTCCGTCGTGTCGGGTCCGATGCGGCGGCAGTGGTGCGTCCCGCCGGACCCGGTAGGGCTGCCGCGGGATCCGAGCTCGGGGCGGGCGGACCGGCGGGGCGCCTCGCGGCCCGGTGGCCGCGCGAGCGTGCCGAACGCTGCTGTGCCGCACCGGTTGCGGACTCGGCGGTCTTCGCGGGCAGGGGCGGCGTTCCCGAGAGGGGTGCGCTCGGGAAACCGCTGTCGCATCGTGCCGAACCGGAGCCCGATTCGTGCGCTGGGCTCCGGCCGGACTGCGTGTCCGCCGTGGATGGTTCGGTTTTCCGACCGGTCGGGGACGATTGCCGGTGTTGCGGCGTCGCGGCGTTCGGGCCTCTCGAGCGGCGGCGGCCCCCACGGCGTGAGCGGCGGGACCGATGGGGTGCACCGGACGCACCCGCGGGTGAGTCTTGCTGTGCCGCACTCGAATCGGCGACGGTGTCGGTGGGTTTGCCCCCGGTGCTCTCGGGGGTTCCACCGTCCTGGCCGCGTGTGGCGGGCGCGGTGGTGGCGGCGGCGCGGTTGGCCCCGGAGCGCCCGCCGCGGCGGCGTCGCCGCGACCGCCGATTCGCGGCGCCCGAGCCCTCGGCCGGTCGTGCCTGTGTCACAACGGGTTTCGGCTCCGCCGGTTCCATGCCCAGCCGCGCGAGGATGTTGCGAACGACCCGGCCGGGACTGCGCCCCTCGGTGCGTACCCGCACCGAGGCGACCTCTCGGTAGAGCGGACGGCGAGTGCGCATGAGTTCACGGTATTTCGCCGCGGGGTCGGCGCCCGCCAGCAGCGGCCGATGCGTCGTCGCGCCGGTGCGCCGAAGTCCCTCCGCGACACTGATTTCCAGATACACGACGGTACGGTCGCGCAACAGCTCGCGGGTCGCTGTCGACAGGATCGCGCCGCCGCCGAGCGAGACGATGCCGCGCTCGGCCAGGACCGCCCGGCGCACGACGTCCTCCTCGATGCGCCGGAACTCGGGTTCGCCGTCGGCGGTGAAGATCTCCGGGATGGTGCGACCGGTCTCGGCCTCGATCACGGCGTCCGTGTCGACCAGTTCGGCGCCGAGTTCGCGCGCGAGTTTGCGGCCGATCGTGGATTTTCCAGCTCCCGGCGGGCCGACCAGCACCACGCTCGCCGGGTGCGGGCCGGGCTCGGGGGTCATGAGCTGACCGAGGTGGTGGGATCTGGGGCGGACGGCATGTGCGGACGCGCACTGAGCCGTTTCAGGTAGCTGGTGAGGTTGCCGACGGTTTCGGGCAGCGAGTCGCCGCCGAACTTCTCGAGCACGGCCTGCGCCACGACGAGCGCGACCATGGCCTCGGCGACGACGCCCGCCGCCGGGACCGCGCACACGTCCGAGCGCTGATGGATGGCCACGGCCTGCTCGCCGGTGGTCATGTCGACCGTGGACAGCGCGCGGGGCACCGTGGAGATCGGCTTCATCGCCGCACGCACCCGCAGCGGCTCGCCGTTGGTCATGCCGCCCTCGAGGCCGCCGGCGCGGTTGGTGGACCGCAGCACGCCGTCGGGGCCGGGACGCATCTCGTCGTGGGCGGCGCTGCCGCGGCGTCGGGCGGTCTCGAAGCCGTCGCCGACCTCGACACCCTTCATGGCCTGGATGCCCATGAGCGCGGCGGCGAGGCGAGAGTCCAGGCGGCTGTCGCCGCTGGAGAACGAGCCCAGCCCGACGGGCAGGCCCTCCACCACGACCTCCACGACACCGCCGAGGGTGTCGCCGTCCTTCTTGGCAGCCTCGATCTCGGCGATCATCGCCGCCTCGGCTTGCTTGTCGAACGCGCGCACCGGACTCTCATCGATCGCGGGCAGATCCGCGGCCGTGGGCACGACACCGGCGGGGGCCGCCGCGGTACCGATGGAGACCACGTGGGAGATGACCTCCACGCCAAGGGCCTGGCGCAGGAACGCCTTGGCGACCGCGCCGGCGGCCACCCGCGCCGCGGTCTCGCGGGCGCTGGCGCGCTCGAGGACCGGGCGCGCGTCGTCGAAGCCGTACTTGAGCATCCCGGAGTAATCGGCGTGGCCCGGCCGGGGACGGGTCAGCGGCGCATTGCGGGCCATATCGGCCAGTTCGGCCTCGTCGACCGGGTCCGCGGACATGACCTCGGTCCACTTGGGCCACTCGGAATTGGCGATCTCGATGGCGATCGGGCCGACCTGGGTGCGACCGTGCCGGACACCGCCGATCACGGTGACCTTGTCCGCCTCGAACTTCATCCGCGCGCCACGCCCGTAGCCCAGGCGGCGGCGGCCCAGCTGCTCGGCGATATCGGCAGAGGTCACCTCGACCCCGGCGACCATCCCCTCCAGGATCGTGACCAGGGCGGGACCGTGGGATTCTCCGGCAGTTATCCAGCGCAGCACGCTTCACATCTTTCCACGTCAGCGCGGCCACCCGGACATCTGGCCCGCCCACGTGCCGGATCAGCCGCCTGTGTCGGCCACCCGGATCCGCAGCTGGGCGGGGAAATCGCAGCTACACGGCCGTCGCCGTGGACCCGCGGGCGGATTCGTGCCCGTGCCCTGTGTACGGCGTTCCCGGTGACGTCGGCGAGCGCGCTGTCGTCAACGCACGACGGGCGCGGCCGAGTTGCGGCACTGTCCGAGGCCAGGCCGGATTCGGCGCCGAATGCCGCAGGGCTGGGTTGCATGTGGACGAGGCAATCGGCGCTCGGGGTGTCCGGACTATGGCGTGGGGCGGCGTGCCCGCGACCGGCATGCGGGTGTCAGCGAGTCATCAGCAGCGCGGCTACGGTCGACAGGCACATCGACGGTCCGTGCGGCACAGCCGAATCCGGGGGCGAGGCCCGGGGGCCGAGCCCGGCCCCACGATCACGTCCGGCTGCCGTCGCGCGTCCCTCGCACCCACTCACATGGTCCCGCTGCAGGCCGCGGCGTCGGTGCGTTCGGATGTCGAGCCGAGGGGTAACGCGTTGCCAAGGAACGAGTAATGCCGCACCAGCGACGGCCGTCAGAACCGGGGCGATGATCGCGGCCCACACCCATGCCTGGGCGCCACCGCAGGCCGCAGCGCCGCCGAGGCCGAGCGCCAGCTTCACGTCTCCCGCGCCGATCGCGGCGGGCGAGATCAGATGACACGCCAGGTAGGGGAGCGCAAGCAGCAGCGCGCCCGTGATCGCGGCGCCGGCACGACCGGTTGCGATTGCGAAGGCGAGTACGCCCACCGCGCCGGTGACGGTCAACGAATTCGGCAGGCGCCGCTCGCGCAGGTCGATGGCGCTCAGCAGCCCACACCACACCACCAGGGCGGCCGCGGCGGGGAGAAGCGTCATGCCGCAATCGTGCCTGCGGGAGGGGTGCCGCGGGGCCCTCGATCGCGAAATGTGGATAACTCCGCGCATGTGGATAGGCATCGATTACGAATCAGGATGTCGAACGCATTCTTGCAGGTGCTCATCCAGACCTGCCGTGGTGGAGCCGGACGGCGCCCTGGGGATGCGTTGGGGATATGACATGACGATGCCACGGCCCGGCAGCGGTAGCGTTGAATACATGTCTGCTGATCCCCACGCCCGGATTCCGGATCATGCCGCCCGCCGGGCAGCGCTGCGTGACCTGCTCGTGGAGAACGGGGCCGATGCCCTGCTGGTGACGGATCTGATCAACATCAGATACCTGACCGGCTTCACCGGATCCAATGCGGCCCTGCTGGTGTATGCCTGGGACACGGCCGAGGACCGCACCGTGATCTGCACCGACGGCCGGTATATCACCCAGGTCGGCGAGCAGGTGCCCGATCTGCGCGCGGAGATCGCGCGGGCGAGCGCGCGCCGGATCGTGGAGTTGGCGGGTGAGTGGCAGACCGGCCGGGTGGGGTACGAGAGCCACATCGTCACCGTCGACGAGCATCGCGGATTCGTCGCGCAGGCCACGGGCCTGGAACTGGTCGCGGCGCCTGGGCTGGTCGAGCAGCTGCGCATGGTGAAGGACGGCTACGAGGTCGAACAGCTGCGCGCGGCGTGTGCGGCCGGTGACGCCGCACTGGCCGCGCTGATCGAGCGGGGCGCGCTGCGGCCCGGCCGTACCGAGCGACAGGTCGCGCGCGACCTGGAATGGCTGATGTTCGAGCACGGCGCGGACGCCGTGGCCTTCGAGACCATCGTCGCCACCGGGGTGAATTCCGCAGTGCCGCATCACCGTCCGACCGATGCGGTCCTGGCGACCGGGGATTTCGTCAAGCTCGACTTCGGTGCGGTCGTCAACGGCTACCACTCGGACATGACGCGCACCCTGGCGCTCGGCGCGCCCGACGATTGGCAGTGTGAGGTGTATGCCCTGGTCCGCGAGTCGCAGCGGGCCGGTCGCAAGGCGCTCAAGCCCGGGGCGGGCTGCGCAGAGGTGGACGCGGCCGCACGCGGGGTGATCGAGGCGGCGGGGCACGGCGAGCTGTTCGTGCACGGCCTCGGCCATGGCGTGGGCCTGCGGATTCACGAAGCGCCCGGACTCGCCAAAACCGGCACGGGTACACTGCTCGATGGCGTGGCGGTGACCGTCGAACCGGGTGTGTACTTCCCAGGCCGCGGCGGTGTCCGGATCGAGGATACGCTCGTGGTACACGAGGGGGGTTCCGAGCTGCTCACGCTCACCAGCAAAGACCTGATCGTCGTCGAGTGACGCCGGTCGCGGTAAGGACCAGGACAGGAGATCCGAGGACAGTGGCGGACACCAGCGACTTCAAGAACGGCCTCGTGCTGAAGATCGACAATCAGCTGCAGCAGATCGTCGAGTTCCAGCACGTCAAGCCGGGCAAGGGGCCCGCCTTCGTGCGCACCAAGCTGAAGAACGTGATGTCGGGCAAGGTTGTCGACAAGACGTTCAACGCCGGAGTCAAGGTGGAGACCGCCACCGTCGACCGCCGCGACATGACCTACCTGTACCACGACGGGCAGGACTTCATCTTCATGGACGGCGAGACCTACGACCAGATCCACCTGGGCGAGGGCGTGCTGGGCAGGTCGGCCGGCTTCCTGCTGGAGAACATGCAGGTGCAGATCGCGATGCACGAGGGCGAGGCGCTGTTCGTGGAGCTTCCGGTCGCGATCGACGTTGTGGTGACCCACACCGAGCCGGGCCTGCAGGGCGACCGGTCGAGCGCCGGTACCAAGCCCGCCACCGTCGAGACCGGCGCCGAGGTGCAGGTGCCGCTGTTCATCAACCAGGGTGACAAGCTGCGCATCGATACCCGCGACGGCTCGTACATCAGCCGCGTCAACTCCTGACCCGGCTGATAATGGTAAATGTGGCCGATAAGTCGGGGGACAAGAAGTCCCAGTACAAGAAGTTCGGTGCGCGGCACAAGGCCCGCCGCCGGGCGGTGGACCTGCTGTTCGAGGCCGAGGCGCGCGATGTGGACCCGGCCGATCTGATCGACGAGCGGGTGCAGCTGTCCACCGGTGACGAGTCGGTCGCGCCGGTGAATCCGTACACCCGGACCCTGGTCGAGGGCGTCGCGGACGATCTGGATCGGGTCGACGGCACCATCGAGTCGTACCTGCAGGAGTGGACGCTGTCCCGGCTGCCCGCGGTGGACCGCGCGATCCTGCGCGTGGCGGTGTGGGAGCTGTTCCACGCCAACGATGTTCCGCCGGTGGTCGCGGTGGACGAGGCGGTGGAGCTGGCCAAGGAGCTGTCCACCGACGACTCGCCGAGCTTCATCAACGGTGTGCTCGGCCAGGTCGTCCAGGTGGCGCCCCAGGTTCGCGCCGCCGCGGCGGCGACCCGCTCCACCGGACCCACCGAGCGTTCCTGAGCTAGCCCGAACCGCCCGCGCCGCTTCGAGATTCGGCCGGGCGGTTCGTCGCGTCACGGGCCGGATCCGGTATCGCGCTGTCGCCGAACCGAATCCGTGTCACGTCGATCGCGCACGCGACCGGACACCGGCCGCTGTGCCGGTGTCTGTCCGCGCGATGCGGGCAATCGCGCTATCCGACAGCTCGATTCGGCCGCAGGATGATGGTTCCCGTCGTGGCCCGCTCCTGGACGAGGCGGTGCGCACGCGCCGCCTCGTCCAGGGGGAGCACCCGATCGATGAGCGGGGTGATGAGTCCGGCGGCCGCGTGATCCAGCACGTCCGCGCGGGTGGCGGCGACCCGGCCGAGCCACGCGGGACCGGTGCAGGAGGTGTAGGTCAGGCCGCGGAGGGCTAGATCGGCCGGTGTGATCGCGGCGGGCGCTCCCGACAGCTGGCCGTAGCCGAGCATGCGCCCGGTGGCCGGGGTCATGACCTCGAGGAGGTCCCGCGCGGTATCGCCGCCGAAGGCGTCGAAGACGACGTCCACCGTGGTATCCCCGAGGATTTCGCGCAGCCGCTGCGGCCAGCCGGGGGCGCGATGGTCGACGACCTCGTCCGCGCCGAGCGCCCGCGCGCGGTCGGCCTTGTCGCCGCTCGCGGTGGCGATGACCCGTGCGGCCCCGAATTTTCTGGCCAGCTGCGTGAGATAGCCGCCGACACCGGACGTCGAGACCTGCACCAGGACGGTCTCCGCGCCGGTCAGCGCGGCCCGGTCGAGCAGGGCATGCGCGACCGAACCACCCATCAGCACGGCCGCGGCGTCGTCGTCGGAAACGCCGTCGGGGATCGGGGTGGCGAATTCGGCTGGGACGCGGGCCGATTCCGCGTATGCGCCGGTGCCCGCGGTCGTCGCGACCACCCGCGCGCCCAGCAGTTGCGGGTCCACGCCGGCGCCGATCTCCGCGACCGATCCCGTCACCTGGAAACCGAAGATCTCCGGCAGTGCGGCGGGCATCGGGAAGGCCCCCGAGCGCAGCAGGGTCTCGGCGTAGAGGACGGGAATCGCCGTGGTCCGCACGACGATTTCCCCGTGTTCGGGGTGCGGTTCGGGAGCCTCCCGGGGCTGGAGCACCTCGGGCTCGCCGGCTGCTGTCATTACGATTGCCTGCATCACAACTCCATAAGTGGACTGACGGTCAAGTTGATAGCAACGACGATATGGACCGCCGGTCAAGTTGTCAACGAGAGAAGAGGTGGAATGGTCGACGAGCCCCGCAAGGAACGTGCCGATGCCGCGCGCAACCGGCGCGCGATACTCGCGGCGACCGCGGCGCTGCTGTACGAGCACGGCGCCGAGGGCATCACGATGGAGCGCGTCGCGGCCGCTGCGGGGGTGGGTAAGGGCACGGTCTTCCATCGGTTCGGCAGCCGCGCGGGCCTGCTGCACGAGTTGATGCGCGAGCGCGCGGTCGCGCTGCGGGAGGCGGTCCAGCACGGCCCGCCGCCGCTGGGGCCCGGTGCGCCCGCGCGGGAACGGTTGCTGGCCTACTTCGACGCGATGACCCTGCTGATCGCGGACAATGTCGAACTGGTGTTGGCCTACGAGGCGATGCCGGCGCACCCGGAACGCAACGAGATGCACGCGTTTTGGGATGCGCACATCTCGGCGCTGCTGCGTGAGGTGCGGCCCGATCTGGACGAACACACGGTGGGCGCGCTCCTGATGGCCTCGCTCGGCAGCGAGGCATCCCGGCGGATCGTGCAGGAAGGCGGCCGGGAACGGCTGCGTGCGGGCATGCGCGAACTGGTTATCGGAGTACTGGACAACCGGCCGATAGTTGCACAGTGACCTATGGCGCGGGACGCAACCGCAGCGAAGGCGCAGTTCGATGACCTGCGGCTTCGCCAGGAGTTCATCTGTGCGGGCGCGGCCTGGAGCGTGTCTCACCCCGACCGTCCTGCAACCGACCCGTCGCCGCCACCTCACACCGGCGGCCCGCATCCAGGTCGGCGCAATCGCGCGCTGACACCAGGGGTTTCGTCCCGTGGGCAGCAGCCGTCATCCAGCAGTGTGCGCTCATGCGCATTGCACTCGCGGTGCTCCCGCCGTTGCGGCGGTCTCGGAGACCGGATCGGAGTCGTCGGTCCGGTGCCGAGTTCGCTGCTCCACAACTGATGTCGTTGCGCGCCACCGACGTGCAGCAACTGGTCACCGACGTCGCCGAGGCGCTGCCCCCGGGCGGAAGCTTCGTCGTCACCTACCGAGACACCTGACCGGCGAACATCGCGGCACCGACCGCTTCATCCCGGTCCGCCACACTGCCGATCAGATCCGCGCCTGTTTCCTGGACGACGTCGACGAGACCACCGTGATGGTCTACGACCTCTTGTACACCCGCCACGACCGCACGTGGCAATTGAAGACCGGTAGCTACCCGAAGCTTCGGCTGCCGCATCAATGGCTGACCGATCAGTGCCACACTGCCGGCCTGATCGTGCGCCACACCGAAACAACGCCACACGGTCTGCAGGTTCTGCACACCGTCAAAGGCCTTTGACCTCGCCCGCCGATACCACACTCGATGCCCCGGCTGAGCGAGATCTGCTCCAGGAAACTGTCGGGGCCGATTTCGTGTGTCGGACCCGGACCGACTTCGGCGCCGGACCGGGTCTTCAGCAACGGGTGCCTCTATCGGGCCTGGTGCCGATCGGGCCCGGGATCGAACATCCCTGGGCGGGATCGGGATTCACCCTGCAGTCAGTTCCCGACGGTGTCGAAGGTGCCCGTCTGGCCGACTTTCACGTCACGGCCAGGTTCCATTTGGGCGATGATGGCAGCGCCCATCCAGCGTCGCAGATATCGCCGGAGGTCATCGTCGCTGCGTGGTGGATTGCCGGGGGAAACGAAGAACGACTGCATCGTTCGCAGGAGATATTCGACGAGCTCGTGAAGAGATGCTTCGTCGTACCCGTAGCGCTCCCAATCAACGTCGAAGCGTTTGATCATCGTCATTCCGAAGGCGCGTGCCTCGTGGGATGTGAGTGCCTCGTGGTCGACGTTCGAGTAGGTGGCGGTGAGCAGAATGCCGAGGTGCGGAATTCGGCGAACCTCGGCCAGCGTGTACACCACTCCCTCGGTCATCGCCTCGACCGGGTCTTCGATGCCGCTTACCTGCTGTGTCAGTCGATCGAGAAATCCGTCAACCGAGGCGATCGCCGCAGCCCTCATCAGAGCATCCGCACTGGGGAAGTATCGGTACACCGTCTGACGGATGACACCCAGCGACTCCGCGACGTCGGCGATGCTGATCTCCGACCCCGTTCGCCCGATCAGATCGACTGCGGCAGCGACAATCCGGCTGGATGCTTCTTCATCGCTGCCCGGCGGACTCCCACCCCACCCGCGCCTGCGTGCCACTGCCTGTCACCTCGGCTCGAACCATGTCGGTCGCGCACGAAACTCCCGCGTCCACAGTCGACCGACTATCCGGATTAACGGCCGAGGCTACCACAGTGACGCCCGGTCGCCTCTTCGGTGGGATCCGAAACGGCAGCGCCGATACCTATCATACATATGGACGAGTTGGTGTATGTTCACTGTGGCTTCGGAGCATCCGTGCGAGGCCACCGGAGCAGCCCACTCCCGAAAGACGAGGTATCGCCAAAATGACGGATCTGCATGTGCGAAGGATGAGTTTCGCGTTCGAGGACTACGACGTTCCCTTCCTGTGGAACGAAGAAAATCCGGCCTTCTCGAGCATGGCCAACGCTGTCTCGTTCCTGGCGATCGGCTTCGAAAAGATGATCGTGAAGATGATTCTGCAGACCAAGCCGCTGATCACCGATCCCGCAGTCGCGGAGGAGGCCGACGCGTTCATGCGTCAGGAAGGCCAACACTCGGCCGCTCATCGCCAACATGTCAAGGCCCTGATCAGGCGGTACCCGGGACTTCAGGAGACCTTCGACGACGTGGTCGGGGCATTCGACCGGCTCACCGCGGAGACCTCGCTGAACTACCGACTGGCCTACACCGCCGACCTGGAAGCGACCTTCACCTCGGTGTTCAAGCTGATGCTCGACAACGACTCGACCCTGTTCCGGTCCGGAGACGACCGGGTCGCGTCACTGTTCATCTGGCACTTCGTCGAGGAAGTCGAGCATCGAAGTTCGGCTCTCATCATCTTCGATTCCGTGGTGGGTAGCGACATCTACCGGATGCGGATGGCACCGTCGATCTTCCGGCACGTGATGAAAGTCGTCAGGTTGGCTTGCGAAGGTTTCAACGAGCATGTCCCGGTAGCGGACCGCAAGACCGATGCGATGGCGATGTTCGCCTCCTACCGCTACCAGCAGCACCTGCGAAAGTGGCTACCACGGCTCAGCGCACAGAACAACGGGCCGATGACGCGCGCGTTCGATCATCTACCGCTCGGCGAACAACTCACCGCGTTGCGGGGCATTGTGCGTAGCCAATTGCCTAAGCACAACCCGGCCCGCGAGAAACTTCCCGCACTCGCCGACGTGTGGTTCGAGCGCTACGACGCCGGCTACGACGTCTCGCACTGGTACACCGCCGAGACTGTCGCATCTCCGGAGATGAACTGATGACCGATCATTGCCCACCCACCTTCGACCACCTGGCGACGGCGCTGGGGTTCTCATGTCAGCGCGCCGGTGGACCCGTCGAGGTCCGTAACCCGCTGGCGTTGGAGAACTGGACCCTGCCGGTGCTCGAGTTCACCGTTGTTCTGGGCGCGGTGCTCGCCCTCGTGCTCGCAATCGTTCGCCTGCGCCGACACGGCGATCCCACGAACCTGGTGCTGTGGTTCGGTGCCACCGCGTACCTGTTCATCATCGAACCGCCGCTGTATTTTCCGGCAGCCTTCGGTATCGGAAAACACGTCGACACGATGTTCGCACACAACGTGTTCACGGTGGACTTCCTGTGGGGCCGGCTTCCGCTGTACATCGTCGCGATCTATCCGTTCATGGCCACAGTGGCATACGAAATCGTCAGAATGCTCGGTGTTTTCCGCCAATACGGCATCCTCGTGGGCGCTGTCTGCGTCGGCTTCGTTCACCACGCCTTCTACGAGATCTTCGACCAACTCGGACCACAGTTGCGATGGTGGGAGTGGTCGACCGCGAACCCACTCAACCAACCCATGTTCGATTCGGTTCCGCTGCCGAGCGTGGTCGTATTCGCCGCATTGTGGCCGATGTCGCTGGCATTCTGCGTCCAGTGGTTCGTAGGTCGCGCTGTCGACGGAGGCCGGCACTTCTCCGGTCTCCAGTTGGTGTGGCGCACAATGGTGATCGGTGTCCTGGCATCGCTGGGCACGTTCATCCTCCCGCTCCCGGCCACAGTTTTCGGTATGGAAAGCACCACGGTCAGGGGATTCCTCTACGCGGTGGAACTGGTCGTCCTCACGCTTGTCGCGATTACGATTCTGGTCCGGCAATGGTCGCGGCTGCGCCGGGAAGCATCCGATGTTCCCCGGTACACCAGCGGCCCCATCCGCTCCTACAGCGTGGTGTACCTGTGCGTTATGGCGTTGCTCTGGGTCACCGCGTTGCCCGACTTCTTCGGCGCCGTCCACGGTGTGACACACAAGGGAGACCCCGTGGGGAATCTCTGGTACACACTTGCCTGCTTCACTGTCGCAATACTCTGCATGATCGCCACATTCACTGTGCCGCACAGAAAAGCCGAGGAGAGCAACAGTCCTGCCGCCGTTGAACACATAGCAGCCGACTCGGCATAGCCGACCTGGCTCGAACGGCGCTTGGCTGAGTCGGTGTCGGCAGATCCCTCTCTGGAACCAGGCTGAAACACAGGAGGTCATCCCTCATCCGTCACGGATAACCGCGAGTGTGGTACAACCCACTGACACGAAATCTGTTGCTGCACAACATCAAACCGGTTTGTCGGCACGTTCGCTGCGTTCGCGGTGACGGGTTGCGGCGCGCTTCCCGGTGACGCCTCATGCAGGTCGAGCTCGAGCAGCCGTGATGGATGTGACCGCGGTGGTCCTCAGCCCGCGGAACCGGTCGGTGCCGGGGCCGGGGCGGGCGCATGCGGACCGTGGCCGTTGAGCAGCTGGCGGCAGTAACCGTCCGAATGGCCCGAGTCCTTGCAGTTCTCCCACTGGACCTGGCCCTCGGTCCACGCGTCCGCCGAGGCGATCGGCGCGGAGATGCCGATCAGGCACGCGAAAACCGCGGCCGCGGCAATACCGAATTTCTTCACAATGAACCCCCTGGTGATGCAATACGTAATTGTCGTCGAGCATGCCATGCGATCGCGCCGCCGGACAAGCCGTTTCGGGCCCGAGTGCCAGGTGTGCCCGAGTGCCGGGCGGGCCCGGTGTGGGGTGGGCCCGGCTCCGGTTACGTGACCAGCAGTAGTCCGCCAACTGCCGCTGTTGTGGCGACGACGGCCAGCAGCAGCCCGGTGAGAACGAACCGAAGCGGCGGTACCCGCACTCCGTGGGTGCGGCAGAACTCCAGGCACAACAGGGTCGCGAGCGAGGCCCACGGCGTCACGACGGATCCGATGTTGGTCCCGAGCAGCAGCGCGAGCAGCTGGTTGTGGTCGGCCGCCGGAACGACGGCCTCGCCCGCGGTGTACGCGGGCAGATTGTTCGCGACATTGGACAGCCCGGCCCCGGCGCCCGCGGTCCGGAATGCGCCTGCCGCACCGGGATTCGTCCCGATCAGCCCGCGCATCAGATCCGAGAGCCCGAACCGGCTGAGCGTCGGCACCACCAGGAACAACCCGACCACGAAGACCAGCAGTTGCCAGGGGATCAGCGAGGGCCGCAGGGCGGACCGATCCAGGACCGCGAAGGCGAGCACCGCCAGGGCCGACGCCGCGAGCGCGGCCAGGCCGATCCGGTCGCCCACGAACGGGATCGCGACGATGAACAGGGTGCACGCCCCCGACGTCGCGTACAGCAGAATGCGCCCGCGCCGGTCGGCGGGCCGGACGGGTTCGGGCGGCAGATACCGGTCCGCGTCGCGCCGCCCGCGCCGCCAGTAGAACACCCACAGGCACGCCATCGTCGCGGCGATCGACAGCAGCTGCGGCAGCCACATTCTGGCCGCGAAGCCGGTCGCATCGAGCGCCACCCGATCGGCCGCCAGCAGGTTGGTGAGATTCGAGACCGGTAGCAGCAGGCTCGCGGTGTTGGCCAGCCACAGGGTGGTCATGGCCAGCGGCAGCGGGGTGATGCGGGCCGGTCCGGCCAGCGCCAACATCACCGGGGTCAGCAGCACGGCGGTGGTATCCAGGTTCAGCAGCATCGTCGTCGCGGAGGCGAACAGCACGCACAGACCGAACAGGGCCGGATAGTAGCCGCGCCCGATGATGGCGAGGCGGTGTGCGATCACATCGAAGACCTGCGCGCGCCGGGCCAGCTGTGCCAGCACGATCACGCTGCCCAGGAACAGCAGCAGCGGCCCGATGCGGCGCATGTTCGCCGCAGCCTGCGCCCGCGGCAGCAAACCCGTTGCCACACATAGCAATCCGGCCAGCAGCAGCGCCAACCGGACACGGTCGAGGACGCTCAGCCCGCGCAGCCTTCGCCACGCCCGTGCGCGCGCGACAGTCTCCGGTGGGGTACGGACATCGGAGTCGAGCTTCCTGGGCACCAGGCCATCTTCGCATCGAGCCCCGTCGGCCATCACGTCACGGCTGGCGGCGAAACCTCGGCGATCCGTGCGCCCGGCACCTGTGCGGCCGGCGCGGGCGCCTGGTCGCGGATCAACGCCGCAACCCCGCCGAACTGCCCGATCGCGGTCTCGACGTGGACGCCGGGCACTCGCCCAGCACGGCCGATGCCGCACCGACGAACTTGATCGCCCGACGCGGTGCTCGTTCGCTGGATGCCGATGCCGTCCGTGGCCTGGGTGAGCAGAATGTCGGGGGCCGGCTCCCGAAGCGGCCGGCGGCCCGCACGGCGGTGTACTCAGGCGACCGGCTCGGCGACCCAGCCCGCGACGACGACCAGACCGGTGGGCCGGTGCACGGCCAGAAAACCGAAAGGGCGGTCGAAGGTGACCGCGAGCTCCACGGTGTCGTGCGGGCGCCGCACCGCGGCGGCGAGGACCATGCCGACCGCCGTGACCGCGGCGGCCTCGAAACCCTCCCTGGTGAACCGGGCCCGGGCATGCTGTGCGGCCTGGTCGACGCGCAGGGGAGTGGCGGACATCGCCGGGAAGTGGCCGCTGCGCGGGTCGGTGGCGGTCCGCAGTCCGAACAGGTCCGGGTCGTCGAGCAGACTGTGCGACGAGCGAATCTCGAAGGGCGGCAGCCGGATGTGCAGGTCGTCGGAAATGGCCCGAGAGTGCCGCAGCGCCACTCCGGGGGCCGCTGCGGGGTCGGAATCCGCGGTGCGAACCGCGAGTGCGGGGCGCGCCTCGATCGAGCCGTCCAGGGCGCCGAGGCCGGCCGCGAGCGTCTGCGCGGGCGAGCCGTCGCCGAGCAGCAGATGCACATCGAGATCGCCGATGCCGCGCACCGCAACGCGGGTCACCGGATCCGGCGCGATCAGCACCGAGGCGTCGGCGAGATCTTCCGAGTAGCGCGCCAAACCCGGCCCGCGATGTCCCGCCCACGGGCCCGACACGGGTTCGAGCACGTCGTCGTCGAACGGCGTGTGCCACGCGGTCTTGGCGACGATGGCCGTTGCCAGCACCAGCAGGGTGTCCTCGTCGATGGTGATCGGGAATCGCTCGATCAGGCCGCCGGTGTACCGGTCGGCCCAGGCGTCCAGCGCGGCCTGTCCCGTCAGCCGCCCGACGGTGCCCTCCGGTAGCGAGCGGACCCAGTCCTCGCGCAGGTCGATCTCGTCGGAGACCCACGCGCCGAGCGCGGCCGAGATCGACTGCGCCCCGGCGAGTTCGGCGAGCAGTGCCAGCGCCGCGGCCCGGGCGTGCGCGGCGTCGATCCCGGTCGCGGCGGCGAGTTCGGAGCGCGCGGGGTCGTTCGCCGCGTCAGCCAGGATGCCCAGCAGCGGCCACACGCCGCAGCCGGACAGCACGAAATCGCCGGAGGCGGCGAGCCGGCGACACCAGCGGCCCGTCAGGTCGTTGGCCGCGGCGACATGCGAGAGAAGGCTCGGCTGCACAACGTTCAGCCTAATGATCGGCCGCGGGTGGGGCCGTGGTCGTGGGAGATGGTGGCCCCGGAACCCTCGCCGACGGGTGTACTGGGACGGCGGGGGCGTGCCGCGGCCGCATCGGGCGGGTCCGCGGTACCGGGGTCGCGGACCATCCTGATACCTCGAGCGCACTCGAGGTCAAATCGGGCATTCGCCGAAGACGCGGCCGGGGCCGGTGCGCATCGTCGCGATATCGTGAGCGGCGCACTCTTCGCTCGATTTCCAGGAGGCTTGCAGATATCGGTACACCCGCGACGCGGCTGCACGAACTGCAGGGCCGGGCCTGCAACCCCGCGGCAGGCATGGACTGTTCGATGAGTCAGCGGGTGGTGAGCACCATTCGGAAGCGGGCCGCGCCGGACAGCATCTTGTCGAACGCCTGGGTGACCTCGGCCAGCGGCATGACCTCGTTCATGGGGCGGATGTTGTGCAGGGCACTGAACGCCATCGTGTCTTGAACGTCCTGCGCCGTGCCGGAGGGGTGTCCACGGACGACCTTGCCGGCCATGAGCAGTCCGGTGGGGTCGATCCGCAGGGGTTCGGTGTCCAGGCCGATCACGGTGAGTTCGCCGCGGGGTGAGAGCCCGTCCATGGTTGCGGCGACGGCGGCGGAGTTCGCGGCGGTCGCAATGACGACCTTGGCGCCGCCGAGGGACTGCAGGGCGTCAGCAACGGAGGTATCCGCGGTACTGTCCACATAGTGGTGCGCGCCGAGCTGCTTGGCGAAGTCGGCTTTGCCGGCCCCGCGGGCAATCGCCACGGTCTCGAAGCCCATAGCGACCGCGTACTGAACTCCCAGATGGCCGAGCCCGCCGATTCCAAGCACGGCGACCAGGTCACCGGGGCGCGCGGAGCTGCGGCGCAGCCCGTTGAACATGGTGACACCCGCGCAGCCCAAAGGTGCCGCGTCGGTGGCCGACAGTGCATCGGGGATCCGGGCCAGAGCGTCTGCCGGTGCGATCACGGTCTCGGCGTAACCCCCGTCGTACGCCCATCCGGGGACCTGGAGATTTACGCAAACGATGAAGTCACCCTGCCGACAGGGCGTGCAGTGGCCACAGCTACCGCCGAACCATCCCACGGCAACCCGGTCGCCCACCTGCCAGGCAGTGTCCGTTCCCTCGCCGAGCTCCTCGACGCGGCCCGCGATCTCGTGTCCGGGGACCACGGGGAACCGGAGTCCTGGCAAACCGCCGCTGGCGAAGTAGGCGTCGCTGTGGCAGATCCCGCAGGCCTCCACGGCGATGCGGACGTGGCCGGGACCCGGCCTGGACATCTCGCGTTGGACAAGCTGAAAGGGGCTGTTGGCGGCGGCCACCTGCGCGGCCTGGTATGTGCTCATTCGAATGCCTCCTGTTTCTGATCCAACGGCTTTCCCGAGATTCAGTAGAGGTTTCGCAAGCTTCTGGGAATCGATCTCCGATTCGACAATGACGATACCGAACTGAGCCCCCTGTTTCCCTTCGGGTGACGCCTCGCAGTTCTTTTCATCCTGCGCCGCGATCACGACCGACCGGGCCCTTGTTCGTGTCGCGCTAGTTCTCGATCGAACGGTCGGGGCGTTCCTCGGTGGCTGCGGCGGTCCCGTTCGATCCGGGCACGGCGGCGGTATTGCCGTTCGATCCGGCCGCGGCGTTGCCGCCCGGTAGTACTCGGAAACCGTTGTGCCAGTTCGAGACCGCTGCCTGTGCGGGGTTCCGGAGGGGCGAGCGAGCCGGGGTCTCCTGGGTTTCGGGGGATTCGGCGTCCAGATCGCCGAGGATGCGGCTGATCGTGCGGGTGCTGGTACCCAGTTCGGCGGCGATATCGGTGATGGAGATGTTCGCCGCGCGCATGTCCCGGACCCGGTCCCGGACGGCCGGGTCCCGTCGGTATTGCCGTGGAGGGCCGGATTGCGTTGCGGTGGAATCGCCGGAGGGGGTTTCGGTGGCATCCTGCTCCGAGAGGCGCGCCGGGGCCGGTTCCGGTGATGTGGGGTGGTCCGGGGGCGTCGTTGGTGCCGAGTCGGGCGTTGCCGAGGTCTCGTGTGTCGACATCGACGGCCCCGGGGTCGCCGAAGAGGCGGCTGATGCGGCGGTCGTGGCCGGGGCGGTGAGTATCGGCAGCGGCATCGTCGCCGGCAGCGACGCGGGTGCCATCGGCGCCATCGCCTGCAATTCCGGTGACTCCCAGGACTGTTCGGACCGGTCCGCTGTGATCGCCGCACCGTTGGGCGTTGCCTGCGCAGGATGCGCACCGTTGGGCGTTGCCTGCGCAGCATGCGCACCGCTGGGTGTCGCGTACGCCGGATGCGCGTCCGGTGCGGATGCCGCCGCCCGAGTCGCCGTGGGCGCCTGGGACGGCGGCCCCTGCAGCTCCTCGTCCGAGGTCCACGGGTTGGGCAGCTCCAGCTCGAGCAGGGTCCCGGTGCTCGACAGGATGCGCAGGTTGTCCATCAGGACCGCGCGGGGCGTGCGGCTGTTGTCGACCAGCCCGCCGTCGTCGACCGCGCGGCGCATCGCCTTCTGCAGGCGGCGCCGGGCCCGATTGACCCGCCGCACGCCGGCGCCGGTGTCCCGCAGGGTGCGGGCGCGGTCGGCGGCGAGGGCGACGTCGATGAGGCGGCGCTGCTGCGCGGCCTCCCCGGCGGTGCGGTCCGTGGGATCGGCGAACCCGAGCCGAATGAGCATGCGCTCCGGGGTGATTCGCCAGTTGATGCCGCCCATGCCGCTGCGGCGGCGCTCGAGGGCCATGCTGCGTTCCCAGCCCCACGCCGCGACCAGCGGCGCTGACAGACGGATGAGCACCGTGCCCAAATTGTCGGCATCGGTCGCGGCCAACACGGCCGAGAGGCACGTCAGGACCCACATCGCGACGCCGTCGATGCCCGCGCTGCCGCTGACCTGCTGGGCGCTGCGGGCCCGCAGCGCCGAGGTGAGCACCATGATCTCGAGGAACGCGAAGAACATGATGCGCAGCGACAACGTCAGATGCAGCGACCTGTCGAAGAACACCCACATGCCCTGGGCGCTGACCCCGGTGGCGATCGCGGCGGCCACCAGCGTGCCCGCCTGCTCCCCGGTGACCCCGCGGCGCCGGGCAGACCGCACCACCCAGACCACGCCGCACACCACCACCAGCGCCCCCAGGGCGGCCAGGACCGTCGTCGCGAGATGTGCCTGCAGGGTCGCCGCGAACCGATCGATGCCGTTGCCCACCTCGCGAGATCCTTCCTGCCGCAATCGCCGGGCCGGGTGATGGTCTCGCGTTCTCGCGCACCTCGCATCCCGAACCGACGCAAGGGCAGTGAGTTTACCGGGGCTTCGGCCATGCCGCTGAGGGGGATTCGAGGCGCGGAGGTTTGTTTGCCTATGTCCAGCAGGGTGAATCGGGCGAGGGAGGTGCGGTGGGCGCCCACGAGGAGCGGTCGGCGTCGCGATGCCAGTCGGGCACCGTGCCGCCGAAATAGATGACCAGCGCCCAGAAGTATCCGTCCTCGTGCAGGATGATCTCGGTCTCGGAGGACAGGTCGTGCCCCCGCCATTTCCGGTTGATCCGGGCGACCGCCTCAGCCTCGGAAATACCGAAGAGCGCGACCATCTCGTCGCGAATGTCGTTCAGCAGTCGGACGACATCCGAGGAGGTCGGCATGATGTAGGTGCTCACGGTTCCGGTACCTCGAATGCTGTCCGGCTACGGGCACGAATGCTCGGGATGGGGTGCGAGACTCAATTGTGCCACTACGCGCAATTGCGCCAGGACGAATTCGCGAGTGGGAGTGGATAACTCGCGCGCATCGGGGGAGCTTCAGTTCTCTCGCAGGATCGCTGCGAAGCGCTCGTCGGCGAGATCGAGTTGCTCGAGGATGTGCTGCTTGACGTGGGGTGCGAGGGGGGTGTCGGCGCGGGTGACGAGGTCGCGGTAGACGGCGGTGAGCGGGCGGTATTTGATGGCGAGGCGCTGCATGGCGGGGGCGGTGGCGTACAGGATGCCGACGCCGTTGTCGGTGAAGTCGGATAATTTCACCACCCGTGCCCAGGGATCGCGGTCCAGGCTCGAGGCGATGTGGGTGCGATACTGCGCGTTCCAGTCGACACCCGGTTCGCGCGGTGGGTTGGTGACGGTGGCGACGATATCGGCGACCCGCCCGCCGAAACGCTCGCGCAGCGTGGCGAGGGCCGCCTCGGACTGGGTACCGGCGCCGTTCACGGCGGTGGCGAGTTCGGCCGTGTGATCCTCCACTGCGTCGTGCAGCAGACCGGCGACCACCAGGTCGGTCTCGTGGACCTCGTAGTGGCTCACAATGCGGATCGCCACGCGCAGCAGGTGATTCAGGTACGGCTCGCGGCCGTACCGGTCGTCGCGGTGCAGGTCGGCGGCGAGGGCGAGCGCCTCGTTCACCCGCTCGGGCGCGGCCAGCTTCGCAGACTCCAGTTCGAGCCGCCGTCGCAACCCCTCCTCGCCGTGCACATCGCTGATCGTGTGCAGCGGCATCACCGCCAGAATTCCCGCCCCGGTCGCATTCATGACCTCAATCTAGTGGGACGGTCCGACAGGATGCCTAAACGGATTCTTAAATCTCGGCTGCGCGCGTCGGTCTTGCCCCCGCCCGCGTGCTGGGCAGTCGCAGTCGTCGGTTGGTTTCAAGCGCTTGTGCCGTCCGGGGCGGGTTCGCCGCTATCGCACCCCGCGCGGGCGGAACTGGATGCTGATCCGGGGCCCGACCGGGCGGCGCGTCTTGGGTATCGCGTGCTCCCACGTTCGCTGGCACGAGCCGCCCATGACGATCAGGTCGCCGTGGCCCAGCTGATACCGCAGGCTCTCCCCGCCGCCGCGTGGGCGCAGCAGCAGTGCGCGCGGCGCGCCGACCGAGATGATCGCGACCATGGTGTCGTCGGTGGCGCCGCGGCCGATGGTGTCGCCGTGCCAGGCGACGCTGTCGGCCCCGTCGCGGTAGAAGCACAGGCCCGCGGTGCGAAACGGCTCGTTCAGCTCGCGGAAGTAGTACTCGCTCAACGCGTTTCGCGCCTGGTCGAGCACCGGATCGGGCATCCGCTCGCCCTCCTCGTAGAACCGCAGCAGCCGCGGCACGTCGACCATCCGGTCGTACATCTGGCGCCGGTCCGCCCGCCACGGCACGCCGTCGACGAGCCGATCGAACAGCTGATCGGCGCCCCGCAGCCAGCCCGGCAGTACATCCACCCACGCGCCCGCGGTGAGCTTCGTCCGGCGCACCCCATTGAGCGGGCCGAGCGCGATAACCTCGAACCCGTCCAGCAACGAACCCTGCAGCGGTGTCGGCATGCGCTCGAATCTACGTGCGATCGAACATATGTTCAAGCTCTTCGAACTCTAGCGAGAAGATGCGGTGGTCGAGCGGGATCAACCCAAGTTGACAAGCACTATCTCGGTTCTCCAGAACGTCACCCAAGACGTCACAGCAGCGCAGGGCAGGGTGCAAGACACCGAGCGCCCATAGCCCGTCAACGGCGACCGGGCCACCGCGCACTACGTACAACGCAGGACAGGTCGCTACCGTCGACGGGCCAGCCGAACACACGCAATTCGGCATGTGTGTGCGTTCGCTGGTGAGTCGACCCGAGCGCAGGCCGTAGCCGGGCATCGGCGCGCGCCAGCGGCGTGAGCGGATGCCGCGGGTTCTGTGAGTCTCGCGTGGTATCCAGGCATCGCTCAGCTGGTTTCGGGTCCGGCGAGGCTGGCGTAGGGCACGGTCCGGTCCCGAGGCCGGGACAGATGCAATGCGGCATGGTAGGAGCCCTCGGTCTCCTTTCCCGTGGGGTCGTTGCCGGTCGCGGCGACGGCCGCGACGGCGTAGCGCTGTTCGTCGGGATCGGTGAATCGACGTTGAACGACCGTGCGCTCCGAATCGACCTCGGTGACCAACCCATGCTCGGCCAGAGCGTCGGCGATGGGCTGGTAGGAGCCGGTGCGCAGCACGAACGCGGCGACCCACACCGGTTCCTTTGCGGCGTACAGCAACTGATGGATGGTGCGGGCGGTCAGGAAGCTCGCGCCACCGGTCACGGTGATCAGACCGGCGGCTCCGGCCGCGCGCAGCAGGGCCGCGGAAGCGGTGTCGGTCTCCAGATTCTCGGAGAAGCCGGCGTCGAGCAGACCCACGGCCAGCGCGTAGTCGATCGCCGGGGCGGCGATATCCAGCCCGACCACCGGCACGGCATCGTCACGGCGACGAGCGGCGTAGAAGTCTCTGTCGGACTCGATCAGTTCGGCCGTGTCCAGCGCGGCCACCCCCGGGGAGGTATAGCGGGCGTACAGGTCGGCGAGGGTCAGGTGGTGGTTGAGCAACGCCGCATTGATGCCGTACGAGCAGCACAGGTCCAGCACCGTTACCGGTCCCCATCGTGCGCGTGCCGCGGCCAGACGGCGGAATACTGGTTGGGCATGCTGCGGGGTCTGGTAGTCGAACCGGCCGAGACCGCCGAAGAACCCCCGCGGGTCCGGCTGGTCATAGATGTCGTCGAAAGGTGTTCTGCCTCCCGGGATTTGCGTCATACCTCGATGTTGGCACGGCAGGCGCCAGCAGGTGATCGCAAATGGATTCGCCACACTCGCGCAGCAGACCGGCATCACCTCCTGAATCCACACTCGCCGACCGGTCCCATTCTCGGCCTCGGCCCCGCCGGGGTGGCGGCCCAGCGTGCTCGCCGATCCGCATAATCAGCTCACGGGTGAACCCGCGAGCCGCACAGCTTCGTCCATCGACGGCTCTGGCTGCTCGGACGTCACCAGCCGTGGCGTCAACCATCTGACCAGCGAAATCCTGCCAAGATGTTGACTCGAGACTCGACTTCAGCGCGTCAAGCTTTCCGGCAGGGTTGCTCGGTTTACGCTCGCAGCACATCGGGCCAGGAAGGGAGCCGGTCTGTGGCGTGGTCACGGCGGTTGGCGACTCGCACGGGTCGCCTTGTCCTCGATCCGCTTGTCGGCGACTTCGAGGCCGAAAACGGTCGGCTACGAGCTGCTGGTCCGCTCGTCGCGGTGGAACTGCCCGGCGGAATTCCCGCATGGGCGGTCACCCGCGACGCCGAGGCAAGACGCTTGCTCACCGATTCGCGCCTGGTGAAGGACGTCAATGTGTGGGCTCTGTGGCAGCGCGGGCAGATTTCGTCCGAGTGGCCGCTGATCGGCGTGGTGAATCACGGCCGTTCCATGTTCACCGTGGATGGTGCGGACCATCGACGGCTGCGCCGGCCGGCCGCGGAGGCGTTCACCGCTGGGGAAGTGGAGGGCATGCGCGAACGCATCGGCGAAATGGCGCGGGAACTGCTGGATGCGCTGCCGGACGACGGGCAACCCGTCGACCTCAAAGCCGCCTTCGCGCAGCGGCTGCCGATACGGGTCATCAGCGAGGTGATGGGTGTCGATCCGGTGGACCAGCCCCGGCTTTCGGTCCTGTTCGACGCGTTTCTCTCGACCCAGACGCCGCCCGCGGAGGTGGCATCGAATCAGGCCGAGTTGACGGCGATGATGTGGTCCCTGGCCGCCGCGCGCCGGGCATCCCCTACCGATGACCTGACCAGCCTGCTGGTCGGCGACAGGTTCACCGACGAGGAGATCGTCAGCACCCTGCAACTGTTGATCGGTTCGGGCTACCTGACCACGGTCTCCCTGATCGTCAACGCGGTGGTCAACCTCTGTACCAATCCCGGCCAACTGGCGCTGGTCCGCCGCGGCGTCGTGGGCTGGGACGCCGTGGTCGAGGAGACCCTGCGTTACTCCGCGCCGAACTCGAACTTCCTCATTCGGTTCGCCACCCAGGACATACCCGTCGGCGACGAAGTGATCAAGCGCGGCGAGGCCCTTATCGTCTGCTACGGTGCGATCGGCCGCGACGAGTGTCGACACGGCGGTAGCGCCGGGGACTTCGACGTCACCCGGTCCCCGAATCGCCACATCTCCTTCGGTCACGGCCCGCATTTCTGCGTGGGTGCGAGCCTGGCCCGGCTGGAGGGACACGTGGCCCTTTCCGCGCTGTATGAGAGGTTCCCGGACTTGATACTCGCGGTGCCTGCCGAGGAGTTGCGCCACAACCCGACGGTGACACAAAACGAACTGAGCGAACTGCCGGTTCTCCTACGGCCCTGAACCGATGCTCTTCGGCTCCCGCCACATCGGCCACATCGGCGGACCGTCCGGTAGGCGAAAAGGGGCGCCGAGGCACCGGTAACCGTGCCGCTCGTAGAGGGTGCGAGACATCGGATCGCTGGCATCCAGGAATGCGGGCAGGCGATGGCTGTCGAGGTAGCTGTGGTGATATCGGAGCAGTGCGGTGCCCAGCCCGCGTCCCTGTCGGTCGGGCCGGGTCGCGAGGTATACGAGGTAGTGGTGCGGGACGGCGTGCGGGTGGCTGTCGGCGAACCGCTGGTCCAGCACTTGGAATCGCCTGGTGTAAGGACCGCAGGCCGCGGCGAGCCGACTGTCGTACTCACCCGGCGGTGACGTTGGTCCGGCCGCTTGGGGCAACCACACGGCGGTCGCCACGAGTTCGCCGGACTCGTCCTCGAGGAGGTGGATCTCGCCGTCTGCGAGCGCTTGGTCAACGCCGATGCTGAAGTTGGCAGGGAGGACGCCTGTGCGTTCGCCGGGGTCTGGCACCAGCCAGGCGGCGACCTCCAAGGAGTGGAAGGCCGCGGCGATCAATTCGGCGATCCTGCCGGCATCGGTCGCGATCGCGCGGCGAATCTCCGAGCGTGTGATCATTGCTCCTCCATCCAATCGAAGTCGGGCTTGGCGGGCACAGTGGTGGGAAACAGGGGCCGCACTGGATCAGCTCGCGTCATTACCCGTCACAAGGTGGATGGCGCGTTAATGTCTTGACCGTCATCCTCGGCGCAGTCGCCAACGACGATTCTCGGTATGCCGACGCGTACGTGGAATGTTTTGCGTATACACCGGCATAGATCGGCGCCCAAGCAGTGCATCACGTCGAACGCATTCCCAATGGAAGGACATGCTTTGTCTACAAGTCACCGCTTGGCCGGTACCGTCGCTGTTTTCGGCGCGCTGCTCGTCACACCGCCGCTGATTACGCACAGTGTGGCACTGCCAACTCCGAAGGCGATAATGACCTGCCGGGAGTCGGGCACCGTGTCCTGGGCGGCTCCCGGAATCGGCAATGAGCCGGCGACCGTCAAATGGAACGCCGAGATCGACTTCACCGGCTGCACCGGACCAGCCGTCGATGAAAAACGTCCGACCCCGGTTCACGTGAGTGAAAGTGGAACCGAATTCGTGTCCTGCGATGGTGATGTTTCCGTGCACACTGGCGCGGGTAAAGTCACCTGGTCGGATCGTTCAACCAGCGAGGTTTCCGCTGGCGTGAACGTGCAGAGCAAATCCGCCGGCCGGGGGCACGGCGCCTTTCCGATCACCATTCGCACGGGGAACTATGCCAACCATACGGCCACGGACGACGACACGGTGGCCGCCGCATCCGGTCAATCCTGCCCGGGTCTGACCGAAGCCGCGCTCACCGGCACGCTGTCCATATTCTGATCGGCCCGCCCGCAGACAGCACGCACTCGCCGTGAGCAACAATTCGGGGACACCGATCCGTGAGCCGATGCTGCTCGCTCACCCCGCGACGCTGCCGGAGGCCATGGCGGCAATGTGGTTCCCCGGCGGCGCATCGCTCGCGGGCGTCGATATCCAGGCCACGACCGTGGGCGAGGCCGAGCACGACCGGTTCTTCGGCATCCAACGGGTCGCACGGGATCCCGCCTCCCTGTGGCGAACGGCCTTGGCCAGGAGCCTGCGGGAGTTCACCGGCCGGCTGGCTGCGCAGATCCCGCCGCAGCAGGAACCGGACCTGCTCGCCGGGCTGTCTGTCGCGCTGCCCCCGGAGGTCTTCCGATCACTGTCGCAGGTTCCGGCCGCACAGGACGACACCGCCTGGGCGCCACTCGACTGGTGGGTGGAGGGGCACCGCCTCTTCCTGGTGTTGACCCAAGCGGCGACGGTGGCCCTGCGCGACGCCCGCCGGCACATGCGGCTGGGCATCCCGGGGGCGGCCACCGCGGGCCTGGATGCCGCGGCGGCTCTGTTCCTTTCCAGCGCCGCGGCCCTGCGCATCACCGCGAGCTTCAGCGCCGGGGAATACCGGGAACAGGTACGACCGCTGATGGCGCCACCGTATGTCTCGGCGGGGTTCAGCGGGTTGCTCTCGGTGGATCATCGGATGTTGGTCACCGCGCTCCGCCAATGCCGGCACGGTATGGACAGTCCGGCGGTGCGCCCTGGGATCGAACGCCTGCATGCCGCGCTCACTACTGTGTACATGGCACACGAGGGCGTCTGCGAACGCTTCGTCGGTGACACCGCGCCCAGCCTCCGCACGGCGGCGAGCCCGCGCCGATCCTCCGCCGTGATCGTGTTGCATGAACTCGGAGAGCGGCGGACCGGGTTGATCGATCCGGGTGCGCGCTCATCCCTCGGCGGCGATCCGGCTGATGTGATCCCAGGCGCCGGAGACGTGCTCGTACCTGGTGGCCGTACCACCGATCGCCAGGCGAAGCGTGAACGCGCCGCGAACCACGGTGTGGGACAGGTAGATCCGGCCGGATGCATTGAGCGCCTCGAGCAACCGCTGATTGGGTTCATCGGGTCCTCGAAGCCGGAAGCAGACCAGTGACAGCGGATGCGGGGCCATCAGCTCGAAGCGCTCGTCCGCAGCCACCCATGCGGCGAATTGCTGCGCCAGCGCGACACTGTGCCGTACATGCGTCCGCAAACCCTCGACCCCGTAGCAGCGGATGACCGCCCAAAGCTTGAGTGCCCGGAAGCGACGCCCCAAGGGCACCTGCCAATCCCGATAGTCGACCACCGCGCCCGAGTCCGTCGCGGTATTACGCAGATATTCCGGCAGCACCGACAGCGCGCCGACCAGCGCCTTGCGGTCGGCGACATAGCAAGCGTCGCAGTCGAATGCGGTGAGCATCCACTTGTGCGGGTTGGTCGCGTAGGAGTCGGCATACGCGGCCACCCCCTGATGAATCCATCGCAACTCCGGGCACACCGCGGCGACCCCGGCGTAGGCCGCGTCCACATGCAGCCAGACGCCGTATTCCCGGCAGATCCGGCCGATCGGCTCGACCGGATCGAGGGCACCGGTCGAGGTGGTACCCGCCGTGGCCATCACCATGACCGGGATAATGCCTTGCACCGCATCGGTTTTCATCGCTTCCCGTAGTGCGTCCGGATCCATCGACAGGTCCGGGCGCGTTTCGATCAACCGTATCGATGACGTGCCGAGACCGCTGATACGTACGCCTTTCTCCAGCGCGGAGTGGGCCTGTGTCGAGGTGTACACGGCATAGCGACCGCGCGCGACACCGTCGCGGGCTACCTGTCCGCCGGAGACTCGATGCAACGCGGCGACCAGCGCCACGAGTATCGCGCTGGATGCCGTGTCCTGGATGACACCACCTCCGGTGCCCGCGAAGGTGAACTTCTCGGGCAGCGCCAGCATCTCGGCCAGCCAGTCGAGGACATGCTGCTCCAATTCGGTGCACGCCGGACTGGTCTGCCACAGCATCCCCTGCACGCCCAGCCCGGAGGTGAGCAGCTCCGCGAGTACCGCCGGACCCGAGGTGCTGGTCGGGAAATAGGCGAAGAATCCGGGATGCTGCCAATGCGTCAGTCCCGGAACCACAATCGTGTCGAGATCCGCCAGCACCGCGTCGAAAGGCTCGCCCACCTGCGGCGGTGTCGACGGCAGCTGCCCGCGTACCTCTCCCGGCTGCACCCGGGACCGCACCGGCAGCGATTCCACCCGTTCCCAGTAGTCCGCGATCCAATCCACCACGGCCCTCCCGTGGCGGCGAAACTCTTCGGCGGTCATGTGCTGGGGTACAGGTATTTCGACCATCGGCGGTCGGGTTCGCGGCGCGCGGGACCGCCGTTCCCCCATACTCCTTCTTTTGTCGGTGCGCTGACGCGGTGAGTGCTTACCGGAGGTGCGAACGAACACGAGATATGGGGCGGTCGAGCGGCAGACGTGAGCTTAACCTTACGGTCATCCAGATCCTGCCAAATTCTTGACGGCATCCGGTAGATCGTCGAATAGTTGCTGCTCCTCGTGGGTCCGCTGGTCGTCGCGGGCGGATGGGGAAGCCGGGTCTCGAGGGTGTCAGGTGGGATCGGTAACGGCCTCGACCCCTGTGGGTTTCGCTCGCGCGGCCTTTGGTCAGTAGGCGGTTGAGCTGGCGCTGCTCCGCTGTGCTGAGGTGGGCGACCGGTGAGCGGGTGAGCATTGCGATGCCGAGTTGCCGCCGGATTTCGAGGCCGCGTTCGGTCAGGGAGACGATCTTGGCCCGCCGGTTCGCCGGATCGATCTCTCGGGTGATCAGGCCCTTTTCCTGGAGGCGGTCCGCCAGGAAGGTCACCGTGGACGGGTCGCAGCTCAGGTCGGCGGCGAGCTGGCGCATCGACGGGGTCGCCGACGGCTCGATCGCCCACAGGGTCTTGGCCATGACGGCGGTCAGCCCCAACTTCCCGACGGTGTCGGCCAGTAGCGCGTCGGTCTGCTCGGCAACGGTGTTGCTGCGCTTTTCCCGAACCAGCTGGGTGGCCGCCGGGGTCGGGCTGGTCTGGCTGGCCGGTGTGGGGGCCTCGATGTTCTTTCTGTGGCACGTGGCCGTTCCGTTGACGGGCATGACCGCGCTGGGTGATGTGGCCTTCGGCACCGTGCTCACGTTGCCCTACCTGGCCGACCGCCTGCTCGCGCCGCGGCTGGGCACGGCCGGCAGTCTGCTGCTGTTCCCGGGACGGAACCGTGGTGTGGACCTCTGCACGCCGACGCCGACATGGTGCTGGTACCGGGAGGCGACTGGCCCCAGTTCGGCCGCCTGCACACCCAGATGTCGAGCCTGCGCGCGATCGAAATCGGCTACTCGCTGGTCCGGCAGGACTTCAACGGCTGGTCCGCCGCCCGACGATCTACCGGCTCACCGGCGACGCCTTCGCCTGGCTGTGCCTCGCGGGCACACTCGTGCTGATCTGTATCGCCACTATCCGCCGATTCTCGACGACGCTATCGCCGGCATCCGTCCAGCAATAGCCGCACGGTGAGGCGCGCGTCGTAGTCCGGATCCGTCCGGCGCGCGCCCGCGCAGATGTCGCCGATCGCGCGCATCAGCTGATATGCGCCCACGTCCGGGGTCACCGCGCCCGCGGCCCGGGCGGCGGCGAGGAGGTCCTCGAACACCGGGCCGAGTCGTTCGATGAAGAGTGCGTGCAACGAGGTGAAGCCGTCGGGGTCGCCGCGCATCGCGGCGCCGAGCCCGTGCTTGGTGACCAGGAAGTCGACGAACAGATCCACCCACCGGCGCAGCGCGTCGAACGGGGAGGGTTCGGTCGCAAGGAGAGTCGGCCCGGCCTCGGCGCAGGCGTCGATCTGATGGCGGTAGACGGCCACCACCAGGTCCGCCCGGGTGGGGAAGTGTCGATAGATCGTGCCCATGCCGACGCCGGCGGCGGCGGCGATGCGACGCACGGGTGCGTCCACCCCGTCGGTGACGAATACCGCAGCCGCGGCATCGAGCAGCGTCTTCTCGTTCCGGCGGGCGTCGGCGCGCTTCGCGGGGGTCGCGACGGTCGAGGTCGACTCGTCGGACGTCGTCATGCGGCACTCCCTTCGTTCGGCGGCGCCCACCCACGTGTTCGTGGGTGCCCGGCCGGACGTCGCCGTCGGCGCCGCTCGGATATCGTCGGCGGCACCTTGGTCGGACGTCCCGGGCCGCACCCGCCCGGAATGACCTTCACCGCGCAGATTCGGAGCGGCGCTCCGAATCAAAGTCTAACCGGACCGGCGTCCGAACCGCGGGATCGCCGTATCCCGAGCAAGCGGTTCTGTGTCAGGGCCGATCCGCCTGCCGATGCGGTCGGATCGACCAACAGGCGAGGAGGTCTTCGCCGCACGCACCATGCTGCGAGCCTCAGTGCTCCGGCGAGTCCAGGTGGGCGCGCACGAAATCGACCACGGCGTCGGAGAATTCGTCGTTGACGTCGCTCGCGGCGGTATGTGCGGCGCCGCGGATCTCGACGTATTCCAGCTGCGGCACCAGCGCGCGGAAGTCCTCGACGCCCTGCTCGCTGACGACGTCGGACAGGCGGCCGCGCACCAGCAGCACCGGCATGGTGAGCTTGCGGGCGGCCGCTTCCAGCGCGGTGGTGTGCAGTTCGATGACCTCGGTGTTGCCCGAGATCATTGCCGGGTCCCAATGCCAGTACCAGCGCCCGTCCTCGCGCAGGCGCAAGTTGCGGCGCAGCCCGTCGGTGCTGCGCGGGCGGGTGCGATGCGGCAGATACTCCGCGATGGCGTCGGCCGCCTCGTCGAGGGAGGCGAAACCGTCCAGGTGTCCACCCAGGAAGCTCGCCACCCGCTCCACGCCGCGATGCTCGGGGCGCGGCACCACATCGACCATGACGAGTCCGGCGATGCGCTCGCTGCCCGGGCGATCGGTGGCCAGCAGGCCGGTCAGCCCGCCCATGCTCGCCCCGACCACGATCGCGGGCCGGTCCAGCTCGGCGAGGATGCCCAGCAGGTCGGCGGTCATCGCCTCGCGGCTGTAGTCGCCGTCGGGGGCCCAGTCGCTCTCGCCGTGCCCGCGCGCGTCCAGCAGCAGCGCATGCAACCCGACCTTGGCCAGCGCCGCTCCCGAATCCTTCCAGGAGTGCCTGGTCTGGCCGCCTCCGTGCAGGAAGACCGCGAGAGGGCCGTCCTGCGGCCCCCAGCTCTCCCCGGCGAGGGTGATGCCACCATGGCCGCGGAAACTCACGCGGCGGGGATCGGAGAAGTCGGCGTCGTTGCTCACCGTCCGAGCATGACATACGTTTCAGCTCGGATATACACCGTACGAATGATGGATTCCTCACATCCGCGCGTGGCGATAACTGCACACTTGCCCAATGGCGAGGTGTGGCGGGATCCGGTGCGGTCGCGAAATCACCACCCTGTTAGGCTTCTGCTCCGAAAGACATCCTTTAACGGACCGTCCCGTGAGGCGGGGAAGGAGGTCGGCATGGCTGCGCCCCAAGACGGGTCGGCCAGGTCGAGCGCTGCCGAATATTCGCAGCGGCACGACCCCCAGTGGGTTCAGGCCGGGCGTGAATTGCTGTCCGCCCAGGATGTAGGCCGGACCGTCGCGCGCATGGCGCACCAGATCATCGAGAAGACCACCCTGGATTCGGCCGATCCGGCCGTGCCGCGCGTGGTGCTGATCGGCATTCCCACCCGCGGTACCACCCTTGCCGAACGCCTCGCGACCAGGATCGAGGAGTTCGCCGGGACGCGTCCGCCGGTCGGCTCCCTGGACATCACCCTCTACCGGGACGACCTCCGCAACCGCCCGCACCGCCCGCTCGAGCGCACCTCGGTGCCCGAGGGCGGGATCGAGGATGCGCTGGTGGTCCTCGTGGACGACGTGCTGTTCTCCGGTCGCAGTGTGCGCTCGGCCCTGGACGGCCTGCGCGATCTGGGCCGCCCCCGCGCGGTGCAGCTGGCCGTGCTCATCGACCGCGGCCATCGCGAGTTGCCGATCCGTGCCGACTACGTCGGCAAGAACGTGCCGACCTCGCGCAGCGAGGACATTTCCGTCCTGCTGACCGAGCACGACGGGCGCGACGGGGTGTATCTGCACCAGGGGGACGACCAACCGTGAGGGAGCGAAGCGACCGAGCCATGAACACAGCCATCCGATGGTTCGCGACGGAGCCGAGCGCCAGCGAGGTGGAGTCGTGAAGCATCTGCTTTCGGTGACGGATCTGGACCGCACCACGGCCACCGAGCTCCTGGACGAGGCCCAGCGCTTCGAGCAGGCCCTGCTCGGGCGCGAGGTGCGCAAGCTGCCGACGCTGCGCGGCCGCACGGTGATGACGGTGTTCTTCGAGAACTCCACCCGCACCAGGGTGTCCTTCGAGGTGGCCGGGAAGTGGATGAGCGCCGACGTGATCAACGTCAGCGCGTCGAGTTCCTCGGTGTCCAAGGGAGAATCGCTGCGTGATACCGCGCTGACCCTGCACGCCGCGGGCGCGGACGCGCTGATCGTGCGGCATCCGGCCTCCGGAGCGGCACATCAGATCGCGCGCTGGTTCGGCGAAATGAGCAACGGCGCCTCGGGATTCGCGGGCCCGGGCCCGGCGGTGATCAACGCGGGCGACGGCATGCACGAACATCCCACCCAGGCGCTGCTGGACGCGCTGACGCTGCGTCAGCGCCTCGGCTCGCTGGTGGGCAAGCGCGTGGTGATCGTCGGCGACATCCTGCACAGCCGCGTGGCGCGCTCGAATGCGCTGCTGCTGAACATTCTCGGCGCCGAGGTCGTCCTCGTCGCACCGCGCACCCTGCTGCCGGTGGGCGTGGAGCAGTGGCCGGTGCACGTGTCGCACAACCTGGACGCCGAACTGCCCGGCGCGGACGCTGTGATGATGCTGCGGGTCCAAGCCGAGCGCATGAATGGCGGCTTCTTCCCCTCCGCGCGTGAATATTCCATCCACTACGGGCTGAACGAGCGGCGCATGAAACTGCTGCCCGAGGACGCGGTGGTGCTGCACCCGGGCCCGATGCTGCGCGGCATGGAAATCGCGCCGCAGGTGGCGGATTCGCCGAAGGCGGCCGTGCTGCAACAGGTCACCAACGGAGTGCATATGCGAATGGCGGTGCTGTTCCGCCTCTTGATCGGAACCGGGGAGGCGATTTCGTGAGTTCCCTCATCAGGAATGTGCGGCTGTACGGCGAGGGCGAGCCCGTCGACGTGCGGCTCGACGAGGGCGAAATCCGCGAGATCGGAACGACTCTCGATGCCGGTGACGCCGAGGTCGTCGAGGGCGCGGGCCAGATCCTGCTGCCCGGCTTCGTGGATCTGCATACCCACCTGCGCGAACCCGGCCGCGAGGACACCGAGACCATCGAATCCGGTTCCGCCGCAGCGGCTCTGGGCGGGTACACCGCGGTCTTCGCGATGGCCAACACCAGCCCGGTCGCCGATACGGCGGTGATCACCGACCACGTGTGGCGGCGCGGTCAGGAGGTCGGGCTGGTCGACGTGCATCCCGTCGGCGCGGTCACGGTGGGTCTCGAGGGCAAGCAGCTCGCCGAGATGGGCACCATGGCAACGAGTGTGGCGGGCGTGCGGATGTTCTCCGACGACGGGCACTGCGTGCACGATCCGCTGATCATGCGCCGCGCGCTGGAGTACGCCCACTCGCTGGGCGTGCTCGTCGCGCAGCACGCCGAGGAACCGCGGCTGACGAAGGGCGCGGTGGCGCACGAGGGTCCGAACGCGGCGCGCCTGGGGCTGGCCGGCTGGCCGCGCGCCGCGGAGGAGTCGATCGTGGCCCGCGACGCGCTGCTGGCCCGCGATGCCGGTGCGCGCGTGCACATCTGCCACGCCTCCACCGCGGGCACCGTCGAACTGCTGAAATGGGCCAAGGGGCAGGGGATTTCGATCACCGCCGAGGTCACCCCGCATCATCTGCTGCTGGACGACTCGCGGCTGGAGACCTACGACGCGGTGAACAAGGTGAATCCGCCGCTGCGCGAGGCCTCCGACGTCGCCGCGCTGCGCACGGCCCTGGCCGAGGGCGTGATCGACTGCGTGGCAACCGATCACGCGCCGCACGCCGAGCAGGACAAGTGCTGCGAGTTCGCCGCCGCCCGCCCCGGCATGCTGGGGCTGGAGACCGCGCTGTCGGTCATCGCCGAGACCATGGTCGCGGCCGGGCTGCTCAACTGGCGCGGCGTGGCCCGCGTGATGAGCGAGAATCCGGCGCGGATCGCGGGCCTGGACGATCAGGGCCGCCCGCTGGCCGTCGGCGAGCCCGCGAATCTGGTGCTGATCGACCCGGACGCGACGTGGACGGTGCGCTCGGCCGAACTGGCCAGCATCTCGACGAACACGCCGTTCGAGGCGATGACCCTGCCCGCGCGGGTGACGGCGACGTTCCTGCGCGGCCGGATCACCGCCCGCGACGGCAAACCCTCCGGAGCGTTCTGATGGAAAGAACACTGCAGGTCCTGCTGCTACTGGCGCTGTTCTGCCTGTGCCTGTGGGTGATGTACCGGGCGTGGCAGAAAAAGGCCCGCAAGCAGGCGGACGCGATCGGTGAACTGCCCGTCGTGCCCGCCGAACTGGGCGCGCAACTGCTCGAACCCGCCACCGGCCTGTACACGGGCACCACGATGGCGCCCAGCTGGCAGAACCGGGTTGCCGTGGGCGACTTGGGATTCCGCGCCACCGCGGAGCTGACCCGCTTCGAGCACGGCATCCTACTCGAGCGCAGCGGCGCGGCGGTGATTTGGATTCCGCAGGAGTCGATCACCGCGGTGCGCACCGAGCGCGGGCATGCGGGCAAGGTGATGACACAAGACGGCGTGCTGGTGATTCGCTGGAAGTTGCCGACCGGAACCGAGGTGGACACCGGTTTCCGCGGCGACGACAAGACGGTGTATCCGGCCTGGACCGCCGCGCCCACCGGCGCGACGACAACCGAACCGGTCGGCGCGGACACACACGAGCCGACCGGTACCGAGACGGGAGATGAGACGGCGTGAACTTCGCGATGATGGTGCTCGAGGACGGCCGGGTGTTCCGCGGCTCGCCCTTCGGCGCCGAGGGACAGACGCTGGGCGAGGCGGTGTTCTGCACCGCGATGACGGGCTATCAGGAGACCCTGACCGACCCGAGCTACCACCGCCAGATCGTGGTGGCCACCGCGCCGCAGATCGGCAACACCGGCTGGAACGACGAGGACGACGAGTCGAAGCGGATCTGGGTGGCCGGGTACGCGGTGCGCGACCCCGCGCGACGGGCCTCGAACTGGCGCGCGACGACGACCCTGCAGGACGAGCTGGTCCGGCAGGACGTGGTCGGCATCGCGGGCATCGACACCCGGGCCCTGGTGCGCCACCTGCGCACTCGCGGTTCGATGAAGGCCGGAATCTTCTCCGGCGAGGCCGCGCAGGCCCCGGCCGAGGAGCTGCTGGCGCGCGTGAGCGGCCAGCCCTCGATGCTGGGCGCGGACCTGGCCGACGAGGTCAGCACCGACCAGCTCTACACGATCGAGCCGACCGGCGAGCGTCGATTCACCGTCGTCGCGGTGGATCTGGGCATCAAGACCAACACCCCGCGCATGTTCGCCGAGCGCGGCATGCGGGTGCACGTGGTGCCCTCGGGCGTCACGCTCGACGAGATCAAGGCGCTGAACCCGGACGGTGTCTTCCTGTCCAACGGTCCCGGCGACCCGGCCACCCAGGATGACGCCGTCGCGCTCACCGAGGGCGTTCTCGGAGAAGGGATTCCGCTCTTCGGCATCTGCTTCGGCAACCAGATCCTGGGCCGCGCACTGGGTTTGCAGACCTACAAGATGAAGTTCGGCCACCGCGGCATCAACGTGCCGATCATCGACCACGCGACGGGCCGGATCTCGATCACCGCGCAGAACCACGGCTTCGCGCTCGAGGGCGAGGCCGGGCAGCGCTTCGACACCCCGTTCGGCGCCGCCGAGGTAAGCCACACCTGCGCCAACGACGGCACGGTGGAGGGCGTGCGCCTGGTGGACGGGCGCGCCTTCTCGGTGCAGTACCACCCCGAGGCCGCCGCCGGGCCGCACGACGCCGCATATCTCTTCGACCGTTTCGCCGGTCTGATGGAAGGAGCCTGATGCCTCGCCGCGAGGATCTACGCCACATCCTGGTGATCGGCTCCGGCCCGATCGTGATCGGCCAGGCCTGCGAGTTCGATTACTCCGGCACCCAGGCGTGCCGCGTGCTGCGCGCCGAGGGACTCCGTGTGTCCCTGGTCAATTCGAACCCGGCCACGATCATGACCGACCCGGAGTTCGCCGATTCCACCTACGTGGAACCGATCACCCCCGAATTCGTCGAGAAGGTCATCGAGAAGGAGCGCCCCGACGCGATTCTCGCGACCCTGGGCGGGCAGACCGCGCTCAATACCGCCGTGGCCCTGCACGAGCGGGGTGTGCTGGAGAAGTACAAGGTCGAGATGATCGGCGCCGACTTCGACGCCATCCAGCGCGGTGAGGACCGGCAGAAGTTCAAGGACATCGTCGCCAAGGTCGGCGGCGAGAGCGCGCGGTCCAAGGTCTGCTACACCATGGACGAGGTCCGCGAAACCGTTGCCGAACTTGGCTTCCCGGTCGTGGTACGCCCGTCGTTCACCATGGGCGGCCTGGGTTCGGGCATGGCCTACAACCACGACGATCTCGACCGCATCGCGGGCGGCGGCCTGGCGGCCTCGCCGACCGCGAACGTGCTCATCGAGGAATCCATCCTGGGCTGGAAGGAATTCGAGCTCGAGCTGATGCGCGACCGCCGCGACAATGTGGTGATCGTCTGCTCGATCGAGAACGTGGACCCGATGGGCGTGCACACGGGCGACTCGATGACCGTCGCCCCGGCCATGACCCTGACCGACCGCGAATATCAGAAGATGCGCGATCTTGGCATCGCGATCCTGCGCGAGGTCGGCGTCGACACCGGCGGCTGCAACATCCAGTTCGCGGTGGATCCGCGTGACGGTCGCCTGATCGTCATCGAGATGAACCCGCGCGTCTCGCGTTCGTCCGCATTGGCTTCCAAGGCAACGGGTTTCCCGATCGCGAAGATCGCCGCGAAGCTGGCCATCGGCTACACCCTCGACGAGATTGTCAACGACATCACCAAGGAGACCCCGGCCTGCTTCGAGCCCACGCTCGACTACGTCGTGGTCAAGGCGCCCCGCTTCGCGTTCGAGAAGTTCCCGGGCGCCGACCCGACGCTGACCACCACCATGAAGTCGGTCGGCGAGGCGATGTCGCTGGGCCGCAACTTCTCCGAGGCCCTCGGCAAGGTGCTGCGCTCGCTCGAGACCAAGGCCGCGGGCTTCTGGACCCAGCCCGACGGCGAATGGACCGATGTCGCCGCGATTCTGGACGATCTGCGCGTTCCCATCGAGGGTCGCATCTACCAGGTGGAGCGCGCGCTGCGCCTCGGTGCGAGCATCGAGGACGTCGCCGCCGCGTCCGGCATCGACCCGTGGTTCGTGGCCGAGGTGGCCGGGCTGGTCGAGCTGCGGCAGGAGGTCATCGACGCGCCCGTGCTGGACGAGCCGCTGCTGCGCACCGCCAAGCACTACGGCCTGTCCGATCGCCAGATCGCCGCGCTGCGACCGGAACTTGCGGGCGAGGGCGGCGTGCGCGAGCTGCGGCACCGCCTGCGGATCCGCCCGGTGTTCAAGACCGTCGACACCTGTGCCGCCGAATTCGAGGCCAAGACGCCGTACCACTACTCGGCCTACGAGCTGGATCCCGCCGCGGAATCCGAGGTGGCGCCGCAGCGTGAGCGCGAGAAGGTCATCATTTTGGGCTCGGGCCCGAACCGCATCGGTCAGGGCATCGAGTTCGACTACTCGTGTGTGCATGCCGCGCAGACGCTGTCGGCCGCCGGATACGAGACCATCATGGTCAACTGCAATCCGGAGACCGTCTCGACCGACTACGACACCGCCGATCGCCTCTACTTCGAGCCGCTCACCTTCGAGGACGTGCTCGAGGTGTATCACGCCGAGACCGAGTCCGGCACCGTCGCGGGCGTCATCTGCCAGCTGGGCGGTCAGACGCCGCTGAGCCTGGCACAGCGGCTGACCGACGCGGGCGTGCCCGTGGTCGGCACCTCGGCCGCGGCCATCGACCTGGCCGAGGATCGTGGCGAATTCGGCGACGTGCTGACCGCGGCGGGCCTGCCGGCGCCCAAGTACGGTACCGCCACCACCTTCCCGCAGGCCAAGAAGATCGCCGCCGACATCGGCTATCCGGTGCTGGTGCGCCCGTCGTACGTGCTGGGCGGCCGGGGCATGGAGATCGTCTACGACGAGAAGTCGCTCGAGAACTACATCTCCCGTGCCACCGAGATCACCCCGGATCACCCGGTCCTGGTCGACCGGTTCCTGGAGGACGCCATCGAGATCGACGTCGACGCCCTGTGCGACGGCGAGGAGGTCTACCTGGGCGGCGTGATGGAGCACATCGAGGAGGCGGGCATCCACTCCGGCGACTCCGCCTGTGCGCTGCCGCCGATCACCCTGGGCCGCAGCGATATCGAGGCCGTGCGCCGCTCGACCGCCGCGCTGGCCAAGGGCATCGGCGTGCGCGGCCTGCTGAACGTGCAGTACGCGCTCAAGGACGACGTGCTCTACGTCCTCGAGGCCAATCCGCGTGCCAGCCGCACGGTCCCGTTCGTCTCCAAGGCCACCGCGGTACCGCTGGCCAAGGCCGCGGCGCGGATCGCCCTGGGCGCCACCATCGCCGGGCTCCGCAAGGAGGGCCTGCTGCCCGCCGAGGGTGACGGCGGCCACGCGCCGATCGACGCCCCGGTCGCGGTGAAGGAGGCGGTGCTGCCGTTCCACCGGTTCCGCCGCCCGGACGGCAGCGGCATCGACTCGCTGCTCTCGCCGGAGATGAAGTCCACCGGCGAGGTCATGGGCATCGACGCCGATTTCGGCACCGCCTTCGCCAAGTCCCAGAGCGCGGCGTACGGCTCGCTGCCCACCGCGGGCACCGCGTTCGTGTCGATCGCGAACCGTGACAAGCGCGCGATGGTGTTCCCGGTCAAGCGCCTGCACGACCTGGGCTTCCGCATCCTGGCCACCGACGGCACCGCGGAAATGCTGCGGCGCAACGGAATTCCGTGTGAGCGGGTGCGCAAGCATACGCCGCCGGAGCTTGCCGACGGCATCGCCGAGACCCCCACGGACCCCGCCGAACCCTCGATCGTGGATCAGATCAAGGATGGCGAGATCGATATCGTGTTCAACACCCCGTACGGTAATTCGGGACCACGTGTCGACGGTTATGAGATCCGCACCGCTGCGGTGGGCGCGAATATCCCATGCATCACGACGGTACAGGGCGCGGCCGCGGCCGTGCAGGGCATCGAAGCCACAATCAACGGCGGTATCGGTGTGCGGTCGCTCCAGGAACTGCACGCGGCACTGCGGGCATAAGGAAGGAACGAAGACGGTGGGAGCCTTGGGTTTTGGTGCGGGGGCGCGGCCGGGAACGCCGCGCCGACGGCGGACCGGCCTCGGCGAGGTGGCGGTGCCGGGTGGTGATATCCGGGTGATGCGCAACGTCGGCGGCTACAGCACGGTCGGCTTCCGCACCAACCCGCCGATCGATCGCACCCGGGCCGGCGAATCGGCCGAACAGTCCGAATTCGAGCGGGAACTGGCGGCGATCGACCGCGAGCTGGCCGCCGCCGAGCGCGAGCTGGCCGGGGAGCGGGCGGTCGTGGCCCGCGAGCCCGCCGCGGCCGGTTCGGCCGCCGAGGCGCGATGAAGCCGTTCGGCGTCCTGCTGCGCGATGCGATGGGCCGATACGGCCCGCTGTGCGTCGGCATCGATCCGCATCCGCAGCTGCTGCGCGCATGGGGCCTGTCCGAGGACGTCGAGGGCCTCGAGCGGTTCTCCGACGCCTGCGTGGACGCGTTCTCCGGCCGCGTCGCGCTGGTCAAGCCGCAGGTCGCGTTCTTCGAGACCTACGGTTCGGGCGGCATGGTGGTGCTCGAGGACACCATCGCCGCGCTGCGCGAGGCGGGCACGCTGGTGCTCGCCGATGCCAAGCGCGGCGATATCGGGACCACCATGGCGGCCTACGCGCGCGCCTGGCTCGCCGACGGCCCGCTGGGCAGCGATGCGCTCACGGTCTCGCCGTATCTCGGATTCGGTTCCCTGGCACCGGCCCTGGAGCTCGCGGCGGCGAATCGGCGCGGCGTGTTCGTGCTCGCGGCCACCTCGAATCCCGAGGCGGCGGCGCTGCAGCGGACTGCGACCACCGACGGGCGCAGCATCGCCCAGACCATGGTCGACGCGGCGGCGGAACACAACGACGGTGCGGAGTTCGGGTCGGTCGGGGTCGTGGTCGGGTCCACGCTCGACGAGGCCCCGGACCTGAGCCGACTCAACGGGCCCATCCTGATGCCGGGCGTCGGCGCGCAGGGCGGGGGACCGGAGTCCATCCGTGCCGTGGTGCCCGCGCCGAGCCTGCCTGCGGTGCTGCCGAGCGTCTCGCGCGAGCTGCTGGGCCAGGGCCCGTCCGTGGCGGCCCTGCGCACCCGCATGACCCAGCTGGCCGACGAGTTCGCCTTCCTGCAGGCCCGATAGTCCCGGCGCCGGACCGGTCGCCCACGTCGATTCCCGCCCCGGGAACCGACACAGGGCGACCGGTCCGTTTTCTGTTTCGGCCCCGCTGCGCCCTCGGAGGTCGTGGCCGGTCCGGAAACTACACGGATGTGTTTTCCGTCGTCAGCGATGCTTCCAGGGGGTTTCCCGGGGCATCCGGGCGAAGCCGGCCGCCGCGCCGCGCGCCCGGCGGCCACTGGCCGAGGCGCGACACGCGGTGCAAAAATAGGCGACACGCCGAAAAATTCCAGAAAATTCCTGGTCGCGCGATAACGGGTGGGTTACGAGTTGTTCGACCGCCTCGCCCGGTTCGCGGGCACCCCCTTCGAAACCGGAAAACTCCTGGTCGGGAGCGTTTTCGCAGTTTTGCCGAGGGGGTGCGCCGAAGCGGGGCGGAGTCGGTGCGGACCCCGTCCCGGGCGGCCTGACCGTGCCCGAATCACCCGCTGACCTGGGGGGTGGGTTCGCAATCGGCAGGCCGCGTGGGTACGGTCGCTGAGACCACCGGGTTACCGGGGGTAGATCAAGCAATGAACGATGAGACGGAGGAACCGTGGCCCTTCCCCAGCTGACTGACGAGCAGCGCGCCGCTGCTTTGGAGAAGGCGGCTGCCGCTCGCCGCGCTCGGGCAGAGCTCAAGGAGCGCCTGAAGCGTGGCGGCACCGACCTGAAGACGGTCCTGAAGGATGCCGAGACCAATGAGGTCCTGGGCAAGATGAAGGTGTCCGCACTGCTCGAGGCCCTGCCGAAGGTTGGCAAGGTCAAGGCGGCGGAGATCATGACCGAACTCGAGATCGCCCCGACTCGCCGCCTGCGCGGCCTGGGTGACCGTCAGCGCAAGGCGCTGTTGGCGAAGTTCGACTTCGAAGCCTGATCCGAGGGTGGTCGAACACACGAAGACGGGTCGGCTGGTCGTACTGGTCGGCCCCTCGGCCGTTGGCAAATCCACAGTGGTCCGCTGTGTTCGCGAGCGGCTACCGAAATTGGTGTTCAGTGTGTCGGCCACCACCCGGGCCCCGCGGCCCGGGGAGGTCGACGGACGGGATTACCGCTTCGTCACCAGGGCCGAGTTCGACGCCATGATCGAACAGGGGGAACTACTCGAGTGGGCCGATATCCACGGCGGCCTGCAGCGGTCCGGTACGCCGGCCGCACCGGTACGCGCGGCGCTGGCCGCGGGACGACCGGTTCTCGTGGAGGTGGATCTCGAGGGGGCGCGATCGATCCGCAAGACCATGCCCGAGGCGCTGCTCGTATTCCTGGCGCCGCCCAGCTGGGACGAACTGGTCGCCCGGCTGACCGCGCGCGGCACCGAATCGCCCGAGGTGATCGAGCGCCGGCTGCTCACGGCGAGGACCGAGCTGGCCGCGTGTGACGAGTTCGACACAGTGATCGTGAACGACGAGGTGAATGCCGCCTGTGAGCAGTTGGTATCGTTGTTCGTTAGCACGAAATCGATGTAGCGCACGCGCTGCACCTCATTGCCATCCCATAGACCCGCAGGAGCCTCACTAGTGAGCGACACTAAGACCGTGCCCGCGTACGACACCCCGGTCGGCCTCACCAACCCGCCGATCGACGAGCTGCTCGAGCGCACCTCGTCCAAGTACGCGCTGGTCATCTACGCGGCCAAGCGGGCGCGCCAGATCAACGACTACTACAACCAGCTCGGCGACGGCATCCTCGAGTACGTAGGCCCGCTGGTCGAGCCGGGTCTGCAGGAGAAGCCGCTGTCGGTGGCGATGCGTGAGATCCACTCCGACCTGCTCGAACACACCGAGGGCGAGTAACACCGCCGGTATCGAAGAGGGCGTGGCCAGATGCGGATCGTTGTCGGTGTGGGCGGTGGAATTGCCGCCTACAAGGCATGCTCGCTCGTTCGAAAGTTCACCGAGACCGGTCACGACGTCCGGGTGATACCCACCGAGTCGGCGTTGCAGTTCGTCGGCAGGGCCACCTTCGAGGCGCTGTCGGGTAATCCGGTGCACACCGGCGTGTTCGCCGACGTGCCCGAGGTCCCGCACGTGCGCCTGGGGCAGGAGGCCGACTTGGTGGTCGTCGCCCCGGCGACGGCCGACCTGATGGCGCGCGCGGCGATGGGCCGCGCCGACGACCTGCTCACCGCGACGCTGCTCACGGCGCGATGTCCGGTGCTGTTCGCCCCCGCGATGCACACCGAGATGTGGTTGCATCCGGCCACCGTCGCCAATGTGCGCACGCTGCGCTCGCACGGCGCGATCGTCGCCGAGCCCGCGTCCGGGCGGCTCACCGGCGCCGACACCGGTCCCGGCCGGTTGCCGGAGGCGGAGGAGATCTTCGCGCTGGCCTCGCTGCTGCTCGAGCGCTCGGACGCCATTCCGCGCGACCTGGAGGGCCGCCGCGTCGTCGTCTCGGCGGGCGGAACCCGCGAGCCGCTGGATCCGGTGCGCTTCCTGGGCAACCGCAGCTCGGGCAAACAGGGTTTCGCGGTCGCCCGGCTGGCGGCCCAGCGCGGTGCCCGGGTGACCCTGATCGCGGGCAATACGATCGGCCTGGACGCGCCGGCCGCCGTGGAGCTGGTGCACGTCACCACCGCCGAGCAGATGCGCGTCGCGGTCGACAAATATGCCGCGGGTGCGGATGCGGTGGTCATGGCCGCCGCGGTGGCCGACTTCCGACCGTCGCAGGTCGCGACCGCGAAGATCAAAAAGGGCGCCGGGGAACCGAATTCGATCGAGCTGACCAAAACCGAGGACATCCTCGCGGGTCTGGTGCAGTCTCGTCGCGACGGTCGCCTCACCGGCACCGCCATCGTCGGATTCGCCGCCGAGACGGGCGACGAACACGGTGACGTGCTCACCTATGCGCGCGCGAAGCTCGAGCGCAAGGGGTGCGACCTGTTGGTGGTGAACGCGGTCGGCGAGGGCAAGGCCTTCGAGGTCGACCACAACGACGGCTGGCTGCTCGGGGCCGACGGCACCGAGCAAGCCCTCGATCACGGATCGAAGGCGCTGCTGGCCAGTAGGGTGCTGGATGCACTCGGTCCGCTGCTGCGCTGAGCAGTTCACGAATCGGGCATATCCTGCAATAGGGCACGCGATGCCTCGTGGCATTGCGTGCAGAGTTTCACCGAACGCCGAAACGGGGCCCTGTGGAGGCGTTGTGGCTGGTGGAGACGTCCTCGAGGCGTCTTCGAGACCCCACTGCGTCGGTGTTGGAATAGTCTTCAGGCGAAGGGTCTAGGACTATGGATTGCAATAGGGCTGTCTTTCGCGGCGCTGTCGCAATCCGGACGAGAAACCCGTTGAGGGAGAGGGAAAACTGTGCCGACAGGTAGCCGCCTATTCACCAGTGAGTCCGTGACCGAGGGCCATCCGGACAAGATCTGCGACGCCATCAGCGATTCCGTTCTCGATGCCCTGCTCGCGCAGGATCCGCGCAGCCGCGTGGCGGTCGAGACCCTGGTGACCACGGGCCAGGTGCATGTTGCCGGTGAGGTGACCACCGAGGCCTACGCCGACATCCCGACCATCGTGCGCGAGAAGGTGCTCGAGATCGGATACGACTCGTCGGCAAAGGGTTTCGACGGCGCGTCCTGCGGTGTGAACGTCGCGATCGGCGCGCAGTCGCCGGATATCGCGCAGGGCGTGGACCACTCGCACGAGGCCCGGGTCGGCGGTTCCGATGACGAGATCGAGCGGCAGGGCGCCGGCGATCAGGGTCTGATGTTCGGGTTCGCCACCAAGGAGACCCCCGAGCTGATGCCGCTGCCGATCGCGCTGGCGCACCGGCTCTCCCGCCGCCTGACCGAGGTGCGCAAGTCCGGCGTGCTGCCGTACCTGCGTCCGGACGGCAAGACCCAGGTCACCATCCAATACGACGGTGCGATCCCGGTCCGGCTGGACACGGTGGTCATCTCCACCCAGCACGCCGCCGACATCGACCTGGACAATCTGCTGGCCCCCGACATCCGCGAGAAGGTCGTCGACGCGGTGCTGAGCGAGCTGGAACTGCCCAACCCGCTGGATACCTCTGCGGTGCGGCTGCTGGTGAACCCGACCGGCAAGTTCGTACTGGGCGGCCCGATGGGCGATGCGGGCCTGACCGGCCGCAAGATCATCGTCGACACCTACGGCGGCATGGCCCGCCACGGCGGCGGTGCGTTCTCCGGCAAGGATCCGTCGAAGGTGGACCGCTCGGCCGCGTACGCCATGCGCTGGGTCGCGAAGAACGTCGTTGCCGCGGATCTGGCCGATCGGGTCGAGGTGCAGGTCGCCTACGCGATCGGCAAGGCCGCCCCGGTCGGTCTGTTCGTGGAGACCTTCGGTTCGGAGAAGGTCGACCCGGCGGTGATCTCCAAGGCCATCGGCGAGGTCTTCGACCTGCGCCCGGGCGCGATCATCCGCGATCTGGACCTGCTGCGTCCGATCTACGCACCGACCGCCGCCTACGGTCACTTCGGCCGCACCGACGTGGATCTGCCCTGGGAGCACACCGACAGGGCCGACAAGCTGCGCGCCGCGGCGGGACTCTGATCGCCATGGGAGGCTGCATCGGATTCAGGGCCGACAAGTTGCGCGCCGCGGCGGGACTCTGATCGCCATGGGAGGCTGCATCGGATTCAGGGCCGGCAAGCTGCGCGCCGCGGCGGGACTCTGATCGCCATGGGAGGCTGCATCGGATTCAGGGCCGGCAAGCTGCGCGCAGCTGCCGGGCTGTAATTGGCCGAGGCTTCGTCACCAGCGGCAGCCGCCGGAACCCCCGAGGTCCCGGCGGCTGCCGCGTCTGCGCCCGTCGTGCCGATTGCGGCCCAGCTCGATTCGGGTTCGTCCGGTAGAGGCCCGGCTAGCTCGGTTGAGATGTTGAGCGATTTGGCTGGCTTGGTGGGTGATTCGGCTGAGGCGGTGAGTGGTCCGGCTGGGACGGTGGGTGATTCGGCTGGGACGGTGAGCAGCTCAGGTGGCTCGATGGGCGATTTGGCTGGCTTGGTGAGCGATACGGCTGAGGCGGTGAGCGGTCCGGCTGGTTCGGTGGGCGACTCGGTTGATGCGTTGGGCGATTCGGCTGGCTCGGTGAGCGACTCGCTTCGGACGGTGAGCGACTCGGGGGAGCCGGCGAGAATTTCGGGTGGCAGTCCATCGAGGCCTGCGGTAAAGGTGCCGAACTCGACTAGGGGCGGCCAGAAGCCGTCCGTACGTGTGACCGATTCGGCGCTGGCTCTGCCGATTGCACGGGTCCTGCCCATGCTGGAACCGGCGCACCTGGACCGCGACTTCGACTATCTGGTGCCGCCCGAGATGGACGAACTCGCCCAGCCGGGCGTTCGTGTGCGCGTGCGGTTCTCGGGTCGCCTGATCGACGGCTTCCTGCTCGAGCGCCTCGAAACGTCCGACCACACCGGCAAACTCATGCGCCTCGAGCGCGTCGTCTCCGGCGAACGGGTACTGACCCCCGAAATCCTGCGCCTGGTTGCCGCCGTCGCCGCCCGCTACGCCGGAACCCGCGCGGACGTACTGCGGTTGGCCATACCACCGCGTCACGCGCGAACCGAAGCCGCACAGCCGAAATCGGCGGCGAAGTCCGGGGATGAGGTGGTCGACCTTGATGCGCCCGTCATCACTCCGCCCGCGATCGACGCCCCGGTGGCCGCTACTGTCGAGACGGTGATCGGTGCGATCGCCGACGAGTCGGGATTGGATGCCGCGCAAGGTAATCCGCGTGCCGAGGCAGAGGCGGACCAGGACCGGCGGGTGGCCGTCGGCGAGGCCGAAACCGGTGTGAGCTCTGTCGAAGGCGAGAGCGGTTCGTCGGGGGGACCATTGACGAGGGCGGGGGTCGCCGAAGGCGGCCCGGATTCTGCCGACTTCAGTGCGAGTGCTGCCGGGGGCGAGAATGAGGGCCCGACGGGTGCGGTAGAGAGGGGTTCTGTCGGAGGTTCGGAAGCTGAGGGGCTCGAGCCGGGATGTGGCGGAATGGCCGGAGCTGGGGAGGAGGGAGCGAATCGTTCAGAGGCTGAGTCGGTTTCCATGTCGGGGCGGCAGGAGTACGCGGACGCTGCGGAGGAGGCCGGGGCAGGGGCCGAGGTCGGTGCGGCCGCGCCGGGTGCGGACGGTGATCCCGACATCGATGCCGCCAGGTCCCTTGAAGGCCCAGCACCGGGTGCGGTAGGGGAGAATTCTGCCGGGGGTTCAGAAGCTGAGGGGCTCGAGCCCGGTCGTGGACGAGCGGCAGGAGCGAACCGTTCCGAGGGGGAGCAGGTTTCGGCATTGGACGAGACGAACGGGTCCGGTGCCGCCGACTCCGCCGGGGCGCGGACGGCGGCGGTGCTCGAGCGGTTTCCGGGGTGGGGGCGGTATCGGCATGGTGGGTCGTTCGTGGGAGCGTTGGCGGAGGGGAAGGGGCCGCGGGCGGCGTGGCAGGCGTTGCCGGGGGAGGACTGGGCGAAGCGGTTGGCGGAATTGGCCGCGGTGGTGGTCGATTCGGGGCGGGGGGCCGTGATCATGGTGCCCGATCAGCGGGATCTGGATCGGGTGCTGGCGGCGTGTACCGAGCTGGTGGGGGATGTCGCGGTCGGGCTCGCCGCGGGGCTGGGACCGGCGGCGCGGTACCGGCGGTGGCTGGCGGCGCTGCGGGGGTCCGCGCGGATTGTTGTCGGCACGCGCAGCGCGGTGTTCGCGCCGGTGCGAGACCTGGGGCTGATCGCGATCTGGGACGACGGGGACGACACCTTCGCCGAACCGCGCGCGCCGTACCCGCACGCGCGGGAGGTCGCGATGCTGCGGGCGCACGAGTCCGGAGCCGCGTTCGTCGCGGGCGGTTTCGCGCGCACCGCGGAGGTACAGGCCATCGTCGCCTCGGGCTGGGCCCACGATCTGGTCGCCGACCGCGCCACGGTGCGGCAGTGCGCGCCGCGCATCAGCGCCCCGGGCGACAGCGACGTTGCGCTGGAACGGGATCCGGTCGCACGGGCGGTGCGCATTCCCGCGGTGGCATTCACCGCGGCACGCAAGGCGTTGGCCGCGGGGGAGCCGGTGTTGGTCCAAGTACCCAGGCGCGGTTACGTTCCGGCGTTGTCGTGCGCGAAATGCCGCACGCCCGCACGCTGCCGGCACTGCAACGGCCCGCTGGCCCTGCCGGACGAACACGGTGATCGCGCGGCTGCGCGCCGGCCGGCCGGGCCGCGACCGGACAGCGCCGCCGCCCGCCGGGAACGGGCCGGACGCGCGGCTGCGCGCGAGGAGGCAGAGGCCGCGGCGCGCCGGGGACGGGCAGGACGCTCGGATGTGCAGGGCGAACCACAGGCCGCGACGGGCAGTGACCGCGCCGCCGGAGCGAGGCCCGAGGGCGGCGGGACGGCGCAGCGGTATCCCGGGTCCACGGATCGGAATGAATCTGCGGCGCAGTGGGGTCCGCGATCGGGAGCGGCGCGTGGGGGCGGAATGGATGCGACCGGGGGTTCGGACGTCGTCGGAACGGGGGCGCGCGGCGGGGGTGACCGTTTCGGTGGGCCGCAGCGCAACTCCGCCCGCGATCTGGGGGTTGCATTGTCGCGCAGTGGATCCGGTGAGATCGCGCACAGCCCGAGCTGCCGGTGGTGCGGTAAGACCGATGCCGCGTTCCGCTGCTCGACCTGCGGGGCGCGGGCGTTGCGGGCGGTGGTGATCGGTGCGGCGCGCACGGCCGAGGAGCTCGGACGGGCGTTTCCGGGTGTGCCCATCCGCGGTTCCGGCGGTGCGGCGGTGCTGAATTCGGTGGCGCCGGGCCCGCAGGTGGTGGTGTCGACTATCGGCGCGGAACCGGTTGTCGAGGGTGGCTACGCCGTCGCGCTGCTGCTGGACGGCTGGGCCCTGCTGGGGCGCGCGGACCTGCGGGCGGCCGAGGACACCCTGCGCCGCTGGATGTCCGCGGCCACGCTGGTCCGTTCCTCCGGCCAGGTGATCGTCATGGCCGACCCGGCGGTGCCCACCGTGCAGGCCCTGGTCCGCTGGGATCCGGTGACCCACGCGGACTTCGAGCTCGCCGCGCGCACCGAGGTCCGCTTCCCACCCGCGGTCCGCCTGGCTGCCCTGGACGGCACCACCGACTCGATCGCCGAACTGCTCGGCGAGGCACAACTTCCCGCCGGTGTGGAGATCCTGGGCCCGGTCCCGCTCCCGCCCGGCGCGCGCAAGCCGTTCTCCGCCGGCGACACCCCCGCCGAGGTCGAGCGCATGATCCTGCGCACGGACCGCGGGCAGGGCGCGGCGTTGTCCCGCGCCCTGTCCGCCGCCCTCGCCGTCCGCAGCACCCACCGCTCCGACGCACCCCTCCGAGTCCAGATCGACCCCATCGACATCGGCTGAGCCACACCGAGACTCGATACCGGAATCGCCGCCTGGGCAGCCGACGCATGATTTCGCGTGCGGACTGCGCCCAGGACGCGGCGGGGTCCTCGGCACTGTCTGTCGCGCTGGCCGTCCCGCAGCGCCCACCGCTGCCACGCCCGCTTCGCATGTAGATCGACCCGATCGATATCGGTCGAGCCGCGTTGAGACTCGCTGGTGGTCCGTCGCAGACGAACTGGCTGCGGGGGCCCGGCCGGACCGCCTTGGTACTCGCCGGGGACGCACCGCGACCGTCGAGAACGGCCGGTCCCGATCTCTGTGACGCGCGATGCACGGTAGTGGGCCGATGATTCGTCGCGGCCCGGCACGCGGTCAGCGACGGCGGCGGTGGGGACGTGGATATGCGGTCCGCAGACAGTACCCCCGTCCGGGATCACAGAAAGGCAGTGACGTTCCTCGAGGCCCACTCGGTGAACGGTGTTGCGCTGCGGCCCAATACCTTCTCCGTGTCCGCGCTGACCGCGAGTTCGGCCGGCAGGGGTTCGCCGAGGATCGAGAGGGTCTCGTCGGCGATGGGTTCGGGCATGAACTGGGTCATGGCGGTCAGGGCCTGGGCGCGGGTGAGGTCGTGGAAGGCTACGGCCTCGCCCAGGGCGTCGGCGATGATGGCGGCCTGTTCGCGGGGCGTGATCGGTGCGGGGCCGGTCAGGGTGTAGGTCTGCCCGGCGTGTTCGGACGAGATCAGCGCCGCCGCTGCGACTTCGGCGATATCGGACGGGTCCAGATGGGGCAGGGCGACGTCGCCGAAGGGCGCGTACACCGCGCGCTGGGTTCGCACCGACTCGGCCCACGCGAAACTGTTCGTGAAGAAGCCGCCGGCGCGCAGGATCGTCCACTCGAGATCGGATTCCCGCAGCAGCGCCTCGAATTGGAGGAGGCGGGCGGCGGTCGGCCGTGGTCGGCTGGCGACCGACAGCGACGACACCAGCACCACCCGGCCGATCCCCGCGGCGCGGACCGCGTCCAGGACCTCGGCGGGCGGGGGGCCCGCGATGCCCTGCTCACCGGACAGCAGCAGGAACAGCGCCTGCGCACCCGCCACCGCGGCGGCCAGGGCGGCGGGGTCGCCGATATCCGCGCGCCGATGCTCCACGCCCGCAGGGAGCCGGATCTCCTGCTCGCCCCGGGAGATCGCCACCACCTTCTCGTCCGCCTCGCTCAGGGTCCGCACGAGCGCGCTACCGATGTTTCCGGTGGCTCCGGTCACTGCAATCATGATGTTCTCTCCAAAGTTAGTTGACTGACTAAATCGACTGTAGATCATGGTCGCCGATCTTGTCTATGGTTAGTTGTGTGACTAACTCAGTGCGGGAGAAGCCGCCGGGCAAGCGGGAGCGACTGGCCGCGGCGGCGGCCCGGGTGTTCCACGAGCGCGGCGTGGAGAAGACGACCCTCGCCGATATCGCCAAGGTGGCCGAGGTGCCGGTCGGGAATGTCTACTACTACTTCAAGACCAAGGACCAGCTGATCCAGGCCGCGATCGGGTCGCACGAGCGCACCCTGCGAGACATGATCGCCGAGCTGGAACGGCACGAGGACCCGGCCGATCGGCTCAAGGCGCTGGTGCGCGGCTGGGTGGACCAGCGCGAGGTCGCGGCCCAATTCGGCTGTCCCTCGGGCACATTGGCCACCGAACTGGACAAGCGCGCCGATGGGCTGGACCGGGAACTCGCGCAGGTGATGCGCGGCCTGATCGATTGGGCGCAGACGCAGTTCACCGCCATGGGCCGCGCCGACGCCGCCGAGCTCGCCGTCGCGCTGGTTGCGGCGTACCAGGGAATCTCCTTGCTTACCAACACTTTCCGGGATCCGGAGCTGATGGCCGCCGAGGGCCGCCGGTTGGAGCGCTGGATCGACTCACTGGCGGCAGAGGCGAATTCGGATCGATCCTGATCTCATCGCGCTAGCTCGATTCGGTCACCGCGCCGGATCCGGTTGCCGCCGAGTCCGATTCGATCGCGAGGTCGGCCTGCACCCGCGCCACGGCCGCGTCGAGCTGTTCGCGGGTGGCCCCCATCCCGGCCAAGAGGTCCACGATGGCGGGCCCGAGCACCGTATTCACGGCCTCGCCCTGCGCACCCAGATTTCCGGTGAGCTCGAGCAGGATGACGCCGTGGATGAGCCCCCAGATGCGCGCGGCCACCGCGCGTGCTGGATCCGCGCGGATGCACCCGGCATCGATCATGCGCTGTACGACGGCGACGAGCTGTGCGAATGCCCCTGGTCCGGGTCCGCCGTCGAGCGATTCGGCGGTGATGTCATGGGCGGCCTCGGCGTACAGCGCGGTGAGCCCGAACATCAGCCGGTAGCGCTGCGGGCTGGCCAGGGCATAGCTCCGGTAGGCCGCGCCCATGGCGAGGAAGTCGGCGACGGGATCCTCGGTCGGCGCGACACCGGCCAGGGCCGCGCCGAAGCGCACGAAGGCCTCGTTGACGATCGCCGCGAGTAGTCCGGGCATGCCCTCGAAATGGGTGTAGACGGTCATGCTCGAGGCGCCGACCTCCGCGGCGACCCGCCGGGCCTGCAGCGCCTCGGGGCCGACCTCCTCGAGTAGCCGGATGCCCGCCTCGATCAGCTGGGTGCGCATCTCGGCGCCGGTCCGCCGATTCGATTGGCGGGAACGAGAACTCACGCTTGCCTCACCTCCATAACGAGGTTATGCTACATCCATAACCACGTTATTTCACAACGGGAGCCTCCAATGGGCAATCGCTATCTCGAGGGCGGCTTCGCACCGCTCCAGCAGGAGTACACACTCACCGATCTGGCGGTGACCGGCACGATCCCGGACCATCTCGACGGCCGGTATCTGCGCAACGGCCCGAATCCGGTCGGTGCGCTGGATCCGGAGCTCTACCACTGGTTCCTGGGCGACGGCATGGTGCACGGCGTGCGCATCCGTGACGGGAAGGCCGAGTGGTACCGCAATCGCTGGGTCCGCGGCCCGCGGACGGCCCGCGCGCTCGGCGAGGAGCCTCCCGCCCGGGCGGCCGCGGGCATGGGCGCCGGCGCCAACACGAATGTCATCGGCCACGCCGGGCGCACGCTGGCGATCGTCGAGGGCGGCGGGCCGGCCTACGAACTAACCGACGAGCTCGACACCGTCGACGTCTGCGATTTCGACGGGACCCTCACCGGGGGCTACACCGCACATCCCAAGCGCGATCCCGTCACCGGCGAGCTGCATGCGGTGTCCTATTCGTTCGGTCGCGCCCGCAGCGTGCAGTACTCGGTCATCGGCGTCGACGGCCGGGCCCGGCATACCGTCGACATCGCGGTCACCGGCTCGCCGATGATGCACGACTTCTCGCTGACCGAGAACTATGTGGTGCTCTACGACCTGCCGGTCACGCTGGACGGCGGCATGATCGCGGAGATGGCAGTGCCGCGGTCGGTGCCGAGCGCCCTGCGGCTGCCCGCGCGGCTGATGCTTTCGGCGTTGATCGGCCGCGTCAAGATTCCCAGCCCGCCGGTGCGCCCAGACGCCACGCCGAGCCGCGACCGGCGGATGCCCTACACGTGGAATCCGAAGTACCCCGCGCGGATCGGGGTCATGCCCCGCGCGGGCGGCAATGCGGACGTGCGCTGGTTCGACATCGAACCCTGCTACGTCTTCCATCCGATGAACGCCTACGAGGACAACGGCGTCATCGTGCTCGATGTGGTGCGGTACCCCACGATGTTCGAGCCCGGCCATCGCGGCCCCTCGGGCCCGGCCACGCTGGATCGCTGGGAGGTCGACCTCGCCGCGGACAAGGTCCGCGAGTCCCGCATCGACGATCGCGCCCAGGAGTTCCCGCGGGTGGACGAACGGCTGGTCGGCAGGCGGCATCGCTACGGCTATGCGCCCGCGGTGGCGGACAATCTGGCGGGCAGGGCGCAGCTGTTCAAGCACGATCTGCACGCGGGAACCACTGCCGTGCGCTCGTTCGGGGCGGGAAAAGAGCTGGGGGAGTTCGTCTTCGAGCCCAGCTCGCCGGATGCTGCCGAGGACGAGGGCGTCCTGATGGGCTTCGTCTACGACGCACCCACCGATCGCAGCGAGCTGGCGATTCTCGACGCCGGAACCCTCGAGACGGTCGCGAGCATCGCGCTACCGCATCGTGTGCCCACCGGATTCCACGGCAACTGGGTGCCCTCCGCCTGAGCCGAACGGTCGGTTTGTGGCCCACTTCATACTTGTCTGCGATGGATTGTCGATATATCGTCGATAGCGTAATCGTAAGAACAAGCCTGAGGAGGCCGACCATGGAAAGCATGGACAATATGGATATGCGGGGCCGCCGTCGCGGCCCGCGACACGGCGATCAGTGGCGGGCGTTCGGCCCGGGTGGTCGCGAACAGCTCCGTCGTCACCCGCACGGGCACGGATTCGGTCCCGAATTCGGGCCGTTCGGCGGGGAATTCGGTCCCGGCTTCGGTCGCGGTTTCGCCCGCGGTCGCGGCCGGGGCGGTCGCGGTCGCCGCGGCGATGTGCGCGCGGCGATCCTGTTGCTGCTGCAGGAGCGGCCGATGCACGGCTACGAGCTGATTCAGCAGATCCGCGAGCGCAGCGGCGACGTCTGGCGGCCCAGCCCGGGCTCGATCTATCCGGCCCTGTCGCAGCTCGAGGACGAGGAGCTGGTGCTCATCGAGAAGGTGTCCGGACGCAAGACCGCCAAGCTCGCCGAGGCGGGCGTCGAATACGTGCAGGCGCACCGAGAGGAGCTCGGCGATCCCTGGCAGGAGGTTCGTGACGGCGTCGGGGATCAGGCCCTGGACCTGCGTGAGCTGGTCGGTCAGCTGATGGGTGCGGTCGCACAGGTGGCCCGTGCGGGCACTGCCGAGCAGGCGGCGAAGGCTGCCGAGGTGCTCACCGAGGCACGCCGGTCGCTGTACCGCATCCTGGCCGATGACGAGTCCGGCGAGAAGTGAACAACGGATTCCTGATCATGAGATGCGGTGCCGTGGCACGGTTTTCCCGAGCGGGTACGCAATGATCATGAAATGGGACAACGCGGGGCCCGTGCGGTTCGGGGTCGTTCACAGCAGGGAAGCCGAGCGTGGGGCCCGGCCCGGCCCGGTCGGCGGGGATCGGTCGACCCTCGCGCGGGGTGGCGGTGGTGCGCGCGGCCGTGGGTCGCGGCCGCGGTGCTGGCCGGGACGCTGACGCTGGGCGTCGGCGCCCCGGCCTCCGCCCAGCCGTCCGGATATCCCAGCGCGGTCATCCCCACGCAACCGGGTCCGCCGCAGCCCGAACATCTCGGGGCGAGTCGATATCAGAAACTTCATCCCAACGCGGCCCCCGCCGGCGCCAACGACTTCGGGTGCCGCCCGAGTGCCGAGCATCCGCGTCCGGTGATTCTGGCGCACGGAACCGACTCCACGGCCTATTCGGACTGGTCGGCCATCGGCCCCCAGCTGGCGCGGGCCGGATTTTGCGTCTTCGCGCTGAATTACGGCGGAAAGCCGGGTGCGACCTCGTTCGGCACCGAGGAGCTGCGGACCTCCTCGCGGCAGATCGGCGTCTTCGTCCGCCGGGTGCTGGCCGCGACCGGGGCCCGCCGGGTGGATCTCGTCGGATTCTCCCAGGGAGCCAACGTGACCAGGTACTACATCAACAAGCTCGGCGGTGCGCGGAAGGTGCGCAACTGGGTGGGCCTGGCCTCACCGACCTACGGCGGGGTGATGTTCGGGCTGGTGCCGCTGGCCGACACACTGCCCGGGCTGTGGCCGTTCTACCGGGACTTCACCTCGCTGGCCGCGGTCGAACAGGCGCAGGGCGCGCCGTTCATGCGCGAACTCAACGCCGGCGGCGACACCGTGTCCGGGGTGGACTACACCACCATCGGCAGCCGCGTCGACGAGGTGATCCAGCCTTTTTCCAATATCGCCCTGCGCGGTCCCGGGGCGCGCAATCTGGTCCTGCAGGACTTGTGCCCGGCCGACCTGACGGGGCATTTCCACATGGTCTACGACCCGTATGTGCAGCAGCTGCTGCGCAATGTGCTCGACCCCCGGGGCGCGCGCCCGGCCGAGTGCCGAGAGGTGCCGCTGGGCGAGGGGATCCCCGACGTCGTGCTGGGGGCGCACTCCTGATCGACACCCGCCGGTAGGGGCCTCGGGGATTGCGCGCGGTCCGATTCGGAGGGATCCGTAAAATGGGGCGACCGTATCCGAAATCCCCGGGGAGTTTGCCGTGACCGTCCAGCCCGTTCGCCTGTTCGGCGACCCCGTACTCCGTGCGCGCGCGGATGAGGCCAGAAGCTTCGACCGTGAGCTACGTCAGCTGGTGACCGATCTGACCGACACGATGAAGGCCAGCGGGGGCGTGGGCATGGCGGGCCCGCAGATCGGGGTCGGCCTGCGGGTCTTCGTCTACGACACGGTGGAGGCGTCGCGCGCGGGCACGGCGCGGGCCGGACATCTGATCAACCCGTCCTACGAGGTCGTCGGCGAGGAGGAGCAGACGGGGGTCGAGGGCTGCCTGTCCATTCCCGGCCTGCGCTACGACGTCACGCGGGCGCAGCGCGTGGTGGCGCGGGGCGTCGACCTGGACGGCAAGCCGGTGGAATTCGAGGCCGAGGGGCTGCTGGCGCGGTGCGTGCAGCACGAGACCGATCATCTCGACGGCGTGCTCTACCTGCAGCGGCTGGATTCCGCCACCCGCAAGCAGGCCATGCGCGAGGTGCGGGAATCGGATTGGTTCCGCTCCGGCCGGACCGTCATGTCCGCCGCGGACGTGGTGAACGCGCGCGGCGCGGCGCCGGTCCGCGAGGGCGCAGCGGTGGGATGGGAGGACTGATGCGCCTCGTCTTCGCCGGGACCCCCGAGCCTGCCGTGCCGTCGCTGCGGCGGCTGCTCGAATCGTCCCGCCACGAGGTGGTCGCGGTGGTGACCCGTCCGGACGCCGTCGCCGGGCGCGGCCGCAAGGTGACCAGGTCGCCGATCGGCCTGCTGGCCGACGAGCACGGCATCCCGGTGCTCACGCCGCGCAAGCCGTCGGAGCCCGAATTCATTGCCGCTCTTACCGAGCTGGCGCCGGACTGCTGCCCGGTGGTCGCCTACGGTGCGCTGCTGCCGCAGGCGGTGCTCGACATTCCCCGGCACGGCTGGGTGAACCTGCACTTCTCGCTGCTCCCGGCCTGGCGCGGGGCCGCACCCGTGCAGGCCGCGGTGCTGTCCGGGGACGAGATCACCGGGGCGGCCACCTTCCGGATCGAGAAGGGCTTGGACACCGGGCCGGTGTTCGGCGTGGTGACCGAGCGGATCGCCGTCACCGACACCGCCGGCGAGCTGCTCGGGCGGCTCGCGGAATCCGGTGCGCGCCTGCTGGAATCGACCATGGACGGCATCGAGGACGGCGTGCTGGAGGCCGTGCCACAGTCGGCCGAGGGTGCCTCGTACGCGCCGAAGGTGGACGTGGAGGCCGGTCACGTGCGCTGGGATCAGCCGGCGCTGGCGGTGAGCCGCCGCATTCGCGCGGTCACCCCCGCCCCCGGTGCCTGGACCGAGCTCGACGGCAAACGCCTCAAGCTCGGCCCGGTGGAGCTGGTCGAGGAAGCGCTGCCCCCGCGCGTCGTCGAGGTCCGCAAGTCCGGCGTCTACGTCGGCACCACCACCACCGCGGTCCGCCTGGACCAGGTGCAGCCCCCGGGTAAGCGCATGATGCCGGCCCTGGACTGGGCCCGCGGCGCCCGCCTGGAACCGGGCATGGTGCTCGGATGACCCGCTCGCGGCGGGATTCGGACGACGCCCCGGACGACCGGGGCCGAACGCACAAGGGCGGATCCGGCGCGTCCGCGGGCGCGCGTCGCGCCCCGGACCGTCCGTCGGGCGGTGGGCGTCGTGATAAGGACGTCGACGGCGGTTGGGCACGGGAACAAGCCAACAGCGAGGACCGCAGGCAGCGTCGCGAACGACCAGCGGGCTCCGGCAACGACCGTTCGGATGACCGTGGCACCGGTCGCGGCTCGCGCGTGAGCCGAGGTAATAGCGGTGCGCGCCAGGATGATTCGGCGCGATCTCCCGGATCGCGCGGACGTGGCGGCAGGCCTGGGTCCGGGAACAGTGATGCGGCCGGCGGGGATCGCGATCGGACTTCGTCCGCCGGGCGTGGTGGGGCCCGAGCCGCCGGTCGTCGTGCCGATTCGGACCGGACGACGAGCGGAAACCGGTCCTCGGGTGACCGCGGCGGCGCCGGACGGCAGCGGGACGCGCGAAGCGGTGTGCGCGAGGGCGATTCGGGTCGGTCGCAGACTGGCCGGGGCGGCCGGGCGCGGGGTGGGCGGAACGCGAGTGTGGATGCGCCGCGGGAGGTGGCGCGGGATGTGTTGCGGGCGGTGCGGGAGCGCGATGCGTATGCGAATCTGGTTCTGCCCGCACTGCTTCGGGAGCGGAAGGTGTCGGGGCGGGATGCGGCGTTCGCGACCGAACTGGCCTATGGGGCATGCCGGTCGCTGGGGCTGCTGGACGCGGTGATCGCGGCGTGCGCGGGGCGGTCGATCGACGAGATCGACGGGCCGCTGCTCGATGTGCTGCGGTTGGGGGTGTACCAGTTGCTGCGCACCCGGGTTGGGGCGCACGCCGCGGTGAACACCTCGGTGGATCTGGCGCGCTCGGAAATCGGTTCCGGCAGGGCCGGTTTCGTGAATGCGGTGCTGCGCCGGGCGGCCGAGCGCGAACCGGACGAGTGGGTGCGGCAGTTGGCACCGCGGGATCCCTTGGGGCACATGGCCTTCGAATTCGCGCACCCGGTCTGGATCGCGCAGGCCTTCGCCGATGCGCTGGGCGCCGAGGCCGGGGAGCTGCGTGAGCTGCTGGCCGCCGACGACGAGCGGCCCGCGGTGCACCTGGTGGCCCGGCCGGGCGCGATCACCGCCGAGGAACTGGCGCTGGTCACCGGCGGCGAGGAGGGCCGCTGGTCGCCCTACGCGGTGTACCTGGACGGCGGCGATCCGGGCGCCCTGGAACCGGTGCGCGAGGGGCTGGCGGGGGTGCAGGACGAGGGCAGTCAGCTCGTCGCGCTGGCGCTGACCCGCGCGGAGTTGCTCGGTCCCGATGCCGGTCGCTGGCTCGATCTGTGCGCGGGCCCCGGCGGTAAGGCCGCGCTGCTCGGCGCGCTGGCCGACATCGACGGATACCGGGTGGACGCGGTCGAACCCGCCGAGCACCGGGCGGAGCTGGTGCGTACCGCGACCCGCGACCTGCCGGTGACCGTGCATGTCGCCGACGGCCGCGACAGTGGTCTCGCGCCCGGCTACGACCGCATCCTGGTGGACGCGCCCTGCACGGGCCTGGGCGCGCTGCGCCGCCGCCCGGAGGCGCGCTGGCGGCGCACCCCGGCCGATGTGCGTGAGCTGACCACGCTGCAGCGGGAATTGCTCACCGCCGCATGGGATCTGCTGCGACCGGGCGGCGTCGTCCTGTACTCGACCTGCTCGCCGCATCTCCCGGAAACCGTTGCGGTGGTATCGGATGCGGTCCGCCGCACCGGGGCCGAGCAGCTCGACACCCGCGAGCTGCTTCCGGGCGTCACCGACATCGGCGCGGGTCCCGGCGCGCAGCTGTGGCCGCACCGGCACGGTACGGACGCCATGTTCATGGCCGCACTACGCAAACCGCTGTAGTGGCGTCGCATCTTCGTACCGACGCGATGGGGCGGCGCGCGACTCGGTAGATCGTGGCGGTGCGTGCCGGCTGGCCGAGGCCCACCGCTACGGCGTCGATGCGACGTCCAGGCCGCACTACGCAGACCGCTGTAGTGGCGTCGCACCTTCGTACCGACGTGATGGCGAGGCGCGGGGCTCGGTAAATCGTGGCGGTGCGTGCTGCCCGGTCGGGGCTCACCGCCACCGCGTCGATGTGACGTCCAGGCCGCACTTCGCAAGCCGTTGTGGTGGAGCCGTGGTGGCATCCCGGCGGACCCGTGCGTCTCTGTCTTGCGGGTGATCGCGGAGCTACTGCTACGTCCGGTTCCCGGGGGTGCGCGGCGCGCCCCGCGGCGAGTGGTCCCGCTCACCCCGGCGCCCCTGTGCCACTGTCGTTGCAGGGAACTGGGAGAATGGCGTCGGCGGATCGCCCGGTTCGCCTCCGCGGAGCGGCGGAGATCCGGCGGCGGGCGAGACAAACGGCAGTGTCGCGTTTGCCCGCCGGTAACCCCGACGTGAGACAACGGATGGCGCCATGCGGGGGACGATTCGGAAAGGTGGAGGGTTGGTGACGCTTCAGTCGGCGGCCTCGGGGCCGGAGTTCTCGCGTGCGCGTGACCCGCAAGCCTCCCCGCTGCTGCGATCGGCCGATGCCGCCCCGGCGCGCACGCTGGTCGATATCCTGACCGAGACCGCGCGGTCTCATCCCGATGCGCCCGCCCTCGACGACGGCTCCGACGTCCTGACCTATGCCGAGTTGCTCGCCGAGATCGACGACACGGTGGACCGCCTGCGCGAGGCCGGCGTGCGCCCCGGCGACCGGGTCGGCGTGCGAATCCCGTCCGGCACCGCCGAGCTGTACGTGACGATCCTGGCCGTGCTGTTCGCCGGTGCCGCCTACGTCCCGGTGGACGCCGACGACCCCGACGAGCGCGCACAGCTGGTATTCGGCGAGGCACGGGTCGGCGCCATCGCGACCGCCGCCGGAATCGTCGCAACCACTCGTGGCCCGGCCAAGGCCGCGAACCCGGCCGGATCATCCAACTCGACCGCCGCCACGGTGACATCCGCGTCCGCCGTTGCCCGGTTGGAGTCCATTACCGGGAAGTCCGAGTCGGCCACTGCGGGCTCCGACTCGGCGGTCGCGCGGCTCGAATCCGCTGTTGCGCGGCTGGAGTCCGCCGCCGCGCGGCTCGAGTCCGCCGCTGCGGGGCCGGAATCCCCTGTTGCGCGGCCCGAATCTGCCGCTGCGGGACCTGAGTCCGCTGCCGCGAGCCTCGAATCCGTTGCCGGAATACGCGGTCTCGCCGCGACTACTCCCACTCGTGGCTCTGCGGAAGCCGTCCCCGACGGTGCTGCCTCGGGAACAGGTACCGGAGCAGACCCGGTGGCCGCGCACCCCGTCACGGAACCGGCCGCGAGTGCCGCCCGCCCGGACGACGGAACGTCCCCCACCCCCGCCGACGATGCGTGGATCATCTTCACCTCCGGCTCGACTGGCACGCCGAAGGGGGTTGCCGTCACCCATCGCAACGCGGCCGCCTTCGTCGACGCCGAGGCGCGGATGTTCCTGCGGAACAATCCGATCGGCCCCGGCGACCGGGTGCTGGCCGGGCTGTCGGTGGCCTTCGATGCTTCGTGCGAGGAGATGTGGCTGGCGTGGCGGCACGGCGCCTGCCTGGTTCCCGCGCCGCGGGCGCTGGTGCGCAGCGGCATGGACCTGGGACCGTGGCTGGTGCGCCGCGAGATCAGCATCGTCTCGACCGTGCCGACCCTGGCCGCGATGTGGCCCGCCGAGGCGCTGGATGCGGTGCGGCTGTTGATATTCGGGGGCGAGGCCGTCCCGCCGGACCTGGCCGAGCGGCTCGCGGGTGCGGGGGGCAGGGAGGTGTGGAACACCTACGGGCCCACCGAGGCCACCGTCGTGGCCTGTGCCGCGCTGCTGACCGGCCGGGGGCCGGTGCGGATCGGGCTGCCCCTGGACGGCTGGGATCTGGCCGTCGTCGACCCGGCCGGAAAGCCGGTGGGGGAGGGCGAATCCGGAGAGCTCGTCATCGGCGGCGTCGGCCTCGCCCGCTACCTGGATGCGGCGAAGGATGCCGAAAAGTATGCGCCCATGCCGACTCTCGGCTGGGCGCGGGCCTACCGCAGCGGCGACCTGGTCCGCAACGAGGCCGCCGGGCTGATCTTCCTGGGCCGCGCCGACGATCAGGTCAAGATCGGCGGTCGGCGCATCGAACTCGGCGAGATCGATACCGCGCTGCAGAATCTGCCCGGCGTCAGCGGGGCCGCAGTCGCGGTGCGAACCACGCAGGCGGGCAACAAGATTCTGGTCGGTTACGTCGCCAGCGCGGACCCCGACTTCGATCCGGTCAAGGCGCGCGCCCTGCTGGCCGATCAGCTTCCCGCCGCGCTGGTACCGCGCCTGGCGGTGCTGGACGAGCTACCCACGCGGACCTCGGGCAAGGTGGACCGTAACGCGCTGCCCTGGCCGCTGCCGGGCAGGTCCCCGGACACGGATGCGGCCGCCGATCTCGACGGCACCGCGTACTGGCTCGCCGGACTGTGGAATTCGATCCTCGGCGCGGAGGTCTCGGGACTCGACGCGGACTTCTTCGATCTGGGCGGCGGCTCACTGTCCGCGGCGCAGCTGGTGACCGCGCTGCGCGAACGCTTCCCTGAGGTGACAGTCGCGGACCTCTACGACCATCCGCGTCTGGGCGCACTGGCCGAGTGGCTCGACGCCGCGGCGCCGGCGGCCGTCGTGGAGACCCGCACCGTGAAACCCACACCGCGCCTGGCCCAGTGGGCGCAGATACTGGCCGGGGTCCCGCTGACCACCCTGACCGGCCTGCAGTGGCTCACCTGGCTGGGCATCGTGTCGAACATCGCGGCCCGATCCCACGCGCTGCGGTGGCTGCCGGAGCTGTCCTGGTGGTGGCTGCTGGCCGGATTCGTCCTGTTCATCACGCCGATCGGCCGGATGGCGATCTGTGTCGCGGGTGCGCGGGTGCTGTTGCGGGGCGTGCGGCCCGGCAGCTATCCCCGCGGCGGCGCGGTGCATCTGCGGCTGTGGGCGGCGGTGCGCCTGGCCGAGGCCAGCGGCGCGGAGAATCTGTCCGGCGCGCCGTGGATGGTGCCGTTCGCGCGCGCCCTGGGTGCCCGGATCGGCCGGGGCGTGGATCTGCACACGCTGCCGCCGGTGACCGGCATGCTGGAGCTGGGCGACGGCTGCAGCATCGAGCCGGAGGTGGATCTGGCCGGGCACTGGATCGACGGCGACCTAGTGCACATCGGTGCCATCCGCGTGGGTGCGGGAGCGGTCATCGGCGCGCGCTCGACGCTGCTGCCCGGCGCGGTGGTCGGCAAGAACGCCGTCGTCGCGGCCGGTTCCGCGGTGTTCGGCAGGGTGAAGGCCGGGCAGGAGTGGGCCGGTTCGCCCGCGGTCAAGGTCGGCAAGGCCGAGTACCCGTGGCCCCCGCGCACGCCGGCCCGGGCCGCGCACTGGGTGGTGGCGTTCGGCCTGACGTCGATGGCGCTGGCCGCCCTGCCGATCCTGGGCCTGGCATCCGGCGGCGCCCTGCTGGTCTGGTGGATTCGCGATGATCGCACCACCGCGGGCGCCCTGGGCCACGCGTTCGCGCTGCTGCCGGTCGCCACGCTGGTCAGCCTCGGAGTGTTCGCGGTGGTGACGGTCGTGGCCGTCCGGCTGCTGAGCATCGGCCTGTCCGAGGGGTATCATCCGGTCCGCAGCCGGGTCGGCTGGCAGGTGTGGGCCACCGAACGGCTGATGGACTCCGCGCGAACCTTCCTGTTCCCGCTGTATGCCAGCCTGCTGACCCCGGTCTGGCTGCGGCTGCTGGGCGCCGATATCGGGCGCGGCGTGGAGGCGTCGACGGTCCTGCTGATCCCGAAATTCACCACCGTCGCCGATGGCGCGTTCCTGGCCGACGACACCATGATCGCCAGTTACGAACTCGGTGGTGGCTGGATGCGCATCGGCCGGGCGAAGGTCGGCAAGCGCGCCTTCCTGGGCAACTCCGGCATGACCGCGCCCGGCCGCCGCGTGCCGAAGAACGGCCTGGTGGCGGTGCTCTCGGCCGCCCCGGAGAAGGCCAAGGCGGGTTCGTCGTGGCTGGGCAGCCCGCCGGTGCGGTTGCGGCGCACGGCCGGTGGCTCGGACACCACGCGGACCTTCGATCCGCCGCTGCGGCTGAAGGTGGCCCGCGCCGTCGTCGAGACATGCCGGCTGATTCCGGTGATGGTGACCTTCGGGATCGGCCTCGGGGTGCTGTTCGCGCTGGCCTGGACCGCGTCCCGGATCGGCTACTGGTGTGCCGCACTGATTTCGGGTCTGGTGCTGCTGGCCGCCGGCGCCTTGGCGGGCGCGCTCGCGGTGGCGGCGAAGTGGGTGATCGTCGGCCGGATCGAGACGGTCGATCGCCCGCTGTGGAGCTCGTTCGTCTGGCGCAACGAGGTCTCGGACGCCTTCGTGGAAACCGTTGCGGCGCCGTGGTTCGCGCGCGCGGCCACCGGCACCGCGGTGATGAACATCTGGCTGCGCGGGCTGGGCGCCTCGATCGGGCGCGGGGTGTGGTGCGAATCGTATTGGCTGCCCGAGGCCGATCTGGTGACGCTCGGCGACGGTGCGACCGTGGAACGTGGATGCGTCGTGCAAACACATCTGTTTCATGATCGGATCATGTCCATGGACACGGTGACACTCGAGGCGGGCGCGACGCTGGGCCCGCATTGCGTCGCGCTGCCCGCCGCACGGATCGGTGCGGGCGCGACGGTCGGCCCGGCCTCGCTGGTGATGCGCGGCGATACGGTGCCGGATTCGACACGCTGGCAGGGCAATCCGATCGCGCCGTGGCCGAGTCGGGAGCGCAGGACCGGCAGGGGCAGTGCTGATGGCGCGCCGTGGACGAGTCGGGAGGGCAGGACCGGCAGGGGCGGTGCTGATGGCGCGCCGTGGACGAGTCGGGAGGGCAGGACCGGCAGGGGCGGTGCTGATGGCGCGCCGTGGACGAGTCGGGAGGGCAGGACGGGCAGGGGCAGTGCTGATGGCGCGCCGTGGACGAGTCGGGAGGGCAGGACCGGCAGGGGCAGTGCTGATGGCGCGCCGTGGACGAGTCGGGAGGGCAGGACCGGCAGGGGCAGTGCTGATGGCGCGCCGTGGCAGGATCGTCGAGGGCGCTGATGATGGCGGACAAGTTCTACCTTCCACCCATCGATGAGTATCTGCCGCAGAACGGAAATCGTGGCTACCGGATTTCCCGGTACGAGCTGGAACTGGTCTACAAGGTGGCCAGTAACCGGCTCAGCGGCCGTGCCTCGATCACCGCGGTGACGACCGCCGTGCAGCCCCGCTACGCGCTGGACCTGTCCCAGGCCCTCGGCGTGTCCAAGGTATTCGTGAACGGGGCCAAGGCCGCGAAGTACACCCATCAGAGCGGCAAGCTCACTGTCACACCGGCGCAGAAGATTCCGGTCGGGGGCGTCCTGTCGATCGTCGTGCAGTATGCGGGCACCCCGCTGCCGGTGCGCGGCCCGTGGGGCGAGGTCGGCTGGGAGGAGCTGACCGAGGGCGCGCTGGTGGCCAGTCAGCCCAACGGCGCGGCCTCCTGGTTCCCGTGCGACGATCACCCCAGTTCCAAGGCCAGCTACCGGATTTCGATCACCACCGACTCGCCGTACTATGCCGTGGCCAACGGCACGCTGGTGCGCAGGCAGACCAAGGCCAGTCAGACGACCTGGGTGTACGACCAGACCGAGCCGATGTCCAGCTATCTGGCGACGATCCAGATCGGTCCGTACCACAAGTACCGGGTCGGCTCGGTGCACGAGGACGTGCCGATGCACGCGATCCTGCCGTCGCGGCTGCGCGCGAATTTCGACCACGATTTCGCCCGCCAGCCGGAGATGATGGCGGAGTTCCGGAATCGCTTCGGGCCCTATCCGTTCGGGGCGTACACGGTGGTTGTCACCGACGACGATCTCGAGATACCGATCGAGGCGCAGGGCATCTCGATCTTCGGCGCGAATCACTGCGACGGGCGCCGGGGTGCCGAACGCCTGGTCGCGCACGAGCTGGCCCACCAGTGGTTCGGCAACAGCCTGACCGTGCAGCAGTGGCGCGACATCTGGCTGCACGAGGGTTTCGCCTGCTACGCCGAATGGATCTGGTCCCAGGCCGGTGGCGGGCCCAGCGCGGATCAGCTCGCGCGTGCCGCGCGGCAGAACCTGTCGCGGGCGCCCCAGGACATCGTGGTGGGCGATCCCGGGCCGGCGCTCATGTTCGACGACCGGGTCTACAAGCGCGGCGCGCTGACCCTGCACAGCCTGCGCCTGACCCTGGGCGACACGGGTTTCTTTGCGCTGCTGCGGGATTGGACCTCGCGGTACCGGCACTCGACGGTCACCGCCGAGGAATTCGCCGACCTGGCGGGACATTACAGCGCCGTCTCGCTGCGGCCGCTGTGGGACCGCTGGCTCTACGAGCGCCCGCTGCCCGAGCTGCCCGCCGTCGGGGCGGCGGGATAGCTCGTCACGCTCAGGGCACGTTCCGTTCGAGTTCGTCGAGCCAGGCCGTGGCGACGGCGTCGCTGGGCGCGCGCCAGTCGCCGCGCGGCGAGAGCGAACCGCCCGAACCCACCTTCGGCGCGTTGGGCAGGGTCGAGCGCTTGAACTGGCTCGTCTGGACGAACCGGCGCAGGAATTCCGCGAGCCAGTGCTTGATCGCGGGCAGGTCGTATTCGTGGCGGTCGGCGGCCGGGATCAGATCCGGCCACGGCCCGCGGGTGCGGTCGGACCAGGCGTGCCGGGCCAGGTAGGCGATGCGGCTGGGGAGATAGCCGAAGCGCAGCAGGTAGTACAGGTGGAAGTCCTGTAGCTCGTACGGACCCACGACCGCCTCCGAGCTCTGCCCGGGTTGAGTCGAATCGTCCTGTGCGTCACCGAAATCGAAGGGAACCAGCTCCGGTGAGATCTCGGTGTCGAGGATCGAGCGCAGCACCTCGTCCGCCTCGGGGCCGAGATCACCCGTGTCCACGGTCCAGGCGATGAGGTACTTGATGAGCGTCTTGGGCACCGACGCGTTGACGCTGTAGTGCGACATGTGATCGCCCACGCCGAAGGTGCACCAGCCCAGCGCGAGCTCGCTCAGATCGCCGGTGCCCAGCACGATCGCCCGGTGCCGGTTGGCCAGCCGGAACAGATGCGAGGTACGCTCGCCGGCCTGCACATTCTCGTAGGTGACGTCGTACTGCGGAATCCCCTGCGCGGCAGGGTGTTCGAGGTCGTGCAGCATCTGGGTGGCCGAGGGGCGAATGTCGATCTCGTGCGCCGAGACGCCCAGGGCCCGCATCAGCCGATGCGCATCGGTCGATGTTCGTGTGCCGGTCGCGAATCCGGGCATCGTGTAGGCGAGCACATTCGCCCGGGGCAGCCCCAGCCGGTCCATCGTCTTGACCGCGACGATCAGCGCCAGCGTCGAGTCGAGCCCGCCCGAGACCCCGATCACCACCCGCTCGGATCCGATCGCCGCCAGCCGGGTGGTCAGGCCGGCAACCTGAATGTGGTGCACCTCGGCGCAGCGCTCGTTGCGCACCGCGGGATTCGCGGGCACGTAGGGGAATCGGGGGATGTGCCTGCGCAATTCGACCGGGCGGGTGGGCACCGGCAGCTCGGCCTCGATCCGCCGCATGCCCGCCAGCCGCTCGCGATGATCGTGCACGGTGTCGGCGAAGCTGGTCATCCGCAGCCGGTCCGCGGCCAACCGGCGCAGGTCGATGTCGGCGGTTACCAGCTGCGGGTGATCGGCGAAACGCTCACCCTCGGCGAGCAGTTCGCCGTTCTCGCTGACCAGCGCCTGCCCGTCCCAGGCCATATCGGTGGTCGACTCGCCGTATCCCGCAGCCGAATACAGGTACGCCGCGACGTAGCGCGCCGCATGCGAGGCGCACAGCTGCCGCCGGTAATCGGCCTTGCCGACGACGATATTGCTCGCCGACAGATTCACCAGTACCGTCGCCCCAGCCAGGGCCGCGAAACCGCTGGGCGGCAGGGGAACCCACCCGTCCTCGCAGATCTCCAGATGGAAGACGAAACCCTCGACATTCATCGCCGTGAACAGCAGATCGGCCCCGAACGGAACCCGCTGCCCGGCAATGGTGATGTGGTCGTCCAGGGCCTCGCGCGCCGCGGCGAACTGCCGCTTCTCGTAGAACTCCCGATAGTTGGGCAGATAGCTCTTGGGCGCCGCGCCCAGGATCCGGCCGCGCGCGATCACGATGCCGCAATTGAACAGCCGCCCCTGCGCGCGCACCGGTGCGCCCACCACCAGCACGGTATCGATCCGGATGCTCTCGTCGACCAGCCGGCGCAGGGCCCGATCGACCGCATGATCCAGCGCGTCCTGATGAAAGAGGTCGTCCGCGGTGTAGGCCGACAGCCCGAGCTCGGGAAAGACGGTGAGCACCACCCCGTCGGCCGCCGCGCGCCGAGCCAGCTCGAGCGTCTGCTCGGCGTTGTACGCCGGATCGGCGACTCGCACCGGCGGCACGGCCACCGCGACCCGGGCGAACCCGTGCCGGTAGAGCGAATCGAAGGGCAGCTGCACACCATCGCCTTACTCGCGGTCCGGTGATCATGGTCGCCCTGAATCTACGGCACCGCCGCCCGGATCACGGTGCTTACCGATAGCCGTACCGGCTCCAGCCCTCCAGCACCCGCTGCTGGATTTCGGCGGGCCAGCCGTTCTCGAAGCTGCCCTTGGCGGGGCGGCGTTCGGCCGGGTAGAGGTCGGCGAGCAGGCAGTTGTAGATGACCTTGCCCGCGCTGAATCCGTGCTGCTCGTCCTCGGACAGATAGATGGCGAGCGGGTCGGTGAGCTTGCGGGGGTAGTGGAATTCACCGCGGTCGATGTCGGGGTGGGAGCGGGTGGCGAACGCCCAGACGACCTCGGCCAGGTTGGTGATGTCGACGTCGTCCTCGACGACCAGGGTCTTGGGGGCGTGCACGGCGGCGGGGCCGCCGAGCAACCACATCGGCGATCTTGGCCACCAGCTCTTGGGAGGCCAGGCCGGTGGTCTCGTGCCAGTCCCGGTGCACGGCGAGGGTGAGCCAGTGCAGCGCGGCCTCGGGGTTGTACCAGGCCGACGCGATGGGTAGTCCGGCCTCGCGCAGCAGGTGCAGAATTTCGGCGGCCGAGGCGGTGCCGGTGACGGTGTCGTCCTCCTCGACCGGTGGCCCGGCGGCCACGACGGGCAGAATCGCATTGTCGCGGTGAGTGATCGCGGTGACGTGCAGGACGGCCTTCGGCGAGGTCTCCGTCGCGTTGTAGCCGGGGTACTCGTTGAACGGCCCCTCCGGGACGGTCTCCTCGATGGCAACGTAACCCTCGATGACGATCTCCGCCGTGGCCGGGACGAGCAGGTCGACGGTTTCCGCGGGCACCACCTCGATGCCCTCGCCGAATACCGCTCCCAGGTAATGGCTTTCGTCGACCCCCTGGGGCAGCGGCATGCCGCTGACGATCGGCAGGCCGGGCTCGACGCCGAGGGCCACCGCGATCGGCATGGGCTCACCGGCCTCGATCCACCGTGAGCGGATGATGCCGATCTGCTGGGTGCGCGGCAGCAGGCAGGCGAGGCTGGACCTGTCGTGGATCATCATGCGATTGATCGACCAGTTGGTCCAGGAACCGTCCGGAGTCTTCACGATGTTGGCGCCGAAGGTCTGGATGTAGCGCCCGCCGTCGTTGCCGTGAATCCAGGGTGTGGGAAATTTCAGCAGGTCGATGTCGTCGCCGAGCATGATGTTCTGCTTGCAGGGCGCCTCGGCCCGCTCGACCACCACCGGTTCGATGCCGGGTTTGGTGCGCGCGTCGGCCAGAGCGGAGTGTAGATGGCATGAATTCCCATGTGGGACAACCCTTTCGCGAGAGCAAGGTGGCCGTGCTGCACGCCGCGCGGCACCCTCTCGGTGATCTTGCCGGACGCCCAGCGACCTTCCCAGAGACGAATCGCGCCGAGATGGGACAGAACGCGACAGCACCGATCGCGGTTCCCGATGGCACTCGCGGCCGACGAATTCGTGTGTTCCACCCGAAAACCGCGGTCGGCCGCCGGCTACGCGGACGCGCGCTCGGTCCGCCGCGCCACCCGCCGCTGGACCGGGTGAGACGCACGTCTCACCCGGCGATTTCGGTGCGGTGTCACACCGCGGCCGGCCGCCTCGTCAACCTCGTGAAGCCCGATCGACACGAGAGAATTGAGAAGACAATGACCCGTTTCGCGCTGTACGAGAACGAAGTTGCCGCCAAGTACAACAAGCGCCTGGTGACCGCCGCGCGCGTTATCGACGAGTCCGCGCTGCCCAAGGCCACGCAGGAGCTGGTGAAGATTCGTGCCTCGCAGATCAACAACTGCGGGATGTGCCTGGACATGCACACCAAGGATGCCGCGCACGCCGGTGAGACCGCGGTGCGGCTGGCCATGGTCGCTGCCTGGCGCGAATCGAAGGTGTTCAGCCCGGCCGAGCGGGCCGCCCTGGCGCTGACCGAGGAGGGCACCCGCCTGGCGGACAACGGCCGCGCGATCTCCGAGGACACCTGGGCCGAGGTTCGCGACAGCTACGACGACGACCAGATCGGCGCGCTGATCTCGCTGATCGCGACGATCAACGCCTGGAACCGGCTGAACGTCATCTCGGGCCAGATCGGCGGGGAGTACGTGCCCGGCCGGTGGTGACCCCGGTACGCCATCCCGGGAATGCCGGACGCCTCTTCTTGCCTTGACATCGACGTCAACCTTTAGCGTCGAATCCGGATCCGCAGCGCACCCGCGGGCGGGCCGAGGAGAGGACCGGAATGCGGATCGGAGAGCTTGCCGAACTGGCGTCGACGACCCCGCGCGCCCTGCGCTATTACGAGTCGCGGGGTCTGCTGACCGCGCGCCGGGACAGTAGCGGGTACCGCAGCTACGACGAGGCCGACCTGGCGATTCTGCGTCAGATCCGCACCCTGCAGGACTGCGGATTCGACCTGGAGGAGATCCGTCCGTTCGTGGACTGCCTGCGGGCCGGACATCCGAGCGGGGACTCGTGCCCCTCCTCGGCGGAGGTCTACCGGCACAAGCTCGGCGAGCTCGACGAGCTGATCGGGCAGTTGCAGGGTGTCCGGAACTGGATTCTCGGCCGGCTCGAGGATGCCGCGGACCGGGCCGCGCCGTCCACGCCGGGCCGGTCGCCGCGGTGCGAGTTCACCGCCCCCGCTACGCGGATCCAGGTCCACGGCCGCAATCCCGCGGCCGCGTCGAACAAGGGAGATCCCCAGTGACACACACTGTTTCGCCGACCACCGTCACCACGGTCACCGACGCGACCTTCGCCGCCGCGGTGCTCGAATCGCCGCTGCCGGTGCTGGTCGATTTCACCGCCCACTGGTGCCCGCCCTGCCGCATGATCGCCCCGGTACTGGCCGAGATCGCCGCGGAGCACGCCGATCACCTGGCCGTAGTGCAGCTGGACGTCGACGAGAACCCGACCACCAGCGCGGCCTACGGCGTGCTCTCCATGCCCACACTGGTGCTCTTCCGCGACGGTAAACCGGTCCGCACCCTCGTCGGTGCGAGGCCCAAGCGCCGTTTGCTCAGCGAGCTCGCCGATATCCTGCCCTGAGCGGCTACGTCGACCGCGACACCTGTGGTGCTGGTCCGGGCGACAGCTGATTTCGTCAGCACGGTCGTAGCTCGCCGGGAACGGGCCCACCCTGAGTGAGCCGTCAACCGGCGGCCCGACGAGCAGGTCGAGTGGCAAGTAACGGCACGCTGAAGTTCCGGGGAGGCGGGACAGTTACTCGCGGCTGGACTGCTCACGCAGGCGGGCAAGGGTTTTCGCGAGGATGCGCGACACATGCATCTGCGAGATGCCCATGCGCTGGGCGATTTGCGTCTGGGTCATGGATTCGAAGAAGCGCATGGTCAGGATGCGGCGCTCGCGCTCGGGCAGCCCGGCCAGCAGGGGACGGATCGCCACGTACTCCTCGACCCGGTCGAACTGGGACTCCTCTTCGCCGAGGGTGTCCAGCAGCGAGGCCTCGGTATCGCGGCCCACGGAGACCGCATCGATCGAACTGGGCTGGTACGCGTTGCCCGCGATGACCGCCTGGGTCACCTCGTCCGGATCGATCTCGAGTTCGGCGGCGATCTCCTTGGCGGTAGGGGAGCGGCCCAGCGACTGCGACAGCGCGTCGATCGCGGAGCCGATCCGCAGGTGAGTTTCCTTGACGCGCCGGGGAACTCGCATCGCCCACGTGTTGTCGCGGAAGTAGCGCCGCACCTCCCCCATGATCGTGGGCACCGCGAAGGACAGGAAATTCGAGCCGCGGGAGATGTCGAACCGGTCGACCGCGTGGACCAGTCCGACGCGCGCGACCTGGGTGAGATCGTCGAAGGGCTCGCCTCGCCCGCTGAATTTGCGGGCGATGTGATCGGCCAGGGGAATGCAGCGGCTGATCAGCTGGGTGCGTAGCTCGCCGTGCCGGGCGCTGCCCGCCTCGGTCGCGGCCAGCCGCTCGAAAAGGATTGCGACATCGTCGTATCCGGAGACGGACTCGGTCACCTCCGCGACCTCGTCGGCGGCCACCTCGTCCTCGGGCGCCTCCTCGGTCTCGTCGACCTCGTCGCGGCGGGTCTCGCCGTCGGCCTCGGCCTTCGGGTCGGCGGGACCCGTCGCGCCGACCTCGCCACCCGGATTTATCCCGGGTGCCGGGTGCGGGGTCTGCACGTCGTTTGCGGGGAGAGCGTCATCGGATTCGAACACGGTGTCCTCGTCGGCCACTTATGCCTTCCCCCGGGCCCGGCGGAACTCGACGATCGTCGGGTAACCGGAGGCGGCCTCGTCGTGGGCCTCCTGGGTGGCATCGACCTCATCGGTGAGGGTGCGCAGCACATGCCAGCCGAAACTGCGCTGATCGGGCAGACCGGGCGCGGCGGCGACACCGCTCACGCGCACCAGGAGATCCTTGTCGCCCACGGTGAACCGGCACCGCAGCGTGCTGCCGGGGGCCGCCACAGCGATGAGCGTCGAGCACGCCTCGTCGACCGCAAGCCGGATGTCCGCCACCTCGTCGAGGGTGAAATCGCTGAGGAGAACGAGGGTTTCGGCGAGCCCGCGCACGATCGGCAGCTGCGACACGGTGGCCGCCACACCGATCTCCACCGGGGTGCCGCGCAGTCCCTGTTCCGCCGAAATGTTGATCACGCTGTGAAGGCTACCCAAATAATCGCGCCGCAATCGAATCCGTGCCCAAATTGCGGCGCGGACCCGCCGGTGCGGTCTGGGGGCCCGCCCGCGGAACGCGCACGTCGGCCGCGGTGTCCCGGCCGCAATCCGTTGCGGTTCAGCCGGATCGATCCGGCCCCGCACCGGGCCCGGACGGCGTGCCCGGACCGTGATGCGGTGCCGCTACACTTCGCGCTGTGTCCGCGTCCTCTGATTCCAGCGCCGAGCCGTACTTCCGCCGTCCAGCACCGATGATCGCGCCGTCGATCCTGTCCGCCGATTTCGCCAATCTCGCCGCGGAGATGCGGGCGATCGAGGGCGCGGACTGGGTCCACGTCGATGTGATGGACAACCATTTCGTCCCGAATCTCACCCTCGGCATGCCGGTGGTCGAGAGCCTGCTGAAGGCGACGGACATCCCGCTCGACTGCCACCTCATGATCACCGATCCGGGCCGCTGGGCCCCGCCCTACGCGGAGGCCGGCGCCTACAACGTCACCTTCCACGCCGAGGCCACCGACGATCCGGTCGCGGTCGCCCGCGACATCCGCGCTGCGGGTGGCCGCGCGGGCCTGGCGATCAAGCCGAACACGCCCATCGAGCCGTATCTGCAGATGCTGGCCCATTTCGACACGCTGCTCGTGATGAGCGTGGAGCCGGGATTCGGCGGGCAGTCGTTCATCGCGCACGTGCTGGAGAAGGCGCGCGCGGTCCGCCGGCTCGTGGACGCCGGCGAGCTGAACCTCATCGTGGAGATCGACGGCGGCATCAACATGGACACCATCGAGCAGGCCGCCGAGGCGGGTGTGGACTGCTTCGTCGCCGGATCTGCGGTCTACGGGACCGCGGACCCGGCCGCGGCGATCGAGATCCTGCGCAAGCGCGCTAGTTCCGTTGTCGTGCCGCGCTGACGCGAGTGGCCTCGATCACCGCCTCCAGCGGCGGGACGGCATCGGCGGTTTCCGGCGCCTGAACCCAGGTGCGGTATCCGGTGCGCTCGTCGTCCGCCGAGGGCAGCACCACCTGGCTGCCGGCGCAGGCGACGGTCGCGTACAGCCGGAACAGCTCCGCCGAGATCGCCGTACTAAGGGAACCCGGCCGGGCCGGGCCGGTGATGAAGGTCCACCGCCGCGCGCGGGGATGGTGGACGACGGGCCCGGCGAGCCCGGCCTGCCGCAGCCGCTGGTGGACGCGTTCGCCGAGGTCGGCGGGCATAATGATCGCGCCGTAGCGCTGGCCGATATCGAGCAGGATGTGACGTGATGCCGGATCTATCGTTGCTGGCAGATGAAATTCGTGGCGATATTGAACGCAGCGAACTTCGAGTGTCGAATCGAGAAGCGTGGTCACGCCGCACCCCCTATCAGTATTGTTGTTCAACCTGGATCCGACCCGTGCGGGCCTCAACCTTCCGTCGGTTTGACTGTCCTGCGATTGCCGCGCCGCCGGGTGCGGCGACGTGGTGGAACGGTTCCGCTCTGAACTGCCTTGCGAGAGGTTGAATCCGGGGAGAAGTTGACCTCCGAGGATCAAACTGCATAACAATATTGCTTCCGATCGGTCCGCGACGCAAGCGTAATGTGTGAGCGCGTCGTGGGTGGGTAATACGTCATGTTGGGCCGTTTGCGCCTCGGTGAAATTCTTTTCCTGGGCTCGCGAAATTCGGACATAAATCGGTGCTTCTGGGCCTATCGGCGTTATAACCGCGATGCATCGCCGTTCTGTATCGGAATTACAGAGGCGTATTCAACGGCCGGGGGCCGGTTCGAGTCGTGACGTCCGCGTCTGTCCGAATTCGCCGGAGCCGCGGTATCGAAACGGGCGCGGAAACTCCGGCCCACTGCTGAGCAAGACTGCCCGCCATCGCGTTCCGGCCGCCTCGTTAGGCTGAGGGCACCGGTCCGGCGGGAATATCACCCGCGGTCCGGGCCGTTGGCGCAGACGAGCACCGGATGAGAAGGAGAAGCGGGCATGTTCACAGGCATCGTGGAGGAACTGGGCGAGATCGTTGCGGCCGAACCGCTGGCCGACGCGGCCCGGCTCACCATCCGCGGCAAGCTCGTGACCTCCGATGCCCGCCACGGTGATTCGATCGCCGTGAACGGGGTCTGCCTGACCGTCGTCGACGTCGTGGACGGCGACTGCTTCACCACCGACGTGATGGGCGAGACGCTCAACCGGTCCAGCATCGGCAAGCTCGATCTGGGCGCGCGGGTGAATCTGGAACGCGCCGCCGCGGTCGACAGCCGGCTGGGCGGGCACATCGTGCAGGGCCACGTCGACGGCACCGGCACCATCGTCTCGCGCGATCCGCAGGAGAACTGGGAGGTCGTGCGTGTCTCGGTGCCCGAGGGGCTGGCCCGGTACGTCGTGGAGAAGGGGTCGATCACCATCGACGGCATCTCACTGACCGTCTCGGGCGTCGGGGTGGACGACGCGGGCGAGCCGAGCCATCGCGACTGGCTCGAGGTATCGCTGATCCCCACCACCCGCCAGCTCACCACCCTCGGCGCCGCCCCGGTCGGCACCACGGTGAATCTCGAGGTCGACATCATCGCCAAGTACGTCGAGCGGTTGATGCAGCGCGGATAGATCGGGCGGCGCAGGGCAGCCGGGCCTCACACCGTATGTTTAGTGGGCAGCTATTTCGAGACGGAGCACAGCAGACGTGACCAGGTTCGACACCATCGAGCGCGCAGTCGCCGACATCGCCGCCGGTAAGGCGGTCGTCGTCGTCGACGACGAAGGCCGAGAGAACGAGGGCGACCTCATCTTCGCCGCAGAGAAGGCCACCCCCGAGCTGGTGGCCTTCATGATTCGCTATACCTCCGGCTACATCTGCGTGCCGCTGACCGGCCCCGACTGCGATCGCCTCGGCCTGCCGCCGATGTACGCGATCAACCAGGACAAGCACGGCACGGCCTACACGGTCTCGGTCGATGCGCGCGAGGGCGTCACCACCGGCATTTCCGCCGCCGACCGCGCCACCACCATGCGCCTGCTCGCGGATCCCGCCGCGACCACCGACAAGTTCAACCGCCCCGGGCACGTGGTTCCGCTGCGCGCCAAGGACGGCGGCGTGCTGCGCCGTCCCGGCCACACCGAGGCCGCGGTGGATCTGGCGCGCATGGCGGGGCTGAGCCCGGCCGGCGTGATCTGCGAGATCGTCAGCCAGAAGAACGAGGGCGACATGGCCCGCACCGAGGAGCTGCGGGTCTTCGCCGACGAGCACAAGCTGGCGCTGATCTCCATCGCCGACATGATCTCCTGGCGGCGCAAGCACGAGAAGCAGGTGGAGCGGATCGCGGAGGCCCGGATCCCCACGCCGTACGGCGAGTTCAGGGCCGTCGGCTACAAGAGCATCTATGACGATGTCGAGCACGTCGCGCTGGTGTACGGCGATCTGGGTGTCGACGACGGCGAAAACGTCCTGGTCCGAGTGCATTCCGAATGCCTGACCGGCGACGTGTTCGGCTCGCTGCGCTGCGACTGCGGCCCGCAGCTGCACGCGGCCATGGAGATGGTGGCCGCCGAGGGCCGCGGCGTGGTGCTGTACATGCGCGGGCACGAGGGCCGCGGCATCGGCCTGCTGCACAAGCTGCAGGCCTATCAGCTGCAGGACAGTGGCCACGACACCGTCGATGCCAATATCGAGCTCGGCCTGCCCGCCGATGCCCGCGACTACGGCACCGGCGCGCAGATCCTGGTCGATCTCGGCATCTCCTCGATGCGGCTGCTGACCAACAATCCGGCCAAGCGGGTGGGCCTGGACGGGTACGGCCTGAGCATCACCGAGCGGGTGCCGATGCCGGTGCGCGCCAATGCCGAGAACCTGCGCTACCTGCGTACCAAGCGCGACCGCATGGGACACGATCTGGTCGGCCTGGACGACCTGGACCTGGGCGAGACGGCGCACTAGCGGCAAACGGCCGTGCCGCGGGGCGCGGCGGGAAACTACACGGAGAGGCGGATCCAGCGCATGAGCGAGCTTGCGAGCGAATCATCGACACAGCGTGCACCGCGCACGACGGAGCCGAGCGTCAGCGAGGCGCAGTCGTGAGTGGCACCGGGGTACCGGACTTCGAGCTCGATGATGCGAAGGACCTGCGCATCGGCATAGTCGCCTCGCGGTGGCACACCACGATCTGCGACACCCTGCTGGCCAATGCCGAGCGGATCGCGCGCGACGCGGGCGTGCGGGAGGTCACCCTCGTGCGCTGCGCCGGGGCGATGGAGTTGCCGGTGGTCGCGCAGGCGCTGGCTCGCACTCACGACGCGGTGGTCGCGCTCGGCGTCGTGATCCGCGGTGAGACACCGCATTTCGAGTACGTCTGTGATGCGGTGACCGCCGGGCTGACCCGGGTCTCGCTCGACGAGGGCACGCCGGTCACCAATGGCGTGCTGACCGTGAACACCGAGGCGCAGGCCCTGGACCGGGCCGGGCTGCCCGATTCGGCGGAGAACAAGGGCGAGCAGGCGGCCGCGGCGGCCCTGGATGCGGCGCTGACCCTGCGGGCGCTGCGGCAGGCTGTCTGAACCGGTGGTGACTGTTCGAATGTCGAAACGCGAATCGCAGGACACCGCATGGGATCTGGAGGTGCGCCCGCATCGGGCGGTGCGCAACTCCCGCATTATCGCCGCGGTGATCGCGATCCTGTTCATTGCGGCGGGGGTGCTGTCGGGTCACAGCTCCACCGGGGTCAATTTCCGTGGCGCTGATCAGGCGGCGGTCATCGTGTTCGGGCTGTTGCTGGCCGGTGCGGTGCTGTTGCTGACCCGTCCGCGAGTCCGGGTGGGGGACAAGGGCGTGGTCGTGCGAAATATCTTGGGCGACACCGAGTTCCAATGGAAAGATATTCGCGGCATCTCGATCCCGGACAAGAAGGCCTGGGCCAGGCTTGAATTGGTCGGTGACGAGTACGTGCCGATGCTGGCCATCCGGATGAACGACGGCGATCGCGCCGCGAAGGCGATGGATCGCTTCCGTGAGCTCGGCGCGAAATACACCGCCGCGCAGGATAACTGATACTCCAGACAACGGTATCCGCCCGGTGAACTACGGGTGTCCTCCGGGTTGGCCGATCCGCTGGACCGTCTGTGCCGACGCGAGCTTGCGGTGTGGCGTGCGTATGCCGTAGTGCCGCAGGGTGTTTCGGGCGCCGGGGCGATGGCCTCCGGCGCGGCGAGTCGGGCGCCGGGGTGTCGTCCCGGAACCCCCTTGGTAATCACAAGGTTTCATCCTCCCCCTATTGGCGGCAGTGATCGCGCGCGGTTGGCGCTCGAGCGGGTAGGTTCGGCCTTCGACAAAACCACAGCGAAGGATTGAACCGTCACATGACCCGAGTACGGGACAAGGAATTCCTCGGCGCGGAAGAGAGTGGCTACCACAAGAGCCTCAAACCGCGTCAGCTACAGATGATCGCCATCGGCGGCGCGATCGGGACGGGACTGTTTCTCGGCGCCGGCGGCCGGTTGGCCAATGCCGGACCGGGCCTGTTCCTGGTGTACGGCGTGTGCGGTCTCTTCGTCTTCTTCATTCTCCGATCCCTCGGGGAGCTGGTGCTGCACCGGCCGTCCTCGGGGTCGTTCGTGTCCTACTCACGCGAGTTCTTCGGTGAGAAGGCGGCTTTCGTCGCGGGGTGGATGTACTTCCTGAACTGGTCGATGACCGGCATCGTGGATACCACCGCGATCGCCACGTATCTGCACTACTGGGGCGTGTTCCAACCGGTCGCGCAATGGTTGCTGGCGCTGATCGCGCTGGTGCTGGTGTTGGGCGTCAACCTGGTCTCGGTGAAGTGGTTCGGTGAACTGGAGTTCTGGGCCGCGCTGATCAAGGTCGTCGCGCTGGTGAGCTTCCTGATCGTGGGTGTGGTCTTCCTGGGTGGCCGCTTCAAGATCCAGGGACAGAGCACCGGTTTCAGCGTCATCAGTCATTCCCACGGCCTGTTCCCGACCGGGCTGCTGCCCCTGGTCACCGTCACCTCCGGCGTCATCTTCGCCTACGCGGCCGTCGAACTCGTCGGTACCGCCGCGGGTGAGACGGAGAATCCCGAGAAGATCATGCCGCGCGCGATCAACTCGGTGATCCTGCGAATCGGGCTGTTCTACATCGGTTCGCTGGTGCTGCTGGCGCTGCTGCTGCCCTACACCGCATACCACGCCGGCGTCAGCCCGTTCGTGACCTTCTTCGACAAACTCGGTGTGCCGCATGCGGGTTCGGTGATGAACTTCGTCGTGCTGACCGCCGCGTTCTCGAGCCTGAACGCCGGTCTGTATTCGACCGGGCGCATCCTTCGCTCGATGTCGATGAACGGCAGCGCGCCCACCTTCACCAGCCGGATGAGCAAGCGCGGCGTGCCCTACGGCGGCATCCTGCTGACGAGCGTGATCGCGCTGTTCGGCATCTGGCTGAACTACATCGTCCCGTCGCAGGCCTTCGAGATCGTGCTGAACATCGCCTCGCTGGGCATCCTGGCGTCGTGGGCCTCGATCGTGCTGTGCCAGCTGAAGCTGTGGAAGCTGTCCAAGGACGGGCTCGTGCAGCGCCCCGCCTACCGGATGTTCGGCGCGCCGTACACCGGCATCGCGGCGCTGGTGTTCCTGTTCGCCGTGGTGGTGATCACCGCGTTCGACTATCCGGACGGCACCTGGACGGTGGCCAGCCTGGTCGTGATCGTTCCGCTGCTGATCATCGGCTGGTTCGCCGCGCGGAAGAAGGTGATGGCCATCGCGCAGGAGCGCGAGGGGTACACCGGGGCGTACCCCGTCGTGGCGAACATTCCGGTCGACGGCGACTAGGTTCTTGCCGGACAACGGCGGGGTGGGTCCACGGACCCACCCCGCCGTCGTGTTCTGCGTGAAATGTGGCGCCGGACAGGGCGACCCCCCTTGCCATCAAGACAAGTGACCTGAGTCACATTGCGGACCGTGCGGTGGAACTGTCCGTTATGCCGTGATAGCTCTGTGGGATTCGGCCGCGAGCCCACTGGCGGCCATGCTGTCTCGAAGGGATCCGCGTATGCGTCGTCTGCTGCTTCTGCTGCCGATTTTGGTTGTCCTCGGCTGCTCGTCCTCGGGGCATTCGCAGGTCACCGACAAGGACGCCCAGGCGGCGATCGCGCGGCTGTTCACCAAGGATGCCGCGGAGTCTCCGGCGAACCCGTCCTGTGCCGGCACGCCCGCCACCGCGGTCGGCGCGAGCGTCAAATGCACGGCGAGCGACCGGTCGGGCGCGGCGTGGCCGATCACGGTGCGGGTCGCCAAGATCGAGGGCGGCATTCCGGACGTGGAGGCGGCGTTCGACGCCCCGGTGGTGACCATCGACGATGCCAAGACCAAGATCACCGAGACGTATCGGACCTATTCCCAGAACGATGTGGCCTCGATCGACTGCAAGGGCCTGCAGAAGCTTGCGGTCGACAGCACCCGCAAGTGCACGGTGAACGAGGTCGGCGGAAAGAGTGTGCCGGTGACCTTCCAGGTGTCCGCCGTGACGGGCGAGAAGTACTCGTACACAGTCAACATCGGCCAATAGGGTCAGCTACTTCCGTCCAAGCGAGTTCTGACGCCACTACCAGTATGATCATGCGGTAAGTGCCGGATCCGAGGTCGATGTGCGCCCCACCGCTATCGGCCAGGTAACCTCTGCCTTCGACAAAACCACAGCGAAGGATTGAACCGTCACATGACCCGAGTACGGGACAAGGAATTCCTCGGCGCGGAAGAGAGTGGCTACCACAAGAGCCTCAAACCGCGTCAGCTACAGATGATCGCCATCGGCGGCGCGATCGGGACGGGACTGTTTCTCGGCGCCGGCGGGCGGCTGGTCAGCGCGGGACCGGGCCTGTTCCTGGTGTACGGCGTCTGCGGCGTCTTCGTCTTCTTCATCCTGCGGGCGCTCGGCGAGCTGGTGCTGCACCGGCCCTCGTCCGGGTCGTTCGTGTCCTACGCCCGCGAGTTCTTCGGTGAGAAGGCGGCTTTCGTCGCGGGGTGGATGTACTTCCTGAACTGGTCGATGACCGGCATCGTGGATACCACCGCGATCGCCACGTATCTGCACTACTGGGGCGTGTTCCAACCGGTCCCGCAATGGATCCTGGCGCTGATCGCGCTGGTACTGGTGTTGAGCGTCAACCTGATCTCGGTGAAGTGGTTCGGCGAGTTGGAGTTCTGGGCCGCCCTGATCAAGGTCGTCGCGCTGGTGGGCTTCCTGCTGGTCGGCGCGGTTTTCCTGGGCGGCCGGTTCACGATCCAGGGACACAGCACGGGGTTGAGCGTGATCAGTCACGCGCACGGCCTGTTCCCGACCGGGGTGCTGCCCCTGGTCACCGTGACCTCGGGCGTCGTATTCGCCTACGCCGCGGTCGAATTGGTGGGTACCGCCGCGGGTGAGACGGAGAATCCCGAGAAGATCATGCCGCGCGCGATCAATTCGGTGATCCTGCGTATCGCACTGTTCTACATCGGTTCCCTGGTGCTGCTGGCGCTGCTGCTGCCCTACACCGCCTACTCGGCGGGTGAGAGCCCCTTCGTGACCTTCTTCGACAAACTCGGTGTGCCGCATGCGGGTTCGGTGATGAACTTCGTGGTGCTCACCGCCGCGTTCTCGAGTTTGAACGCGGGACTGTATTCGACCGGGCGCATCCTGCGCTCGATGTCCATGAACGGCAGCGCGCCCACCTTCACCGGCTGGATGAACCGTCGCGGCGTGCCCTTCGGCGGCATTCTGCTGACCAGTGTGATCGCGCTGTTCGGCATCTGGCTCAACTACCTCGTGCCCTCACAGGCCTTCGAGATCGTGCTGAACGTGGCCTCGCTCGGGATCCTCGCCTCCTGGGCGACGATCGTGCTGTGCCAGCTGAAGCTGTGGCGGCTGTGGCGGGGCGGTCGGATGGAGCGCCCGGCGTTCCGGATGTTCGGTGCGCCTTACACCGGCATTGCGACGCTGATCTTCCTGTTCGTCGTGCTGGTGATCACCGCGTTCGACTATCCGGTCGGCACCTGGACCGTCGCGAGCCTGGCGATCATCGTTCCGCTGCTGATCATCGGCTGGTTCGTCGTCCGGAAACGGGTGCTGGCCATCGCTCATCAGCGCGAGGGGTACACCGGCGAATTCCCCGTGGTGGCCAACATTCCCGTCGACGGCGAAAAATAGCTCCGGGCCGGGATCAGGATCCGGCGCGCTCGGCGGCCAGCCGCCGCTGCGCGTCGGACCACTCGATCGGTAGCTCCGTGGCCGGGGCCAACCAGAAGGTAAAGGTGGACTCGCGCATGACCTTTCGCTTGCGGGCGATGGTCGATTTGTGCGGCTCCGAGCCCGCATAGGCGGACAGCGCCTCCCGGTCGGACCAGGCCGACAGGGTCCAGAAGGTGCGCCGCAGCAGCTCGGCCTTGAGCGTAACGCCCAGCGCGCCAGGGGAATTGCGCGCCTGTTTGAGCAGGGACAGTGACGCCAGGAAGAATCCGGGCACCTGGTGCAGTGACTTCACCTCCAGGCGGGAGGCCATCACCTGAACCTGCGAGTCGATGGGCGGGTTGACGGTTATCCAAGGCACTGTGGGCATGATCCGGACCTTCGACGAGGGGGCGCAGGGTTGGCGTTGCCCTGCAAACATCGCACGTCCTCCCTATCTTGTCAATGGCAAGATAGGGAGCTGGTCCCGGTGCGGGCCGTTAGGCGTGCACGGTCCGGTCGCTGCGTACCTGCCAGCGGCCGTCGGTGCGGCTCAACCGGATCGGGTGGTCGAAGCAGGCGCTGATGTTCTCGCTGGTGAGCACCTCGCCGACCGGGCCCGTCGCGACGCAGCGCCCCTCGCGCAACAGCATGGCGTGCGTCGTGCCCGGAGGCAGCTCCTCGAGGTGATGGGTGACCAGCACCGAGGCGAGCTCGGGATGGGCAGCTTGCAAGCGATCGATCCGGTCGATGAGCTGTTCGCGGCCGGCGACGTCCAGGCCCGTGGCGGGCTCGTCGAGCAGCAGGAGCCGGGGATTGGGCATCAGCGCGCGGGCGATCAGGGCGCGGCCGCGCTCACCCTGGGACAGCGTGGGCCAGCGCGCCTCCCGGCGATGGGCCACGCCCAGCAGCTCGATCAGCCGGTCGGCCTCGGCGAGCTGGGCGGCGGTCGGGGTCCAGCGCTGCTGCAGATCGGTGGTGTTGGTCAGGCCCGTGAGCACGACCTCGTGCACGCGCAGCGGGTACGGCAGCGTGTGGCGCGGATCCACGTGACCGATCGCGGTGCGCAGCTCGCGCATGTCCACCCGGCCCAGGCGCCGGCCCAGCACCTCGACCGCGCCGCGGGTCGGGTGCTCGTACGCCCCGGCCATCTTCAGCAGCGTGGTCTTGCCCGCGCCGTTGGGGCCCAGCAGCGCCCAGTGCTCACCGGGGCGGACCGTCAGCGACACCTCGGACAGGATCGCGCTGCCGCCGCGGACGAAATCCACGGCGGTGACCTGGAGGATGGGGGACTCGACCATGCGCCCACGGTAGCAAACTCCTCAGACAAGCTGATAGGTGATCTGAGTCATGGGACGACTTTGCGGGGCCGGGATTGCGGGCGGATAGGCTGTCCGGGTGAGCTTCCAAGCGGTACTTTTCGATTTCTCCGGTACGTTGTTCCGGCTCGAGGCCGACGAGAGCTGGGCCGCGGACCTCGTCCACGCCGACGGGCGGCCGTTCGACGCGGCCGAATCGGCCGAGGTGCTGCACCGCATGACCGTGCCGGTGCATCAGGCCGCGACCTTCGATGCCCATCACCAGGATGCCTGGGAGCGGCGCGATCTGGATCCGGCCAGGCACCGGGAGGTGTACGCCGAGGTGCTGCGCCAGAGCGGCGTGGATCCCGCCCCGGCCGGGCGGCTGTACCGGCGCATGGTGGATCCGCGGGAATGGGTGCCCTATCCCGATACGGGCAAGGTGCTCGAGGCCTTGTCGGGCAACGGGATTCAGGTTGCCGTGGTCAGCAACATTCCCTTCGATATCCGCCCGGCCTTCGTCGCGCACGGCTGGGATCGGTACATCGACGAGTACGCCCTGTCCTTCGAGCTGGGCGTGGTCAAGCCCGATCCGCCGATCTTCGAATGGGCCCTGGACCGGCTGAGCGTGCCGGCCGAGCGGGCCTTGATGGTCGGCGACAGCATCGAAAACGACGGCGCGGCAACGGCACTGGGGTGCGCGTTCGCCCATGTCGACCCGGCGCCGACGGTCGAGCGCCGCACCGGGCTGCTCGATGCGCTCGCGGCCTACGAGCTGCCCTGAGCCTCAGCAGCCGAGCCGATCGGCCAGGTCCAGGAAATCTCGTGCGTTGATATCGAATTCGTCGCAGAACTCGGCATCGGCCAGTGCGGGATCGCCGAATTCCAGTGGCCTGGCGATGAATGCGGTCCGAAAGCCGAGCTCGGCGGCGGCGCGGATATCGTACTTGTGGCTGGCCACCATCATGATTCGCGACGGCTCCAGGCCCAGATAGCCAGCGGCCATGCGATAGGCGCGGGGATCGGGCTTGAAGGCGCCGGCCATCTCGGCGGCGAATACGGCGTGCCACGGGAAGTCGCAGTGCCGCGTGATGCTCACCACCGCATCGACATCGGCGTTGGACAGGGTGGCGAGCGTGTAACCGGCGCGTAACCGGGTCAGGCCGGGCACCGCATCGGGCCAGGGGTCCAGGAATTTCCACTGCGAGGCGAGTTCGTGCCGCGCGGCCGGATCGAGATCCAGCCGCCGCCGGTCCAGCAGGTCGTCCAGGGCGGCGCGGTAGACCGAGGCGACGCTGATCCAGGTGTCGGAGGCGTTGTTCGCCCGAGTGCGGTCGAAATATGCCGCGCGCCAGTCGTTCACGAATCCCGGCCAGTCCCGCTCCGGGTATCGCGCACCCAGGATGCGCGTGCATGCGCGGGTGATCGTGGCGTGGAAATCCGTTGCGGTGCCTTGGACATCGAACAGGAGCGCCTGCGGCCGGTCGATCATGGGGCGATGGTACTGCGCCGGGCTTACCGCGCGGCCCGCGCCAGGGCGCGTCCGGCCGCCCGCCCGGAGAAGATGCAGCCGCCGAGGAAGGTCCCCTCGAGCGCGTTGTAGCCATGCACGCCGCCACCGCCGAATCCGGCCACCTCACCGGCCGCGTAGAGCCCGGTGATCGGCTCGCCCTCCGGGCCGATCACCTGCGAGTCCAGGTTCGTCTGGATGCCGCCCAGAGTCTTTCGGGTGAGGATGTTGAGCCGGACGCCGATGAGCGGGCCGTGTGCCGGGTCGAGGATGCGGTGCGGGGAGGCCACGCGTGCGATCTTGTCGCCGAGTGCGCGCCGGGCGTTGCCGATGGCCATGAGCTGCGCGTCCTTGCTGAACTTGTTGGCCACCTCGCGGTCGCGGGCGACGATCTGGCGCTCGATCTCGGCGAGCTCGAGCTCGGGGCCGCGGGCGAGCTTATTCATGCCCGCGATCAACTCCGGCAGGGTGCTCGCGGTCACGAAGTCCACGCCGTGCTTCAGGAAGGCGCCGACCGGCCCCGACGGGCCCTTGGCGACCCGGCTCCGCAGCGTGAACTTCAAGTCCTTGCCGGTGATGTCGGGGTTCTGCTCGGAGCCCGAGAGCATGAACTCCTTCTCGACGATCGTCTGATTCAGCACGAACCACGAGTAGTCGTAGCCGGTGGCCAGGATCGCCCGCATCGAGGCGTTGGTGTCGAATCCGGGGAAATTCGGTGCGGCCAGCCGCTTTCCGTTCGCGTCGAACCACATCGAGGACGGGCCGGGAATGATCCGGATGGCATGGTCGGGCCAGATCGGATCCCAGTTGTGCAGGCCTTCGGTGTAGTGCCACATGCGATCCCGGTTCACGATGCGCCCGCCCGCGGACTCGGTGATCCCGAGCATGCGCCCGTCCACGTGGGCCGGGACGCCCGAAATCATCGTCTGCGGGCAGGGACCCATGCGCTCGGTCGGCCAGTTCTTGCGGATCAGCTCGTGGTTGTGACCGATGCCTCCGGAGGAGACCAACACCGCCGGAGCGCGGAATTCGAAGTCGCCCACCACTTCTCGCGACGACGCCTTGCCGCGGTCGAGATCGGTGGGCTCGAGGACGCTGCCCCGGGCGCCGACCACCGCACCGTCCTGCACGATCAGTTCGTCGACCCGGTGCCGGAAGGCGAATTCGACCAGGCCGCGCTGCTCCGCCGCGAGCACGGGCTCGAGAAACACGCGCACGACCTCCGGTCCGGTGCCCCAGGTGAGGTGGAAGCGGGGGACCGAATTGCCGTGCCCGTCGGCGGCCGAACCGCCGCGCTCGGCCCAGCCGACCAGCGGCGTCACCCGGAGGCCGAGATCGTGGAGGTACTGCCGCTTCTGGGTGGCGGCGAACTCCACGTAGGCGCGCGCCCACCGGCGGCCCCACAGGTCCTGGTCCTCGCGATCGAATCCGGCCGAGCCCTGCCAGTCCTGCCAGGCCAGCTCGAAGGAGTCCTTGATGCCCATGCGGCGCTGCTCGGGACTGTCGACGAAGAACAGTCCGCCCAGCGACCAGAAGGCCTGCCCGCCGAGGTTGTTGCGATTCTCCTGGTCCAGGACCAGCACCCGGTGACCGGCGCGGGTGAGCTCGTAGGTGGCGACCAGTCCCGCCAGTCCCGCTCCGACGACGATCGCATCCGGCTGCTGTGACGGTGCCATGAGAACTCCTCCGCGACGGTGGGCGCTGACGCTGTCCGAATTTCGATACACGAATGTATCGGATGGCGTTCAACGTATCAGATCCGACGGCGGTGAACCAGGACCCGGCGAACTTGTCGGTACCACATGGCAGGGTGCTGTCGTGCGCACCATGACAGCAGCCGCGGCCCGCCGGACGGCCCTCGCCGCGCAGGGGTTCGGGGCCCCGCGTTCGGGGGCGGCGCCCACCCGTCGCGCGATCGGGCGGGTGTGGGAGAAAACGCAGCTGCTACAACTGGATTCGGTGTCGGCCGTGGTGCGGGCGCACTACGCGCCGGTGTTCAGCCGGATCGGCGCCTATGATCGCGAGCTGCTCGACGAGGCGGCATGGAGTCACAGCGCCCGCCGCCCGCGCCGTCTGGTGGAGTATTGGGCGCACGAGGCCGCGGTCGTTCCGGTCGAGGACTGGCCGCTGTTTCGATGGCGGATGGCGCAGTACCGCAACGGCCGCTGGGGCGGTGCCCGGGCGGTGCTCGAGCGGAATCCCGCACTGCCCAAGGATGTGCTCGAGGTGATCGGCGAATTCGGCCCCTGCACCGCCGCGCAGGTCGAGCGGCATCTCGAGCTGGACCGCCCACGCAACAAGGATCATTGGGGCTGGAACTACAGCGACACCAAGGTGATATGCGAGCAGCTGTTCGCCATCGGCGAGTTGTCGGTGGACAGGCGGGTCGGCTTCCAGCGGCACTACGACCTGACCGAGCGGGTGCTGCCCCCGCAGGTGCTCGCGCGCCAGGTCTCCGAGCCCGACGCCGTGCGCGAGCTGGTCCGCCGGTCGGCCACCGCCCTGGGCATCGCCACCGAACCGGATCTGCGCGACTACTACCGCCTGCACCGCCGGCAGACCGAGCCCGCGATCGCCGACCTGCTCGACGCGGGCGAGCTCGAGCCGGTGCAGGTCGACGGCTGGGACAGGCCCGCATATCTGAGCGCCGGGGCGCGCACCCCGCGGCGGATCACCGGTGCCGCGCTGCTGTGCCCGTTCGATCCGCTGATCTTCTTCCGGTCGCGCACCGAGCGGATCTTCGACTTCCACTACCGCATCGAGATCTACACCCCCGAACACAAACGGGTGCACGGCTATTACGTGTTCGCCTTCCTGCTCGACGGCGAACTGGTGGCGCGCGTGGATCTGCGCGCCGAGCGGCCCGCGGGGCGGCTGCTGGTTCCCGGTGCGTTCGCCGAGCCCGGCTGGGACAGCGCGTACATCGCGGCCGAACTCGCACGGTCGTTGCGCGAGCTGGCCGATTGGCTCGAACTGGATGCGGTGGAGATCGGCGAGCGCGGCGATCTCGCGGGCGCACTACGCAACGCGGTGCGGGGCGGACGATGAGTCCGCGCCACGTGGCCGCCGGACGGTTCGGAATCGGATGGTCGACCGGGCGACGGCGCGGTGATCGGGTCGAGCTCGCCGGCCGCCGCGCGCGTGCCGGGCGGATGGGCGGCGAGGACTGCGCGGTGTGCCGATGATCCGCGGCTGTCCTGAACTTCCGAATGTGATCATGTCGCCGATGGCCCGGTGTTACCGTCGAGTGATGTCGTGGAATCGCCAGCGGCGCAATCGGATTGTCCGGGCGGGTGCGATTGTTGCCGCCGCGATACTGGTTCTGAGTGGGTGCGGGGGATCGGCGAGTGGTCCGTCCGCGTCGGGGCCCGCGGCGCCGGGGGCGTGGCCGCCCGCCCAGGGGCGCGGTAGTTGCGGGGTGTCCAAGCAGGAGAACGTCCCGGCAACCATGCGCGACGGCGTGGTGTTGAAGGCCGATGTGTATCGGCCCCAGACGTCGGATCCCGTGCCGGTGATCCTGATGCGCACCCAGTACGGCAAATCGGCGGCGCAAATCCAGCCCTATCGATTCCAGACCCCGGACTGGTTCGCCTCGCACTGCTATCTCGTTGTGGTGCAGGATATCCGGGGGCAGGGCGCCTCGGGCGGTATGTTCACCGAATTCGCCAACGACCAGAACGACGGCTACGACTCGGTGGAATGGGCCGCGAAGCTGCCTGGATCGAACGGCAAGGTCGGCATGTACGGCTCCTCGTATGTGGGTGCCACGCAATGGCTTTCGGCGGTCACGGCGCCGCCGCACCTGGTCACCATCGTGCCGTCGAACACCGCCTCGGACTACTACGACGGCTGGACCTACGAGGGCGGCGAATTCCGGCTGGCCTTCGTCGAGCCGTGGGCGATGGGCACGATCGGGGCGACCGCGGCGGTCAACCGCGGCGACACCGCGACGGCCAAGCAGTTGGAGGCCGATGCGGCGCAGTACACCCGCTGGATGGGATTCCGCCCGTACCAGCAGTTCCCGCCCTTCCACCCGGGCGATCCGGCCGTGGCGCCCTGGTTCTACGACTGGATCGACCATCCCACCCGCGACGACTACTGGAAGCAGTGGAGCATTCGCGACAAGTACGCGAACGTGAAGGTTCCGGTCCTGGACTTCGAGGGCTGGTACGACGCGTTCCTGGCGGGCGGCACCGAGAATTTCAGCGGCATGGTGCAGCACGGCGGCACTCCCGAGGCTCGCGATGGTCAGCGCATCGTGATCGGCCCGTGGGACCACGTCGGCTGGGGTCGCCCGGGCGCCGACGTGTCCGCACCGATGCTCGACAACATCGCCGATCCGAACGGCAGCAGCCCGGTCAACGATCTGATGCTCGCCTGGTACGACCACTTCCTGAAGGGGCGGGACAACAAGGTCGCCGGACACCCGACGGTCGACTACTTCCTGATGGGCGCGAACAAGTGGAAGACGGCCACGGCCTGGCCGCTACCGAACACCCGCTGGACCACGTACTACCTGTCCGGTAACGGTGGCAACGGCGAGATCGGACGCGCCGGCGCCCTCACCGCGGCGCCGCCGAAGGATCCGCAGCAGCCGGACGTCTACGACTACAACCCGCTGGATCCGGTGCCCAGCGCCGGCGGCCATTCCTGCTGCGGCGCATCGCAGGGCCCGCAGGGCCCCTACGATCAGTATGTCGTCGAACAGCGCTCCGACGTGCTCACCTACACCACCGCGCCGATGCCTTCGGACACCGAACTCACCGGCCCCATCGAGGTGAAGCTGTGGGCCTCCTCCACCGCGCCCGACACCGATTTCACGGCGAAACTGGTCGCCGTCGCCCCCGACGGCTCCACGATGAATCTCAACGACGGCATCATCCGCACCCCCTTCCGTGACTCGCTGGAAAGCCCGGCCCCCACCGTCCCCGGCCAGCCCTACCAGTACACGATCAAGATCTGGCCCACGAGCTACCTGGTCAAGGCGGGATCGCGGATCCGCCTGGAGATCTCCAGCAGCGACTACCCCCAGTTCGCACCCAACCCCAACACCGGCCAGCCCTTCGGTCAGAGCGCCGACACCCAGATCGCGACCCAGACCATCCTGCACGACCCCGCCCACCCGTCCTCGGTGGTGCTGCCGATCATCCCCGCAGGCGGCAGCGAGTCCAGCGAATTCCCCATGGACACAACGAAATAGCAGGTGCTCGGCGAAGGCTCGGCCGGGGATGTTTCGCGCGGTGGCGGCCCGGCCACCAGCCCGTCTCCACGTCACAGGTCCGGCGAGTGCTATGGGACCTCGTAGGTGCCGTCGAGGCGGGCCCGGGCGGTGACGTGGCCGGTCATGGCGTGAAGCACGTCGGCGAGGGTGAAGGCGGCAGGTAGTGCAGGGTTGTGATCGAGGGCGAACAGCTGGAAGACGTAGGAGTGGGGGCCGTGCGAGGCCGGGGGTTTGGGCCCGGCCCAGCAGCGGCGTCCGAGGGGACCCTTGCCGTGCGAGAGGCCCGGGATCGGGCCGGGGTGGATGAGGGCGTTCTCCGGAATGCCTTGGAGCGCAGGATCTATGCCGAGTGTGAGCGCATGGGTGGCCGGTGTATCGAAGGGGACGTCGGGGTCCTGGACGATGAGCACGAGCTCGGCGGTGCCGGTCGGTGGCGGCGTCCACACGAGGGCGGGGGAGACGTTGGGGCCGAAGATGCGGCCGCGATGCCGTTCGGGGATGGGTGCGCCGTGGTCGAAGGCGGGGCTGGTGAGGGCAAAGGATTCGGGCGCCTGCAGGTCGGGGCGGGCCCAGGCGAGGGTGTGGTGTCCGGCGCGCCGGTCGCACAGCGCGCGGCCGCCGATCAGGTGGGGGAGACCGCCATGAGTGTGGCCTGCATGAGGGCGATCGGGCGCGACAGGTCGGCATCGGAGACGACCTCGGCGGTGCACACGGTGAGATTCCTTCCGGATCGCACCACGGTTGCCGTCGCCCGGAAATCCTGTCCCACAGCGGGACTCATGAGGTTGACCTTGAATTCCACGGTGAGGACGTCTCGATCGGGCGGCTGCAGGGACAGCGCGGCATAGCCGCAGGCCGAATCGGCGACCGTGGTGATGGCGCCCGCATGGACGAATCCGTTCTGCTGGCAGATGTCCCGGCTGAACGGCAGGTGCAGGACGACGCGGCCCGGGGCGAGGCTGCCGATGGTGATTCCCAGCGTCGTCAGCAGGGTCTGGCGGCCGATGCTCTCGCGCAGCCGCGCTTCCTCGGCGGTGCTCAGGGATTCCGTCACGTCCGTCATCTGCAAAGCTCCTCGTGCAGTCCGTCACTGACGATCTTGTGCTCAGGAGGCCTCGGTCGCAACGGGTTCGCTCCCGGCGGCCTCGCGCGCCGCGGCCTCCTCGGCCTGGCGGCCCCAGCGGCCCGACAGCCAGGCGCACACGTAGAGCTGGATCTGGTGGAAGATCATGAGCGGCAGCACGATCAGCCCGACCGCGTGGCCCGCGAACAGCACCGTCGCCATCGGCAGCCCGCTGGCCAGGCTCTTCTTCGAACCGCAGAAGATCATCACGATGCGGTCGCCGCGGTTGAAGTGCAGCATCCTGCCGATCGTGGTCGTCAGCGCCAGCACGAAGGCCAGCACCGCGCTGCACACCACGACGACCGCGATCAGCGACAGCGGTGAGATGCCGCGCCAGATGTGCTCGACCATGCCGTCGCTGAACGCCGTGTACACCACCAGGTAGACCGACCCCCGGTCCACGGTCTTGGTGACGGTGGCGTGCTTCATCAGCGCCTGCATCCGGGTGCGCAGCAGCTGACCGGCCAGGAACGGCAGCAGCACCTGCGCGACGATCGCCACGATGGAACTCATCGACACCGTGGCCTGGCCGGTCGTGTTCATCAGCAGCATCACCAGCAGCGGGGTGACGAACACGCCGATCAGATTGGACAGCGACGCGCTGACCACCGCGCCGGCCACATTGCCCTTGGCGATCGAGGTGAACGCGATCGAGGACTGCACCGTCGAGGGCAGCAGGCACAGGTACAGCACGCCGGTGTAGAGATCGTCGGTGAGCACCGAGGGCACCAGAATGCGCAGCGCCAGCCCGATCAGCGGGAACACCAAGAAGGTGACGGCGAGCACGATCGAGTGCAGCCGCCAGTGCCTGAGCCCGTCGAGCGCCTCGCGCGGCTTCAGCCGGGCGCCGTAGAGCAGGAACAGGATCCCGATCGCGATCTTGGTGGCCCAGTCCAGGACATGGGCGGCCTCGCCCCGCGCGGGCAGCACGGCGGCGATCACGACGCTGGCCAGGATGCCGAGCATGAAGCCGTCGATGCGGAGTTTGGCCAACAATTTCACAGGACAACGATACGATCCCGGTTACTAATCGCAAAAGACGTTGGATTCGATATATTCGAACGCGTATCGTGATCAATATGTTCGATCCGGACCAGCTGCGCACCTTCCTGGCCGTCGAGCGGGCGGGCGGCTTCACGGCCGCGGGGCGCATCCTGGGCCTGCGGCAATCCACCGTGAGCGGCCATATCGCCCGGCTCGAGCAGGCGGCGGGCCGGGAGCTGTTCCGCCGCGACACGCGGAATCTGGCCCTGACCGCCGACGGCGCGGCGATGGTCGGATTCGCCCGCGCCATCCTCGACGCGCAGACGCAGGCCGAACGGTATTTCTCCGACTCGCGGCTGACCGGCCTGATCCGCCTCGGCGCCTCGGACGACGTGATGGGCCGCGAGCTGCCGGACGTGCTGCTGGAATTCCAGCGCAGCCATCCGGGCGTGGACCTCGAGCTGACCGTCGGGTTGAGCGAGAATCTCAAGAACCGCATGGCGGCCGGGGAGCTCGATCTGATGGTCGGCAAGCGGCGGCCGGGGGAGCGGCACGGGGAACTGCTGTGGCGCGACCGGCTGGTGTGGGCGGGGCGTTCGGGCGCAACGGGTTTCACCGATCCGGTGCCGCTGGTGACCTATCCGCCGCCGAGCATGACCCGCCAGGCCGCGCTCGAGGCCCTCGAACTGCATGGCCGCACCTGGCGCATCGCGTGCACCAGCGACAGCCAGCTCGGGTTGCGCGCGGCGGTGCTCGCGGGTCTGGGGGTGATCGTGCACGCCGAAAGCCTGCTTCCCGCCGGGCTTTTCGCCGTCGAGGACGAGCGGCTGCCCGAGGTGGGCGAGCTGGAATTCGTGCTGCTGCGCCGCCGCAGCCGGCTGTCCGAGCCCGAGCGCGCGCTGTGCGAGGCGATCACCGCGGGCGCGCGCCGGGCGCATCAGGGCCGGATGCGGCAGCTGGGGTGAGGACAGCCGGATTTCCTGTCGGTGCTGGTCGTTAGTCTGGTGACGTGGCAGATCCAGCGACGTACCGACCGGCGGCGGGCACCATCCCCGTCGAGCCCGGGGTGTACAAATTCCGGGATTCGTTCGGACAGGTCATCTACGTCGGCAAGGCCAAGAGCCTGCGCAGCCGGTTGAATTCATACTTCGCCGATATCGCCGCCCTGCATCCGCGCACCCGGCAGATGGTCACCACCGCCGCGTCCGTCGAGTGGACCGTGGTGTCCACCGAGGTGGAAGCCCTTCAGCTGGAATACAACTGGATCAAGGAATTCGATCCGCGCTTCAACGTCCGCTATCGCGACGACAAGACCTACCCCATGCTCGCGGTGAGCATGAACGAGGAGTATCCGCGGGTATTCGTCTACCGTGGCGCGCGGAAGAAGGGCGTGCGGTACTTCGGGCCGTACGCGCACGCCTGGGCCATCCGGGAGACGGTCGATCTGCTGCTGCGGGTCTTCCCGATGCGCACCTGTTCCGCGGGAGTGTTCAAGCGGCACGGGCAGATCGGCCGCCCCTGCCTGCTCGGATATATCGACAAGTGCTCCGCGCCGTGCATCGACCGGGTCAGCGCCGCCGAGCACCGCCGCATCGCCGAGGACTTCTGCGACTTCCTGGCGGGCAAGACCGATCGCATGGTCCGCGATCTGGAACGCCGGATGCACGCCGCGGCAGAGGAATTGGACTTCGAGACCGCCGCACGCCTGCGCGACGACGTGCAGGCGCTGCGCCGCGCCCTGGAGAAGCAGGCCGTGGTGCTGGGCACCGGCACCGATGCCGACGTGGTCGCCTTCGCCACCGACGAGCTCGAAGCCGCGGTGCAGATCTTCCACGTGCGTGACGGCCGGGTGCGTGGTCAGCGTGGCTGGGTGGTGGACAAGTCCGGCGACGCGGTCGATCTGGTCGGCTCGGGATCGCCCGAATCGGCGCAGGCCGACGCCCCCGCCGGGAGCACAGCCGATCGCGCCGCGGAGACTTCGGATGCGGAGCGCAATGCCCAGGCCCCGGCGGCGGCGCAGGCCGCAGCCGATGCCTCTATGCCGGATTCCGCTGCCGGGCTGGATTCCGACGCCGGACGGGACTCTGACGGCGGCCCGGATTCCGCCGCCGGACGGGATTCCGGCGCGGGGCCGGATTCCAGCGCGGACCGGGATTCCGAGGCAGCGGTGCCGGAATCCGCCGAGCGCGAACTCGCAGCGCTGGTCGAGCAGTTCCTCATGCAGTTCTACGGCGAGCAGGCCGCGTTCGCCGAGCAGTCCGACGCCGATACCTCGGCGGCCGTGGTGCCGCGGGAGGTGCTGGTTCCCGCCCTGCCCGGTGACGCGGAGCAGGTGCAGGCCTGGCTCACCGACCTGCGCGGCGCGGCCGTGCGCCTGCGGGTGCCGCAGCGTGGGGACAAGAAGGCGCTGATGGAGACCGTGCAGCGCAATGCGGCCGAGGCGCTGGCCCAGCACAAGCTCAAACGCGCGGGCGATCTGACCGCGAGATCGGCTGCGCTGCAAGGCATCCAGGAGGCGCTGGACCTGGACACCGCACCGCTGCGGATCGAATGCGTGGACATCAGCCATGTGCAGGGCACCGATGTGGTGGCCTCGCTGGTGGTGTTCGAAGACGGGCTCGCACGGAAGTCCGAGTACCGGCACTACGCGATCAAGGAGGCCGCCGGCGAGGGCCGCTCCGACGACGTGGGCAGCATCGCCGAGGTGACCCGCCGCCGGTTCCAGCGACTGCGCCGCGACCAGGAGATCGCCGAGGCGGAGGACAATCCGACTCCGGGCATCGACCCGAAGACGGGCAAGCCCCGCAAGTTCTCCTATCCGCCTAATCTGTACGTCGTCGACGGCGGCGCGCCGCAGGTCGCGGCGGCCGCGGAGGTCCTGGACGAGCTGGGCATCACCGACGTCGCGGTCATCGGGTTGGCCAAACGCCTCGAGGAGGTGTGGGTGCCCGGCGAGCCGGACCCGGTGATCATGCCGCGCAACAGCGAGTCGCTTTACCTGTTGCAGCGGGTTCGTGACGAGGCGCATCGCTTCGCGATCACCTTCCATCGCAGCAAGCGCTCCCGCCGGATGACTGCCTCCGCGCTGGACTCCGTGCCCGGCCTGGGAGAGACGCGGCGCACCGCGCTGGTCACGCACTTCGGGTCGGTCGCCCGACTCGAACAGGCTACGGTGGAAGAGATCACGGCCGTCCCGGGGATCGGGGTGGCGACAGCGAAGGCGGTGCTCGCGGCCCTGCGCGGCGAGTGAGCCGGTGCGCCCGCACGAATCCGATGTGGCACGGTTACGTCTCGGTGTCGGCCGCTCTGCGTGTCCGGCACCGAGCAGTCCCGAAGGGCAGGATGATCGCATGACAGTCAGCAACGGATCCGGTAGGACATGACCAGCGTGGAATCGAACGGCAGCGGGGCCGATGCGCTTGCGACCCGGCGCGTCGAGGTGGTCATCGTCACGGGGCTCTCGGGTGCGGGCCGCGGCACGGCCGCCCGGGTGCTCGAGGATCTCGGCTGGTACGTCCTGGACAATCTGCCGCCCGAGATGATCGAGCGGATGATCGAGCTGGGCGTCTCCGCCGATCCGCCGATCCGGCAGCTGGCGCTGGTGATGGATGTGCGAAGCCGCTTCTTCACCGGCAACCTCTCGGCGGTCGCCGATCAGTTGCGGGCCGCGGGAGTGCGCACTCGGATCCTGTTCCTCGAGGCATCCGACGACGTGCTGATTCGCCGCTTCGGATTCGCGCGCCGTCGCCACCCGCTGCAGAGCGAGAGCGCCGACGGCACCCTCTCGGCCGGCATCGCGGCCGAGCGCTCGCGGCTCGACTCGGTGAAAACCGCGGCCGACCTGGTGATCGATACCACCGCGCTGTCGGTGCATCAGCTGCATCGCAAGCTGGAGGAGGCCTACGGCGGCGGCGCGCCGGCCGCGCTGCAGGTCACAATCCAGTCGTTCGGTTTCAAGTACGGAGTTCCACTCGACGCCGATATGGTGTTTGATTTGCGTTTCCTGCCCAACCCACATTGGGTACCGCAATTACGTGAGCACACGGGACAGGACGCGGTGGTCAGCGAGTACGTGCTGTCCCGGCCGGGCGCGCAGGACTATCTGCGGACCTGCCGCCACCTGATAGATCTGACGACCGACGGGTACCGCCAAGAGGGGAAGCGTTACATGACCGTGGCAGTGGGCTGCACGGGCGGTAAGCACCGCAGCGTGGCAGTGGCAGAGGCGCTGGGAGAGGCATTGGGAGAAGCGGGCGACGAGGCCGGTGTCGTTCGCGTGGTGCACCGGGATCTGGGGCGCGAATGAGTGCGGACGGGCAGGGTCCGGCACTGGTCGCCCTGGGCGGCGGGCACGGGCTCTATGCGACGCTGACCGCGGCGCGCCGGCTCACCTCGAATATCGCGGCGGTGGTGACGGTGGCCGACGACGGTGGCTCGTCCGGGCGGCTGCGTGCCGAGCTGGGCATGCTGCCGCCGGGCGATCTGCGGATGGCGCTGGCGGCGCTGGCGCAGGAGACCGACGGGCTGTGGGCCCGTGCGATGCAGCACCGCTTCGGCGGCACGGGCGCCCTGGCCGGGCATTCGGCGGGCAATCTCATCCTGGCCGCGCTGACCGAGGTGATCGGCGATCCGGTGGCCGCGCTGGACGCGGCGGGCGAGATGCTGCACTGCACCGGGCGGGTGCTGCCGATGTCCCCGGCCGCGCTGACCATCGAGGCCGACGTCTCGGGCCTGGAGGCCGATCCCCGGGTGAGCAGGTGCATCCGGGGGCAGGTGGCCGTCGCGACCACGCCGGGCAAGGTGCGCCGGGTGCGCCTGATACCGCAGGATCCGCCCGCTAGCCCGGAGGCGACCTCGGCCATCGAACACGCCGACGTCGTGGTGCTGGGCCCTGGATCGTGGTTCACCAGCGTGATTCCGCACGTGCTGGTGCCGGGTCTGCACGAGGCGCTGGTGCACACCCGTGCCCGAAAAATCCTGGTGCTCAACCTGGCCGCCGAGCCCGGGGAGACGGCCGGATTCTCCGCCGAGCGTCACTTGCATGTATTGTCCCAGCACGCACCGGATTTCGCGGTGGACCACGTGGTGGTGGATTCGGGGTCGGTACCCGAGGGTAGGGAACGCGAACATGTAGCAAGAGCTGCCGAACAGCTGCGTGCGCGAGTAACCTTCGCTGATGTTGCCGAGGCTGGAACGGACCGGCACCACCCCGGAAAGCTAGCCGCCGCACTGGATCAGATGATCCGGCTGCCACGGCCGGAATCAGCAGGACTTCGAGTCGAAGGACGGCACATGGGCCAGGATGTGCGGTCCGCGTTGGGTGGAAAGGAGCGGGTCTCGTGGCGATGACAGCCGAGGTGAAGGACGAGTTGAGCCGTCTGTCCGTCTCGCAGGTCTCATCTCGCAAGGCGGAACTGTCGGCGCTACTCCGGTTCGCGGGCGGTCTGCACATCGTCGGTGGCCGGGTGATCGTCGAGGCCGAGGTGGACATGGGTTCCATCGCGCGCCGCCTCCGCCGGGAGATATTCGAGCTGTACGGCTACGGCTCCGACGTGCATGTGCTGGGCGCCGGCGGGTTGCGCAAGACCTCGCGGTACGTGGTGCGGGTGTCCAAGGAGGGCGAGGCGCTGGCGCGCCAGACCGGCCTGCTGGACGTGCGCGGGCGCCCCGTGCGCGGCCTGCCCGCCCAGGTCGTCGGCGGCAGCATCGCCGATGCCGAGGCGGCGTGGCGCGGGGCCTTCCTCGCGCACGGCTCGCTCACCGAGCCGGGCCGCTCCTCCGCGCTCGAGGTCAGCTGCCCGGGGCCCGAGGCCGCGCTGGCCCTGGTCGGTGCGGCCCGGCGGATGGGTATCTCCGCCAAGGCTCGCGAGGTGCGCGGCACCGACCGCGTGGTGGTTCGCGACGGCGAGGCAATCGGCGCGCTGCTCACCCGGATGGGCGCCCAGGACACGCGGCTGACCTGGGAGGAGCGGCGGATGCGCCGCGAGGTCCGGGCCACGGCCAACCGGCTGGCCAATTTCGACGATGCCAACCTGCGCCGTTCCGCGCGCGCCGCGGTCGCCGCGGCCGCCCGGGTCGAGCGCGCGCTGGAGATCCTGGGCGACGACGTGCCCGATCATCTGGCCGCCGCGGGCAAGCTGCGGGTGGAGCATCGGCAGGCCTCGCTCGAGGAGCTGGGGCAGCTCGCCGATCCGCCGATGACCAAAGACGCTGTCGCGGGCCGCATCCGCCGCCTGCTGTCGATGGCGGACCGGCGGGCCAAGGAGCTGGGTATCCCCGACACCGAATCCGCGGTCACCGCCGAACTGCTCGAGGACGCGTGAGGTCGCGGGCGGTACTTGGCGTCAGCCCCCGCTGACGCGAGCCGCCCGTCCCGATCCGGTCGACCCGGCAATCGCCGCAGCACGAGTGTCCGCGCTGCGGCGATTGCGTGTCCCGGCGACTCGGACGGCGATCGGGAGAATGTGACCGACCGGTATGCGCGGCGTGAATTGCCTTGCGCCACGGCAACTTTGGTGTGGCGTGCGGCGCCCGATTCGGGTAGTTTGTGGCGATAGATCATGTTGTACCCCTGGGGCGACGGGGTTGTGCCCGAGGATCTGCTGGGCGGCGCGCAGGCGGGATGGTACCCAACTGACCTCACCGCGACCAGGGGCCTGTCTGTGACGTAATGACAGGGCATTAGGGTGGACTGGCAACGGAAAATGAATCCGCGGGAAAGCTGAGGAGCGATAACGTGACTGTCCGGGTAGGGATCAACGGCTTCGGCCGCATCGGACGTAACTTCTTCAGGGCGGTCGAGGCGCAGAAGGCGCTCGGCACCACGGACATCGAGATCGTGGCGGTGAACGATCTCACCGACAACGCCACGCTGGCGACCCTGCTCAAGTACGACTCGGTCCTGGGTCGCCTGCCCCAGGATGTCTCGCTCGACGGCGACGACACCATCGTGGTCGGCGATCAGCGCATCAAGGCGCTGGCGATCAAGGAGGGCCCGTCGGCGCTGCCGTGGGGCGACCTGGGCGTGGATGTGGTCGTGGAATCGACCGGCATCTTCACCGATGGCGCCAAGGCGAAGGGCCACCTCGCCGCCGGTGCCAAGAAGGTGATCATCTCCGCGCCCGCCAAGGACGAGGACATCACCATCGTGATGGGCGTCAACGACGACAAGTACGACGGCAGCCAGAACATCATCTCCAATGCCTCGTGCACCACGAACTGCCTGGGCCCGCTGGCCAAGGTCCTCAACGACGAGTTCGGCATCGTCAAGGGCCTGATGACCACGATCCACGCGTACACCCAGGACCAGAACCTCCAGGACGGCCCGCACAAGGATCTGCGTCGTGCGCGCGCCGCCGCGCTGAACATCGTGCCGACCAGCACCGGCGCCGCCAAGGCCATCGGCCTGGTGCTGCCCGAGCTGAACGGCAAGCTGGACGGCTACTCGCTGCGCGTCCCGGTCCCCACCGGCTCGATCACCGACCTGACCGCGGACCTGGCCAAGAAGGCGACGGTCGAGGAGATCAACGCGGCGTTCAAGGCCGCCGCCGAGGGCCCGCTGAAGGGCATCCTGAAGTACAACGTCGACCCGATCGTGTCCAGCGACATCGTCACCGACCCGCACTCGTCGATCTTCGACGCCCCGCTGACCAAGGTCATCGACGATCAGGTGAAGGTCTACTCCTGGTACGACAACGAGTGGGGCTACTCCAACCGCCTCGCCGATCTCATCGGCCTCGTCGGCAAGTCGCTCTAATCGGCATGACGGTTAAGACACTTCAGGATCTCCTGAACGAGGGTGTCGAGGGTCGGGGCGTGCTGGTGCGCTCCGACCTGAACGTCCCCCTGGACAACGGCGTCATCACCGACCCGGGCCGCATCATCGCCTCGGCGCCGACGATCAAGGCGCTGGCCGAGGCCGGCGCCAAGGTGGTCGTGACCGCGCATCTGGGCCGCCCCAAGGGCGAGCCGGATCCGGCGCTGTCGCTGGCGCCGGTCGCCGCCAGGCTCGCCGAGGAGCTGGGCCGCAACGTCCAGCTCGCCGGCGACGTGGTCGGCCAGGACGCGCTGGCACGGTCGGAGGGCCTGACCGACGGCGACGTGATGCTGCTCGAGAACATCCGCTTCGATCCCCGCGAGACCAGCAAGGACGACGCCGAGCGCGCCAAGCTGGCCCGCGCGCTGGTCGAACTGGTCGGCGACGACGGCGCGTTCGTCTCCGACGGCTTCGGCGTGGTGCATCGCAAGCAGGCCTCGGTCTACGACGTGGCCGAGGTGCTGCCGCACTATGCGGGCACCCTGGTCGCGGCCGAGGTCGAGGTGCTGCGCAAGCTCACCACCGACACCGAGCGGCCGTACGCGGTCGTGCTCGGCGGCTCGAAGGTCTCGGACAAGCTGGCCGTCATCGAGGCGCTGGCGCCGAAGGTCGACACGCTGGTCATCGGCGGCGGTATGTGCTTCACCTTCCTTGCCGCGCAGGGCCTTTCGGTGGGCACGTCGCTGCTGCAGCCGGAGATGGTGGCCACCTGCCAGGATCTGCTGGACCGCTTCGCCGACGTGATCCACCTGCCGGTGGACATCGTTGCGGCGTCCGGGTTCTCGGCCGATGCGGATTCGAAGATCGTGCCCGCCAACGAGATTCCGGACGGCTGGATGGGCCTGGATATCGGCCCGAAGTCGGTGCGGCGCTTCGCGGCGCTGCTCACCGAGGCGAAGACGGTGTTCTGGAACGGCCCGATGGGCGTGTTCGAGTTCGAGAACTTCGCCGCGGGTACCCGGGGCGTCGCGGAGGCGATCGTGACCGCGACCGGCAAGGGCGCGTTCACCGTGGTCGGCGGCGGCGATTCGGCCGCGGCGGTCCGCACGCTGGGCCTGCCCGAGGACGGTTTCTCGCACATCTCCACCGGCGGCGGCGCGTCGCTGGAATACCTGGAGGGCAAGGAACTTCCGGGCATCGCGGTACTGGAGGACTGAGCCGTGGCACGTAAACCGCTCATCGCGGGCAACTGGAAGATGAACCTCAATCACCTCGAGGCCATCGCCCTGGTGCAGAAGATCGCGTTCGCGCTGCCGGACAAGTACTTCGACAAGGTCGACGTCACGGTGCTCCCGCCCTTCGTGGACCTGCGCAGCGTGCAGACCCTCATCGAGGGCGATCGGCTGCTGGTCACCTTCGGCGCGCAGGACGTCTCGGTGCACGAGTCGGGTGCGTACACCGGCGAGATCAGCGCCTCGATGCTGGCCAAGCTGGGCTGCACCTTCGTCGTGGTGGGGCATTCGGAGCGGCGGCAGTACCACAACGAGGACGACGCGACCGTGCTGGCCAAGGCCAAGCAGGCGCTGAAGCACGGCCTCACCCCGATCGTCTGCATCGGGGAGGGGCTGGGCGTGCGCGAGGCCGGCGAGCACGTGCCCTACTGCCTCGAGCAGCTGCGCGGATCGCTCAAGGGCCTAACGGCGGAGGAAATCTCGAAGGTCGTCATCGCCTACGAGCCGGTCTGGGCGATCGGCACGGGCCGCGTGGCCACCCCGGCCGACGCGCAGGAGGTGTGCGGCGTCATCCGCGGCGAGCTCATCGAGCTGGCCGGGGCGGAGGTCGCCGCGGGCGTGCGCGTGCTCTACGGCGGTTCGGTGAACGCCAAGAACGTCGGCGAGCTGGTCGCGCAGACCGATATCGACGGCGCCCTGGTCGGCGGTGCGTCCCTCAAGGGCGACGAATTCGCCACGCTGTCGGCGATCGCCGCGGGCGGCCCGCTGCCGTAAGCGGCTGTCCCGCAAGAGAAGTCGGTCCCGGTCGCACTGCGCGACCGGGACCGATCTCGTTGTCCGGCGGCGCGGGCCTCAGCGCGGCGCGACCTGGCGCAGGGCCTGGGTGGCCTCCTTGCCCTGCTCGATGTTCCGCGAGGAGCAGCACAGCAGATCCACACCCGCACGGTCCGCGCTGATGGCCCGATTTCCGGTGGATCCGTACGAGCCGAGGGCTCCGGCCTCGAGGGCATCGCTGATGATCAGCCCCCGGAAACCGAGCCGCTGGCGCAGGTGATTCTGCAGGATGATCGTCGACATGCCCGCCGGGTTGGCCGGATCCAAGGCGGGATACTTTGCCCAGGACGGCATGACCAGGGCGATACCGGCCTGGATGGCCCGCTGATACGGGAACATGTCCACGCTTGTCAGCTCGTTCGCGGGCCGATCGATCGTCACCGGGACCTCATCGGTATTCGCATTCGTCGCCGCCGCGCCCAGACCCGGAAAATGCTTGGCGCACGCCGACACCTTGCTGCCCTGCAGGGTGCTGATGTACGAGCCGGCGCACGTCGCCACCACGGACGGATTGTTCGAGAAGCTGCGCCCGTAGTGGTCCGTGAAGTCCCCGGGAGTGCGGTAGACGTCGACGACCGGCGCGAGGTTGGTGTTCATCCCGGCCGCGGTGAGCACCCGCGCGGCCGTCGCCGCCTGATCGCGGGCCGCGGCCGACACGTCGGCGCTGGCACCGACCTGCTTGGCGGATTGCGCGGGACCACCGGGCAGGCGATTGACCTGACCGCCCTCCTGGTCGACGGTGAGGATCAGCGGAGTCGGGGACGCTTTGCGGAACTCGGCGGCGACCCCGGCGACCTGCTGCACCGACGAAATATTGTCCGCGAAGAAGATCACGCCGCCGATCTGGCCCTTCGATGCGAGCGTCAGCAGTTCCGCCGGCGGTTGAGCGCCCGCGTACGAGTAGATGACGCGTCGTTCCGGGGGCAGTGCGCTCGCGTTCGCGGTGGGCATCGCGAGCGCGGTGACACCGAGTGCGGCGGCGGATGCGGACGTGATGAATCCGCGTCGGGTAATCGTTCGCATTACCGTCATGATATCCGCCCGACCCCGGCGAGCATCGAGACCGCCTCGGGGCGGGGGTGGGCGCGCCAGGTTTCCGGGCGCCAGGTCATCACGGAGGTCACCCCCGGCGGCACCAGTTCCAGTCCGTCGAAGAAGCGGGAGAACTCGGCCGTCGATCGCAGCTGGAAGGGAATTCCGCTGCGCTCGTTGGCCTCTCGGGTCTCGGTCAGATCCTCCTGGGTGAGGTGGTCGTTGGTCGCGTGGGTCATGACGAGGTAGCTGCCCGGAGCCAGCGCGCCCCACAACCGCCGCACCAGCTCGTGGGGACGATCGTCGTCGGTGAAGAAATGCATGATCGCCACCAGCATGAGCGCCACCGGCTTGCTCAGATCCAGGGTGGCCAGCAGGTCGGGATGGGACAGGATCTTCTCGGGGTCGCGGGCGTCGGCGTCGAGGTAGGCGGTGGCGCCCTCGGGGGCGCTGTCCAGGAGGGACCGGGCGTGGATCAGCACGATCGGGTCGTTGTCCACGTAGACGATGCGCGATTCGGGCGCGATGCCCTGCGCGATCTCGTGCACATTGCCCGCCGTGGGCAGTCCCGCGCCGATGTCGAGGAACTGCCGGATGCCGGCCTCCTCGGTCAGATGGGTCACCGCTCGGCGCAGGAACTTGCGGTTCTCCAGGGCCGCGAAGCGGATCGTCGGGAACGCCTCGGCGACCAACTCGGCCGATTCCCGGTCGGCCTCGTAGTTGTTCTCGCCACCCAGCCAGTAGTCGTAGCGACGCGCCGGATGCGGAGTAGTGACATCGATACCGTCCGGTGCGAATTCAGAGTCCACGACGTCCTCTTTCCTGTCGACTACTGTGATCATGTCAGCTCGGCTAGTGAACCGGTACACCCGGAAGGCTTCGTCATGCAGTTGCAGTACAGCCCATACGATTTCGACGTTCACAGTGACCCGTATCCGTACTACGAGCGGCTGCGTGAGCAGGCGCCGGTGTTCCGGAACGAGACGGACGACTTCTGGGCGTTGTCCCGGCACGGCGACGTGCTGGCCGCATTGCGGGATTCCGAGCGGTTCTCCAGCGCGAACGGGATGCGGATGGAGCCGGCGTTCTGGGGGCCGCAGGCGGAGCGGTTCTTCTCCTTCGTCGCGATGGATCCGCCCAAGCACACCCGGCTGCGCGGGCTGGTGATGCGGGCGTTCACCCAGCATCGGGTGCAGTCGCTCGAGCCGCGGCTGCGCGAGATCGCCCGCGGGCTGCTGGAACCGCTGCTCGAGCGGGGCAGCTTCGACCTGATGTCCGAATTCGCCGGGCCGTTTCCGACGGAGGTGATCTCCGAACTCGTGGGCGTGCCGCAGGCCGATCGCGATATGGTTCGCAAGCTCGGCATGGAGATCATGTACACCGAGGACGAGTCGACCGACCTACGGCCCGAGGCCATGCAGGCGGTCGGCGCGCTGGTGGGCTACTACACCGAGCTCACCATCGAGCGGGCACAGCGCCGCGGCGACGATCTGCTGTCAGGGCTGCTGGACGCCGCCGACGGTGACGACCGGCTCACCCCCGAGGAGATCGTCGGCGTGTTGATCCTGCTGGTCGGCGCGGGCATCGAGACCACGATGCTGACGCTGGGCAACGTGTGGCACGCCGCATGGCGGCATCCCGACCAGCGCCGCCTCGCGCTGGGGTCGGGGCCGGCGGACGCGCGCATCGAAGACTGGATCAACGAGGCCATGCGCTGGGACCCCACGGGCCAGACGATGCTGCGCACCACCACCGCCCCGACCGAGCTGCACGGCGTCGAGATTCCCGCCGGCGCACGCATTCTGCTGGTCACCGGTTCGGCCAACCGCGACCCGGAGGTGTTCGCCCGTCCCGAGATGTTCGATCTGGACCGCTCCATCACTCTGAACGGCACCACCGCCGACACCCTGGTCTTCGGCAGCGGCCGCCACCACTGCCTCGGCGCCAACCTGGGCCTGCTCGAGCTGCGCATCGCGCTCCAGGAGATCGTCTCGCGCACAGCCGATTTCGAGGTGAATGAGGCCGGGCTGCGGCGCATCCACTCCTCCAACAATCGCGGGTTCGCCGCACTCCCCACCACTCTCGTTCCGCGCTGAGGAAGTAGCCGACGCCGTCGGGAGCGACATATCGGCGCACAGCCTTCGAATGGAGGCCGAGTGGACCGACGGCGAACCGGCTCTCGGCGTATAAGTGGCGCCTACGACGAACCGATTCGGTCCTTCCTGGGGGCCACATACGACGCTAGCTGAGTGCTTACGTCACGATGAGTTTGGTGGCGGCGGTCTCGATGGTGTTGTCGTCCAACAGGACCGCGGCTGTGACCGGGCTCGGCGGGACGACGCTGTCCTCGCACGCTACTGCCCCAGTGACCGGTGCGACCTCACATGGCGACGAGTTTGGTGGCGGCGGTCTCGATGGTGTTGTCGTCCAACAGAACTGTCGCCGTGGCCGGGCCCAGGGGGACGAAGCTGTCCTCGCTGGTGACACGTGCGATCGCGCCGGTGAAGCCGCCGTCGAGCAGGGCGGCGCAGACCGGCTCGGAGACACCGCCGGTGCGGCGGGTCTCGTCGGCGATGAGCACGCGGCCGGTGGCACGGGCGTGGCGGAGCAGGTCCTCGACCGGGAGCGGGGCGAGCCAGCGCAGGTCGAGCACCCTGGCGTGAATTCCTCGCTCGGACAGGCGATGTGCGGCGCGCAGGCTCATCGGGACGCCGTTGGCGAAGGTGACGATCGTGAGATCGGTTCCGTCGCCGTAGATTCGGGCGCGGCCGAGGTCGGCTGGTTCGGCGGTGGGGGCCGCGAGCCAGCCCTCGTCGCCGAGGGCATGCAGGTCGCGGGTGTGGTACAGCGCGATCGGCTCGAGGTAGAGGCACACTCGCCCGTCCACCCGGGCGGCGGAGACGCAGGTGCGCAGCATGCCCGCGGCGTCGTCGGCCCGGGCAGGGGAAGCGATCACCACGCCAGGGATATCCCGCACCGCGGCAACGGAATTGTCGTTGTGGAAGTGGCCGCCGAAGCCGCGCTGATAGGCGTACGACGCGATGCGGACCACCATCGGATTGCGGTACTGCCCGTCGGAGAAGAACGGCAGGGTCGCGGCCTCGCCCCGGATCTGATCCAGCGCGTTGTGGACGTAGGCGAGATACTGGATCTCGGGAATCGGCACGAATCCGGCCAGCGCGGCCCCCAGCGCGGTGCCGAGCACGCTCTGCTCGTCGAGCAGCGTATCGAACACCCGCCGCGCCCCGAACGCGCGCTGTAATCCCTTGGTGACCCCGTACACCCCGCCCTTGCGCCCGACGTCCTCACCGAACACCAGCACGTCCCCGTCCCGCTCGAGCAACTGGCCGAGGGTGTGATTGATGGCCTGCCCCAGCGTCATTCGCGGTGCCGCGGCCGAGTCTCGCATCGCTGATTCGACTGCCGACGTGCTCTCGGGTGATTTGTCAGCGGGGACCGCCTCGGCGGCGGGTTGGTCGCCGGATCCCTCGCGGTACGCGGAATTCGGGTCGGTGGGATCCAGGCGGTGGGTGTCGAAGATGCCGGTTCCGGTCGGCGGGGCCGGGTCGGGGAGTGGCCGAGTGCGCAGGGCGTCGGCCCGGATTCGGTCCGGATGGTGCGGCGCGAGGGTGGCGGTGACCGCGGCGGCCGTGGTGAGCTTCGGTTCGCGCTGGACCTGTTCGGCGATCTCGGCGATCTCGGCGGCAACGGCGTCATAGCGGGCGATGACCTCTGGCCCGGTCGCCGCGCCCGCGGCGACCAGAAGGCGGCCGGTGGCGGTCACCGGGTCGCGGCGCAGGTCCTCGTCGATGTCGGCGGCGCGGCGGTAGGCCGATTCCACATCGGATCCGGCGTGGCCCAGCAGGCGGGTCGTGCGCAGCCGCAGGAACGCCGGGAGGCGGTTCTCCCGCACCCAGCGCGCGGCGGCATCGCAGATGCTCAGTGTCTCCAGCAGATCGGTGCCGTCGACCTCGAAATACCGGAGCCCGGGCCGCGATCCGTAAGCCTGCTGGATCCAGTCCGGGGGTGTGCGGACACTGATGCCGATCCCGTTGTCCTCGCAGACGAACAGCACCGGCATCGGCACCTGCTGGTGCGCGGTGTGCACGGCGGTATTGATCGCCCCGGCGGCGGTGGAATGGTTGGCCGAGGCATCCCCGAAGGTGCACAGGATCACCGAATCCGATGGCCAGGCGGTGAATCGGCCCAGTCGGGTGGCCCGGTCCAGCGCGAATGCCAGCCCGACCGCGCGGGGGAGATGGGAGGCGATCGTGGAGGTCTGCGGGATGACGGCGGCGGGCGCGCTGCCGAAAACCTTGTGGCGCCCACCGGATATCGGATCGGTGGCCGCGGCGACCACGCCGAGCAGCACGTCGCGAATCGGATCCAGCCCGGGCACCCGGCGGCAGCGGCGCACGAAGAAGGCACCCGAACGATAGTGCAGCAGTGCGGGATCGGTGGGCGCCAGCACCTCGGCCAGCGCGACATTGCCCTCGTGCCCGGACGATCCGATGCTGTAGTACCCCTGCCCGGCCGCGGTGAGCCGCCGTGCGGCCAGATCCAGATGCCGGCTGGCGACCTGCGCGTCGAACAACTCCAGCACGTCGGCGGCGGAATATCGGCTACCGGGCACCACGGGCTCGGTTGCGGCGCGGGCGGATCCGGGGCGGACGGCGGACACAGCGGCACGGAACCGCCGATCGAGTTCAGCTTCCCGTTCGTTGATCACGTGTCCATGCTGCCTCTCACCTCGGCGCAGGGTGGGCGTTTCGCAGTGAGCTCGAGCGTGCCCAGAGTCTCCCGGCGTTCTGGTTCGAGGTTTGCGCGGGCGGTTGTATCCGGGTGCGCTCGATCCGCGTGGCTGAGCGCGGCTGCGGCTCACTCCGCCCGCAATACGAGTCCGGTGTTGTTCGACGAATTACGGATGGTGAGGGTGTCGGAATCGACCGTGGCCTCGGTCGCGCCGTTCAGGGCCTCGAGGACTTGCCGTTCGACGTCCATGACGTCCGGCGCGCACACCATCCGGGTCGTGCCCAGTTGGAATGTCACCTGGGAACCGTCGATCTGGGCGGTGCCGGTCATCCGGTTGCAGCCCGCGCTGCCGAAGACCTGGCCGTCGGGGGCGATCGTGAGAGTCGGGAGCACGGTCTCGAGGGTCGGTGAGCGGACCTGGCCTCTCGGGCGCAGCAGGGTCGTCACCACCCAGGTGGTGCGGGTGAGCGGGAGATCCGGCCGTAGGACCTGCTTGTCCGTCAGCGTCACTGTGGTGCCGTTGCCCGAGAGGGTCAGGGTGCTGCCGCTGAGCTTCCAGGTCGGTGCGGATTGCAGCAGCCCGGTCTGCCAGGCGTCCGCGCCGGACTTGGCGCCTGCGCAGGCCATCATCGTGCTCGCCATTCCCGACACCCGGAGCACGGAGCCGTCGAACGAGACGGGGCCGGTGCTGGTGTTGCAGCCGGAATCGGCGGATACCCGCCCGTCGGCGAAGGTGAGCGTGAGCGGCCCGCCGCCGGGAATCCGGGTGCCGGTGACGGCGGTGGAGATGTAGGTGTGTCCCATCGGCGTCGGCCCGGGCCACGTCGGCGCCCGGCCGGAGCAGGCGGCTGCCAGTCCGGCGGCGACCAGTACGGGGACCAATCGCAGCAGTGCGGGCATGCGAGCGATGGTACCGGTGCTCATCGGTGCGGCCGGGTAGCCGAGCCCGGGCGATTTCGGCCCCGTCGAGGGGATCCCGACCGGTGGACCGCGGGCCGCCGCCCGGGTGGCGGACGCGCACGATCACCTGATGCGAGCTTCGCGCCGGGTAACGCATAAACTATCGGACATGCGCATGTTCCTGGATATCCTCCTGGTGATCACCAGCCTGCTGCTGGTGCTGCTGGTGCTGTTGCACCGGGCGAAGGGCGGAGGCCTGTCCAGCCTGTTCGGCGGCGGCGTGCAGTCCAGCCTGTCCGGATCGACCGTCGTGGAGAAGAACCTCGACCGCATCACCATCTTCACCGGTCTGGTCTGGGTCATCGCGATCCTCGGCATCGGCCTGGAGATCAAGTTCGGCTAGCGGGTCCGCGACACTACGAGGGTTCGCCGTTGGGCGGGCCCTCTCTCACTGTGTACCGGTTGCCGCGAGATCCGGCCGCGGCGTGGAGTCCGCGGCCTTGATGGTCCGGAACCACACGGCGAATCCCCACACCACAAAGCCCGCATAGACGAGGTACAGCGTGGCAGAGGGGTAATAGCCGGCCTTCAGCAACAGCGGCACCCCCACCAGGTCGACCGCGATCCAGATCACCCAGAACTCCGCGAGCCCGCGCGCCATGCCATAGGTTGCCAGCACCGATCCGGTGAAGATCCACGATTCGGACCACGGCCCGTACGAGCCGATCAGGGCGAACAGCTTCGCGAACCCGAGGGTGCCCACCGCCATCGCGACGACCAGCACCCAGCGCTCCCGGGTCGTGGCCCAGCGCGGGACGACGCCGCGATGCTCGAGCCCGGATTCGGCCCGCGCGTGCCGGTACCACCCCCACCAGCCGTACGCGCTGACCGCGATGAACATCAGCTGCCGCCCGGCCTGGCCCGCCATGTTCAGGTGCTGCGGAGTGTGGAAGATCCCCCCGACGAACACGGTGAACAGCAGCGCATTGCCTACGATCCCGATCGGCCACGCCCAGACCCGCCGCCGCATGCCGCCGACCGCGGAGCCGACGCCGAATACATTGCCGATGATCTCGCGCCACAGGATCTGCGAATGCGCGATGGTCAGCTTGGCGTCGAGCAGCGCGAAGACAGGATTCACCTCAGCTGTAACCGTTCGGGTGTCATTTCTCATCCTCGATGCCGCAGCCGGCCCGGCGTAGTCCTGCCTCAGCCCAGTCGGGGTACGCGGCCGTCGATGTCGGTGAAGCCGTAGGCATCGGCGAGATCGCGCACCCGCCAGGCCTTTCCGGTCCGGGCGCGGCGGTCGGGGTCGGTGGCGAGCGCGACGACGGCGCGGCCGGGGAAGCGGGGAGTCTCGGCCTCGTTCAGGTCGAAGGTGCCTTCGCCGGGCAGGGTGATCAGGCGGCGGTCGTCGGCGTCGGGCGGAACCATTTGCAGCAGTTCGGTATTGACGATGCCGGGCCACAGCGAGACCGCGGTGACGCCGGTGTCGGCGAGATCGTGGGCCATATCGGCGGTGAGCCGGTCGACCGCGCACTTCGCGACGCCGTACACGGTGTTGTGGGTGAAGTGTTCCGCGCCGGGGGAGGAGATGCTCACGATCAGGCCACCGGACTCGATCAGTGCGGGAGCGGCGAAAACGCTTGCCACGTAATGGGATCGGACGCCGATGTCGAAACTCTCGTCCCAGGCCTCCGGCGGCACCTCCCAGAACGGGCGGCCGAGCCAGCGCGCGGAGGCCGGTGCGTTGTAGACGTTGTTCACCAGCACATCCAGGCGTCCGTGGTCGGCGCGGATCTGCTCGAACAGGCCCCGCACGGCATCGTCGTCGCGGTGGTCGCACACGTACGGCACCCCGACACCGCCGAGCTCGGCGATCTCCTCGGCGGTCTGCGCGACGGTGCCGGGCAGGCGGCCCGGGCTCGCGGTGCGGCCGGTGATGTACACCGTCGCGCCGGCCGCGCCCAGTTCCAGCGCGATGCCCTTGCCGATGCCCCGGCTGGCGCCGGTGACGACCGCGACCTTGCCGGAAAGTGTTCCGCTCATAGTTTCGGGACACTACCTTGGAATGAGAACATGTTCTAGTAATGGATGGAGACGGCGTGGAGCCAACACATCGGTTCGTGCAGACCAACGGCATCTCGATGCATATCGCCGAGCAGGGCGAGGGGCTTCCCGTGATCTTTTGTCACGGATTCCCGCACGGCTGGTTCGTCTGGCATCGGCAGCTGGCCGTGCTGGCCGCGGCCGGATATCACGCCATCGCCCCCGATCTGCGCGGATACGGCCGCACCGAGGCGCCCGAGGGCGTCGAGGCGCACACCAACCGCGAGGTGATCGCCGACCTGCTGGGCCTGCTCGATGAATTGGGTGCCGAGCGAGCGGTTTTCGTGGGCCTGGACTTCGGAGCGCAGCTGGTGTGGGAGCTGGCACTGCGCGCGCCCGAGCGGGTCGAGGCGGTCTTCGTGCTGAACAATCCGTACGCCCCGCGCCCGCCCAAGGCGCCCTCGGCGTTCTGGACCCGAGCCGCCGAGCGGCATTTCCTGCATTTGTCGTACTTTCAGACGCCCGGGGTGGCGGACGCCGAACTCGCTGCGCGCCCGAGGGAATTCCTGGCCCGCGTCTACTACTCGCTCAGTGGCGACTACCACTACCTGGACACCTGGAAGAACCCGCCGGGCCTGGGCTATCTCGACGTGCTGCCGCAGGCCCCCGAGCTGCCCTGGAAGTGGCTGACCGAGGGTGAATTCGAAATTCTGGCAACGGAATTCGAGCGCACCGGATTCACCGGCGGCCTGAACTGGTATCGGGCCCTGGACCGCAACTGGGAACTGACCGCGGAGCTGCCGACGGTCGTGGAGGTGCCCGCCTACTTCCTGTACGGCGAAAACGACCCGGACATGGAGGGTTTCAGCGGCCGCGACCCACTGGCCACGCTGAGTGCCAACGTCCGCGATCTGCGCGCGGTCGAAAAGGTCGAGGGTGCAGGGCATCTGGTGCAGCTGGAGCGTACGGGCGCGGTGAACGAGTTCCTCCTGACGCATCTGGCCGAGCTCTCGCCGGTCGGCCGGCACTGACCGGTTCGGCGGGACTCAACGCGACAGCCCGAGCAGGGCCGCGGTCAGGCCGAAATCCGGGCCGAGGTCCTGCACGTTTCCGGTGTGGCAACCGCCGGCCCGCATCTGGATGCGCTCGCAGAAGGTGGTGATGATCTCGCCGGAGAAGAACGCACCGAGCACCACGTGCCCGCGGGCATGGCCGCCCGGCCGGTCGACGACACCGTCGAGGTTCTCCAGTAGCAGCGGCAGGACGTCGGTGATCTCGGTGACGCCGGCGGCATTCGCGCGGAGCTGTTCCGCGACGGTGGTCAGTCCGGTCAGCGCCGAGGTGAGGCGGTCGCGGTACTGGTAGAAGGCGGTTCCCGTACCGCTCAGCACCGCCTCGAGTTGGTCGAGGGTGGCCTGCAATCCCGGTGATTGCTCGGCCAGTAATTCGATCATCCGGCTGATCTGATTGCTGAATTCCCGCACCCAGCGGTCGTTTCCGGCCAACGTCCTCGTCAGCTCGTCCAGCGTGACGATGATGTGCGAGATCGCATCCCGGTCGGCGACGCCGGTCCGCAGGGCGCCCGTCAGCGCCGCGAGGGTGTCGTGGATCTGCTTGCCCCGGCCGTCGAGCATCCGGGACAGCAGGTCGGCGTCCAGCGGGCCCGCGGTGCCGCCGGGGCGAGGACGCAATGCGGCGGTGAATTGGTCGATCGTCCTCAGGAGGGTGTCCAGTTCGACGGGGCTGCGGGTCCGGTCCAGCGGAAGGTAGGCATCGGCGGGCAGCTCGGCTCCGCCGGTGTATCGCGGGGTCAGCTCGATGTGCCGGTCGGTCACGATCGAGGGGGAGATCAGTGCGGCGGTGACGTTCTGCGGGAGTTGCACGCCGCCGTCGACGGTGATGTGCACCTCGGCGTAGGTGTCGTGCGGGACGATTCGATCGACGCGGCCCACCCGGATGCCCAGTACGGTCACGGGGTTTCCTTCGAACATGCCTGTGATACTGCGGAATTCGGCCGTGATGTGGGTGGCGCCGGATCGTGACGACATCGAACAGCCGCCCGTCGTCAGCGTGAGGACTCCGAGCAGCAGGAGCGCGCCGACCCGAACCGGATATCTCATCGCCCCGCTCCTCATCCCCGAGACAAAGCACCGAGTTTTGTGTCGATGCTTCACTAGAAGGGTGCCGCCAGGGCAGGGCTTCCCGCAGCGAAAACGGTGAAACCGGCTATCGGAAATCCGCGAGCGCAGAGAGACTCCGGCCCGGCCGCACGTACGCGGCCGGGCCGGAGGAGGGAATATGTGCGGTTTCGGTCCCGGTCAGCGGGGGAGATCGGCGGCGGCGGGCTCGTCCAGCAGCCACGTCGTGGACTCGGTGCCGATCGCGCCAGCCGACGGAATGTCCACGGGCGCCGCGCCATTGAGCGCCGCGGCGACGGCCGCGGCCTTGGCCTCGCCGCCGACGACCAGCACCACGTGCCGGGTGCGGCGCACCGCCGGCAGGGTCAGGGTGATCCGGACCGGCGGAGGCTTGGGCGAATTCGTCACCGCCACCACCAGCTCGTGCTCCTCACGGACCGCATCGGTATGCGGGAACAGCGAATTGATGTGCCCCTCACCGCCCATGCCGAGCAGGTGCAGATCGAACGAGCCGTGCTCGGCGAGGTGGGCGTGCACGGCGGCGGAGTACTCCGCGGCGGCCTCGACCGGGTCCGGGTATTCACCGTCCGAGGCGGCCATCGGATGCACCCGCGACGGATCCAGCGGCACGTGATCCAGCAGCGCCTGGCGGGCCTGCAGGTCGTTGCGGTCGCCGTCGCCCGCCGGAACGAACCGGTCGTCGCCCCAGAACACGTCCAGTCGCGACCAGTCGATGCCCCCGGGTGACTTGCGCACCATCTCCAGCAGCCCGATGCCGGTGCCCCCGCCGGTCAGCACCACCGACGCCGACCCGCGCTCGGACTGCGCCTTCGTCACCACGGCGACGAAGTGCGCCGCCGCCGCGGCCACCAGATCCGCTGTGCCGGAATGCACCTCGACGTTCGGCTGGTTCATGAGTCCCCTTTCGTCCGCTGATTCGGTTGTGCGATGCCGCTTTCGGCGATTCGGCTCGAGGATGCGAAACGGCCTGCGCGGGCACCGATTCGGATTCCGCGCAGGCCGCTTGCGATCGAGCCTATTCGTAGGTCACCTTCGCGATGCCCGCGAGCGCCTCGGCGTAGACGTCGTCCGCGTCCAGGCGGCGCAGCTCCTCGGAGAGGCAGTCGGTGGTTTCGCGGCGGGCCAGGGCGAAGCGCTGATCGGGTTCGCCGGTGCGGGTGAGCGTCGCGGTGCGGCCGGTCTGCGGCCGGGTGATCCCGACCGAGACCGACGGCCGGTGCAGCTCCACCTTCAACTCGCCCGTGCGCCGGACCACCGGACAGCCCAGGCGCGAGGCCAGCCAGCCCGCCAGGATGTCCAGGGCGGGCTCTTCCTGCAGCCCCGAGACCGTCACCGACTGGACCGGCTCGAACGGCGGCTCGTCCAGGGCCGCGGCCAGCAGCGCCCGCCAGTAGGTGACCCGGCTCCAGGCCAGATCCGAATCCCCGGCCGCGTACGACTCGAGCCGCTTCTTGATCGCGGCCTGCGGATCGGGAGCGAAGGTGGCATCGGTGATGCGGCGAATCGCCAAGCGCCCCACCGAATCCTGCGACGGGAACTGCGGGGCACCACGCGGCCACCACGCCACCACGGGCGTATCGGCCAGCAGGAACGGGATCACCATGCTGGACTCGTGATTGACCAGCTCGCCCTGCAGCCGCAGCACGATCACCTCGGCCGCGCCCGCGTCGCCGCCGACGCGGATCTGCGCGTCCAGCTTCGTCTCGGCGAACCGGTCGCCACGCGCCAGCACTATCACCCGGCACGGGTGCTCGCGGCTGGCGTCGTTGGCCGCGGCGATCGCATCTTCGGCCTCGGAGCTGTCCAGCGTGCACACCACCAGCGTGAGGACCCGTCCGACGGTGACCACGCCACTGGACTCGCGCAGCGAGACCAGGCGCTTGTTGACCGCCTGGGTGGTGGTGTCGGGCATATCGACGATCACGGCCGCCGCCATTCCCGCCCGCTGCGCGCGAGCATCTCGTCGGCCGAGGCCGGACCCCAGGTACCGGATTCGTACGGTTCGGGTTTACCGCTGGCGGCCCAGTGCTCGAGCACGGGATCGAGGATGCGCCAGGACAATTCGACCTCCTCGTTGACCGGGAACAGCGACGGCACCCCGAGCAGCATGTCCAGGATCAGCCGCTCGTACGCCTCGGGGGAGGATTCGGTGAACGCCTCGCCGTAGCTGAAATCCATGTTGACGTCGCGGACCTCCATGCTGGACCCGGGCACCTTGGACCCGAATCGCAGCGTGATGCCCTCGTCCGGCTGCACCCGCACCACCAGCGCGTTCTGCCCGAGTTCCTCGGTCATGGTCTGGTCGAACGGCAGATGCGGCGCCCGCTTGAACATCACCGCGATCTCGGTCACCCTGCGGCCCAGGCGTTTTCCGGTGCGCAGGTAGAACGGGACGCCCGCCCAGCGGCGGGTCTCCACGTTGACGGTGATCGCCGCGTACGTCTCGGTGCTGGACTGCGGGTCGAAGCCCTCCTCGTCCAGCAGCCCGACGACGTGCTCGCTGCCCTGCCAGCCCTCGGCGTATTGGCCGCGGGCGGTGGTCTCGTCGAGCGGTTCGACCAGCTTGGCCGCCTGCAGCACCTTGATCTTCTCGATCTGGAGCTGGCGCGGGTTGAAGTTGATCGGATCCTCCATCGCCGTCAGCGCCATGAGCTGCAGCAGATGGTTCTGGATGACGTCGCGCGCGGCGCCGATGCCGTCGTAATAGCCCGCGCGCCCGCCCAATCCGATGTCCTCGGCCATCGTGATCTGGACGTGGTCGACGTAGTTGGAGTTCCAGATCGGCTCGAACATCTCGTTGGCGAAGCGCAGGGCCAACAGGTTCTGGACCGTCTCCTTGCCCAAGTAGTGGTCGATCCGGAAGACCGTCTCCTCCGGGAACACCTCGTTGACCAGGGCGTTGAGCTCCTTGGCGCTGGCCAGATCGTGCCCGAACGGCTTCTCGATCACCACTCGCCGCCAGGGTTTGGGCTTACCCGGGCCCGGATCGGCCGGTTTGGCCAGGCCCGTGCGCGAGAGCTGCTTGAGCACCTGCGGGAAGGCGTTGGGCGGAATCGATAGGTAGAAGGCGTGATTGCCGCCGGTGCCGCGCTCTTTGTCGAGCTGTTTGAGCGTGGCGGCGAGCTGGGAGAAGGCCGCGTCGTCCTCGAAGGTGCCCTGCACGAAGCGGATGCCCTCGGACAGCTGCTCCCAGACCTCCTGGCGGAACGGCGTGCGGGAGTGCTCCTTGACCGCCTCGAGGACGACCTGCGCGAAGTCCTCGTCCTTGTAGTCCCGGCGCGCGAAACCGACCAGCGCGAAACCGGGCGGCAGCAGCCCCCGGTTCGCGAGGTCGTAGATCGCGGGCATGAGCTTCTTGCGCGAGAGATCCCCGGTCACACCGAAGATCACCATGCTGCACGGGCCTGCAATCCGGGGTAGCCGCTTGTCGCGCTCCTCGCGCAGCGGATTCACCGGGACGGCCGCTGTCTCGTCTCCGGCCATATCGGTTACTTGCCCCCGGTGAGTTCGGCCGTGGTAGCGGTGAGCAGTTCTTCCCAGGACTTCTCGAACTTGTCCACGCCCTCGCGCTCGAGCACGTCGAAGACGTCGCTCAGATCGATGCCGACGGCGGTGAGCTGGTCGAACACCCCTTGGGCGGCCGCGCCCGTGCCGGAGACCTTGTCGCCCTCGAGGGGGCCGTGGTCGGCGAAGGCCTGCATGGTCTTCTCCGGCAGCGTGTTCACCGTGTTGGGAGCGACGAGCTCGGTGATGTACATGGTGTCCGGGTAGTCGGGATTCTTCACACCGGTGGAGGCCCACAGCGGACGCTGCTTGGTCGCGCCGCCGGAGGCGGCCAGGCGCGCGAACGTGGAGGTGTGCTGGCCGTCGTCGAAGACGTCCTGGTATGCGACGTAGGCCAGGCGGGCGTTGGCGATGCCGGCCTTGCCGCGCAGCTCCAGGGCCTCGGGGGTGCCGATGGCCTCGAGCCGCTTGTCGATCTCGGTGTCCACGCGGGAGACGAAGAACGAAGCGACCGAATGGATTCGGGCCAGATCGTGCCCGGCGATCTTCGCGTTGCGCAGACCGTCCAGGTAGGCGCCCATCACCGCGCGGTAGCGCTCGACCGAGAAGATCAGCGTCACGTTCACGCTGATGCCCTCGGAGATGACCTTGGTGATGGCGGGCAGGCCCGCCTCGGTCGCTGGGATCTTGATCAGCAGGTTCGGCCGGTCGACGATCTTCCACAGCTCGATCGCCTGCGCGACCGTCTTGTCGGTGTCGAAGGCGAAGCGCGGGTCGACCTCGATGGAGACCCGGCCGTCGACGCCGCCGGTGCGTTCGAACGTCTCGGTGAAGATGTCGCAGGCCGAGCGGACGTCGTCGGTGGTGATGGTGCGGATCGCCGAGTCGACGTCCGCGCCGCGCGCGGCGAGCTCCTTGATCTGCTCGTCATACGCGGTGCCCTTGCTCAGGGCGCCCTGGAAGATCGTCGGGTTGGTGGTCACGCCGACCACGCTGCGGGTGGCGATCAGGTCGGCGAGGTTGCCGGACCGGATGCGGTCCCGCGACAGATCGTCGAGCCATACCGACACTCCCGCCGCGGACAGTGCCGCGAGGTTTTCGTTCTGTGCCATAACGCTTATCCCTTCACCTTGTCGAGTGAACGCTGGGCGGCCTCGACCACGGCGTCGGCGGTGAAGCCGAACTCGCGGAACAGGGTCTTGTAGTCGGCCGAGGCACCGAAGTGCTCGATCGACACGTTCTCGCCGTCCGCACCGGTGAACCGGTGCCACGGCATCGCTATTCCGGCCTCGACGGTGACGCGGGCCCGGACGGCGGGCGGCAGGACCTCGTCCCGGTAGGCCTTGTCCTGTGCGTCGAACCACTCGACACACGGCATGGACACCACCCGGGTACCGATGCCCTGCGCCTCCAGCCTAGTGCGCGCCTCGACCGCGAGCTGCAGTTCCGAACCGGTCGCGATCAGGATTACCTGCGGTGTGCCGGTGGAGGATTCGGCCAGCGCGTAGCCGCCGCGGCGCACGCCCTCGTAGCTGGTCCCCTCGAGCACCGGCAGGTCCTGACGGGTCAGCGCCAGCGCCGACGGGCCGTCGGTGTGCACGGTATCGGCGGGCTTGAAGTGCGAATGCCGTTCGGCGCTACCGAGTTCCAGGACCGTGCGCCAGGCGTGCGCGGTCTCGTTGGCGTCGCCGGGACGCACCACGTTCAGGCCGGGGATGGCGCGCAGCGCGGCCAGGTGCTCGATCGGCTGGTGGGTGGGGCCGTCCTCGCCGAGGCCGATGGAGTCGTGCGTCCACACGTAGGTGGCCGGGATCCGCATCAGCGCGGCCAGGCGCACCGCGGGGCGCATGTAGTCGGAGAACACCAGGAAGGTACCGCCGTACGGGCGGGTTGGGCCGTGCAAGGCGATGCCGTTGAGGATCGAGCCCATCGCGTGCTCGCGGACACCGAAGTGCAGGGTGCGGCCGTACGGGTCGGTCTTCCACACGCCGGTGCTGATCGCGGTGGGGCCGAAGCTGAGTACGTCGGGCATCGTGGTGTTGTTCGATTCGGCCAGATCGGCCGAGCCGCCCCACAATTCGGGCAGCACGGGGGCCAGCTGCGCCAGCACCTTGCCCGAGGCCTTACGGGTCGAGGTGCCCTTGGGATCGGCGCCCCAGGTCGGCAGGCCGGTCTCCCAGCCCTCGGGCAGCGTGCGCTCCTGCAGGCGATCGAACAGGGCCTTGTTCTCCGGGTTGGCCTTGGCCCACGCGTCGAACTGGTCCTGCCAGGCCGCGCGCGCTGCCTTGGCGCGATCGGCGGAGTTGGTGCGGGTGTGGGCGATGACCTCGGCGGCGACGTCGAAGGACTTGTCCGGATCGAAGCCCAGGACCTTCTTCGTGGCCGCGACCTCGTCCGCGCCCAGGGCCGCGCCGTGCGCCGCGCCGGAGTTCATCTTCTTCGGGGCCGGGTAGCCGATGATGGTGCGCAGCTGGATGAACGACGGCTTGTCGGTGACCGCCTTGGCGGCCTCGATCGCGGCCTCGATGGCGGTGACGTTCTCCCCGCCCTCGACCTCCTGCACGTGCCAGCCGTAGGCGCGGTAGCGCGCCGCGGTGTCCTCGCCCAGGGCGATGCGGGTGTCGTCCTCGATGGAGATCTTGTTGTCGTCGTAGATGACGATCAGGTTGCCCAGCTCCTGGGTGCCCGCCAGCGAGGAGGCCTCGGAGGTCACGCCCTCCTCGATGTCGCCGTCGGAGGCGATGACGTAGACGAAGTGGTCGAACGGGCTCGCGCCGGTCGCGGCGGCCGGATCGAACAGGCCCCGCTCGCGCCGCGCGGCCATCGCCATGCCGACCGCGGCGGCCAGGCCCTGGCCGAGCGGCCCGGTGGTGATCTCCACGCCCTCGGTGTGCCGGTATTCCGGGTGGCCCGGGGTCAGCGATCCCCAGGTGCGCAACGCCTCGAGATCGGTGAGCTCGAGGCCGAAGCCGGCCAGGTACAGCTGGATGTACAGGGTGAGGCTGGAATGCCCGCACGACAGCACGAACCGGTCGCGGCCGACCCACGTCGGATCGGTCGGATCCAGGCGCATGATGCGCTGGTAGAGCGTGTACGCCAGCGGCGCCAGGCTCATCGCCGTGCCGGGATGGCCATTGCCGACCTTCTGCACAGCGTCCGCGGCGAGCACGCGGACGGTGTCGACCGCCTTGGTGTCCAATTCGGTCCAGTCGGCCGGATGGTTCGGCTGGGTGAGGGCGCGGATGTCGTCTGTGACTGACACGACCGGAATTCTCCTGACCTTCGTCAACTTCAGGGGCGGATTGGGCTGTTGCCCACCACCCTAGAGGCCCGGCCCCGGTCGTGACGACAGAACCCTGCCGGACCGGGGCGTGTCACTGTTTCGTCACGGTCGTATTCGCGCTGTCCGATACCGTCCGGGCGAGCCGAGGGTGTCGTTTGCGCACGTGGCGGCGCGGCCGCGCGCCGGGGCCGCGGCCCGGCGCGATCGGCAGGGGGCCCTGACGCCGGTTGGCGGCGCCGGGCCGGGTGAGGGCGAGACTGTGGCTGCGACAGGGGCGGATTCGCGGCAGGGGGTGCGGAAGCACTCCCGGCCAGGGTCTACCATCGTCTGTAGTAGTCGGCGCTGCCGCCGGAGGAGTGCCCTGGTCGAAGGGGTTCCGCCGAGCTGGCGCGCCGAAGTTCCGTAACCGGATCGATGCACCACCTGCGAGGAGAAACAGTGCGGATTGGGCAACACCCGGGTGGCGCGCATGGCTCCTCCTCGACGGTGCTGGCGGACCGTGTCACCGGCACCGGACCACTCTCGGCGCTGACCCGGCGGGTGCTGGCCTACATCGCGCTGACCAAGCCGCGCGTGATCGAACTGCTGCTGGTGGCCACGATCCCCACCATGCTGCTGGCCGACCGCGGCCACGTCGAGATCCGGCTGATCCTGGCCACCCTGTTCGGCGGCTGGATGGGTGCGGCCAGCGCGAACACCTTGAACTGTGTGGCGGATGCCGACATCGACAAGGTGATGAAGCGGACCTCGAAGCGGCCCCTGGCCCGCGAGGCCGTGCCGACGCGCAATGCCTTCGTCTTCGGTGTGACCCTGGGCGTCGGATCCTTCGCGTGGCTGTGGTGGCAGGCGAATCTGCTGTCCGGTCTGCTGGTGGTCGCGACCATCCTGTTCTACGTCTTCGTCTACACGATGGGGCTCAAGCGCCGCACCTCGCAGAACGTCGTGTGGGGCGGCGCGGCCGGCTGCATGCCGGTGCTGGTCGGCTGGTCCGCGGTGACGGGCACCATCGGCTGGCCCGCGATCGTGCTGTTCCTGGTGATCTTCTTCTGGACACCGCCGCACACCTGGGCGCTTGCCATGCGGTACAAGGAGGACTACCGCGCGGCCGGGGTGCCGATGCTGCCCGTGGTGGCCACCGAGCGCGCGGTGACCAAGCAGATCGTCATCTACACCTGGCTCACGGTGCTGGCCACGCTGGCGCTGATTCCGGCCACGGGCGTCATCTACGGCGCTGTCGCGCTGGTGGCGGGCGCGTGGTTCCTGCTGATGGCGCATCAGCTGTACGCCGGTGTGCGGCGTGGGGAGTCGGTGAAGCCGCTGCGGTTGTTCCTGCAGTCGAACAACTATCTGGCCGTCGTATTCTGCGGTCTGGCAGTGGATTCGGTGCTGGGCTGGCACACGATCGGACACATGTTCTTCTGAGGGTCAACGCATCAGGGCCGAGCGGTGGAATTCCGCTCGGCCCTTTTGGTGACGCTGTTCAGCTGCCCGGGCAGGGCTGCAGGGGGAAGCAGGCCGGGCCGTTGGTGTCGGTCGGGATGGTGCGTTCGGGGGCGGTGGTGAACGACGGTGGTGTGGTGAGGGTCGTCTGGGACGATCCCGGCGCCGGGGTGGTGCGTTTGCCGCCTCCGCCGCCGGTGCACATGGCCGCCACGGCCAGCACGACCACCAGGAAGCCGAGCACGATCAGCGGTGCGATGCTGCGATTGCGGCGGGGTGGGCGCTCGGCCTTGGGGGGGCGTGGATCGAACGGCACCGAATACGGTTGCGGCGTGGGCTGATACGACGGCGCCGTCCCGGATTCGGGTGCCCCGGCGGGGGATTGGGCCCGAGCCGCGGCGAATTCGCGCGGGGGAGTGACCGGCGGTGGTGCGGCGGCGAATTCGCGTGGCGGAGCGGACCGCGGCCGCGGTGGCGTGGGACGCGGCGCGCTCCGCGGCGGTGCCGGCTCGGGCTCGGGGACCGGCAGCGCCGCGGCCCGCTGCGCCGCGACGGGTTCCGGTGCCGCGGCGCGTTTCGCGCTGGGAGTCCCGAAGCCCTCGGCGACGAGATCGGAATAGGTTGCCGCCGCTGCGAATCCGAGCATGCCCAGGGCCTGGCCGACCTGCGCGGCATCCCAGGAATCGGGCCCGCCGGCGCCGGATTCGTCGCCCGCGATCCGGGTGAAATAGGCGCGCAACGACGAGGGCCCATCGCCCACCACCACGTCGATTCCCGGTGGCAGCGGGCCTTTCTCCAGCGCGATCCGGGTGCCCAGCTGCGGGATGATCAGCACGATGCCCATCACCGCGACCGATTCGCGCCCGGGCGCGGAGCGCAGTTCGCGCTCGAGTTCGCTCGTGCGGTAGTGGATCTCGTCCATCGGCTCGGTGCCTTCGTCCACGTCCTCGAGCGGGGCCAGGGCGCCGTCGATGGTCCAGGGCTCGGTGTCCGAACACCGCAGGGTGCCGTTGACCCGCTCGGTGAAGCCCTTCACCACGACCACCACGCAGGTCTTCGGCGTCCACACGATGACGTCGGCCGCGCGCGACCGCACGAGCGCGATACCGCCGAGCGCATGCGACCCGGTCCACGACTTGAGCCAGTTCACCACCGTCCGCTCGGTACTGGACAGCCGTGACGGGTCGTCACCACGGACCTTCACCAACATCGCTATCAACCCCTACCCGATGTCCTCATCTTCCGACCGCGCACTCGGTCGCCCGAACACCGTAGAGCGTACGGGCACCGGAGCGGCCAGGCTTGCGCGCCAGCAGAAAGGATCCAAGATCGAGACCGTCCGGGCCACACCGGGATTCATCCAGCGATGTAGGTCGGACGTCCGTCCGGGGACGCGGGATGTGTCAGCGATCGCTGCGCCAGGCCAGATAACCGTCCGGGCGGATCAGGATCCGGGTGCCGGGAACGGCGTCGTAAGCGGTGAACGCGAGGTTGTCGACGGCGAGCAACTGGTCGTCGCGGGGGTCGGTGTCGGGCGTGGTCAGCGAGAACTCCCTGATGGTGGAGCCCGCTGTGAGCGTCGTCGGAAGGTCGTCCGCCGCGACGGTGGTGTCGGCGGGTGCGGTCCGGACCGTAATGCCGTTGGCTGGTGTGGTCGTGCGTGTGGTGGTGTCGGCGGGTGCGGCCGCGCCTGCGGTGCCGTCCGCCGCAGTGGTCCCGCCCGTGATGCCGTCGGCTGGAGTGGTCGAGGTCGTGGCGGGCTGGAAGTGCAGCAAGGTGAAGTATGGGCCCGCGAGTAGCTGGAAGAGGCGGATCGATGTGCCGTCGGAGCGGCGCAGGGGAGCGTCCGGCGCGCGGTCGCCCGCGACGAGGGCGCCGGACGCGCCGGGGGCGCGATAGGTGACCGAAAGCTGATGGGTCTCCTCGCCGCGATGCAGCGCGTCCGGTTCGCCCGACACGTGCTTGTCGAGCAGGTCCGAGCTCAGGCCCAGGACCCGCGCGGCGACCGCGCGGCGTTCGGGCTCGTAGGTATCCAGCGCCTCGGGAGTGCCCGCGAGCGCGGCGGCCAGCTTCCAGCCCAGGTTGTAGGCGTCCGCGATGCCCGTGTTCATGCCCTGCCCGCCGGTGGGGGGATGGGCGTGCGCGGCGTCGCCCGCCAGGAAGACCCGTCCGTCCCGGAAGCGCTGTGCGAGACGGATATTCGGCCGCCATACCGTGGACCAGACAGGTTCGCCGAGCGCGACGTCGGCGCGCCCGGACAGCCGGTCGAACTGGTCCTGAAGCACCGCGCGGGTGGGTTCGGCATCCTGGGCCAGGGGCGCCGCGAACTGGAACAGCCGCCGTCCGGGCAGCGGGGTCAGCGCGATTCCCGCGCCCGGTTCCCGCGCCGCGGCGAACCAGTAGCCGAACTCGTGGTCGAGCGCGTCGGCCGGGACGTCGCCGAGCAGCATCCGGATCGATTCGTCCGTGCTGCCCTCGAAGGCGATGGCGAGGGTCTTGCGCACCGTGCTGCGACCGCCGTCCGCGCCGACCAGATAGTCCGCGCGCATCGTCTCGGGGCCGCCCGGCCCCGCGAGCACGGCGGCGACCCCCTCGGCATCCTGGGTGAATGTGACCAGGGCCGTGGACAATTCGACCTCGACGCCGAACTCGGCCAGGCGCGAGCGCAGGATCGCCTCGGTATCGGACTGGCCCAGCACCCACGGATTCGCATACGGCACATCCGGAGTCGACTCGCGCAGATCGCTCATCCGCCGCTCGGTGACGAACTCGCCGTCGAGGAACACGCGCATCGGCGCTTGCGGCGATCCGGCCGCGTGCACCGCGTCCAGGACGCTCAGATCCTCGAATATCTCCAGCGTGCGCGGCTGGATGCCGTCTCCCCGAGATCCGGCGAAGAACTCTTCGGCCTGGTCGACGATCCGTACCGTGACGCCACGGCGGGCCAGATCGATGGCGAGGGTCAGGCCCGTCGGCCCGGCTCCGGCGATGAGTACCCGGGGTGACATGGCAACTCCTATGGTGAATCAAAATTCAGTGAATGTAGATTCAGTATTCTGTTGATAGGGTCCGCTGTCAAGGAGGTGGTGTCGATGGCCGCGGGAGGCGTCGCAGGAGCCGGTGGTGCGTCGCGGGACGGTCGCGGGGAAGGGGCCGGCCGCCGGGAACGTGGCGTCCGCAAGGAACGCTCGGCCGAGACCGAACAGGCGCTCAAGAGTGCGGCGCGGCGGTTGTTCGCCGAGCGCGGCTATCTCAACACCAAGATCACCGACATCACCGCGGCGGCCGGGCGTGCGGCCGGATCTTTCTACAATCACTTCGGGAGCAAGGAGGAATTACTCCAGGCCCTGATGAAAGATTTTGCTGCCGAGGGAGATACGGCCGTCGAGGTAGAAGCGCACAATCCCGACTTCACCGATCCGGACGCGGTCCGCTTCCACGTCGAAACCTATTGGCGCTTCGCGCGCGAGCACTGGCCGGTGCTGCGCGCGGTCCAGCAGGCCGCCCTGGTAAACGAGGAATTCGCCCGGCTCGCAGGGCAATTCAGCGCCGAGCAGCGCAACGAGATCGCCGATCACCTCGACGCATTCCCCGCAGCCGGGGTCTCGTTGCCGAGTACCCCGGAGGCCAGCCTGGCAATGATGTTCCTGACCGTGCAGGGTCTACTCGAGGCGCAACAGGACGGCACGGTCGAGCTCGCGGAGGACGAAGCGGTAGCGGGCCTGACCCGCTTCATCTACCGCGGTCTCACCGGCCGTGATTGCTGAAGCCCGTTCTGTGGCAGAGATTTACGGACTCAGGGGATCAGGACGATGGACCCGGTGGTCCTGCGGCCCTCGAGGTCGCGGTGGGCCTGCTGCGCCTCGGCGAGCGGGTAGCGGGCGCCGATCCGGATTTTCAGCGTGCCCGCGGCGATCGCGTTGAAGATATCGCCGGCGCGCCAGAGCAATTCGGCGCGGTCGCGGGTGTAGTGGGCCAACGAGGGGCGGGTGACGAACAGGCCGCCGCCGCGGTTGAGGCGCTGCAGGTCGAAGGGGGGCACCTGGCCGCTGGCGCCGCCGAACAGGGCGAGCATGCCGCGCACGCGCAGGGAGTCGAGGCTGGCGTCGAAGGTGTCCTTGCCGACGCCGTCGTAGACCGCGGCCACGCCGGCGCCGTCGGTCAGCTTGCGCACCTGCAGGGCCAGCTCGGGGTCGTAGCGCAGCACCTCGGCCGCGCCGGCCTCGCGCGAGAGGGCCTCCTTCTCGTCGGTCGAGACCGTGGTGATCACCCGTACCCCGCGGGCGGCCGCGAGCTGGGTCAGGATCATGCCCACGCCGCCCGCGCCGGCGTGCACCAGCACGGATTCGCCGGGTTCGGGCCGGTAGACCGATTCGATCAGGTAATGGGCCGTCATGCCCTGCAGCAGCGCCGAGGCGGCCACGGCCGGATCGACTCCCGCGGGTACCGGAATCGCGGCCGCCGCATCGACGGTGACCTTCTGCGCGTAGCTCCGCGCACCGCCCGCCCAGGCCACCCGGTCGCCGACGCGGAATTCGGTGACCCCGTCGCCGATCGCGGCCACCACGCCGGTGCCCTCGGCGCCGGGGACGTACGGCAACTCCTGCGGGTAGACGCCCGCGCGGATGTACGTATCGATGAAATTCACCCCGATGGCGTCGGTGTCGACCAGCAGCTGACCCGGGCCGGCCTCCGGATCCGGCAGCTCGGTGTAGTGCAGGACCTCGGGACCGCCGTTTTCGGAAACCTGAATCGCATGCATGGGTTCGTTCTACACCGCAGTGGCGCGGTTCATTCCCGGTGGCGCGCGGGAACGGACCTACCGGGCGGTAAACTCGCCGTCATGAGTGCTACTGCGGCCCCCGCGAAGCCGTCGCCCGCCGTGATCGATTCGGTCAAGGAATTCGTCGCCGACCACGGTGGTTCCGCCACCGCGGTGCTGCAGCCGATCGGCCGCGCCGGGGTGCGGATCACCCTGGTCGGCAAGGACGGCATCCTGGGCGACCGCGTCGTCGGCGATATGGCCACGGCGAAGGCGCTGTTCGGCCTCGTGGACGGCCTCACCGAGACCGAGCACTGGGACCGCGAGCTGACCTCCATCGTCACCCCGGCCCCTGGCCACTGGGCCAAGATGGCCGGCTGGGTCGCCCGCCAGACTCGATTCCCCAAGGCGCGCAACGAGCGTTGATCCCGCCGCGCCGAGTAGTCGGCGTTGAAGGGTTCTCGCCGTACGAGATTCCTCGCACCGCCGAACCGGTCGCGCTCGGATTGGTATCTCGAGCGGCTCCCCTGGTCGTACCGGCCCGCGATCGGATCGGCATCGTGAGCGAGGTGTCCGGACCGGTCCCCGGTGACGTCGACGTCTCCGCCCGGCCACGTGGATCCCGGAGCAGACGCGCTGTGCGGCTGCCACTGCGATTCGCAGCGCCGGAGCCGTCCGCGTCCAGGTGACGTATTGTCTCCGTCAAGCCCGGTGAATGCCGGGAGCGCACCTGCACGATACGTGCGCAAATGACGTGAGGCATTGGGAAGTTCTATGCGAGTCCGATATGTTCTTGCCGCCGCCGCGGCCGGTGTTGTATCCCTTGTGCCCGTGACGGTTCCGGCCGGGGCGCAACAGCCCGGCGAGGCGCTGCGGGTGTGCACGACCGGCGATTACGCGCCCTATTCGATCGCCGATGGCCACGGCGGATATCGCGGCATCGACATCGATCTGGCGAACGGCCTGGGCGGGCTGCTGCATCAACCGGTGGAATTCGTGCACACGACCTGGCCGACTCTGGCGGCGGACTTCGGCGCGAAGAACTGCGATATCGCGGTCGGCGGCGTCTCGGAATCGGCGTCGCGGCGGGCGTTCTCGGACTTCTCGATCAACTACGGAACCGACGGCAAGACGCCGATCGTTCGTGCTGCCGACGCGGGCAGGTACGCCACGATCGATCAGATCAACCGGCCCGGCGTGCGGGTCGTCGTGAATCCCGGCGGCACCAACGAGCAGTTCGCGCACGCGCATTTCCCTGCCGCACACCTGATCCTGTGGCCGGACAACACGACGATCGTGGACCAGGTGGCCAACGGTCGCGCCGACGTATTCGTGACCGATTCGGTGGAGGGCCGCTATCGGGTGCGCCAGCATCCGGACCTGCGAGTGTTGCACCCGGACAAGACATTCGACTCCTCGGGCAAAATCTTCCTGCTCCGCAAGAACGATCCGCTGCTGGCCGCGGAGGTCAACGGCTGGCTCGAGTCCCAGCTCGTCACCGACGGCATGAACCGGCTGTTCGACCAGTGGATCGGGCCCAACGCGACCGCCTGAGAGAGGGCTGGCCCCTGAGGTTTCCGCATCGATAGTCCGGATCCGTCCGAGCAGAGGCATGGTCGCCGGGCGGCCGCGACGTCGGCGGCTTGATCTGGCGCCTTGACCGCTAGACTTAGCGCCGAAACCGGGATTCACCCAGCACTGGGTGCCGTCCCTCCTCCCGCACGAGAGGACAGGAGCGGTGAGTGTCGCATTCGACTACGGATATGGTTACGGCCCCTACACGGTCGAGGACCTGCACGCCCTACCGGACGAGGGCAAGTCGTTCGAGCTTGTGGATGGCTGGCTGATCGAGTTGTCGCCTAGCACGCGTCACGACTATCTCGGCCGGGTTATCGAGCGCATTCTGGAGCGCTGCGCCGAGGATGCCGGTGTGTCTGCATACGTCCAGGCTCCGATGGATATCTCGACACCGGCGGGTGCCCGAAAGCCGGACGTTGCGGTAATGGATGCCGCGGCAGCCCGCAATGCTCGCGATCTCGGCTTGTCGTTGTATCCCGGCAGCGAGGTCCAGCTCGCCATCGAGATCGTCTCGCGCGGATCGGGTAGTGAGCGCGAAGACCGCGGCCGGAAGGTCACCGAGTACGCGCGTACCGGTATCGGTCAGTACTGGATCGTCGACTTCGATCCGCGTCCGCGTATCCAGATCCGCTACCTCACGAGCGATCGTTACACCGATCCGATAGTTCTGGATGAAACCGCGACACTCGACGTCGACGTGCCGTTTCCGATCAGTTTTCCGGTTTCGCGTCTCGGCGATTATTCCTGAGCCGACTTCCCGACCACAGCTCCGCTGCGCATCTTCAGCGCCCTGACCGGGTCCCGGATCCGCTGCGGCTCTTTGCGGAGATCCGCCTATCCGCAGCACCCGCCGCCGCAGCAACCTCCGGCCGCGGGTGCGGGGTCGGGCCGGCGGACCCGCCCGCGGAGCCGGTGAGGGCGATGGTGGTGAGGAGTTTGACCGTAAGCTCGAAGGTCTCGGTGCATTCGCGGCAGCGGTACGCGTAAGTTTCGGAATTATCGCCGATACCGGGCGGGGGCCGTGCATCGCTCCCGTGAGCTGGGACGACGGTGACGATCAGGACGCGTGCGCGACCTGGCTCTCCGTCTGCGCCGTGATTGATTCGCGGGTGCGCATGGCGGCCCAGAGGGCGGCGGTGGCGGCGGTGCAGGCGGCCGCGCCGCCCACGTGCGCGGCGACCAGTGCGGCGGGAACGTGGGTGAAGTACTGCACGATGCCCACCAGGCCCTGCGCGCACACCAGCGCGATCACCACGGCGAGGCGGTTGCGCAGGGCGCGCGTCATGCCGACGGCCGCCAGGCCGAAGCCGAGGCCGATGATCAGCGCGAGGTATGCCACGACCATCTCCGCATGCGCGTGCACCAGGGTCACGATCTCGATCTTCAGGCGCGCAACGGGTTTGGTGACGCTCTCATCGCCCGCATGCGGCCCGGCGCCGGTGACGAAGGTTCCCGCGACGAGGGTGGCCGTCAGCGCCACCGCGCTCAGGACGGTCAGCCAGCGCAGCGGCGCGGGCACCCGTGGCGCGGCGATGCCGTCGTCGGGCTCGCCGATCTTCGCGAACAGCAGGACCGAGAGCCACACCATCAGCATCGAGGCCAGCAGGTGGATCGACACCGTCCACCACAGCAGCCCGGCGCGCACGGTGATGCCGCCGAGGACGGCCTGCAGCACGGTGCCGCCGGGCATCAGCCACGCGTAGGCGACGACCTCGCCCCGCCGCCGCGCCCGCAGCACCGCGAGCACCACCAGCGCCGCGAAGAACGTGACGACGAAGGCCGCCATGCGGTTGGAGAATTCGACGGCCTGATGCCAGAACGGCACCGCCGCGTGCGGAACCGGGGTGAAGCTGCCGGGGAAGCAGGTCGGCCACGTCGGGCAGCCCAGGCCCGAGGACGTGACGCGCACCACCGCACCGGTGACCGAGATCCCGGCCTGGGACAACACCACGAGGAACGCAATGATCCGCTGCACTCGCAGGGAGGGCAGCGGCAGCAGGTCGACGAGTCGCATGAAGGCGCGTGACAGCACAAAACGATGGTAGTCCGGGCCGACACAGCCGCCGCACGCGGGCTACTACGGCCCGTCGTTGTAGCCGCACCGGTCACCCGAACGCCTGACAGGGGACCGCGCGGCTGATAGGTGTTCCACATGACCCTCCGTGCGCGCCTGTTCGCCGCCACCATCGACTGCCCGGACCCCGTCGGCCTGGCACGGTTCTACCGGACCCTTCTCGGCGGGCAGCTGCGTTCCGGGAGCCCGGATTTCGTCGTGCTCACCAGCGACCACGGTGTTCGCCTCGACTTCCAGCGTGTTGCCAACCGTCAACCGGCGCCGTGGCCCGACCCCGCAGCGCCCGGCCGGGTCCACCTGGACTTCAGCGTTGAGGACCTCGGAGAGGCGGAAAGGCAGCTGCTCGAGGTGGGTGCCACCCTCGCGTCGTACCAGCCCGGCGGGGAACGCTTCCGCGTGCTCCTGGACCCCGAGGGGCATCCGTTCTGTATTTGCACCGAGCCCGCGACGGCGACTCCGGCCGACCTGGTCTACTGATGTAATAATCACACCGACCAGTCGGTTTTGATACGAATTATCCCGATTTCTGATGACGCGCCGATCACTTTCGCGAGTTATGGCGTGTTGTCGCAAGGGATTTCGCTAGCGTGAAATCCGCAGCGAATATCCAGTGAACTTCGCCGTCGCTTCACACAGCAGCTCGGACTACCGAATCGCCGCCCCCCTCCGGCCGTTGCCGGTGGTGCATTTCCTTTCGTCCAGACCGGCTCCGCGCCGCGTGGATGGGTGCGTGCCGACGCCAGAGAGGTGGCCGATGTCGAAGATCCGGGTTGTCGCGGTGTGTGCCGGGTTCGGGTTGGAGGCTTACGACTGGGGAATGTATCCGCTGCTGCTGAGCTATTTCGGGCCGAACTTCTTCGGTGCGGATGTGCAGCGTTCGCTGGTGTCCGGCTTCGCGGTCTTCGCGGTCGGATTCGTCACGCGCCCGTTCGGTGGGGTGATTCTGGGCCGCTTCGCCGATGTGCGCGGCCGCAAGCCCGCGATGCTGGTCTGCATGACCGGGGCCGGGGTGGCGGCGCTGGGCATGGGGGTGACCCCGAGCGCGGCGGCGTTCGCCGGGGCGCCGGTGCTGGTACTGGGCTGGCGGGCGCTGCTGGGATTCTTCTTCGGCGGTGAGGCCCCGCTCGGGCACGGCTACGTCTACGAGATGACCACGCCCGGCCGCCGCGGCACGGGCGGGAGCTGGCTGCCCGCGGCCGCGGGGGTCGGCGGAATCCTCGCGAATCTGCTTGTGCTGGGCCTGGTCTCGGCCGTGGGATCGGACGGGATGACCGCCGGATACTGGCGCGTTCCGTTCCTGGTCGGCGCCGTGGCGTCCTTCGTATTCGCCGCGCTGCGTGGCGGCCTGGTCGAATCCGGGCAGTTCCAGGCTTACCGCCACGACGACTACTCCTGGTGGTCGGCGCGGCGGCGGCTCGCGCTGCCGATGCTGGTCGTCGCGGGCGTGACGATCGGCGCGTCGGCATCGTTCTACCTGTGGGGCGGAGTGTCCACGACCTACGCCATCAGCGTGCTGCAGCTCGACGATCAGCAGGTGCTGCTGGCGGCGATGTCCGCGACGCTGGCGACCACCATCGCCGTGCCGTTGCTCGGGCGCCTGGGCGACCGGGTGGGGTGCCGGTTCCTGATGGCGGCGGGCGCGCTCGCGGCGGCCATCGCCGTCGTCCCGCTGCAGTACGGGCTCGAAAACGGTGGGGTACTGGGCTTCTGGCTGGTGATCGTCGCCGCGCACCTGCTGAACGCGCCGATACTGGCGATGATGCCGACCGTGCTCGCAGGCCTGGTGCCGGGCCGCTACCGCGTCGCCGCCGAGGCGCTGCCGTACACGCTCACCACGATGCTGTTCGGTGGGACGGTGCCGATGCTCAAGCAGCTCACCGCCGACCACACCGCGCTGATCGGCAGCTATGTGGCGCTGCTGCTGCTCATCACGTTCGCGACGCTGCAGCTGACCTCGCGACGCGGTGCGGAGTCGCCGGACGGGGAGGTGGCGGAAGACGTTGTGGGGGTGGTGATTCCGGTCGTCGTCCAACCGTGAAGCCGTGTGGGCAGCCCTGACTCCCACATGGCCGGTGCGACGGGAGCTGCCTGCCGGTTCGCGCCGAACCGGTCCCGCTCGCCGTCCCGTCGCGGCGATCTGGCAAGCCGAACCAGGGCGTCGGTCGCGCTGACGCGCATCGGCCGTGTGGTGTCCGGGTTGGCATCGAACCCGCACGTCGCACCAACACTTGAACGGTGTTAAAGTTGGCGCGCTCATGAATACTCTTGTGATTGCGCGCACCCGCCTGGCCCATCGGCTGACCGCCTCGGGTGCCGGTGCCGCGCTGGAAGCCTACGAATGGTCGCTGTACGCGCTGCTGGTGACCTATTTCTCGCCCCACTTCTTCGGTGGCTCGCTGCAGCATTCGGTGCTGTACGGCCTGGGCGTTTTCGCGCTCGGGTTCGTGATCCGGCCGGTCGGCGCGTTGGTGCTGGGGCGCCTGGCCGATCAGCGTGGGCGGCGGCCGGCACTGATGGTATCGATCTCGCTCGCGGGCGTGGCAACCCTGGCGATGGCGCTGACCCCGGGCCGGGAGAGTATCGGGGCGGCCGCCCCGGCGCTGCTACTGGTGTGGCGGCTGGTGCTGGGGTTCTCCTTCGGCGGCGAGCAGGCCATCGCGCAGGCGTACATGTACGAATCCGCGCCGGAGGGTCGGCGGATCCTGGGCACCAGCGTGTATTCGATCTTCTACGGATTGGGCACGGTCTGCGCGAATCTGATCGCCGCGGCGCTGCTGGCCGCCGTCGGATCGGCGGCGATGACGGCCGGGTACTGGCGCGTGCCGTTTGCGGTTGCGGCGGTGCTGTCGTTCGTATTCCTGCTCGCCCGGCGCACCCTGCCCGAGACCTTGGATCGCGTCGCCGCCTCGGAAACCGTTGCCGTGCTGCGGGAGTGGCGTACGTTGATCTGGCCGGTGCTGGCCGTGGCGGGTCTGACCGCGGGCTCGCTGTCGTCGTACTACCTGTGGATCAGCGCGCCGACCAGCTACGCCATCAGCGTGCTGAAGATGCCCGACACCCAGGTGCTGTGGGCGGGGGTGGTGTCGCAGCTGGCGTTCATGGTGATCGCCCCGGCCTGGGGCTGGCTGGCCGACCGGATCGGCGTGCTGCGCTGGATGGCAGGGGCATCCCTGATCCTGGCGGTGGCGACGCTGCCGATGCAGCTGCTGATGAATTCCGCGACGGTGACCACCTACTGGGTGCTCATGATCGGGGCGGCGGTATGCGTGGCGACCCTGTCCGCGACGCTGACCGGCGCCTCGGCCGCGATCGCCCCGGCCCGGCATCGTGTCACGGTGATGGCGCTGCCCTACGCCGTCGCCGGCGCGATCTTCGGCGGCACCACCCCGGCGCTCAAGGAGCTTTCCGCCCCGCATCCGCGGCTGTTCTCGCTGTATATCGCCCTGCTGCTGGTGATTACGGCCGCTACCGCGCTGCTGGCTCGGCCTCTGGATCGGTCGCGAACGGCCGAGTGATGACTCGGCCGCGCAGCTGCCGGACGTGGCCGCCGCGATACGCGAACTCGGCAGGGTCCTCGAGCTGTCACGAATGGTCGAGACGACTCGGGCTGCCCGCAGCCCCAGGCGCCTGCGGGCGCAGGCAGCTCGCGCTATTGGGCGGCGAGGCGGTCCAGGAGGTCGGCGGCGGCGGTGCGGATTGCAGCCGTATCGTCGTGGCCGAGCATGCGCAGGACCGCGTCCGGGATCAGGCGGTCAACATCGCCGGGCGTGGCGGTCTCGTCGGAGCGGATATTGATCACGCTCTCGACCAGGCGGAACGGCAGCGCCCACGCGTCTGCCGCGGCATCGCCGGTTACGGCGGCGGCCAGGCGCTCATAGTGTTCGCGTAATTCTTTGCGGCGCAGCCGGAAGTCCGCGAAGCGCTCCGACCGCAACTCCGGTAGTAGGTACAGCGCGCCGAGATTCCAACGCGCCGAGGATAGTTGGTGCACGTCGAACCAGGCCAGGGCGTAGAGGCGGACCTCCGTCGGCTCCGGTTCGTCGCTCATCCGTCCGAGGAGTTCCAGTGGGGCGGAGACGGTTTGGTCCAGTAGCGCCTCGAGGATGTCGTCCTTGGCGGAGAAATGATGGTAGAGCGAGGCCTGCCGGATACCGACCGCGTCGGCGATGGCCCGCGTGGAGGTGCTCGCGTAGCCGCGCGTGGTGAACAGCTCGGCGGCGGCGTCGAGGATCTCCGCGCGCGGGGTCGGCCCGCGGCGGCGCCGGGGCTCGAGGCGGGGGCGGCCGGGTCCGAGTTGCGTCACGGCTCCCATTCTGGCTCATCGGTGGTGGTCGATGCCCGCGACCTGCGCGGGGAGATTTCTGTCATCTGACAGAAATAGCCGCAATCCAAAAGTTACCGCACGTCACGGATCGGATACATCGACGTCACCGGGAACGCGATCCGGATCGCAAAACTATCAGTCGATAGATATTGACCCCGACGCCGAAGGACACGCACCCATGTCCACCACCGTCACCGCTCCAACATCGTCCGATAGCGCCGACCTCGAAGCGTTCGGCTATCGGCCCGTCCTGCACCGAAAACTCGGCCGCTACGCCTCGTTCGCGGCCGGATTCTCCTTCGTCTCCATCCTCACCACGATCTTCCAATTCTTCGGATTCGGTTACGGATTCGGCGGCGGGGCCTTCTTCTGGACGTGGCCGATCGTCTTCGCCGGGCAGTTCCTGGTGGCGCTGAATTTCGCCGAACTCGCCGCCCGATACCCGATCTCGGGCTGCATCTACCAGTGGTCGCGGCGCCTGGCCGGTGAGGTCGTCGGCTGGTTCGCCGGGTGGATGATGATCATCGCCCAGGTCGTCACGGCCGCGGCCGCCGCCATCGCCCTGCAGGTGGTGCTGCCCTCGGTCTGGAGCGGCTTCCAAGTCATCGGCCATGACACCGCGCTGACCTCGAAATCCGGTGCGGCGAACGCGGTTCTGCTCGGCAGCGTGCTGCTGGTGCTGACGACGGTGGTCAATGTGGTCGGCATCGAGGTGATGTCGCGGATCAACACCATCGGCGTCACCGTCGAGATCGTCGGCGTGATCGCGACCGTCGCGCTGTTCCTGACCCACACCGAACGCGGCCCGGGCGTCGTCTTCGATCACAGTACCGCCGCGCCGGGCGGATACTGGGCGGCCTTCCTGGTCTCCGGACTGATGGCGGCCTATGTGATGGTCGGATTCGATTCCGCCGGCGAGCTTTCCGAGGAGACGAGGAATCCGCGCCAGGTCGCGCCGCGCACGATCCTGACCGCGCTCGCGGTCTCGGCGCTGGGCGGCGGGCTCATGCTGCTCGGCGCGCTGATCGCGGCTCCGAGCCTGAGCGACGGCAAACTCGCCACGGACGGCCTGGCCTATGTGATATCCGCGAAGCTGGACAGCCCGGCGGGGCGGGTGCTGCTGTGCTGCGTGGCCGTCGCGATCACGGTGTGCACCTTGGCGATTCAGACAGCCGGGTCGCGGCTGATATTCTCGATGGCCCGGGACGGGCGGCTGCCGTTCGCCCGGCGCCTGGCGGCGGTGCATCCGCGCTTCGGCACCCCGGTGCTCCCGGCCGTGGTAATCGGCGCGCTCGCCATCGCGCTGCTGGTGTTGAACCTCGGCAATGCCGCGATCTTCGCCACGCTGGCCAGTGTCTGCATCGTTATGCTGTATCTGGCCTATCTGCTGGTCACCGTGCCGCTGCTCGTCCATCGCATCCGGAACCGCGCGATCGCGGACGATTCCGGACTGTTCTCGCTGGGCCGCTTCGGAATTCCGGTGAATGCGCTGGCGGTGCTGTGGGGTCTCGGGATGGCGGTGAATCTGGCCTGGCCCCGCGCCGCGGTGTATACGCCGACCGGCGGTGGGTGGTGGATGCTCTGGGCCGCACCGCTTTTCGTGCTGGCGAGCATCGCGGTCGGCGCGGTGGCGCACCAGTTCGTCGCCGACCGCCCCGCCGGGAACTCCGCGCCCGCGATGCAGCCCGCATGACCGGACGCGACGGCGTTCCCCTGGGTCGGCCGGCCCTCGCGCTGCTGCTCATCGACCTGATCCGGCGAATCGCCGCGGGGGACATCGCATCACTTCGACGCAGAAAGGACTTGGTATGACCGGCACCGCATCCACGACCGGGGCGCGGGTACATGCCCGCTCCCAGGCGGCAGCCGCGCAGATCATGGGCCCCGACCTGCCCGCGGGAATCGAGGCCACGGACGTACGCTTCGCGCAACGTATTCCGGACGGCGGCTACGCCAATGTGGTGCTTGCCAGAGGAACCCGGATCCGGCTGTCCGATCCGCGAGGCGCGGCGTGTGCGCACATACTGCTGCTGCGCGCCGAATCGCCCTGGGAGCGGCTGAATGTCGCGGATACCGTCAAGGTGCCCTGGCAGGCGTACCTACAGATCGGACATCCCCTGCTGTCCGATCAGGGGCGGATCCTGGCCACGCTCGTCGCCGATTCCTCGGGGCACCACGACGCGCTCTGTGGTCCGGGGCCGGATGCTCGCCGGGCGTTGCGGCTGGCCGGTGCGAAACACGGTCTGGCGCCGCGGGATATCGGCCCGACCGTCTCGCTGTTCCGCGGCGTGCGCGTGGAGCCGGACGGCGCACTGACTCCGACCGGCGGAGGCGGGGAGGGCGCCGCGGTGGAGCTGCTGACGCATCTGCCGGTCACGCTGCTGATCGCCAATGCCCCGCATCCGCTGGACGATGCGCCGGCCACCGACCTGGATGTCGTCGCGTGGCAAGCCTCCGGTGATCTGGCCGTCTCGCACAACGACGACCCGGAATATCAACGGGCGGTCGAGAACACCGAGTCGGCCTGGAATGCCGCGCTCGGCGGGAGAACGCGGCGTGAGTAAGCGAAGTAGGCGCGCCCGGGCCCCACGGCATGCCAGAGCCGAGCGGGCCGGAGGTGGCGGCGGGGCGTAACCACACCTCGAGCGGGTCAGGACGTCTCGCACCAGCCCGGACGCAAAGGAGAATCGTATGAACACCCTCGCACATACCGTACTGCTGGATCAGACCGTGCCCGCCCGGGCGCCGTGGTCGGCGATCGTGCCCGCCGGGGCGCATCTGGACATCGTCGATCTGCACGGCAACCAGGCCGTGGACTGCCTGCTGTATTCGGCCGCCGACCACGCCGAACGCTACAGCGCCCAGGCCACGATCACCGCGCAGCGCAACATCTTCCTCACCGCCGGCAGCGTGCTGCGCACCGACGCGGGCGCCGCGCTGATGACGGTTGTCGCCGACGAGGTCGGCAATCACGACACCGTCGCCGGCGCATGCTCCCAGGAGTCGAACACCCTGCGCTACGGGCACCACACCCGCCACCAGCACGCCTGCGTGGAGAACTTCCTCGCCGAGGGCATGAAATGGGGCCTGGGCAAACGGGATCTGGTCTCGAACATCAATTGGTTCATGAACGTCCCCGTGGAGGCGGACGGCACCCTCGGCATCGTCGACGGCCTCTCGGCCCCCGGCAAGAAGCTGACCCTGCGCGCGGAGATCGACACCCTGGTCCTGGTCTCGAACTGCCCGCAGATCAACAACCCCTGCAACGGATTCGACCCCACCCCGGTGCGCATGGTCATCACGCGCTGACGTCCGCACCCCGAATGCCATTGCACTGCAACCCATTCGTTCAGGAGGTTCGGTTATGAACGCCGCCGAAGTGACGGGCGCGACCCTCGCGCATCCCACCGCCCATACGCCGGAGAGTCCTGTGGCCGCGCACGGACCGACTCGGGTATCCGCACGAGTCGCGTCTGTGGTTCATTCTCCACTGGAAGGTCCCACGGGCACACGAGAATCGGCTCCGGGGGAGCGGCCCGGCATCGACGTGATCCGGCCGGGAATGCTGACGACGGTGCAGGATTGGCCAGGGCGGGTGGGATATTGGCATGTGGGGGTGCCGCCGTCGGGGCCTATGGACGATCTGTCGTTCCGGTTGGGCAATCGCGCGCTCGGCAATGCGCAGGGGGCGGCCGGGCTCGAATGCACGCTGACCGGACCGGGATTGCGGTTCCGGAAGGCGGGTTGGGTGTGCGTGACGGGTGCACCCGTGCCGGTCACCATCGATGGCGCATCGGTTCCGATGTGGCGGGCGATTCAGGTACCTGCGGGCGGGATGCTGGACGTGGGCGCCGTGCGCGGGCCCGGCATGCGCTGCTATATCCTGGTGGCCGGAGGGATCGATGTTCCCGAATATCTCAGCAGTGCGGCGACTTTCACGCTAGGACATTTCGGAGGCGGCACCGGGGCCGCGCTGCGGGCCGGGCAGAGCCTAGCGCTCGGGCGGGCGGGGCGGATCGGCTCGGGAGTGCCCGCCGACGAACGGCCCGTGCTGTCGCGGCGCTGGGAGCTCGCGGTGACCGAGGGGCCGCACGGGGCGCCGGAGTTCTTCACCCGCGCCGATATCGAGACGATCGTCGGCACCGACTACGAGGTGCATTTCAACTCCGATCGGACCGGCGTGCGGCTGGTCGGCCCGAAACCGCGGTTCGCGCGCCCGGACGGGGGCGAGGCGGGGCTGCACCCGTCCAATATCCACGACACCGCGTATTCGGTCGGCGCGCTGGACTTCACGGGGGACACCCCGATTCTGCTCGGGCCGGACGGGCCGAGTCTCGGGGGCTTCGTCTGCCCGGTCACGGTGGTGGCCGCGGATCGCTGGAAGCTCGGCCAGCTGACGCCGGGCGACAGCGTGTGTTTCGTTCCTGTGCGGGCGGCACGGGCGGCGTCGCCGCGTGCGCTGGGGCCAGCGCGGCGCGCCGGATGGCCGTTCGTGCTGTCGAGCGGCGGGGACGGCGACGACGGCGTGCTCGCCCGCGCCGAGGCGGACGACACCACGCGGATCACCTATCGGCGTGCGGGCGACGACGGCATCCTCGTCGAATACGGCGATATGACATTGGATCTGGGTCTGCGGGCGCGGGTGCACGCGCTGCACGAACATCTGCTCGAGCATCGCGAGCCGGGTGTGGTCGAGCTGACGCCCGGCGTGCGATCGCTGCAGGTGCGTTTCGACCCGGATCGGCTGTGGTCCGCGAAGCTGCTGGGGCTGCTGTCCGCCGCGGAGGCGCACCTGCCGTCCGCAGAGGATCTGGTGGTGCCGAGCCGGACCGTGAATCTGCCGCTGTCGTGGGATGATCCGGCGACGCGGGAGGCGATCACTCGATATATGCACGGCGTCCGCGCCGATGCGCCCTGGTGCCCGTGGAATATCGAGTTCATTCGCCGCGTCAACGGATTGCCTTCGGTGCGAGATGTTTTCGACACCGTCTTCGCCGCGGAATATCTCGTGCTCGGCCTCGGCGATGTCTATCTGGGCGCACCGGTCGCCACCCCGGTGGATCCCCGGCACCGCCTGGTGACCACCAAATACAATCCGGCGCGCACCTGGACCCCCGAGAACGCGGTCGGCATCGGCGGCGCCTACCTGTGCATCTACGGCATGGAGGGCCCCGGCGGCTACCAGTTCGTCGGCCGCACCACCCCGGTATGGCGGCACGGCGGCGACGGATCCGGCGAATCCCCCTGGTTGCTGCGATATTTCGACCGCATCCGCTGGTATCCCGTCGAACCGGACGAACTACTGGACCTGCGGGCCGAATTCGCCTCGGGCCGGGGAGAACTCCGCACCGAGGACGGCGAGTTCCGCCTCGCCGACCACCGTCGCTTCGTCCACGACAACGCCGCCTCGATCGCCGAATTCCGGACCCACCAGGCCGCGGCCTTCGCCGCCGAACGCGAATCCTGGCGCACCGCGGGAGAACTCGCCGAGAGCCGATGACGGCCACTGGGCCCTGGTCCACCCCGCGTGCGTGCCCAACGCGCCGCAATCCGTCGTCACCCGGTCGGCGCGGTGACGATGTGAAAACGACGCCGGGGGCGCCCGGGTGATGCCGGGGCCGCGAGGTCATGCGGGAGCCGGGCGGTGATGCCGGGGCCGGGCGGTGATGCCGGAGGTCGGGCACGGTGCCGAGACGGGCGGCGACGCCGGGGATGGGTGCGACGCTGGAGCCGCGGGAGGACACGGGAGCGTGCGGCACCGCAAGGGGACATGCAGTGTCCCGAGCAAACATGATGCATCTGGGGAAGCGATGACTACGAGTGAGGAGTACCGGCCATGAGCGTATGGATTCACCGGCGGGCCGATGATGACATCGCCCGTGAGATCGCCACGGCGCAGGGCCCGCTGGCTGGGCTGCGGCTGGCCGTCAAGGACAACGTCGACGTCGCGGGGATTCCCACCACCGCGGGGTGTCCCGCATTCGCGTACCTCCCCGAGCGGGATGCTGCGGCGGTTGCGGCGCTGCGGGCGGCCGGGGCAGTGGTGGTCGGTAAGACGAATCTGGATCAGTTCGCGACCGGACTCGTCGGCACGCGTTCCCCGTATGGCGCGGTGCCCGATGTGCGCAGGCCCGAATTCGTCTCGGGAGGTTCGAGTTCCGGCTCGGCCGTGGCAGTGGCGGGCGGTGCGGTCGATATCGCCATCGGCACCGACACGGCGGGATCCGGGCGGGTGCCCGCGGCGTTCGGCGGGATCGTCGGGATCAAGCCGACCGTCGGGGTGGTGTCCACCGACGGGGTCGTGCCCGCCTGCCGCTCCTACGACTGCGTCACGATCTTCGCCGCAGATCTGCCGCTGGCGGACCGGGCGATGGGTGCGCTGGCGGCGGGTGCGGGGGCCCGCGCCTGGCCCGCCGATGTCCGGTTCGCCGCGCCGCCGGACCCCGTCGTGGCGGTGTTCGATGCGCTGCCCGAGCTGGATTTGCTGTGGCGCACGGCCTTCGGGCGCACGGTCGCGGCGCTGCGCGGGAGGGGTGTGCGGATCGTGACAGTCGATCCGGAGCCGTTCCTGGCCGCGGCCCGGCTGCTGTACGAGGGCGGACTCGTCGCCGAAAGATACGCCGCGGTAGGCGCATTCGTCGACGCCCACCCCGAATCGGTCGACCCGACGGTCGGATCGATCATCCGCGCGGCCCGCGATATTCCGGCCCACCGACTGGTGTCGGACCTGGCCGCCCTGGAGTCGCTGCGGGCGCGGGCGCTGGCGAGTCTCGACGGGGCCGACGCACTGCTGACCCCGACCGCGCCGGGGCAGCCGACGCTCGGCGAGGTGGCCGCCGATCCGATCGGCGCGAACTCCCGGCTCGGTACCTACACGAATTTCTGCAATCTGTTCGATCTGTGCGCGGTCGCGGTCCCGGCCGGAACCGCGGGCCCGGGGCAATTCGGCGTCACCGTGCTCGCCCGGGCGTTCGAGGACGCGGTGGCCCTGGATATCGCCTCCCGAATCCCGAACGGCGACAACGAATCCGCGGCACCGCCGGAGACAGTCTGGCCGCTGCGCGCCGCGCCCGCACACGAACTGATCGTCTTCGGCGCCCACCTGCGCGGCCAGCCGCTCGAGCATCAGCTCACAGACTTGGGCGCCCGCTGGATGGGCCCAGTGCGCACCGCGCCCCACTACCGCCTGGCCGCCCTGGACACCACCCCACCCAAACCCGCGGTCACCCGCCGCCCCGCCGGCGAGACGGGCATCGCGGTGGCGGGGGAGCGCTGGCTGCTGTCGCCGGCAGCCCTCGGTCGCTTCCTCGCGCAGCTTCCGCATCCGATGCAACTGGGCGCGGTCGAGCTCGAGGACGGCTCCTGGCACACCGCATTCGGCTGCGACGGAGCGGCCGCCGCGTCGGGCAAGGACATCAGCGAGTACGGCGGCTGGGCGGCGGCCCTGGCGGCGGGTGCCGTCGGCTGACTATTTCCGGACGTGACCTCTACGGACGTCCGCCGTGCGTCGGTCGGCGCGATCGAATCGGGGCACGGCAGTAGAGCATGCGGCGGCGGGCAAGGGCGTCGGCTCTCACGCGGGCGCGGCCGGTTGACCGTGTTCGGACGCGACATCGCGCGGGGACACAGACGCGGGTGGGGCGGATTCGACGACGACCGGATGCGCGGTAGCGTTCGGCTGCGTGGCCGATGTGGGTGAGGACGTCAGCGACTACGGCGGGCCCCGACCGCAGACACTGTCGGCTGAGCGCATCCGGACGTGACGCACGGCGCAGCTCGCAACGGTGGGTGCGGAGGCGGCGGGAGGTCGGGACCGGATCGCAAGCAGAGGCCGATCAGTCGAACTTGAAGTACCGCGTCGCGAGCCAGCCGGTGACCACGGCCCACACGCCGAGCACAACCAGCCCGTACCAGTCGACGCTCGTGCGCAGGGCCTGATCGAGCGCCTGGGCCAACGCCCCGGACGGGATCAACCGGGCGACGACGCTCAGCGGCTTGGGGATGTCGCCCGCGGCGAAGACGAGGCTGGCGACCGCGAGCATGACGAACCACGCGATATTGGCCAGGGCGAGCACGATTTCGGCCTTCAGGGTGCCGCCCAGCAGCAGTCCCATCGCCGCGAAGGTGGCGGTGCCCAGCGCGATGACCACCGCGCCGAAGACCAGCCCGGCAGCGCCCGGCCGCCAGCCCAGCGCAATACCGATGAGCCCCAGCAGGATCGACTGCAGCACCACCACGATGAGCACGGCCGCGCACTTGCCGCCGACGATGCCCCAGCGCGGCAATGCGGTGGCGCCCAGGCGTTTGAGCGCCCCGTAGCGCCGGTCGAAGCCGACGGCGATGGCCTGACCCGTGAACGCGGTGGACATGATGGCCACCATCATCACCGCGGGCACGATCCGGTCCACCCGGTGCGCGCCGAGGCTGCTCAGCGGCAGCAACGTCAGCCCGATGAGCATGGCGATCGGGATGAACATGGTCAGCAGCAGCTGTTCCCCGTTGCGCAGCAACAGGATCAGCTCCATGCGGGTCTGCGAGGCCAGCATCGCCGTCCGCGCGGCCGGGCGCGGGTCGGGGGTGAAGGTGCCCGGCTCGAAACGGGCGGCCGTGTCGGTCATCTGGACTGCCCTTCGTCTGGGTCGTTGATCGGATGGAAGGTCGGCGCTCCCGAGGGCGGGCCGAACCGCTTCCTGTGCTTGGCATTTCGTCGAACGTCGTGCGGAGTCGCGATTGCGGTGCGTCGCGGTGATCCGATACCGATCTCAGTGGCGGGGGAGGGGCTCAACTGCGGATCTCCCTTCCGGTCAACTCCAGGAACACGTCCTCGAGGCGCCGCTGGTCGATGCGAATATCAGTGGGCAGCACGTCGATTCGCGCGCACCAGGCCGTCAGGGTGGCCAGCACCTGGGGGGTGATGTCGCCGCGCAGCAGGTAGGACCCGGGGGTGGTCTCCTGCGGCGAGAAACCCTCCGGCAGTGCGGTTGTCAGCAACGTCAGGTCGAGTTTCGGCGGGGCGGTGAAGTGCAGCTGTCCCTCGGCCCCGGCGGAGGTCACCTCGGCGGGCGTACCCGCGGCGACGACGCGGCCGTGGTCGATGATGACCAGGCGGTCGGCGAGCTGCTCGGCCTCGTCCATCATGTGGGTGGTCAACAGCACACCGACCCCGTCGCGGCGTAGCGCATCGATCAGCTCCCACACCAGATGCCGCGCCTGCGCGTCCATGCCGGCGGTCGGCTCGTCCAGGAACACCATCTCCGGCCGCCCGACCAGCGCGCACGCCAGGGCTAGGCGCTGCTGCTGGCCGCCAGACAGCCGCCGGTACGGGGTGCGGCGGGCGTCCTGCAGACCCAGGGTGTTCAGCAGCCACTGCGGATCCAGGGGATTCGCCGAATAGGACGCAACCAGGTCGAGCATCTCGCCCGCCTTGGATCCGGGATACGCGCCGCCGCCCTGCAGCATGACCCCGATACGGGGACGCAGCGCGTCGGTGTCCGCGATCGGGTCCAGGCCGAGCACCCGCACCGTGCCCGCGTCGGGTGCGGAGAAGCCCTCGCACATCTCCACGGTGGTGGTCTTGCCCGCGCCGTTGGGGCCCAACAGCGCCACGACCTCCGCCCGCTGCACCTCGAAGCCGAGGCCGTCGACGGCGGTGGTCTCGCCGAAGCGCTTGACAACACCATCGACCCTGACGGCGCAAGAGGATCCGTTCACGAAGTGACACCGTATGCCGCGGGCGGCTGTGATGGAGCAGACACCCCCGCACGGTTCCGCCACGGCAGCAGATGGCGGGTGAGCACGATGAAGATCACCCCGACGACCAAACCGGCCGACGCGGCCTCGATGATCTGGAAGACGCCGAAGTCTGCGCCGCGCGGCATCAGGATCATGCTGACCACGGCGGAGAACACCACCGCGGGTACCCGGAACGTGCGCGTGGTGGCCCAGGCCGCGAGCGGGACGATCGCCCACAGCAGGTACCACGGCTGCACGACGGGATACAGCAGCACGATCGCGGCCAGCGACACCCCCATGGCCCCGACCGGGTGGAGCCGGCCCTTCCAGGTGGCCACGAGCATGCGCAGGGTGAAGAATCCGGCCACGACCTCGGCGATCGGGCGGGTGATGCTCAGCAGCGCGGTGGTGTGATCGCCCAGGCCGAGCAGGACGCCACCGAATCCCGTGATGACTCCCAGCGCCGTCGGCAGCGACATCCAGCTGCGCACGCTGTTGGCGGTGTTGAGGGTGTGTATCCAGCCCATGCCCAGGCCGCTGACCTCGGCGACCAGCAGCGTGGCGCCGACCGCGATCACGAGCATCACGACCGCGGCGAGCAGCACCGGGCGGATGCCCTGGCCGAGCTTGCGTGCCAGGGCCATTCCGACGAAGCCCATCGCGATGATCGAGGTGAATTTGACCGATGCGGACAGCGTGATCACCGTCGCACCGAAGACGATCCACGCCCAGGCCCGCCGGTCCAGGACGACGCCGTCCTCGAGCCCGCGCAGGCAGAACTCGAAGCCCGCGAGCATCAGCCCGAGCATCAGCGCATCGTTGTGCACGCCCCCGACCAGGTGGAACAGCACCAGCGGGTTGGCCGCACCCAGCCACAGCGCGCTGACGGGCGCGACGCCGCAGCGCCGCGAGAGCCGGGGCAGCGCCCACACGATCAGCGCCACGCCCCCGAGCTCGAGCAGCCGGTGCGCCCAGACGCCGAAGATGATGTTGTCGCCGGTCAGCTTGGCGATGCCCTGGCCCATCCACAGGAAGAGGGGGCCGTAGGGCGCGGGGGTGTCGCGCCAGATGTTGGGCACGTTGTTGGTCAGGACATTGGCCAGGCCCAGGCCGTTCGCCGGACCCACGACGTACGGGTCCATGCCGCGCTCGGCGATCTCGCTCTGCGCCAGGTAGGAGTAGACGTCGTTGGAGAACATCGGCGGAGCGATGGACAGTGGGACAATCCACAGCAACAGCGTGCGATCGAGCTGTGACCGGCTCAGCCGGTGCAGCGGACCCCCGCCGTAGCCGACAGCGAAGCGGCCCAGCAGCAGCCAGGCGCCGACGACCGCGGCCGTGCCGATCATGCACATGGCCAGCGTGGGGGTGGCCGCCCGCGCGAACATCCCGACGACCCGCATCCCCGACACGGGATTCTGATGCACCGGCTGGGCGCCCACCCCGAGCGCGCTGATCGCCATCAGCACCGCGCCGGTCGCGCCGAGCAACCGAATCCGCTTGAACTGCACCATTTCCCGCGCGTCGAGGCCGGGCGCCTCGGACTCGTTGGTGTGCAGCGCGGCGATGGTGTGATCGGGTGCGGGGACGTCCAGGCCCAACGCCCGGCGCCCTACCGCGATCGACCTGCGCCGTATGTCCTCCACTACCGCCACGGGGAAAGAGCCTAGTTCGGGCACGAGCCGCGGCGGTGACGGGATCGGACTAATTCACCCGGGCTCGCGGGAAGGCCGGAATACGGGCCCGACCGGCCGGTTCTCCCCGGTGGCCGGACTACTCAGGCGACCCTTACTAGAATGCGGGAAGGAATTCCGTCACACTGATGTTGTGAAAACCGTGGGTTTGCGGAACGCGAGTGCGGAGTCCGGGCGCCAGGCTGGCGCCCGGAACGCTGTTGCGCCCGCAGCGCCGGCGAGCGAGGGTCACACCCGCGAGGCGGTGGTGCAGCTGCTGCTCGAGCAGGGTCCCATCACCGCGACCGCGATCGGCGAGCGGCTGGGCCTGAGCCCGGCCGGGGTGCGCAGGCACCTCGACGCGCTGATCGAGTCGGGCGAGGCGCGGGCCACCCGCTCCGCGCGCTGGCAGCAGCAGGGGCGCGGCCGTCCGGCTAAGCAGTATCAGCTGACCGCGGCGGGCCGCGGCCGCCTGGGGCACACCTACGACGATCTCGCCGGTGCGGCCATGCGCCAGCTGCGCGAGATCGGCGGGGAGTCGGCGATCACCGAATTCGCGCGCAAGCGGGTCGGCACGATCGTCGCCGGGATCGAGGCGCTGGGTCCGCACACGCCGGAGACCACCGCGGAGAAAGCGCACGAGATCGCCGAGGCGTTCACCGACGCGGGATTCGCCGCCTCCACGCGCAAAGTCGGTGCGGGCGTGCAGATCTGCCAGCATCACTGCCCGGTGTCGCACGTGGCCGAGGAATTCCCGGAGCTGTGCGCCGCCGAACTCGACGCCTTCCGGGAGCTGCTGGGCACGCACGTGCAGCGCCTGGCGACCATCGCCAACGGCGACTGCGCCTGCACCACCCACGTGCCACTGTTCCTGCCGACCCCCGAGATACCTACTCCCGAACCGAACGAAACCGACGCCGCCGCGCAGCCCGCGGTGGCGCGACCCAACTCCGGAAGGAGTGCGCAATGACGACCACGGCCGATCAGGCCCTGCCGCTGACCCAGGAGGAAACGATCGCCTCCCTGGGCAATTACGGCTACGGCTGGGCGGATTCCGACGCGGCCGGCGCCGCCGCGCAGCGAGGCCTGTCCGAGGACGTCGTGCGCGACATCTCCGGCAAGAAGAACGAGCCCGAGTGGATGCTGGACTTCCGGCTCAAGGCCCTGCGGATCTTCGACCGCAAGCCCATGCCGGGCTGGGGCTCGAACCTCGAGGGCATCGACTTCGACAACATCAAGTACTTCGTGCGCTCGACCGAGAAGCAGGCCGAGAGCTGGGAAGACCTGCCTGAGGACATCAAGAACACCTACGACAAGCTGGGCATCCCGGAGGCGGAGAAGCAGCGCCTGGTCGCCGGTGTGGCAGCCCAGTACGAGTCGGAGGTCGTCTACCACCAGATCCGCGAGGACCTGGAGGCGCAGGGCGTGATCTTCCTGGACACCGACACCGGCCTCAAGGAGCACCCGGAGCTGTTCCGGCAGTACTTCGGCTCGGTCATTCCCTCGGGTGACAACAAGTTCTCCGCGCTGAACTCGTCCGTGTGGTCGGGCGGCTCGTTCATCTACGTGCCGCCGGGCGTGCACGTCGACATCCCGCTGCAGGCCTACTTCCGGATCAACACCGAGAACATGGGCCAGTTCGAGCGCACGCTGATCATCGTCGACGAGGGCGCCTACGTGCACTACGTCGAGGGCTGCACCGCGCCGATCTACAAGTCCGACTCGCTGCACTCCGCGGTGGTCGAGATCATCGTCAAGAAGGGCGGCCGCTGCCGCTACACCACCATCCAGAACTGGTCGAACAACGTCTACAACCTGGTCACCAAGCGGGCCAAGGCCGAGGCGGGCGCGACCATGGAGTGGATCGACGGCAACATCGGCTCCAAGGTCACCATGAAGTACCCGTCCGTGTGGATGATGGGTGAGTACGCCAAGGGCGAGGTGCTCTCGGTGGCGTTCGCCGGTGAGGGCCAGCACCAGGACACCGGCGCGAAGATGCTGCACCTGGCGCCGCACACCTCCTCGACCATCGTGTCGAAGTCGGTGGCGCGCGGCGGCGGCCGGGCCTCCTATCGCGGCCTGGTCCAGATCAACAAGGGCGCGCACGGGTCGAAGTCGACCGTGAAATGCGATGCGCTGCTGGTGGATACGATCAGCCGCTCGGATACGTACCCGTACGTCGACATCCGCGAGGACGACGTGACGATGGGCCACGAGGCCACCGTCTCCAAGGTCTCCGAGGATCAGCTGTTCTACCTGATGAGCCGCGGCATGACCGAGGACGAGGCGATGGCGATGGTGGTGCGCGGCTTCGTCGAGCCCATCGCCAAGGAACTGCCCATGGAATACGCGCTCGAGCTGAATCGCCTGATCGAGCTGCAGATGGAAGGAGCCGTCGGCTGATGCCGGTCGATAACATCGCTGTGGCCGCCGAGGGCCGGGTGCCCGGGCTCAACAAGGGCGAGGTCTTCACCTCGTTCGACGTGGACGCGTTCGAGGTGCCCTCGGGCCACGACGAGGCCTGGCGCTTCACCCCGATCCGCCGCCTGCGCGGGCTGCACGACGGCACCGCGGTGCGTGACGGTGCGGCCCTGGTCGAGGTCGCGCCGGTCGCCGGGGTGAGCGTGGAGACCGTGGCCCGCGCCGACGCTCGCCTGGGCGAGGGCGGCGTGCCCGCGGATCGCGTTGCCGCCCAGGCATATTCGAGTTTCGAGCAGGCGACCGTGATCACCGTCGGTGCGGAAACCGAAGTGGCCGAGCCGATCGTGGTCACCATCACCGGCCCGGGCGAGGGCAAGACGGCCTTCGGGCACGTGCAGGTTCGCCTGGACAACTTCGCGAACGCGACGGTCGTCGTGGACTACCGCGGGAGCGGAACCTACGCGGAGAACGTGGAATTCGTGCTGGGCGACAGCACCAAGCTCACCGTCGTCGCCGTGCAGGACTGGGCCGACGACACCGTGCACGCCACCGCGCAGCACGCCAAGCTGGGCCGCGATGCGGTGCTGCGGCACACCAACGTCACCCTCGGCGGCGATCTGGTGCGCCTGACCGAGACCGTCCGCTACGACGGCCCCGGCGGCGAGGCCGAACTGCTCGGCCTCTACTTCGCCGACGACGGCCAGCACTTCGAGCAACGCCTGCTGGTGGATCACGCGGTGCCGCACTGCAAGTCGAACGTGCTGTACAAGGGCGCCCTGCAGGGCGATCCGGCCTCGCACAAGCCCGACGCGCACACGGTCTGGGTGGGCGATGTGCTGATTCGCGCCGCGGCCGAGGGCACCGACACCTACGAGGCCAATCGCAATCTGGTGCTCACCGACGGCGCCCGCGCCGATTCGGTGCCGAACCTGGAGATCGAGACCGGCGAGATCGTGGGCGCCGGACACGCCAGCGCCACCGGGCGTTTCGACGACGAGCAGCTGTTCTACCTGCGCGCCCGCGGAATTTCGGAGGAGGCCGCCCGGCGCCTGGTGGTGCGCGGGTTCTTCCACGAGATCATCCAGAAGATCACCGTCCCCGAGGTCCGGGAGCGGCTCGAGGCGGCCGTCGAGGCCGAACTCGCCGCCATCGGCGTCTGAAACCACTTACCCCGCAAAGGAACCGCCTGTATGACCACCCTGGAAATCAAGGACCTGCACGTCGAGGTCGCCAACCCCGACGAGACCGGCGAGCCCATCAAGATCTTGAAGGGCGTCAACCTCACCATCAAATCCGGTGAGACGCACGCCATCATGGGCCCCAACGGCTCGGGCAAGTCGACCCTGTCGTACGCGATCGCCGGGCACCCCAAGTACACCGTCACCCGGGGCACGATCACCCTGGACGGCGAGGACGTGCTGGCCATGTCCGTCGACGAGCGCGCCCGTGCGGGCCTGTTCCTGGCCATGCAGTACCCGGTCGAGGTGCCGGGCGTGTCCATGTCGAACTTCCTGCGCACGGCCGCCACCGCGGTCCGCGGCGAGGCCCCCAAGCTGCGCACCTGGGTCAAGGAGGTGAAGGAGTCGATGAACGAGCTCGAGATCGACGCCGCCTTCGCCGAGCGCAGCGTGAACGAGGGCTTCTCGGGCGGCGAGAAGAAGCGTCACGAGATCCTGCAGCTGGGGCTGCTCAAGCCGAAGATCGCGATCCTGGACGAGACCGACTCGGGCCTGGACGTGGATGCGCTGCGCATCGTCTCCGAGGGCGTGAACCGCTACAAGGAGCGCGAGGACGGCGGCATCCTGCTGATCACCCACTACACCCGCATCCTGCGCTACATCGAGCCGCAGTTCGTGCACGTCTTCGTCGGCGGGCGCATCGTGGAGGAGGGCGGGCGCGAGCTCGCCGAGGAACTGGATGCCAATGGGTATGTGCGATTCACTTCGGCCGCTGTAGGAGCATGAGATGACCGCTGTCTCGGACGTGGCAGTGCCGGCGCTGGATACCGGGCGTATCCGGGCCGACTTCCCGATCCTGAGCCGCACCGTGCGCGACGGAAAACCGTTGGTGTACCTGGACTCCGGGGCGACCTCGCAGCGGCCGCTGCAGGTGCTCGACGCGGAGCGGGAGTTCCTGCTCCACCACAACTCCGCGGTGCACCGCAGTTCGCACGCGCTGGCCGAGGAGGCCAACGACGCCTACGAGGGCGCCCGCGCGCGGATCGCGGACTTCGTGGGCGTCGGCGCGGACGAGATCGTGTTCAGCAAGAACGCCACCGAATCGCTGAACCTGGTCGCGCACGCGTTCTCCGACGACCGCTTCCGCTACCGGCTCGGCCCGGGCGACGAGATCGTGATCACCGAGCTCGAGCACCACGCGAATCTCGTTCCGTGGCAGGAGCTTGCACGCCGCACCGGGGCCACACTGCGCTGGTACGACGTCACCGATGACGGCCGGATCGACCTGGACTCGCTGGACCTGTCGCCGCGCACCCGGGTGGTCGCGTTCACCCACCAGTCCAATGTCACCGGCGCGGTCTCCCCGGTCACCGAATTGGTTCGGCGCGCAAAGGAAGTCGGCGCCCTGGTGGTGCTCGACGCCTGCCAGTCGGTGCCGCACATGCCGGTGAACTTCCGCGAGCTCGGCGTCGATTTCGCCGCCTTCTCCGGCCACAAGATGCTGGGCCCGTCCGGGGTGGGCATCCTGTATGGCCGCCGCGCGCTGCTCGAGGACACCCCGCCGTTCATCACCGGCGGCTCGATGATCGAGACCGTCTACATGGACCACAGCACCTTCGCGCCGCCGCCGCTGCGGTTCGAGGCCGGTTCGCAGATGATCTCGCAGGTCGTCGGGCTCGGTGCGGCCGTGGACTACCTGTCCGGGGTCGGGATGGAAGCTGTTGCGGCACACGAGCATTCGCTGGTCACCGCGGCACTCGACGGCCTGGACGCCATCGAGGGCGTGCGGATCATCGGCCCGACGGAGAACGAGAACCGCGGTGGCGCGGTGTCGTTCGTCGTGGACGGCGTTCACGCCCACGACGTGGGCCAGATCCTGGACGACGAGGGCGTCGCGATCCGCGTCGGCCACCACTGCGCCTGGCCGCTGCACCGCCGGTTCGGCATCGCGGCCACCGCCCGTGCCTCCTTCGCGCTGTACAACACCCTCGACGAGGTGGACGCGCTGGTCGCGGCGGTGCGGAAGACGCAGGACTTCTTCGGGGTTGCATAAGCCATGCGCATGGAGCAGATGTACCAGGAAGTGATCCTGGATCACTACAAGCACCCGCATCATCGGGGGCTGCGCGAGCCCTTCCAGGCCGAGGTGCACCACGTGAACCCGACCTGCGGGGACGAGGTGACCCTGCGGGTGCACATCGACGACAAGGGCGACGTCGCGGACATCTCCTACGACGGCCAGGGCTGCTCGATCAGCCAGGCCGCCACCTCGGTGCTCACCGACCAGGTCATCGGCCTGCCGGTGCAGCAGGCGATGAAGACCGTCGACGCGTTCAGCGAGATGATCTCCAGCCGTGGCACCATCGAGGGCGACGAGGACGTGCTCGGCGACGGCATCGCCTTCGCGGGTGTGGCGAAGTATCCGGCGCGGGTGAAGTGCGCGCTGCTGGGCTGGATGGCGTTCAAAGACGCCGTCGTGCGGGCGGCGTCCGCGGACGGCACGAACTTGGCCGAGGCCGCGAAGACGATCTCCACGAACGGGAGTAGCAATGAGTGAAACGCCAGTGAACGAGGCTCCGGCGCAGCCTTCGGCGGAGGAGCTCAGCCTCCTCGAGGATCTCGAGGAGGCCATGCGCGACGTCGTCGACCCCGAACTGGGGATCAACGTCGTGGATCTGGGCCTGGTCTACGACATGCGGGTCGAGGACGACATCGCCGTGCTGGACATGACGCTGACCTCGGCGGCCTGCCCGCTCACCGATGTCATCGAGGATCAGTCGCGCAACGCGCTGGTCCGCAGCGGTCTGGTGGAGGATCTGAAGATCAACTGGGTCTGGATGCCGCCGTGGGGCCCGGACAAGATCACCGAGGACGGCCGCGAGCAGTTGCGCGCGCTCGGTTTCACCGTCTGACCCACCGACGGAGCCGGCTGTCGATCCGGTTGCGGCGCGGGAGATTTCGGGCGCCGCCATATCGGATTCGAATTGGACAAAGCACCCTCGTTCGGCAATGATCCTCCCCGACATATTTCTCGAACCGGGGAGGATTCTTCGATGTCATTGCTGCGGAAGGCTACCGTGGGTCTGGTGGTCGCGTCGACCGCCGGGCTCAGCGTCGCCGGAGCGGGCGCCGCGAACGCGAATCCCAATGCGTACGGTGCCTTTTCGCTCTCGGAAAGTGCGGGTACCGTCGCCTACGCGCTGAACTACGCGAATTATCCCGATGCCATTCACGCGGCCGATGCCAAGTGTGGACATCCGGACTGCCACAACATTATTCAGATCGTGAACGCCTGCGGTGCGGTCGCGCAGGGCGCGGACGGGCGTTACTCCTGGAACTGGTCGGCCTCCAAGACCGAGGCCGAGCAGTCCGCGGTGAAATCGCTGGGCATGAGTGCCCCGCCGTTCCCGGATCTGGGTTCGGCCTCGCCGCGTGCGGCGCGCGTGGTGCTGTCGGGGTGCACGGACAACGTCTGAGCGAGTGGTTAGCAACATCGGGCTCGGTGGCGAGTAGGCTCGCTGCCGAGCCCGATGTCGTGCTCGAGTGAACTCGGCCCGGGGCCTCAGCGTCTTCTCAGCGACGATTTCGATACTTGTGACTGCCTCGTTCCGAATCCTCAGGAGAAACGGCTCGCTATGTCGACCATCAACGGTCTTCCCGCCCACGTGCTGCTGGTCCACATCATCGTGGTCCTGGTGCCGCTCACGGCCCTGCTGGCCATCGTGAGCGCGCTGTGGCCCGCCGCGCGCCGCAGGCTGATCTGGCTCCTGGTGGCGCTGTCCGTGTTTTGCGTGGTGATGACCCCGATCACGACCGACGCCGGCGAATGGCTCGAGCACAAGATCGGCCGCTCGCCCGCCATTCGAAACCACGCCCATCTGGGCGACACCATGATCTACTTCGCGCTCGGCCTGCTGGTGGCGGTGCTGTTGCTGCTGCTGGTGCACCTGCGCGAGACCCGCAATCGGCCGCTGGGGCGGGCCCTGGTCGGCGTCGTCGCGGTGATCGCTATCGCGGCCGGGGTGGCCGCGACCGTGCAGGTGTACCGGATCGGCGACAGCGGAGCCCGGGCGACGTGGGGCGATCAGGTCGCGACGACGTCGGCCGGCTGACTCAGACCTTGACCACGATCGTCTTCATGATCATGTCGGCGAAGGTTTGACGCTTCTTGTCCCACAGCGGCCACAGATAGCCGATGTAGCAGAAGCTGTCCAGGATGTGGCAGAGGTTGCGCACGAAGGCCATGCCGAAACCCATGAACTGCCCGTCGGCCTCGCGAATCAGCGTGATGCCGAGCAATTTCTTGCCCGGCGTCTGCCCGGTGGTGCCGACGAGGTAGGTCAGATACAGGCCGCCGCACACCGTGATGAGCCAGCCGATCAGCACCAGCGCCCAGCCGGCACCGGTGAGCCCGCCGCCGGTGCAGACCGAATACCCGTTGGCATCGGTCGTACAATCCAGCGGCCGCATGCCGACGGAGAATCCGATGATGTAGAACATCAGCGCCGGAATGCCGATGATGATCCCGTCGACGAGGGCCGCACCGACGCGCTGCAGCCAGCTGGCGTACGGGGGCTGCGGTCCGTAACCGGGCGGCGGATAGCCGTAACCCGGTGCGGTTGGCTGATATCCGCCGTAGCCGGGTGCGGGCCGGCCGTGTCCGCCCGGCGCCTGGTCGTAGCCCGGCGTCATACCGGCGTACCCGGCGCCGTACCCGGTCGGCGCGTCGTATCCGTATGTGCCGGGGGCGAAGGGATCGGCCCATCCGGGCGCGTCGTGCTCCGCCGGGCCGGTCTCGTAGGCCGACGGCGCGCCGTAGGTCGGCATGCCGGGTGACGACGGGCCGCCGTGGTCGGGGCCATATCCGGCTCCGGTTCCATAGTCGTGGGGCGCGCCATAGGGCGGCTCGCCCAAGGGGGTCGCGGGCCCCGGGGTGCCGTATCCGGGGGACTGTCCGAAGGTCGGTCCGCCGGGCGCGCCGTATCCGGGAGGCTGGCTGAAATTCGGGCCGCCGGACGGGGACTGGCCCCCGGTCCCGCCGTATCCGGGCGGGACCGGACCGAGCCCGGGCGTAGCGGCAGGTGGTGTGCCGAGTCCCGCGGCGGGCGCGTCGTCTTCGGACGGAGCTCCCGGTGGGGGAGCGATCGAGCCCGGCGTCCCGGAGAGCTCGAATCCGAGCTGTTCCGGTGGATTCAACTCGGGATGTGGCATGTCGGCTGGCTCCGGGGCGCTCGAATCGCCCGGTTCCGGCGGATTGCTCATGCGATTCCTCCGATGGTGAAGGGACGAGAGCTCAGACCACGTACGTTACCGCCGCAGCCGCCCGGTGCGTGCGAAGGTGCGCTTGGCCGCCGGCGACAGGCCCGGGGTCGCACCGTCGGCGGCACGCTCGGCCTCTACCGGATTCGGGCGGACGAACAGGGTGACGGTGGTGGCGTCGGTGAATCCGTGCCGCGTCATCATCGTCGCCGAGGCCGTGTTGCCCACCTCGACGTCGGTGACGATGCGGCGCGCGCCGCACGCGAACAGCGCCGAACAGCACATCTCGACCAGCCGCCCGGCGATGCCGCGGCCCTGCATATCGGGGGCGACGGCGATCCACTCCAGGTAGGCCCAGTCCTCGCGCAGTTCGAATTCCATGGAGCCCAGCACAAATCCGACGACCCGGTCGGAATCCACCGCCACCCAGCAGGAGCCGTCGGGATTGTCCAGATGCTCCGCGACCGAGGTCAGCGACCACGACGTATACGGCTTGACCTCGGTATTGAACACCTCCGTGCCGAGATCGAGCACCTCACGCAGGTGGCCCAGGCCCATGGGGACGATCGCGGCGTCGGATTCCATGGCCGACAGTGTGCCATCGCGCGGTTCCCGGCCGACGATTCACGCGCCCTTGCGCGCGGCCTTCTTCGCTGTCTTTTTGGCCGCTTTCTTGGCGGGCTTCTTCTCGGGCTCGGGTGTGCCGGTCCGGCGACCGGAGGCCTCCAGGCTGCGCTGCAGGGCCGCGACCAGGTCGACGACCTCCGCGTCCATCTCGGCGGGCACCGGTTCCTCGCGGCGGGCGACCGTGCCCGAACCCGAGGCGATCACCTCGTCCAGCAGCCGCTTCAGTTCGATCTGGTACTCGTCGGTGTACTGGTCCGGATCGAATCCGTCGGACATGCTCTCGACCAGGGTCTGCGCCATCGTGATCTCCTGCGAGCGGGGTTCGGCGGCGCCGTCGAGCGCGGCGAAGTCGACCGCGCGCACCTCGTCGGGCCACAGCAGCGTCTGCAGCACCAGCACCCCGTCCCGCACCCGCAGCGCGGCGAGCCGCGTCTTCTGCCGCAGCGTGAAATGCACGAGCGCGACCCGCTCCACCTGATCGAGCGTCTTGGCCAGCAGCACATAGGCTTTCGGCGTGGTGGAATCGGGCTCGAGATAATAGCTCTTGTCGAACAGGATCGGATCTATCTGCTCCGCGGGCACGAACTGCAGGACCGGAATTTCGTGTTTCTCCGCGACCGGCAGCTTCGCGAAATCCTCGTCGGTGAGCACGACCTTGTCGCCCTCGGGCGATTCGTAGGCCTTATCGATATCGGCATACTGCACCGACTGCCCGCAGATCGTGCACACCCGGTCGTATTTGATCCGCCCACCGTCCTTGGCGTGGACCTGGTGAAACCTGATGTCGTGATCCTCGGTGGCGGTGTAGACCTTCACCGGGACGTTCACCAGCCCGAACGCGATGGAACCCTTCCAGATCGATCGCATCCTTGGATGCTACTTTTGACCGGTTGGTTTTGTCCTGCGAACTGGCGTGACCTGCGGGTTCGTGGTTGTTGTCGGTTGTTGTTTGTTGCTGTTCGTGGATCTGTGACGTCCTGTGGACATCCTGATATCGACACGATTCGGCGACGTCTCGTGCCGTTTCGGGGCGGTTCGGTTGGTGGTGGAACTGCGCTGGGTGACCGGCTCTGGCGACCGGATCGCCTGCTTTGTACCACCTTGTTAATACTCTGGTACCTATATATGCGCATTTAAACATTAGATGTCGGGTTTCGTAATCGGCGTTGCCGGGCTTCAGAACGTGGTATTGGAGGGGAGCATTGCTTGCATCGCTGGCCGCCAAGAGTCGGTGACGGTCTTTTTGTTGAGCTTGTCCGGTTGCCTGTTTCAGGCCGGTGACGGGCGAAGGGCGCGCTGGAACGTCGTTCGGGGCAATGGTGTCCCGGGCTGATTCGGGCCGCCGGGTGTTGAAGTTCGGTGCCGGTCGCAGGTTCGTGCCCTCGGCGCGGTACGTACAGGATCTGCACGTAACCGTACCCGTCGCGAACTGCGAGTTTCTGCCACGGTTGACATCGTTCGGCGGCGTCGTCGTTCCGGCGGTGCGCTGTGAATGCCGAACAGATCATCACGGGGTTGACCGCGTTGCAGGCCGATGGGCTGGCCTGCGTGGTGTGCGGGGGCTGACTACCTCCGCATCTGTGTTCGGCATGTGCCGGTCGGCCGATCGGTCACCGGTTCGCAGGTATTCGCCTGTGCCTCCTGCCATTTGAGCGACGCGTGTCGTGTGGGAGGTGTGCTGGGATGAGCACCGCCATTTCGGATCGTCGTGACCGGACGTTGTGGATCCAGTGCGCGTGTACTGCAGTGGTCGCGATCGGTGCGGCGTACGCGTCGTACCGGCACGGTCGGGAATTTGCGCTGCGCTTCGGCGCGGACGAGACGATGGCCAGCATCTGGCCGTTGATCGTGGACGGGCTGTTGACCCTGGCCACGGTCGAGCTGTGGAAGACCGGTCGCGATCGGAGCGCGGGCGGCCGGTGGGCGGCGTGGTTGGCGTTCGTGTTCGGGATCTGCCTGTCGCTGTGTGCCAATATCGCTGCGGCACCGGTGTTGAGCGTGTTCAGCGTCGCGGTGGCGGCGTGCCCGCCGCTGGCGTTGCTGCTGGCGGTCGAACTGTTGAACCACGCGCTGAAGCGGCATCACGCCGAGACCACCAGCGAGACCGGCGGGACGGACGAGACTGCGGAATCGACGGCGCCGGTAGTACGTCTCGTGCCGATCCCGGCACGGTCGGGCCCACCCGCGGAGTTGACGGCGGGGCATCGCATGTGGGCGTACTACCTGAGCGAGCGGTCGAAGGGGCGGACACCGACTGGCGCGGAGCTGGATCGGATTGCAGGCACGAACAACTACGGTCGCAGGGTGCTGCGGCGGTGGAAGGCAGCAGGCGAGCATGCGAACCGCGCGGTGGAGGTCAACGGGCCGGACATCCAGGTCCGTGCGGCAGGGACCGGGCAACCGGTCGGCGGTGATGCCCGATAACCGGCCACGGCGACACCACGGTTGCGGGTGGGGCGGCGTGTGGTGGGGCGGATGGGGTGGCGGGTGTTCGGCGTCCTATAGCCGCCACCCCAAACGCCGAATACGACAACGGCATTCGGGCCGGTCGGGCACGCATTCGGGGTAAGGGGACGGAATCCAGAATGAATACGAATACTCATACGTATTCCCCCGCGGGGCGGCGTGGCGGGCGTGGCATGCATCGGGGTGGGCATCCGGATGCGGGTGCGTGGTTTCGTCTGCTCGATCGTGACCGACGTCTTCTGGCGCTGCTTGCCGAGCACAAGGCGTTCACCACCGACCAAATCGCGTCGCTGGAGTTCGCCTCGGTCCGCCGCGCACAGGACAGGCTGCGCAAACTGCGCGAGATGGGCATGCTGTTCGCCTTCCGCGAATCCCTCTACGGCGGCGGCACCACCCAAACACGCCACGCCCTCGGATATCCCGGCGCACGCCTGATCGCGGCCCAGCGCGCGCAGACCCCACCCGCCCCGGCCGAGTACGCCCTCGGTCTGGAGCGGCTGGCGTGCTCGCCGATGCTCGGTCACCGCCTGGGCGTGAACGGCTCTTCTTCTGCGCCCTGGCCGCCCACCGTAACCCCGCTCGCCACCACGACCCAGCCATTCCGGATTCGGTGCAGGGGTTGACGCAGTGGTGGTCGGAACGCCAATGCGCCGAGATGTTCTGGACCATCGCCTCCGGCGAGGACCAACTCCACCCGGACGGTTACGGTTGCTGGGAGCACGAGGGCCGCGCGGTGCGGTTCTTCCTCGAGTACGACACCGGCACAGAGTCGTTGACCACTGTTGTTTCCAAACTCGTTGACTATCAACGCTTCCCGACCGACAAGTTCGGTCTCCTGCTGTTCTCTGTGCATTCGGCCCGCCGTGAGACCGGGTTACGGACCGCGCTGAGCCGCGCGTTCGGCAGCTACCGCCCCGACCTGGTGATCGCGACCACCAGTCGTGACCTGACCCATCCCGACGGCCCGGCAGGGCCGGTGTGGGCACTGTGGACAGCCGAGAGCGGCGGCGCCGTCACCCAACGGCTACGGCTGGCCGATCTACCCGAACGCGACCCCCAGATCCAAGACCTCCTCTACCCCAACCAGTCTCGGCCCACCACCGGATACCCGGGGCCTCTCACGACGTCACTCAGGACGGCATCCTGATCGAATTGGACACCCCTGCTCCCGATGACCGGTGACCCCCGGGGGCGACAGTCCGAGTTGGCCCCGCCGTAAGGGATGGCTGGCGGGACCTGCTCACTCGGCGAGGGTCTTGATGCGCGCGGGTTTACCCCCTCGGCCTGCAACGGAGTCAACCCAATCATGATCTCGTCGGTGCTCACTGCGCACCACCACCGGAACGACGACGCCGAACGATGTCAACGGTGGCGGAACGACCATTCGCGGTCACCACGCGGGTCGTCGGTGGGCAGCGTGATTGGCGTTCATGTTCGGGATCTGCCTGTCGTTGTGCGCCAACATCGCAGCGGCGCCGAAGCCGAGCATGTTCAGCGTCGCGGTGGCAGCATGCCTGCCCCTGCCCCTGCCCCTGCCGCTACTGCTCGCGGCCGAACTGCTCAACCGTGCGCTGAAGCGGAATCGCGCCGAAACTGTGGACGAGACCACCAGTGAGACCGACGAAACGGACGAAACCGCATCGGTGGTGCGTCTCGCGTCGGTCCCGGCCTGATCTCACCCGCCGACCGAGCCGACTGCCGAGCAGCGCATGTGGGGTGCACTACATGACCGAGCTTGCGTCGCCCACAGCTGCTGGGGATGCAGCTGCGAAATGACCACGACACCCTCCGGCGCGAATTGCTCACTCACGTCGCGCTTGATGCGGAAATGATCGAAGCCTTCGGCCAGTACCAGGACCGTCGAGCCAGATCGCTCGAGTTCACTCCTCAATGTTCAGCTCCCCGAGCGCGAATCCCCTCGATCAGCTCGCCCAACTCCACTACCCGGAGGTCGGCCTGTCCGTGCCGTGCCTCCATCTGAATCTTCAATCTCTCCAGACGATCCCGTGCCGCACTCAGGTCGCCGAGGTGCACCTGGCAGACAGCGAGTTGGCGCTGGCAGTGCATGACCTGGTCATCGTAGGGTCCGCGCTCGGCGGTGAGGTCGTCGATGAGGGCGCGATAGTGTTCGGCCGCCTCGCTGTGAGCGCTCGCTTCCGCGCGCAGGTCAGCGAGCTTCACCCGGGCGTCGACCACATCGGCATCGCGTGAACCCAATAGGGGTACAGCAGCTTCCACCACAGTCTTCAGTTCGCGAATCGCCGGATGGTAGCGCGACTCGTCGGCGAGATGGCGTGCTCGATCTATCGCGCGGTGCAGGTCGCCGCGGCTGAAATCATCAGTTGGAATAGAACCTGCCGGTGTGGCTGTGTCGGGATGGTTGAGCGCCGTGGAGGTAAGCATCGTGGGCGAGGTGCCCGACCCCGACGAAGCCCCCACGGCCAGTGCGTACATCCTTGCCGGACTGTGTATGTCGTCCACGAGCGCACGCAGTTCGGTTGCGTGGCGCATCAGCACCGTATGCACCACTCCTGCGCTGGCTGGGCGACTCTCGGGGTTCTTTTCCAGCATGCACATGATCGCTCCGGCCATATCGGCTGGTGTATCGGGCCTCTCGGTGCGGATTTCTGGTGCACGTCGCGAGACTTGGTGTGTCCAGACCGTGAACGGGTTGTCTCCCACCATCACACGATCGCCGGTGAGCAACTCGTGTAGAATCAGCCCTAGCGCATAAAGATCGGTTTGCGGTGTCACCTCATGCGCCTCGATCTGTTCGGGCGCCATGTACGCGGGCGTGCCGATGGTCTGGCCGGTGGTGGTGTAACGGCTGTGGCCGGAATCGAGGGCCACAGCCAGCCCGAAGTCGAGTACTTTGACCGTCCCGTTGTCACAGAGCATCAGGTTCGAGGGCTTGAGGTCGCGGTGGTAGATCCGGTGCCGGTGCGTTGCGGCCAGGACCGCGGCGGCCTGGGCGCCGAGCGTGGCGACGACGCCGATCGGCAACGGCCCCTGTCGCGCCAGTAGGTCCTCGAAGGTGTCGCCATCGACGAATTCCATGACGAGAAATGGCCGCTGCGACTGGTCTTCGACGATTCCCGCGTCATGGATCGCCGGCATGCCCGGGTGACTGACACTCGCCATCACCTCGGCTTCGCGCAGGAAGCGTGTGGTCCACTCAGGGTCCGAATCGAGATTGGCGTGCGTGAGCTTCACCGCGATCCGGCGCTTCAGGTTCCGGTCGAACCCCTCGTAGACCTGCCCCATCCCACCCGAACCCACCGGACGGATGAGTTCGTATCGGCCACCGACGACCTGCGGGTGCACCGCAATTACCTCCGTGAGTCCACCGAGCCAAATACTCGAAATTACCCGCCACCGCTGGGACGCAGACGCCCGGTGGCCAGACCTTCAAAACCGATGCGCACCAACTGCTCCAGTTCCCCGCGCCGCCGATGCCATTCCTGCTCGAGTTCCTGCAGCTGTGTGAAGGCATTGGCGTATCGGCCCTGTTCGGCCAGTGGGAGCCGCGGGAACCCCACGTCATACAGGTCGACGCCGCCGGCGCTCACCCGATCCACCGCCACCCGCAGCACACCGGCGAGGAATCGCGAATCGATCAGCTTCGCATCGGCTCGCACGAGCTCGATGCCTGGCCCGAGCAACACGCCGTCGTCGGTGCACTCCCGCACCACCGGTGCGCTCGGCACCACCGCGACATCGCCCGAGCGAATGAGCACGGCACCCGGCACACCGGCGTCCCCCTGCCGCGACGGCGGGCGCCCCAACCGAACGTCTTTCACGGTGAGCATCGGCGTCGCGCCGTCACCCGCTGCGACCGTCGGCGGCGATCGCAGGAAGCTGACCGCCCCGGCCTCGGCTAGTTCGCCGAGCGACACCGTTGCGTGCACGACGGCGTTCGGCTCGAGCAGCGGCGGCGTTCCCACCGGCTGCTCGAGCTCCGTGCGTAGTGCGGGGTACCGGTCGAGCTGGTCCCCCCGAATCTCGGCCGGAGTCAGGTCGATTCGTTCGTCGAGACGGTCGACGATGCGCACCACGTGCGGTGCCGCATCGGGATGCGTGGGACCTTGTTGAAAGGCTTGCCATATAGCCGCCGGGTTCTGCGACGCGGCAACCAAGAGAAGGTAATCGGGCCGTACCCCATCGGGCTCACCCAACAACCACAAGTCCTGCTCGTCCGGCAGCCCCGAGACGATCGCGCGAAGCGCTCCGTGGCGCAGGAGCACGCTGCGCAGCGGACGCGCCTGCCGATTCGTCGCCGCCGACGCGGGCATGAGGACCGCGATCGCCCCGGCGCTGGCGGCTCGGCCGAGGCAGTAACGCATCCAGCCCACAGCATCGTCTGTCGATGACCAGCGCCGGTCGCCGTCGTTCCCGTAGTACCGCGTGTTGTAAACGGGGGCACCGAATTGTTCCGCGAACTCTTGCTCACCCGATCGGCTGAGCGGTTCGTGCTCCACGGCCATCCCCCTCCGCTCGGTCGCTCGTATCAGCGAAACGGTAGCAGCGCCGCTCAGCTACCCGCCGGTTGCGCGCTAGCCCCGTGCGCTCGGGTCGGTAATCTCGTCGGCGGGGACGAGCACGCCCACGGTGAGCCCGGTGAACATCTGATCAGCGACATTCTCGGCCGCTTCGGCCGCGCGCGCGGCAGCCATCCGCAGCTGAAACAACTGCTGGAACAGGGTGCCGTAACGTTGTTGCTCCGGCAGCGAGACCACCGGAATCCGCAGCTTGCTGGGATCGAACCGGACAGTGGACGTGCGTGTCGCGGATACGTTGTCGGAGCCGGTCAGGACTCCCGCTACGAACCAGGGATCTAGACGTTCCGGGTCGACGCGCAGTGTGTGCAGGTGTGGGCCGCGAATCGCCTGCACATCGTTCGGCCCCGCAACACGCACGTTGCGCCCGCCCGTCCGGTCACTGCGCATGACGGGAATCAGCACATCGCCAAGTTCGATCTCGACTTGCTCCGCCGGCTGCGCCGTACTCATCGTCCCGGAGGGGGGCTTGCCCGCTCCGACATCCGATACTGTGAGGACCGAGCGCTGATCCCGCGACGTGCTCACCTCCTTGCTCGGCTGCTGCGCCCGAATCCATTGCAACTGACCATGATTCACCAGATCCGCGATGGTGACGTGGCGCCACGACTTCGTCGGCGACCCGGTCCATCCCGCCAGCGCCGCTCGCGCTGCGGCGAATTCGTCACCTGACGCACTCAACTGTGCTAGGGCTGCGTCGACCCGGTCGGAGACCGCGCCGGAATCCAGCGACGAATGGACGTAGCGCGCAGGGGTGAGATCTACGGCGTCGTCGAGCACGTCGACCAATCCGACCGCGGCGGCGATCCCCAGCTCGGGCACCGCGTCATTCCCACCGTCGAACGTCCGCCACGCCCGAACCACGCTGTCGGTGACGGCATCCCACGCGATGCGGTCCTCGCCCTCGGTCGGCACCCTGGTCGAGTCGACGAACAGCAGTGCATCGGATGGCCGCGCGTCTGGGTGCGGTGACCGCAACACCCAGATCTGCAACCCGACATGCCATGGCGGCGCCGCCCCCGGGGCCAATCCGATCACCGCCCGCAGCACACCGGAACGGACCAGATTTGTGCGAATCTTGCGCCCGGATGGCCGGGACGCCACCGCGGGCGGCAGCAACAACACCGCGGTCCCGCCGGGCCGCAGATGCGCCACCGCATGCTGCACCCAGGCCAGCTCTGACTCCAGACGCGGCGGCAGTCCGTACTCCCACCGGGTATCGAATGCGAGTTCCCCGACGCCCCAGTCCCGCTGGCCATAGGGCGGATTGGATAGCACAGCGTCGACTCGAAGGTCGGAGAACACGTCGGCGACCAGGCTGTCGCCGAGGCGCACGTCCGGTGCGAGATCGGTCTCCGCGTGCACTGCCAACCGGGCGCGCTCGACTTGCACCGCGACGACGTCTTGCCCGTACAGATCGACCGCGCCGATTTCGGCGGCAGCCGACAGCAGCGAGCCGCCACCGCACGCCGGATCCAGCACACTGCGCACCGCCGTTTCGCCTGGTGTGCTGACCAATTCGGCCATCAAAGCTGTCAGCCGCTCCGGTGTGCCGTAGATGCCGGTCGCGACGGCATCCTCGAGCGCTCGTTCGGCCAGTGCGTCGATCGCTACTCGCGCGCCGTCGATCGCGCTCACTCGCTCCACGAGAGGTACCGCGCGCGTAGCGAACTCGGCGCTCGCCGAGTCGCGCTCGTCGAAGACCCACCCATCCTCGGCCCGCCGCAGCGATTGCATGAATCGGAAGGCATCGTCGGGTGTCACGTCCGCGCGCAGCATCGTTCGCAACTCGGCCATCGGCGAGTCTGCCGGCCGAATGTCGCGTGCCGCCAACCACTCCTGCATCTGATGCAGGTCGAACAACGGCCGGGCCTCGCTGCCACCGACCGCTTTGGGGAAATCACTGTGTCTTCGCCGCCAGTTGCTCACCGTCGCGCGGGTGACGCCGGCGAGCCGGGAGAGCTCGGCGGCACTGACCGTGGACACGGGTTTGGGCATGCCATTCCTCTCGAGGCTGTTCCGTCCACCCTGGCCGATCTGTGAGCAAAAATCAACCTCCGAAAAACGTTTGACATTGCTTTCACAGCCACCGTATCTTTACATCAGCTTCGCCGCCCACCGAGACGAACTCGTTCTCGCCAGAGCGGCAACAGCTTCCGACCCGGCCGACGTCCGCACCGGGCTGTTTTCACCGCACCATCACCAGGGGAAATCTCATGCTCACCACCCGCACGTTCGCGACGCTGCTCGCCATCGGCACGGCCGCCACCCTCACCGCTCTGGCGCCCGCTGCAGTCGCCGCCCCGCCCAGCGGTTCGGCTGGCGGCTCGTCCTCCAGTGGCTGCAGCCTGCGCAGCAGCGCCGACTACCTCTTCCTGCGCGAGTCGTACTTCGACGAGGAATCCTGCGACACCCAGGACGCTGCCATCCGCCTGGCACATGCCGACTGCCAGTGGCTCGATGCGTACGGCAACACGGAGCACAACCACATCGTTCTTGCCGAGAAGAACCGGGGCGCAGTCGATTACCCGTACAGCTTCCTCGACGCCTCCATCGACGCCTACTGCCCGCACAACCAGCTCTGATCCTAGAAACGAGGAGCGCCTCCGATGACCAATCCGCACGGTCCCATGCCCTATCCAGAGGGCCCGGTTCCGCCACAGACCCCAGCCGGGGCAACCTACCCGCAAGGCCCGATCCCACCACAGATCCCGGGCCGGCCGCCCTACCCGCGGCCACCCGTACCCCCGAAGAAGTCCAATTCAACCCTGATCATCGCCCTCAGCGTCGTCGGCGGGTTCATCCTGCTGTGCGGGCTCGGCGGCGCGCTGTCGGGCAATAACGACAACAAGGCCGACAGCAAGACCACCGCCGCGAGTTCACCCGTCGCGGCTGCGCCCGCTCCCGCCGCGTCGAGCTTGCCGACAACCAAGCCAGTGCCGACCGAGCCACCGGCCAAACCCGCGCCACCCGGCCTGAACACCCCAGTGCGGGACGGCAAATTCGAGTTCGTCGTCACGAACGTGCAGAACGGTCTCTCGATCATCGGCGACAACCCGTACCTGCAGAAGAAGGCCCAGGGCTCGTACTCGATCGTCTCGATCACCGTGCGCAACATCGGCTCCGTGCCGCAGGGTTTCTCCCCCGGCAACCAGTACGTCTACGACGCGCAGAACCGCAGGTTCACCAACGACGCGTCCGCCGCGATCAATCTGCAAGCCGACACCAGCCTCTACGCGGAGATCAACCCTGGCAATTCCGTGACCGCCCAGGTGGTTTTCGACCTGCCCGCCGGCGACGTTCCGGATCGGATCGTCCTGCACGATTCGATGTTTTCCGGTGGCGCGACGGTGTCGCTGCGGTAGCTGACCCGACCTGTCAGCACTGATCGCGATCTGTCCGCTGGTGGCGATCACACCGACACCGCGCCGAAGGAGGAATACGGTGTGCAACCCGAACGACACACAGCCGCATCCGCGGATGATGCTGCAGCACAGACCGCAAGCTCGGCAGCGCTGGACGGCGATCAACGAATCGGTCTTCATGCACGAGCGGGCCGGCCTGGCGCGAATCCGCCTGGCCATGCCTGATGCAGATCCCTGGCGAGCGTGGTCCAACTTCAGCTTCGCCACAGCGATGGGCAGCCTGTACGAGGTCGATCTACTGATTGCCGCGCCGAGTGGGCTGCACATGGTTGAGCTCAAAGCCTGGCGAGGTGATGTCGAGGTGATTGGTGACATATGGGTCCAGACCTCGGAGACCGGTGAACGGATCGAGCACGGCGACCCGCTCCGGATCACAGCCAACAAAAGCGCAGCGCTGGCGCGCCTGCTGCGAGCTGCTGGTGAGGACGTGTCCATCCGCGCTCTGTTGTGTCTGACCAATGACAGTGTGCGCGCGGTTCTTCCCGCCCGGAACCGCCGCTACGTGGTGTCGGTCGACGAGTTGATGCAGCGACTCGGGCGACCTACCCACAATGCTCGGGGACGAATGACCGCCGACCGGGTTGTCCGCGTGGAGGAGGCTCTGGAGGCCGCTGGGATCGTCCCGGTGACAACCCATCTCCGGGTGCACTGGTGAAGGGTTCGCCTTCGAGCCGTCCAATGTCAAACCCACAGGCAACAATACAAAGTACCCAGTTCGAAACAGACTGAAACACAAATCGTTCCAGAGACGGTAAGTTCAGTGGGCTGAACACTTTTACACAGGAGCACGACCGATGACCTCTGCGGAAGCGCGCGACTCGCTGAACGTCGCGCCCGGTTCGATTGTCCTTATCCGCAACGAGGAGTGGCTGGTCACCTCCGCCGAGCAGGGGTCGGATGGATGGCTGGTCCGGGTGCGCGGGCTATCGGAGTTGGTCGCCGATACCACCGCGACCTTCTACGACAGTCTCGACGACATCGAGGTGCTCGATCCCGCCAAAGCCGAAGTCGTACCGGATGGTTCGTCGGGCTACCGCGACTCCCGCCTGTGGCTGGAAGCTCTGCTACGCAAAACGCCATTCCCATACGGCGACCAAACGCTGACGGTGTCGACACGCATGCTGGCCGATTCGCTCGGATACCAGCGGGCCGCGGTGGCGAAGGCGCTGGATCCGCGTCTGATCCGGCCGCGGATTCTGCTCGCTGACGCCGTCGGTCTCGGCAAGACGCTCGAGATCGGCATGATCCTGTCCGAGCTGGTCCGGCGCGGCCGCGGTGAACGCATCCTCATCGTCACGCCCAAGCACGTGCTGGAGCAGACGCAGCACCAGCTGTGGTGCCGATTCGCGCTGCCGTTCGTACGGTTGGACTCGGCCGGCATCCAGAAGGTCCGTCAGAAGCTTCCGGCCACACGCAACCCGTTCACCTACTACAAGCGCGCGATCATCTCGATCGACACGCTCAAAAGCCCACGCTACAAAGCCCATCTGGAACGCCAGCACTGGGACGCGGTGGTCATCGACGAGTCGCACAACCTCACCAATGTCGGCACCCAGAACAACGAGCTGGCCCGCGTGCTCGCCCCGAACACCGAGGCACTGATCCTGGCGTCGGCCACCCCGCACAACGGTCGTGAGGAATCGTTCGCCGAACTGCTGCGTCTGCTGGATCCAACGGCGGTCGCGGCGGACGGGTCGTTCACCAAAGACGACGTCTCCGCATTACTGATCCGCAGGCACCGCCATCACGACGAGGTGGCCGCCGAGGTCGGCAGCGACTGGGCCGAACGCGCCGAGCCCGTGCACCGCCTGGTCGAACCATCGCTGGTGGAAAACGCTGTGGCACAGGAGCTGTCGCAGGTCTGGTTGCATCCGCTCACCGGAGCGTCACCGTACTCCGGTGAGACCAAGGTGCTGTTCAGCTGGACGCTGGCGAAAGCATTCCTATCCTCGCCCGCCGCGTTGCGGGAGTCGATCAATCAGCGCCGTGCCAAGCTGCAGGACAAAGGTGGCCCGCACACTCCCGAGCAGCACACCGAACTGCTCGCGCTCAACATCCTGTCCGATCTCAACGACAAGGCCTTCACCGAGTCGGCGGGCAAGCAGGCCGCGCTGATCCAGCGGCTGCGGGAGATCGGTGTCGGCACGAAGTCGCCCACCCGCGCAGTGGTGTTCGCCGAACGCGTCGCCACATTGAAGTGGCTCACCGAATTGCTCCCAGATGCAATCGGATTGCAGCCAGAGAACGTCGCCATGCTGCACGGCGGCCTGTCCGACATCGAACAGCAGACCATCGTCGACAACTTCAAACTGGAGACCTCACCGATCCGGGTGCTGGTCACCGGCGACGTCGCGTCCGAGGGCGTGAACCTGCACGAACAGTGCCACCACCTGATCCACTACGACATCCCGTGGTCGCTGATTCGCATCGAACAACGCAACGGCCGCATCGACCGCTACGGCCAGAAACGCCCACCGGTCATCTCGTCGCTGATCCTGGAACCGGCGGACCCGGAATTCTCCGGCGACCTGCGTGTCCTCTCGCGCCTGCTGGAACGCGAGAACCAAGCACACTCCACCCTCGGCGACGTCGCGTCACTGATGGGCAAACACAGTGTGGGCGACGAGGAATCAGCGATCCGCGATGTCCTGGCGGGCAAGACCACCCTCGACGACCAGGTACGCAGCATCGATGAGGTGATCGGCGGCGACGACATCGACGCGTTCTTCGCCGAGCTGGACCTGGAATCCGAGGACACACCCAACCTGCCGGAACTCCCGCGCCAGAGCTTGTATTCCGACGACATCAGCTTCCTAGACGAAGCCCTGCGTGCCGGCTTCCACGACATCCCGCACGCCGACCCCGCCGCGGGCGGCGTCGGCTGGACCGTGCACGCCAATCACGGTATCGCCGAACTGGTTCCACCACGCGACCTCAAACAACGGCTGGGGCAGCTGCCACAGAACTATCTCCAGCACGGCGTCCTGGATCGCCTGAAACTGGCCACCTCCCGCCAGGTCGGCGACGCCCAACTGGATGCCGCCAAGAAGGGCAAGGGCGTCGACGACACCACCTGGCCGGAAGCGCACTTCCTCGGACCACTGCATCCGGTGCTGGACTGGGCCAGCGACCGCGCCTTGAGCGCGCTGGGCCGCAACCAGATCTTCGCCATCCGAGGCTCACTCACCGCAACCACCGTCCTGCTGATGGGCACGCTGATGAACCAGCGCGGTCAACTCATCTCCCGCGTCTTCTCCACCGTCGAGTTCCTCGACCCGCACAACCCGTCGTTCGCGATGGTGACAACCCACTCCGACCTCGAATTCCTGCTCACCGACACCGGTTTGAAGCCAGGCACCGCAAACCCCGGCCCGATCACAGCCACCGACACCCTGCAACAGCTCATCCCGGTCGCAGTGGAGAAGGCCGGCCAGTCGATGCGACTGGTCCTCGATCAACAGGAACAGACCGCCCACGAACGCCTCGACGCGTGGCGACAGCGCGCCGACCGCTGGTATTCCGGCGCTGAACAGCTCGAGCTGCTCCATGGTCAGAAAAAGAAGGTGGACAAGCTCTCCCGCCGGATCGCCGAAGAACAGCGCCTCGCCGAATCGCTCGCCCCCACCCAGCAACTGGTGCGCCCGCTGCTGGTGATCGTCCCCGAAAAGGATCAGTGACCATGGCTTCCTTCGACTCCATCGTCGTCGGCGAGGACTGGATCAGCGAACACTACTTCACCACCGACTCGGTGAAAGAATCGTTCCACGGCAAGGTCATGGAACTGCGCAAACTCTGGGACACCGAAGCAAAAGAAGGCCGCCCCACCGTCCGCAGTTCCCTGCTGGCCGCGACACGTGACCTGCAGACCGAGCTCGCCGCGCTCGCGGAAAACCCGGAGACTGCACCCAAGGCACACGCCGCAGTGCGTGCCGCCTTCGGTTACCTGGGCGAACTGGGTTCGTTCACCGCCGTACGCGCGGGCTCCGAACTGGAAATCCCCGACGCGCAACTGCCCGGCGTGCCGAATGTGCTATTCCTGCAAGCGAATCCGGTCTCCTCCCTGGAGGATCTGCTCGACCACGACACCGGCCGACTGATCAGCGCCGCCCTCGAGGACGACAAGCCGGTCGATTCGGTGTCCAAGGCGGTGTCCGCGGCGTTCCTCTCCGACGAGCCGCCGGCGTTCGTGGTGGTGCAGGCCGGTCAGTGGCATCTGCTCACCGAGAAGGAACGCTGGGCCGAAGGCCGCTACCTCGCCGTCAACCTTCTCGTCGTCGCTGAACGCAAACACGAGGCACGAGGCGGCGAAATCGACCGCGTCGCTGCTATTTTCGGCCATCAAGCATTGAAGCCGGACGCCGACGGGAACATCTGGTGGACCGAGGTCCTGAAGGATTCGGTCAACCACACCGTCGGTGTCTCCAAGGACCTGCGCGAAGGCATCAGGCTGTCCATCGAGATCATCGCCAACGAAGTGGTCCGCCGCCGCGCCGAACGCAGCCTGACCATGGACGGCATCGACGGCAACGACCTGGCCAAACACGCCCTGCGTTTCCTCTACCGTATCCTGTTCCTGCTGTATGCCGAAGCGTCACCGGAAATGCAGGTACTGCCCACCGGCGCCGCCGAATACGAAGAAGGCTACGGCCTCGACCGTCTGCGCGAACTCACCCTCACCGAATTCGTCTCGCACCGCACCCGCACCGGCACCCACCTGTACGAGTCGCTGAAAAAGCTGTTCGACCTGGTCGACGGCGGTCACACCCCGCATGTCCGCGACGACGTCGCCGACGATCCCGCGCCCGGCCTGGTTTTCAATCCGCTGCGCGCGGACCTGTTCTCCGCCAAGGCCACCGCGCTCATCGACGAGGTGAAGCTCGGCAACGAAGCGACGCAGCGCGTGCTGGAACACCTGTTGCTCACCAAGGAAAGCAAGTCCCGCAAGGGCGCCGACCGCGGTTTCATCAGCTACGCCGAACTCGGCATTAACCAACTCGGCGCGGTGTACGAGGGGCTGATGTCCTACACCGGGTTCTTCGCCGAAGAAGACCTCTACGAGGTCGCCAAGAACGGTGACCCGGAGAAGGGCTCCTGGGTGGTGCCGGTGGACCGCTCCGATCACCTCGCCGAATCCGACTTCGTGCGGGCGGAGGACCCCGACACGCACGAACTCAAGCCGGTCCTGCATCGCAAGGGCACCTTCGTCTTCCGGCTCGCCGGGCGCGAACGGCAGCAGTCCGCCTCGTACTACACACCAGAGGTGCTGACGAAATTCGTTGTGTCCCAAGCGCTGGAGGAATTGCTCGACCAGAACGACAGTAGGACCTCCCTCGAGGAGATCCTTCAGCTCACCATCTGCGAGCCCGCGCTGGGCTCCGGCGCGTTCGCGATCGAAGCCGTCCGCCAGCTGGCCGCCGAATACCTCAAGCGCAAGCAGGAAGATCTCGGCGAACGCATCGAACCCGACCAGTATCCGGTCGAGTTGCAGAAGGTGAAGGCGCACATCGCGCTGCACCAGGTGTATGGCGTCGACTTGAACGCGACAGCCGTCGAGCTGGCCGAGATCTCGCTATGGCTGGACACCATGGTCGCCGGTCTGCAAGCCCCGTGGTTCGGGCTGCATCTGCGCCGAGGCAACTCCCTCATCGGAGCCCGGCGCGGGGTCTACATGCCGAACGAGCTCGCGAAAAAGGCGTGGCTCAAGACCGTTCCGAAGGACGTGCCGCTCGGCGAGGAGATCGGCATCGGCATCCACCACTTCCTGCTGCCCGCCGAAGGGTGGGGGGCAGTGATCGACACCGCCGAAGCCAAGACCTACGCACCGGACAAGCGTGAAGAACTACGCCTGTGGCGCAACGACATCCGCAAGACCCCGTCAAAGGACATCGCCAAACGCCTCGCCTCCCTCGCCCAGCGCGTAGAAACTCTGTGGCAGTTCACGCTGCGCCGGCTCGCCATTGCCGAATCCGAAATCCGGCGTGACCTGCATCTGTGGGGCAGCGAGCCCGTCGAGTACACGCCTGCCGTGACCCGCGAGCAGATCGAAGCGGTGCTGCACGACGAGAACGGCGCCTACCGTCGGCTCCGCCGAGTCATGGACGCCTGGTGCGCGCTCTGGTCATGGCCATTGACCACCGACATCCCCGCACCGGACTGGGATCGGTGGATCGGTGGGCTGGAAGCTCTGCTCGGGATCACACCCAAGGCCGGGAAGTACGAGAAGTACGGGCAGACCAGCATCGCGGGCGACCTGAGCTGGTTCGAGCTGGATATCGCCGAAGACACCGACCGTACTTTCGCGCAAGTGAAATCGATCGAGGCGGCGGTCGCAGAGTTTCCTTGGCTGACCGTCGCGGCCGATATCGCTAAGATGCAGGGCTTCCATCACTGGAAGCTTGATTTCGCCCCGGTGTTCGCGCGCGGCGGGTTTGATCTTCAGGTCGGTAATCCGCCGTGGGTGCGGCCGGATTGGGACGAGGCAAGCGTGCTAGCCGAGTTCGATCCGTGGTGGCAGCTGGCGGTAAAACCATCAGAACAACTCAAGCGGGCCAAATCCGCCGAGATCCTAGTCCTACCTGATGCGTGTGCTGTCTTCCTCAATGAACGCGCGGATCAGGCAGGGCAGAACCAGCATCTCAGCTCAAGCATCGACCGGCCTGTACTGACCGGGTTGCAACCCGACATGTACCGATGCTTCATGGAGCGCACGTGGAGATCATCCGCGCTAAGTGGGATCGTTTCGCTGATCCATCCGGAAAGTCATTTCACCGAGCTTCGCGCAACCAACCTTCGCCGAGCAGCGTACGTGCGATTACGTCGCCACTGGGGGTTCAAGAACAATATGTACGTGTTCCGCGAAATTAGCGACAAGCGCACTTTTGGAGTCCACATCTATGGACAAGCAAACAGCACCATCAAATTCCTTCACGCTGGCTCCATATTCCACCCTGACGTAATTGAAAGGTCATTAGCACACGACGGGACTGGTCCACCCCCTAGGATTCGCGACGAAAGCGATAATTGGGATCTCCGTCCGCATCGAGAGCGAATCATCGAAGTTACCGAATCAGAATTGTCCGGGTGGGCAGCTTTGATCGACGCACCCGGAACACCTGCCAACGAGGCCCGCATGCTGTACCCAGTCAACCGTGCCAGTGCGGAGGTTCTGGACAAGATCGCCTCCGCACCTCGCCTGGGCGACCTGGGTTTCGAATGGACTGCTGGTTGGCACGAATCCGCAGACCGAAAGCTCGGCTACTTCGAGTCCCGTTCCGAGGTGCCCGAAAAATGGGAAGATGTAATCCTCCAAGGACCGCATATCAGCGTGTCGACTCCATTATTCAAACAACCAAACAGCACCGCGAAGCACCAACAAGATTATTCGGATATTCCACTCGAAACCATCGGCGGCGACTTCATGCCGAGAACGAACTACCGAGTAGCCCGGCCACGGTCGGAGTATGCAGCAGCATATCCACACTGGAACGGCGAGCCCAGCTCGAACTACTTCCGCTTGGCCTGGCGAGAAATGTGCGACTCAGCGACAGTTCGTACGCTTCATTCAGCGCTCATACCAGCTGGCCCTTCACACGTTGGCGGCCTACTCTCACTCTCCACCGAAGACAACTCTGATCTGGCTTTAATGTCTGGGTTTACCAGTTCGATTATTGCGGATTTCCTTATCAAGGTAATGGGGGTTGGACACGTCAAAACTTCAGCACTTGGGAAGATTCCACACGTACGTGGACATCAGCTCGAGCCACAACTCCTCTTGCGCACCCTCAGGCTGAACTGCCTCGTGCAGCCGTATGCAACTCTGTGGTCAGGGCTGTACAGCTCACGCTGGCAACACGATTCGTGGGTACCTGGTGTCGGCGTAGGTAGTGCCACCGATCTCGGTGATACCGATGCCGAATGGACCTGGCACACTCCCCTCCGCCGCGCCGCTGACCGCCGCCAAGCCCTCGTCGAAATCGACGCCATAGTCGCCATCATGCTCGACATCACGGCAGACGAACTCCTGACGATCTACCGCACCCAATTCCCGGTCCTCCAGAAGTACGAACGCGAGGCCCTATACGACGCCAACGGCCGCCAGCTGCCGACCAAACTCGCCTCCGACTACCGGAAGAAGGGCGGCCTCAGCCCATCCGAACTGACCGTCGACGGCGTCACCTACGTCGAACCGTTCGTCGGCGTCGACCGCGAGCGCGATATGGAACTGGCCCACAAGCACTTTTCCGCGCTGCTCGAAAGCCAGTCGTAATGCCGCTCCTCCGAACCGCTGTCAGCGACCACCGCCAGCAGTAGAAGGGATACACGTCGACTATGGGGGCGCTACTGCCGACGTTGCAGGCCGACCGCCTGCGCGAGGGATTGACCGACTACCTCGCCACCACGTTCGCCCTGACCGATCCGGATGCCCAGGGTGCGTTGAGCGATTTCGTCGGTCACCCGGCTGATGGCATGTTCAAGGGCCCGTATGTGCGGCTGCGGCTGCCGTTCGCGCCGGCGCAAGGCAATTGGGGCATGCATCTGGATTGGTGGCCAAAGGGTTTCGTCCCCTACGAGCATCAGGCGAAGGCGTTCGAGCGGCTGTCGACCAAGTTTCAGCAGCGTCCGCTGCCGACCCTGGTGACGACCGGGACCGGCTCGGGTAAGACCGAGTCGTTCCTGATCCCGATCCTCGACCACGTGATGCGCGCCAAGAAGCAGGGCGTGGCCGGGATGAAAGCGCTGATCATCTACCCGATGAATGCCCTGGCCAACGACCAGGAGCAGCGTCTGGCCAAACTCATCACCACGCATCCTGAGCTTGCGGGTGTGACGGCCGGCCTCTACACCGGTGAGCAGTCCTCGGGTGGGCGCACGATGGTATCGGCGGAGGGGTTGATCACCGATCGGCGGCTGATGCATGATTCACCGCCGGACATCCTGCTCACCAACTACAAAATGCTGGATCATCTTCTGCTACGGCCGGATCGGGCGCCCATGTGGCGGCAGTCGGCGCTGTCACTGCAGTATGTGGTGCTCGACGAATTCCACACTTACGACGGCGCGCAGGGCACCGATGTGGCGATGCTGTTGCGCCGACTGGGGCTGGCGGTGAAGTCGTATTGGGACTCCTCGTCACCGGTCACCGACGAGGATCGCGCGCGGCCGCTCGGGCGGATCACGCCGGTCGCTACGTCCGCGACGCTCGGTTCCAACGGGAAGCCGACGGCGATGCTGGACTTCGCGCACACCGTCTTCGGCGAGGTCTTCACCGAGGACACGCTCGTCGGCGAAACCCGGGTAAGCCCAGCGGAATGGTTGGCGGACCGCGATACCGAGCTGGATCGGTTATATCGGGGCGTCGTTCCAGCGGTCGACGATGCCGTCGAACGGCTCGAAGCCCTGGTCGAGACCTCACCCAGCAACACCCAGCTCACCGCCACCGTGCTGGCGGGCTTGTTCGAACGCAACGACGGCGTGTACGAAGAGCCGGAGCGTATGGCAGCTGCACTGCGTCGGCTCGACGCAGCCGAGCAACTCGACCTGCTGAAAAAGCACAACCTGTTGGCTCAGGTGCTGAAGCGGGCCACGGAGGCGGTGTCGCTGGCCGAACTCGCGGAGGCGGTGCTGCCCCCGCCGTCCAGCGGGCGGGACAATCCGCGTGGGCAGGCCAAGCGGCAGCGCTACCTCGACTTCTTCTTCGCCGCGCTGTCGCACCTGCGTGCCGAGATCGGCCGCAGCGCGCTGGGTGTGGATGTGCACCTGTGGGTTCGGGAGCTTTCCCGTATCGATCGCGCGTTGTCGGCGACGACGCTGTTCCGGTGGGGCGACGACGGTGCGGTCGAAGACCCGAACCTCGAGTACATGACCGCGCTGTTCTGCAGGCACTGCGGTCGCTCGGGATGGGGCCTACGACTGGCCCCGACCGGCAGCGCGCTGGACCCCGACCAGAAATCCGTGCGCGGCTACCACGCCCAGGGCGGCGCCAGGTTCCGGGCATTGATTTCCGCCCCGGTCGAGGCCCAGCTCGACACGCTGGTCGAGGGATTGCGCTGGCTACACATCGACGAACGCGAGATCAGCGAGAAGGCACCGGATCCCGACAGCGCCGAGGTGCTGGAAGGACGCGTCCTGCCCGTCCTGGTGCTGCACGGGCCCGCGGCCGACGACGATTCGCGCAAAGACGTGTGCCCGGCCTGCAATGCGGCCGACGGGATCCGGTTCCTCGGCAGCGCGATCGCCACCCAGCTGTCGGTGGCGCTGTCGAGCATGTTCGGCGACGCCGACCTCGACGCCGACGAGAAGAAGGCGCTCATGTTCACCGACAGCGTGCAGGACGCCGCCCACCGGGCCGGTTTCGTCCAGGCCCGCTCGCACACTTTGAGTTTGCGTTCGACGTTGCGCAATGCGTTGGGTTCCAAGGTGTCCGACTCTGGCATGGTGACACTCACCGAACTGTGTGATGCCGTGATCGACCGGGCCGGCAACGACCCGAGTCGTCGCTACCATCTACTCGCCCCCGATATCGTCGAACGCGAGGAGTTCATCGCCTACTGGCAGACCGACAAGACCCCCGCGCAACGCAGCGCAGCGCGGCGCAAGGTGCTGCGGCGGGTCCAGTTCGACATCGACCTGGAATTCGGATTGCAGTCCCGGCTCGGTCGCACACTCGAACTCACCGGCAGCGTGGTCGCCGAGGTGGATCTCGGCTCGCCGGAACGCGTTGCGCAACTGGGTGTTGCGGCATTGCAGGGCGCGGAGCATCAACTCACGTTCTCCGACCCGGACGCGACGGCGGTCACACAGTGGGTGCGCGGCACCCTCGAGCGGATGCGGACCCGAGGCGCGATCCGGCATCCGTGGCTGGGCACCTACGTCAAACGCGACGCCAATCGCCGGTGGGTGTGGGGCGGCCGGAAGAAGGGGGAGGGTATGCCCGCCTTCCCGAAAGGCCGTCCAGCTCCGGCGTTTCCGGCTCTGGGCGCACGGACCATTCCGGAAGGCTTCGACCCGATCACCGCGCCGTCGTCCTGGTACGCGCGATGGGCGGCGCGGTGTCTGCAGGTTTCCCCGTTCGAAGGGGGCTTCCTCGCCCGCTCGCTGTTCGGGGTACTCGCCGAGGAACGCATCCTGACGACGGTCACCACCGAGAAGTCGCTCACCGCGTACGAATTGAGCGAAGACGGCATCCTCGTCGGCGCTCCCGCCGATGGCGACTTGGCCGCCGGTCGGCACCTGCTGGTGTGCGAGGTCTGCCAGACGTACAGTCCGGGCAGCGTCACCGTGGTCGACCAACTGGACGGCGCACCGTGCCTGCTCGACCGATGCCCGGGCAGGCTGCACCGCGCGGTGAAGCAGGACAACTTCTACCGCAGGCTCTACGACCGGTCCGAGATGAAACGGGTGGTGTCCCGCGAGCACACTTCGCTGCTGCCGACCACGATCCGCCTGGAATGCGAGACCAAGTTCAAGCAGGGCAGTGCCGACCCGACCGCGCCCAACGTCCTGGTCGCCACGCCGACCCTCGAGATGGGTATCGATATCGGCGATCTGTCGACGGTGATGCTCGGGTCGATGCCGCGCACGGTGGCGTCGTATCTCCAGCGGGTCGGGCGCGCGGGCCGTCTCACCGGTAATTCGCTGGTGCTGGCGTTCGTGCGTGGCCGTGGCGAGCACCTGCCCAAGCTTTACGATCCGACCTCGGTGATCTCCGGTGACGTGCGGCCACCGGCCACCTTCCTCACCGCTGAAGAGATCCTGCAACGCCAGTACGTGGCTCACGTCGTGGACCTGCTCGCGCGCCAGCCCGGCGCGCTGGACCCGATCACCGCGCGCGCCGTGCTCGGTAGCTTCGACGACGGCACCTGGATGGCGACGCTGATCGACACCGCCAACCTGAAGGCCGACGAACTCCTAGACGGCTTCCTCGCTCAGTTCGGGCCTCTGCTCAACACGCAGACGTGCGCCAACCTGCGGGCCTGGGCGTCACCGGCCGAGCTCGGCGAGCCCAGCGGGCTGGTCGCCCTATTGCAGGAGGCTGTGCATCGCTGGAACCGGGACGTCACCGACCTGGTCAACCGGCGCACGGCTGTCGACGCCGCGCTGCCGGAATTCGAGCAGCGCGCCAATTCCCCCGCGGCCACCGACGATGACCGTCGCAACCTTCGGACCGCGAAAGGCACGCTGCGCCTGCTCCGCAAGCACATCAGCGACCTCACCGACGAGCACTGGGTGGGTGTGCTCGAACGCTACGGCGTGCTGCCCAACTACACGCTGCTCGATGATTCGGTGACCCTCGATGTCGGCATCACCTGGATCGATCCGGAGTCCAACGAATACTGCGGCGACACCGAGAGCTATCAGCGTGGAGCCCGGGTCGCGCTCACCGAACTCGCACCTGGATCCACCTTCTACGCCCAGGGGTTGGCCGTGCAGATCGACGCGATCGATCTCGGTGCGGGAGAAGCGAATATCCACACCTGGCGGCTGTGCCCGCAGTGCGGATGGGCCGGCATCAGCGCACTCGCAGAGACTGCCGCGCCGCCGACGCAGTGCCCGCGCTGCCACACCGGTGCCATCGCCGATGTGAGCCAGCAATTGCAGGTGGTCGAGATGTCGAAGGTGTCGGCGGAGGTCCGCCGCGATGAAGCCTCGATCAGCGACAGCCGCGACGAACGCAAACGCGAGACCTACACCGTCGTCACCGCCGCAGACGTCAACCCGGACAACATCGCCCGGCGATGGTTCGCCACCGACCACGACTTCGGCGCAGAATACCTGCGCAGTATCGACATTCGCTGGCTCAACATGGGCAAGCGGACCTCACAGGGCAGCAAGCGGACCATCGCGGGCATCGAAACCACCAGCGGACTCTTCCGCGTCTGCTCCGGCTGCGGGCAACTCGACCGCGTTGCCGGCCACAACCAGCCGCACGAGCACCGCAGCTGGTGCAAATACCGCAAGGCCGCCGATGAGAAGCACGTGCGGGAGATCGCACTGGCCCGGACATTGCGCACCCAGGCGGTGTTGCTGCATGTGCCGCACGTCCTGGAATACGACACGTTCGCCCATCCCAGTCTGAGTGCGGCGATCCTGCTCGGCCTGCGTCAAGTCATCGGCGGGTCGCCGGAGCATCTGGATGTCGCCACGATTACCGACGCGCTCCACGCGCAAAGCCAGCGCGCGCTGCTCATCCACGACACGGTGCCGGGTGGCACCGGCTATCTCGCCGAATTCGCCGATCCGGCCAAGGTGTGGTCGGTTCTGGTCGCCGCCCGCGATGTGGTCGAAAACTGCTCGTGCGCAACAGAACAGCGGCTCGCGTGCCACAACTGCCTGCTGCCGTTCGCGCCGCCGTACGAGGTCGACAAGGTGTCCCGCAAGACCGCGGCGAAGATCCTCGATCAGATTCTTGATGCGAAGCCTGGCACGGCCGCATCGTGGGAGCGCTGGTCGGCGTCGATCGTCGAAGAGGCTCCTGCCAAGAAGGTCGGCAGCGCTGAATCACCGCTGGAGCGTGACTTCTACGCCACGTTCCTGGATCGGCTGGGCACCCTCGGCGCCACGATCGAGGAGAAGCCCGGCACCTACGCCAACCAGGCGACAATTACCCTGCCTGGCAAGAAGATTCGCCGCTGGACGTTGATACCTCAGGTTCAGATGGGCAACGCCGTTCCGGACTTCGGGCTGAGCACCACCGATCCCGACGTGCCGGAGATCGCCGTGTTCGCCGACGGCTGGAAATTCCACGCCGAGCCCGGCCCGAACAACCGTGTCGCCGACGACGCCCGCAAGCGAAACATCCTGCGGTCCGGTGGCGTGCTCGTCTGGTCGTTCGGTCACAAGGATCTCGACCGGTTCAAGCGCAGCGATACGCATGCGCCATCCTGGTATACCGAGGGCGCAGCCAAGAGCGTCAGGAAGAATGTCCGGCCTGCACTGTTTGATCTCCTTGCCGCGGACCCGATCACACAGTTGCTGGCCTTCATGCAGGATCCTGACCTCGAGGCATGGTCCGGCGTGGGCCGGTGGCTGCCGATGATGTTCCTGCGCGACAAGCGGGCCAAGGGCGACGTGGCCGCCATCGCAAGCTGGGCCCTTGACCTGCTCGACGGGAAGGACAACCCGATCCCGGCCGGCGAATACGCTTGCTGGGCCTACGCCGAGGGCCCGCTGACCGTCACCGCCGCCCTCCAGCCGAGTACTGGTACCAACGTGGCGGTGCTGGTGTTGGACGATCGGGACGACAAGATCGCTTCCGATGAGGGTGCAGCGTGGCGGGAGTGGCTGCGCCTGTCGAACTGGTTCGGCCTGCACACCGCGAACCTGGTCACGAGCAGAACGCTGCTGGCCGCCGACGATTCGGCACCGGACGTGGCGGCCGTGTCCTCCCAGGACCTCTCACCGGCGTGGAACGCGTTGTGCGACAACGCCGTATCCGATATCGAGCGGGCCTTGCTTGTCGAGCTCGCGGCGGTGGGTGCACCATTGCCGGAGCAGGGGCTCGAGACCGACGAGGGCGACGTCATCGACCTCGCGTGGCCCAGCGCCCACGTCGGCGTGCTGTTCGACGGCGGAGAAGAAGCCGCGGAAGCGATAATCAACCAGGGGTGGGGGATCTGCCCGCCGGAGCTCGCGTCGATCGTCGCGGCACTGACAGCGAACGGGGTGATGTGATGCCGAATATCGTGATGGCACACAACAGCAAGGCGATGCAGCGAGTCGACGGCTCGATCGCACAGAAGGTGATCAGCTTCATCCACAAGCTGGGAACCGATGATACGACCCCGGGACTGCACATCGAACCCATCAAGGGCTCGATCGACCCCAGGGTCCGGACCGGGCGCGTCGACCTGAACCACCGTGCGGTGCTCTTCCGCGTCGATCCTCGCGGTGGAGAGACCACCTACGTCTATATGGGGACGTGGCCGCACGACGTGGCGAATTCGCTCGCCGAACGCGCCACCCTGCACGTCAACCCGGTCAACGGTATCGTCGAAAGCATTCTCACCGAGACCATTCCGGAGCGCGCCGAAGCGACCTCACCGCAACCGAGTGAGAAGGTGAACCGACCGCCCCTCGGGTTCCTCACGCAGGCCGGATTCACGCTCGCCGAACTCACCGATCGCCTCGGCATCCACCCCGCCGTCGCCGAACGCGCCCTGGCCGCCGCCGACGACGACGCCCTGAGCGACGTCGCCGCGACCGTCGACGGCTGGCAAGGCGAGGCGCTGCTCGACCTGGCCTGCGGCATCGGTATCGAAGAGATCATCGCGCTGATCCGCGACAAGTACCAGTTCACCGAGACACCGGTCGACACCACCGTCGACGAAGACAACCGCATCATCGAAGCACTCGACCGGCCCGCCTCGAAGATGCGATTCACCTACATCACAGGCAGCGACGAACTGCGCCGAGTCATCGAAGGCGGCGACTTCGCCGCATGGCGAGTCTTCCTGCACCCCGAACAGCGCACCTACGCCGGGAAGGACTACAACGGACCGTTCCGTCTCTCCGGCGGTGCGGGCACCGGCAAGACCGTGGTCGCCATCCATCGTGCGCGCAACTTGCTGCGGCGGAATCCGCAGGCGCGCATCGTGTTGACCACGTTCAACAAGGTCCTGGCCATGAACCTCGCAGCCGATCTGAAGTCGCTCGATCCGGACATCCGGATCGCGGCGAAGCCCGGCGATCCCGGCATCTACGTCGAAAGCGTGGACAAACTCGCCAACGACGTCGTACGCCAAGCCGATGATCTCGGGGCAGCGACCGAAGCGGTGCTGGGAACCCGCATCGAGGTGCCGACCAGACGCACGGACCAGCAAACGGTGTGGCGGGAGATCGCGGCAAACATCGACACAGGTCTCGACAAACGGCTGGCCACGTGGTCGTTCCTCGACAATGAATACACATCGGTTGTGCTCGCGAACAAGGTCACCACACTGGATCGGTACGCAAGGACCCCGCGGCCCGGCCGTGGTGTCCGTTTGTCACGCCCGCAACGGATCGCGATATGGAAGCTAATTGAGGCCTATCGGCGCCGCAGCCGCATGGACGAAACCCTCAGCTTCCCAGAGGTTTTGGCGATCGCCGCCGAATACCTGAGCAAGCGCGCCGAATCCGGCCTACCGCACCTGATCGATCACGTCATCGTCGACGAAGCGCAAGACCTGCACGCCACGCACTGGAAGCTGCTGCGCGCGCTGGTCGCCGAAGGCACCAACGACCTGTTCATCGCCGAAGACTCCCACCAGCGGATCTGGGGACAGCCAGTCGTGCTCGGGCGACTCGGCATCAAGATCGTCGGCCGCTCCCGCCGGTTGACGCTCAACTACCGCACCACCGCACAGAACCTGACATTCGCGATGGGCGTGCTGAAGGGCAGCGAGTACCACGATCTGGAACAAGGCCCGGAATTCGCCGGCGACTATCGGTCCGCGCGAACCGGACCGAAACCCGATCTGCGGCAGTGCAGTTCCGTCGCAGAGGAGCTGGAAGTGGTGGCGGACAAGGTCAAGCAATGGCTGACCCCCGAGGTCGAGCCTTCGACCATCGCGGTCCTGACCCGCAGCAAGAACGACCGGACGCAGCTGGTGCGCGCGCTCGGCGAACGCGGTGTCAGCGCCCGCGCGCTCGACGACACTCCGGCGGTGCCCGGGCATGTCCAGGTACTGACCATGCACCGGGCGAAGGGAATGGAGTTCTCCTGCGTGATCCTCACCGGTGTCGATGAAGACCATGTTCCTTTGCGCAACAGCCTGTATGGGGTGCCGGAGGAGGAACGAGATGAGGCGAAGTTGCGGGAACGGTCGTTGCTCTATGTGGCGGCGAGCCGGGCGCGGGATGAGCTGGTGGTGACGTGGAGTGGCCGGCCGTCGGAGTTGCTGGGCGAAGAGTGATGGCTCACCGTCGGCAGTGCGGATCATGATCGGATCTTTCAACGGGGTTGGGTGTCGGCACGACAACGCTGGATCACCCGCTGGGAAGCCGTACTCAACACCTTCGAAGGCCGCTTGAAACGAAACTCGAAAGTAGCCATGAAAACCGTGGTTACACTGGGGTTTCCCCAAGGCCGGGTAGTTAGTGTTTTCGCTGGTGGCGCAAGCAGTTTGAGGATTTCAGGCATAGGGCAACGGAGCTCGTTGGTTCAGGTAGTCGACCAAGACAGCCTGTCGCCGAGGAGCTCCGTTGCCGTTTCATTCT